>JBKQSS010000063.1:0-54029 GCA_052143535.1 Myxococcaceae bacterium | reverse complement strand
TAGGTGAACACGGGTTGCCCTTTGAGCAAGTACAGCCCGTAGCCGCCGAAGCGGCCGCCCTCGGTGACAATCATCCCGTCGCCGCCGCCCTCGGGGACGTCGACCTCGGCCGTAATCTTGAATGACTTGTTGAGGATGTTGGGCGAGTTGCCATCTGGGATGCCCACGTTCTCGCCGATGTAGGTGAACTCTGTTTTGCCAGCGGTTGCGCTCGGCCGAGGTGCGATGGCCCGCGCGAACTGCTCGTTGTCCAGCGGCAAGACGTTGTACTTGGTGGCTTCCGTCAGGAAGAGCGCCTGCATCTCCTTGAGCTTTTCCGGCATTTTCGCTGAAAGGTCGTTGGACTGGGAGTAGTCCTCGACCAGGTTGTACAGCTCCCACTTATAGGCGTTGATGTCGCCCATCGGCTTGCCCAACTCCCAGGGCGGGACGGGCGGCGTCGTGTTCGCGTACCAGCCCTCTTTGTAAATTCCCCGGTTAGCGGCCATCTCGAAGTACTGGACTTTGTGAGTCGAGGGCGCATCTGGGTGGTCGAAGGTGTAGGCCATGCTGACGCCTTCGATAGGCTTTTGTTTGATGCCGTCGACGGTCTGCGGGGCTTTGATGCCGGTGACCTCGAGGATGGTCGGCACGATGTCAATCATGTGGTGAAACTGGCGGCGAATGCCTCCGACGTCCTTGATGCGGGCGGGCCAGGAGATGGCCAACCCCTGGCGCGTTCCGCCGAAATGCGACGCCACCTGCTTGGTCCACTTAAACGGCGTATCGAAAGCCCACGCCCAACCAACCGCCATGTGCGGGTACGTCGCCGCCGAGCCCCATTTGTCGTAGTACTCGAGCTGCGCTTCCACCGGCACGTCGAGGACGCCGTTGTAGGCTGTGAAGACATTGGGAGTGCCAAGAGTCGACCCCTCGGGACTCGTCCCGTTGTCACCGACGATGTAGATGATGAGCGTGTTGTCGAGCTTGCCCATGTCCTGGACTGCCTGGATGACGCGACCAATCTCGTAGTCGGTGTAGGCGGTATAGGCGGCGAACACCTCGGCCTGGCGCGCGAAGAGCTTCTTCTCGTTGGCTGACAAGGTGTCCCACTTCGCGAGCTGGTCCGGCCAGGGTGTGAGTTGCGCATTGGCAGGGATGACGCCAAGGCGCTTCTGGTTGGCAAAAATCTGGTCCCGCATGGCGTTCCAGCCCATGTCGAACTTGCCTTTGAATTTCTCAATCCACTCCTTGGTGGGTTGGTGCGGGGCGTGGCTCCCGCCGGGCACGTAGTACACGAAGAAAGGCTTGTCGGGCGCAGAGGCGTTGAGGTCATTCATGTACCGAATGGCCTCGTCCGCCATGTCGGTGATGAGGTTGTAAGCGGGCTTTCCAATCCACGGGTAAATCTGCGTGTGGTCGCGGAACAGGTAGGGAGTCCACTGGTCACTCTCGCCACCCATGAAGCCGTAGAAGTACTGAAACCCCATTCCCGACGGCCATTGCTCGAACGGGCCGGCCACGCTGTACTGAAAGCCTGGCGTGTTGTGATTCTTTCCGAACCACGAAGTGGAGTAGCCGTTGTCGCTGAGGATTCGGCCAATGGTGGCGTTGTCCGGGCCGATGATGGAGTCGTAGCCTGGGTAACCCGTCGAGAGCTCGGTAATGACACCGAAGCCGACCGAATGGTGGTTGCGGCCAGTGATGAGCGCGGCGCGCGTCGGTGAGCAAAGCGCCGTGGAGTTAAACTCGGTGTAGCGCAACCCGGCTTTTGCGACCCGGTCCAGGGCCGGCGTCGGGATGACGCCACCAAACGTTCCGCTGACGCCGTAGCCCTGGTCGTCAGTCATGATGAGCAGCACGTTGGGAGCGCCCTTGGGCGGGACAACGCGCGGCGGCCACCAGGGCTTGGAGTCCTTGTAGCTTTCCTTGATGACGCCGCCGAACTTCGGCGGAGGCGGCGGCAGCTGCTTGCCGTCGATGGTGGTGGTGGCACTCGGCGAACCCAGAACTCCGGTCACCTGCTGGGCGGTCGCCGTCGCGGCCAACAGCATTGCTGCGAGCAAACACACCGCTCCGGAAGAGTCCCTCGTGTCCCGTTTCATGCGCCCCTGCCCCAAGTAGGAACGCCCGACGAAACCGCGGCGTTCGCCCTTACACTGAGGACAGCACGCCCAGGGGTGTCAAGCCTTTTGCACTGTGCGACTTTGGACTTTGGACTTTAGCCTTGGCGTCCTGCCTCTTTCGGAAGCGCCACCTTTTCGACTCGTGCTTGCGCCGGCGAGGCTGAATCCGCTAACTGCTGGTGCTGGGGAGGCTCCAAACGATGCAAAAGCCAAAGCGGAGTTTTCTGTTGATGGGTGTCCTCGCAGCCGCTGCTTGCGCCAGTCAAAGCAGCTTTCTCAAGAGCAAGGAGCCGACGGCGGTGGACACTGCCCTTGCCCGTGGCCGTTTCGACCTCAACTGCCCGGGTGCAGGCGCCTCAGTGCTCTCGGAAGACTACATCCAGCCGGCGGTGGAAGGTCGCTGGGCGACGTCCGGTGTGACGCGGGCCGAGTACACCATCGGCATCGAGGGCTGCAACAAACGCGAGACGTACGTGGTGATGTGCCAGGAAGGCAGCAGCACCTGCTTCGCCGCGTCCCGTGGCGGAGTGCAATACAACTACACCCAATAGCCGCCCGCGAGGCTTGAAGAAGAGCAGTCCCTGCCCCCGGGGGCGCTGTCCAAGCATGGACACCGCGGCGACTCTGGCCCTCGGAAAACCGCGGCCCGGCTGTTAAACGTTGTCGCCCGTGTCCGCGCCCGGCGACCTCCGAATGAGTCTGGCCAGTTTCGAGCGACTGGCAACCCTAGGGGACCTGGTCCCGGTGTGGTGCGACTTGGCGGGAGACACCGAAACCCCCGTCTCCGCCTTTCTCAAGCTGCCTGACCCGAGGCATGCCTTTCTGCTCGAGTCGGTGCAGGGCGGCGAGCGCTGGGGGCGCTTCTCCTTCCTCGGTGACTCCCCGGTAGCACTGGTCCGCCAGTCGGGCTCGCTGGTCACCGTTGAAGAAGGCGGACGGACAACCAGCACCGAAGAGCGCCACCCGCTCGAGCCGCTCCGTCGGCTTCTGGGCCGGACGCGCTTCGTCCGTCCAGAAGGCGCCCCTCCCTTCGTCGGCGGCCTGGTGGGCTACCTTGGCTCGGGCGCAGTGCGCTGGTTCGAGCCCCGCGTCCCCCAGCAGCACGGCCCGGACCCGCTCTTTCCCGATGGCGAATGGATGCTGAGCCAGCGGGTGGCGGTATTCGACAACCTCGCCCACCGTCTCCGCGTCTGGGCGTCTGTGCGCGTACCTGCCTATGGAAGTGTCGAGGCCGCCTACCGCGCCGCCGTGCAGGAGACGGAGGTGCTGGCCGAGGCACTGCAGCGCCCGCTCCCGCCGCAGGCTTCCTTCGCGCCATTGGGCAAGCTCGAGGATGGTTGGGAGCGCTCCGGCTTCGAAGCGTCAGTGGCCCGGGCGCGGGAGTACATCGCCGCCGGCGACTGCATGCAGGTGGTGCTGTCGCGGCGCCTCACCGCCTCGTACTCCGGGCCGCCCTTTCACCTCTACCGTGCGTTGCGCACCGTCTCTCCGACGCCGTACCTTTTCTACCTCCGCTTCGGCGAGCGCGCCCTGGCCGGAGCGTCACCAGAGCTGCTCGTCCGGCTTCAGGGACGGACGGTGACGGTGCGCCCCATTGCCGGCACACGGCCGCGCGGGGTGACTGCCGAAGCCGACGCACAGCTCGAAGCAGAGCTGCGGGCGGACCCCAAAGAGCGCGCCGAGCACGTGATGCTGGTGGACCTCGGACGCAACGACGTGGGCCGCGTCAGTCGAACGGGCACCGTCCGCGTCGAGGAACGGGAAGTCGTCGAGCGGTACAGCCACGTGATGCACTTGGTTTCCCAGGTGTCCGGGCAGCTGCTCGAGAAGCAGGACGCCTTCGACGTGCTCGCGGCCTGCTTCCCCGCGGGGACGGTGAGTGGGGCACCGAAAGTCCGAGCGCTTCAAATTGTCGACGAGCTGGAGCCCTGCTCCCGCGGCCCTTACGCCGGGGCAGCGGGTTACGTCGGCTTCGACGGCGACATGGATTTGGCCATCGCCATCCGCAGCGTGGCCCTCAGCGGCTCGACGCTGCGGCTCCAGGCCGGGGCAGGAATTGTCTACGACAGCCAGCCGACAGCGGAATACCAGGAGACCGCCTACAAGCTGCGGGCGGCGCTCGTCGCCCTGGCCGCCGACGGAGGCGAGGGGTGATTCTCGTCATCGACAACTACGACTCCTTCACTTTCAACCTGGTGCAGGCGCTGGCAGAGCTCGGAGCGGATGTGGAGGTCCACCGCAACGACGCCATTGACGTCGCCGGCGTCCGGGCTCGCAGCCCTGAGGCGGTGGTGCTTAGCCCGGGCCCATGCACGCCGAAAGAGGCGGGAATCTCGGTGGCGCTGGTGGCAAGCCTCTCCGGAGCGGTGCCCATCCTCGGCGTGTGCCTCGGCCACCAGTCCATCGCCTACGCCTTCGGCGGGACGGTGCGGCGCGCGCGCAACGTCATGCACGGCAAGACGTCCGTCTTGCGCCACCCCAGAGTGGGCCTCTTCGACGGTCTGGCCGACCCCCTGGTGGTGGGCCGCTACCATTCGCTGGTGGTGGACGCGCCCAGCCTTCCCACCGCGCTCGAGCCCACCGCTTTCGCCCTCGAGGACGGCGAGATGATGGCGCTCCGGCACAAACAGCACCCCACGGTGGGTGTGCAATTTCACCCCGAATCCATCCTCACCCCCGATGGCCCTCGCCTCTTGAGAAATTTTCTGGAGGGACGGCTGTGCTGAAGCAGGCCATTCAGAAGCTGGTTGAGCGGCGTAACCTCTCGACGGCCGAAGTGGAGGCCACCTTCGAAGTCATCCTGGCCGGTGAGGCGACGCCAGCCCTGCTTGGTGCCTTCCTGGTGGCCTTCCGGATGAAGGGGGAGACGCCAGAGGAAATTGCCGCCGCCGCGGCCGTCCTGCGCCGCCGGGCGACACCCGTCCGCGTCCCCGCCAACCGGGTGGTGCTCGACACCTGTGGCACCGGAGGGGACGGCGCGGGCACCTTTAACCTCTCCACCGCGGCCGCCCTAGTGGTGGCCGGCTCAGGCCGGGTGACGGTGGCCAAACACGGCAACCGCAGCGTCTCCTCCCGCAGCGGAAGCGCTGACGTCCTGGCTGCCTCCGGCGTCGACGTCGAGGCTCCGGTGGCGGTGGTCGAACGCTGCCTGGAGGAGCTTCACATTGGCTTTCTCTTCGCGCCGCTGTTGCACCAAGCCATGCGGCACGTGGCGGCGGTGCGCAGGGAAGTCGGCATCCGAAGTGTCTTCAACCTGCTTGGCCCCTTGGCCAACCCGGCACAGGCGCCCCGGCAGCTGTTGGGCGTCTACGCGCCTCAGCTTGTTCCAGTGGTGGCCCAGACGCTGGCGCACCTCGGCACCGAACGTGCCCTGGTGGTGCATGGCGAGGACGGGCTGGATGAGGTGTCTCCCTGCGGCCCGACTCGCGCCGCCTGGGTGGAGGGGGGACGGGTGCGGGAGCTGACCCTCACTCCCGAGCAAGCCGGCCTGGAGCGGATTTCCAGCGAGGCCCTGCGCGGCGGGGAGCCGCAGGAGAATGCGAGACAGCTGGCGCGGCTTTTGGAGGGAGAGCCCGGCCCTCTGCGCGAGGCAGTCCTGCTCAATGCCGGGGCGGCCCTGTGGGTGGCTGGCGCAGCCCAGTCGCTCGCCGAGGGCGTCCAGCAGGCGGCGCGGTCCATCGACTCGGGCGAGGCGCGGGCTCGACTGGCGGGCCTGGTGGCGCTCACCTCTGCCAAGGCCGGTGCCGCATGAGGTGGCGTCCGCCGCGGGGCGTTCTGGCCGAACTCGTGACGTCCGCCCGGGAGGACTGTCAGCGGCGCCGCCGAGCCCGGCCAGGGGTGCCGGCTGAGGCGGCGCAGCTCCCTCGCCATTCCCCCCGTTTTCGGCAGGCGCTCCTCGGAGGCACTACCTTTCCGCTCATTTGCGAAGTGAAGCGCTCCTCCCCTTCGGCCGGACGCATTGCCAACGTCGTGGATGCGTCCGCCCTGGCCCTGGCCTACGCCCGCGGCGGCGCCCGGTGCGTGAGTGTCCTCACCGAAGGCCGTCGCTTCGGGGGTAGTCTCGAGGACTTGGCGCAGGTCCGCGCCGCGGTAAAAGTGCCCCTGCTTCGAAAGGACTTCGTGGTCGACCCCTACATGGTGGAGGAAGCGGCGCTGGCCGGAGCCGACGCGGTGCTGCTGATAGCGGCTGCGGTCGAACGGCCGCTGCTCGCGGAGCTGGCCGCCAGCGCCGCTGCGCTCGGGCTGGATGTGTTGTTGGAGGTGGTGTCTTTCGAGGAGGTGGACACGGCTGCTGCGCTGAACGCCACCCTGGTGGGCGTCAACGCCCGCGACCTCGAGACTCTAGAGGTCGACGCCGCGCGTTTCGCCCGGCTCGCGCCTGCGCTGCGCGCACCGGGCCGGACGCTGGTGGCCGAGAGCGGGATAAAAACTGCGGCGGACCTCATCGCCCTGGCCAATGCCGGGGCGACGGCGGCGCTCGTCGGCGAAACTCTCATGCGGGCACAAGACGCTGAGGCGGCGGTACGGGCTCTTTCGGAGGCACCATGCCCCGCGTGAAGGTGAAAGTGTGCGGACTCACCCGTGCCGAGGACGTCCAAACCTGCGTCGACGCGGGCGTGGACGCCATCGGTTTCAATTTCTGGCCTCAGAGCAAGCGCTACCTGACGCTCGACGCCGCGGAGCGCTTGGCCGCCAGTGTGCCCGCTCACCTGTTGAAAGTGGGCGTCTTCGTGCGCGCCCCGCCGGCCGAAGTCCGGCTCGCCGTCGAACGCGCCCGCCTGGGTGCAGTGCAGCTGCACGGCGACGAGGACCCTCAGGACTACGTCGGCGTCGGCGCCCCGCTGTGGCAGGTGGTGCGCATTTCCGGGCCGGAGTCCCTGCCGGGAATGCCCTCGCGGGCGGCCTCGGCGGTGCTGTTGGACGCCCACGTCGAAGGGCAGGGCGGCGGTGGCCGCCGCTTTGACTGGGCGCTGGTGCCCTGGGTCCGGGCCTGGCGACTGCCGGTGTGGTTGGCCGGTGGGCTCACCCCGGAAAACGTCGGCGAGGCCATTCTTCGCGCGGCACCAGACGGCGTGGACGTGGCCTCGGGCGTGGAGACTGCGCCCGGCATTAAAGACGCGGCGCGGGTGCGCGCCTTCATGGCTGCGGTACGGGCGACGGAGTCCAAGCCCTGACGCCGGCTGCGGAGAGGCAGCACGGCCGCTTCGGCCCGTACGGGGGCCGCTATGTGCCGGAGACACTCATTCCGGCGCTGGAGGACTTGGAGCGGGCCTGGGCCGAAGCCCGCGTCGACCGAGCCTTTCTCGACGCCGTCGCCGAGGACCTCCGGGACTTCGGTGGGCGGCCCACCCCGCTCACCCTTGCCCGGCGCCTGACGCTGAAGTTTGGGGGCGCCGAGGTGTGGCTGAAGCGGGAGGACCTACTGCACACCGGTGCGCACAAGCTCAACAACACCGTGGGGCAAGTGCGACTCGCGCTCCGCATGGGCAAGTCGCGAATTATTGCCGAGACCGGCGCCGGCCAGCACGGCGTGGCCACCGCGGCCACCTGCGCGCGCTTCGGGCTGCGGTGCGAAGTCTTCATGGGGGCCGAGGATGTACGCCGCCAGTCCCCCAACGTGCAGAGGATGCGCCTGTTTGGCGCCACCCTGAGGGCCGTCGATAGCGGCAGCCGCACGCTGAAGGACGCGATGAACGAGGCCATCCGGGCCTGGGTGACGCACGTTCGCGACACCTTCTACGTCATCGGCAGCGTGGCCGGCCCCCACCCCTACCCCACCCTGGTCCGCGAGCTGCAGCGAGTCATCGGCGAGGAGGCCCGAGCACAGTGCCTGGAGCGCTTCGGGGCTCTGCCCGACGCGGTGGTGGCCTGTGTGGGCGGCGGAAGCAACGCTCTCGGCGCCTTCACCGCCTTTGTGGGCGACGCCCAGGTGCGGCTGGTGGCCGTCGAGGCGGCAGGCGAGGGACTCGCCACCGGCAAGCACGGTGCCTCGCTGTCCGCTGGGCGCTTCGGGGTGCTGCACGGCTCGGCTTCCAGTGTGCTGCAGACGGACGACGGCCAGGTGGCCGAGGCCCACTCGGTCAGCGCCGGGTTGGACTACCCGGGCGTCGGGCCGGAGCTGGCTTACCTGCGCGACACCGGCCGCATCGAGGTCCGCACCGCAACGGACGACGAGGCCCTCGAGGCCTTCGAGGAGCTGTGCGCCTACGAGGGCATTCTCCCAGCGCTGGAGACGTCGCACGCCCTGGTCCGCGCTCGCGACATTGCTCGGGAGTTGGGCCCGGGAAAGCGCCTCTTGGTCAACCTCTCAGGCCGCGGGGACAAGGACTTGGCGCACGCGCTGGCGGAAATTGCGCGCCGGAGGCCCGGGGCGGCACCGTGAACCGGCTCGAGCGCCTCTTTGCCGAGTCCCGGAGGACGGGGCGCAAGGCGTTGGTGGTGTATGTCTGCGCCGGGGACCCGGACCTCGCCGCCACCGAGCGCCTGGTGCCTGCCCTGGCCGAAGCCGGGGCGGACGTCATCGAGCTGGGGGTGCCCTTCTCTGACCCGCTGGCCGACGGGCCCACCATACAAGCCGCCTCGCAGCGGGCTTTGCAGTCCGGAACGACGCTGTCCGGAGTGCTGGCGCTGGTGGGACGTCTTCGCCAGCGCGGCTGCGACGTCCCGCTCGTCCTCTTCGGCTACGTCAACCCCATTCTCAGCATGGGGCTCGAGCGCTTCGTCCAAGAGGCCGCCGAGGCCGGTGCTGACGGCGTCCTCGTCGCGGATTTGCCTCTCGAGGAGTCGGGGCCTCTCGGCCGGCTGGCCGAGGCCTCAGGACTCTCCCTCGTCCTTCTGGCCGCGCCCACCACGCCGCCCGAACGGCTCCGGGCCATTGGGCAGGCCACGCGCGGCTTCCTCTACTTCGTCAGCGTGACGGGCGTCACCGGCGCCCGGGCTGAGTTGCCGGTGGACCTCCCGGAGAAGCTGGCCGCAGCCCGCGCGGCCACAAAAGCCCCGCTGGCCGTGGGCTTCGGCATCTCCACGCCGGAGCAGGCCCAAGCGCTGGCCCGGCACGCGGACGCAGTGGTGGTAGGAAGCGCCCTGGTCGCGGCGCTGCATGGGGACACGTCCGGGGCCGAGGGCGTTGCCCTTGTCCGCAGCCTCGCGGCCGCGGTCCGCTCGGCGCGGTGAGGACTGTCCGCTTGGGCTGGGCCCTTGGGAGGTTTTTTGCCACCTCAGCGGAGCGAGGCGAGGAAGGCCAGGCCTTCGAGGTAAGAGTCGATGCCCTTCCCGGAGAAGAGGCCCCGGCGGATGTCTTCGAAGACGCTGAATTGCCGCCAGGTTTCTCGTCGGCTGACGTCGGTGAGGTGCACTTCCACACACGGCAGCCCAACGGCCGTCACCGCGTCATGGAGCGCCCACGAGGTGTGGGTGAGCGCGGCGGCGTTGAGGAGGAGCCCCTGAGCCCATTTTCGCTCCGCCTGGAGGAAGTCGATGAGGAGGCCCTCGTGGTTACTCTGGTAGCAGCGGAGGGCCATTCCCAGCTCGGCACCTCGGGCCGAGAGGCGCGCATCCAATTCGGCCAGGGTGGAATGCCCGTAGAGGTGGGGCTCCCGCTCGCCGAGGAGGTTGAGGTTCGGCCCGTGCAGTACCAGGACATTCACAGCGCCTCCAGCGCGAGCTCCACAGCCTCGTCCAGGCGCTCGGCGGCCAGAGGCTCGACATCCCCCATGCCGATGGCTGGGAGCACCACGTAGCGGAGAGTCCCGGCCACGGCCTTCTTGTCCCGAAGCGCCACAGCGCGCACCGCGTCGCGGCCGGGGGGCACCAGCCCCAAGGGACGCGGAAAGCGCTCGAGGAGGGCCAAGGCCCGCGTCTCGCCGGCCGCGTCCAGGCGACCGAGCCTGCGCGACAGACGGACGGCCACCTTCATGCCGGCCACCACTGCCTCGCCGTGAGACAGCGAAGCGTAGCCGGTGGCCACCTCCAGGGCGTGCCCGAGGGTGTGGCCAAAGTTGAGCAGCATTCTCAGCCCCGCCTCACGCTCGTCAGCGGAGACGACGTCGGCCTTGAGCGCCGCGGCGCGGGCCACCACCGACTCCAGCCTTTCACTGACTGGCCCCTCGGCCAGCGCTTCCAAGTCCTGCTCCAGCTCCGCGACGAAGTCCGCGTCGCGCACCAAGGCGATTTTCACCACCTCGGCCAGCCCATTCCAGCGCTCGCGCGGCGGAAGCGTGGAAAGCGTCTCGACGTCGGCCACCACCTGCTCCGGCGGGTAGAAGGCGCCCACCAGGTTTTTCCCGAGGCGATGGTCGACGGCCACCTTGCCGCCAATCGAGGCGTCCACCTGGGCCAGCAAGGTGGTGGGCACCTGCAAGAGACGCATGCCGCGGTGAAAGGTCGCGGCCACAAAGCCCCCCAGGTCCCCCACCACGCCGCCCCCACAGGCCACCAAGAGGTCCGCGCGTCCGAAGCCGGATTCGATCAGGCGTCCCCAGAAGACTTCGGCGGTGGACACCGTCTTGCTCGGCTCGCCGGGGACAATGCTCAGCACCGCGGGGGAATAGCCCGCCGACTCGAGGTTGAGCAGCAGCACCGGCCCCCAGGCCTCGAGCACCGTCGCGTCGGAGACGACCGCCACCCGGCCCTGGAAGCCCGAAGCCCGGAGGCCCGGGCCCACTCCGGCAAGCAGCCCCCGGCCGACCCGGACTGGGTAACGCCCGGTCGCCGAGGTGACCCACGCGGTGACAGTCACGGGTACACCAGCGGCCCTTCCAGCGCTCGGAGCAGTCCCCACACCGCGCCTGCCGCGGCGTCGGGCGAAAGGCCGTCGGTGCGCAGGCTTGCATCGGCGCGCGCGTACCAGCGCTGGCGCTCCCCCAGCAGCGCCTCCAGCTGCGCGCCCGGCGCGTCACCGTGCAAAAGCGGCCGCGAAGCGATGCCTCCCGGCGCGGCCAGAAGCCGACGGACGAGCTCCGCAGGGGCCGCCTCCAGCGCCACCACCACGCCGGCACGACGCATCCGCCGCCAGGCCTCTTCCCCGCACGGCGTCCCGCCGCCAAGGGCCACCACTTTTGACGCTCCACTGCCGAGCTCGGCCAGCGCCTCGGCCTCCCGCTGACGAAAGCGCCCCTCGCCCTCGCTGGCGAAGAGGCTGGCCAAGCTCGCCCCGGCGCGTGCTTCGACGTGGGCATCCAAGTCCACAAAGCCAAGCCCAAGCAGCCGCGCGAGCCGCTCGCCCACCGTCGTCTTCCCGGCACCCATCGGCCCAATGAGAAAGACTTGCCCCGGTGAAGTCCTCGCCGACAGCCGCAAGCGCGCAAAGCCGTGACGCAGGCCGGCCAGAGTGTCACCGCCCAGGGCTTCGAGGACGGCGTCGGCCAGAGTCAGGCACACCATCGCCTCGCACACCACGCCCGCCGCGGGCACGGCGCAGGTGTCGCTGCGCTCCACGTGCGCTGGCAGGGCCTCCAACGTCCCGAGGTGCACCGAGGGAAGTGCCGCGGGCACCGTCGAGATGGGCTTCATGAAGGCCCGGACAACCAGTGGCTCGCCGTTGGTAATGCCGCCCTCCACCCCGCCGGCGTGGTTGCGGGTGCGCACCAGTCGGCCGCCCTCGAGCACCACCGGGTCATGCGTGTCGCTTCCGTAGGCGCTGCCCCCTTGGATGCCATCCCCCACCTCGACCGCCTTCATGGCTTGGATGGACAGGAGGGCCGCCCCCAACCTTCCGTCCAGCCGTCGGTCCGCCTGGACGTGGCTCCCCAGTCCCGGGGGCACGCCGGTAGCCACCACCTCGATGAGGCCCCCAAGCGTGTCCCGCCGGGCCTGCGCCTGCTGAATGGCCAGCACCAGCCGCGCCGAGGCCGCCTCGGTGAGAGCCCGGGTCTCGGTGGCGTCGGCGAGGAGCGCCAGGCCCTCGGCGTCCTCGCGAAAAAGCTGGGGCGAGACGTTGGCGGCGTCGTCTGCCTCGGCCTGGCCGATGCGCCGCACGTAGCTGCCCACTTGGACTCCCAACTCGCGCAGCAAGGCTCGCGCCGCGGCGCCGAGGGCCACCCGCATGGCCGTCTCCCGGGCCGAAGCCCGCTCCAGCACGTCGCGCAAATCCCCCGTCTGGCCATACTTGAGGGCGCCGGCCAAGTCGGCATGTCCCGGCCGGGGGACTCGCACCGGCCGCGGGTCCGGCGGCCCGGGCTCCACCCGCATCCGCTCCGTCCAGTTCTCCCAGTCCCGGTTTCGCACCAAGAGCCCCAACGGAGAGCCAAGCGTCGCGCCGAAGCGCACCCCGCAGAGAATCTCCGCGGCGTCGGACTCAATCCGCATGCGCCCGCCTCGCCCATAGCCCTTTTGCCGACGCGCCAGGTCCCGGTCGATGTCCGCCGCCAGCAGCGGTAGGCCCGCCGGCAGTCCCTCGAGGATGCCCAACAGGGCTGGCCCGTGGCTTTCTCCAGCGGTGAGAAAGCGGAGTCTCGGGTTCACGTCCCACCCTCCCCTTGCAGCTCCCTGTGCACTGAAGCCGCCAGCTCCGGGGGCGCCTCGGCGCCCGTCCACAGCCTCAGCTGCTCCACGGCCTGGTGGACGAGCATCCACAGCCCGTCCACGGCCTGCGCCCCGGCCGCCCGGGCCGCCCGCAGCAGGGCCGTCTCGAGGGGTTGGTACACCATGTCCAGCACCGTGAGATTGCCGTGTAGCACGCACCCGGCCGGCAGCGCCGTCTCCGTCGGACGCCCCAGCCCCGCCGCGCTGGCCTGGATGAGGACGTCGGCCCTGTCCAGGCAGGGCTGCAGGGACGCCGGCTCGAGCGGCACAGCGAGGCCGCCGAAGGCCTCAGCCACCGCCGCCGCCCGCGTTGCCGTCCGGTTGGAAACCCACAGGGCTGCCGCCCCCGAGGCCTGCGCGGCGTGTGCTGCGGCGCGAGCCGCCCCGCCGGCGCCAAGCAAAACGACGTGGGCGCCGGACAGGCTCGCCCCATGCCCGGCCAGCGCCCGCACAAGCCCGAGCGCGTCGGTGTTGTGGGCCACCAGGCGGCCCGCCTCCACCACCAGGCAGTTGGCGGCACCCACCCTGTGGGCCGTGTCCGAGGCGTCGTCGGCCAGCGCCAGGGCCGCCTCCTTGTGGGGCAGCGTCACGGAGAGCCCTCGGTAGCCTGCGGCCCGTGCGCCGGCGAGAAACGCGGGGAAGTCCGAGGACGTCACTCGCTCGGCCCGGTAGTCGAGCTCAAGGCCCAGTCGACGGCTCATTGCGGCGAAGAGACGAGGGCTGGCGGAGTGCGCCACTGGGTCCCCCACCACCGCGTAACGTCTGGCAGCCCTCACAGCTGCACCGCGCCGGCCGCACACTCCCTGAGCTCGGTGAAGAAGCCGGGGTAGGAGATGTCGGCCCATTCCGCCCCTTCCAGCGTCGTCTCCCCGTCGGCGATGAGGCCGGCCACGGCGAAGGCCATGGCAATGCGGTGGTCCCCGGCGGCATCGAGGTAAGCCCCCTTCAGCCGGGCCGGCCCATGCACCGCGAAGCCGTCCTGCGTCTCCTCAACCTCCGCACCCATGGCGCGCAGCGCCTGGCATACCTGCCGCAGCCGGTCTGACTCCTTCACCCGCAGCTCGGCGGCACCGGAGAGACGCGTCACCCCCTCCGCCTGGCTTGCCACGACGGCCAACAGCGGTACCTCGTCCAACAGCGAGGGTACCTCCGCGGGATGGATGGTCGTCGCCTTTAGCGTTGCGCCGGCGCGCACGTGCACGGTGGCCACCGGGTCACCGGCCTCCTCCGGCCCCGGCTCGAGCCGCACCTCGGCCCCCATCCGGGCCAGCACCCGCAGAAAGCCAGTGCGGGTGGCATTCACGTCCACTCTCGTGCAGGCCACGCTTCCGTTGGGGACGAGGACGGCGGCCCCCACGAAGAAGGCCGCCGAGGAGGGGTCTCCCGGCACGCGGAGTCGCGCCGGAAGGGCCAGCGGACGCAACAGCCGCTCCACCCACAACGTCCCGTCCGAGGCGACACGGAGTGGCGCCCCGAAGGCGCGCAGCATCCGCTCGGTGTGGTCGCGCGACCGCTCGGGCTCTCGAATGGAGGTGACGCCCTCGGCTTGCAGCCCGGCCAGCACCAAGCAGCTCTTCACCTGGGCGCTCGCCACAGTCAGCTGATGCGCGCGGCCCAGAAGCGCTCCGCCGGAGAAGTGGAGTGGCGCGAACTCGTCCTTCAGCGTTGCGGTGCCGGCCGCATTCGCCCCCATGGCCCGCAGCGGCGCGAGCACCCGCGCCATGGGGCGGCGGCGCAGCGAGGCGTCGCCGTCGAGTGTCGCGACCACCCCAGAGCCGGCCACCAGGCCACTGAGCAAACGCATGGTGGTGCCGCTGTTGCCGCAATCGAGGGTGCGCGAGGGAGGCAGAAGGGCCCCCCGGCCCCGGACGAGGAGCGCGCCGCTTCCCCCCGCTGTCCGCTCGACGCCGAGCGCTTCCAGACAGGCGGCGGTGGAGCGAACGTCGGCTCCCGGGGCCAGGTGCTCGAGGGCCAAAGGGGAGTCCCCCAGCGCGGCAAACACCAGGGCCCGGTGCGAGATGGACTTGTCCCCCGGCACCTCCACGGTACCGGCAAAGCTGCTAGCGCGACGGACGCGGACGCGCACGGTTCGGCCGGTTAACCCCCGGCCACGGAACGGCCCACGGCCGCCGCCACCGCCCGCACCCCGACCATCAGGGTTTCGAATTCGGAGAAGGTGAGGGACTGGGCGCCATCGGAGAGCGCCTTGGCCGGGTTGGGGTGCACTTCTATTAGGAGGCCATCGGCGCCCGCCGCCACGGCGGCTCTCGCCACCGCGGGAATGCCTCCCCGGACGCCGACGCCGTGCGAGGGGTCGGCAAAAACGGGCAAATGCGAGAGCTGCTTGAGCATCGGGATGGCGTTGATGTCGAAGGTGTTGCGGGTCATGGTCTCGAAGGTGCGGATGCCGCGCTCGCAGAGGATGACTTGGCGGTTACCGCGGGCCACAATGTACTCGGCCGCCATCAGCATCTCCTTGAGGGTGGCGCTCATGCCGCGTTTGAGGAGCACCGGGCGCCGCAGCTCGCCCACCGCCTCGAGCAGTGAGAAGTTTTGCATGTTGCGCGCGCCCACCTGGAGGACGTCCGCGCTCTCGGCCACCATGGCCAGACTTTCGGTGTCCTTCACCTCGGTGACGACGAGCAGGCCGCTCTGGGCGCGGGCCTCGGCCAGCAGCTTTAGCCCGTCCCCTTTCAGCCCCTGGAAGTCGTACGGGGAGGTGCGGGGCTTGAAGGCGCCTCCGCGGAGCATCCGGGCGCCGGCGGCTTTGACCGCCTCGGCGGTGGAGACAATTTGCTCGCGCGACTCCACCGAGCAGGGCCCGGCGGCGATGATGACTTCCGCAGCGCCAATGCGTACGCCCTGGCCGAGGTCGATGACGGTGTCCTCGGGCTTCACCTCCCGGCTCACCAGCTTGAAGGGCTGACTGACGGCAATGGCGTCTGCCACGCCCGGCATCAGCCGGAAGGGCTCCGGGTCGACGGCGCCCTTGTTTCCGGTAATTCCGATGGCGGTGCGCTGCGTGCCGGGAATGACGTGCGGCGCGTAGCCGAGCGAGCGAATGTAGTCCTCGACGTCGCGCTGCTGCTCGGCCGTGACGTCAGGGTGCAAGAGAATGAGCATGGGCGGTGCGGTACCGTGCCAGACGGGGGTGGGTGCGCGCAAACCCCGATGCGGGAGGACACGAGAGAAGCCCTTAGGCGCGCAGGCCCCTCGGTTTGGTTCGTTCGCTGCGCGAGCGGGAGAAGTTGCCGATGCGGAGCCAGGGCGCAGCTCGCCGCAGCAGGCGCAGCATCTGTCGAATCCCCATCGGACTGCCCCCTGGCCCGCGCTCGCGGGCCACGTCCAGGTACTGCAGCGGGTCGATGCACAAAGAGCGCACCTGCAGCTGGTCCACGCGGTGGCGGCGGACGAGGTCCACCAGCGCCTTGACTTCGCCTGCGCGGTCGGTGACGCCAGGCAGTGTGAGCAGGTTGAGAGAGAGGTAGGCGCGGTGCCGGCGAGCCACGGCCAGCGAGGCTTCCACGTCCTCGAAGGTGTACCGGACCGGGCAGTAGTAGGCCTCGTACAGCTCCTTCGCCGCGGAGTTGAGCGAGACGCGGACTGAGTCGAGCCCTGCGGCGAGGAGCGCTGCCAGGCCCTCGGGGAGGCTGGCGTTGGTGTTGAGGTGCAGAGAGCCGCGCGCCGTCTGGGCGCGCACCAGGCGGATGGCCCGGGCGATGACTGGCCAGCGCGTCAAGGGCTCTCCCTCGCAGCCCTGGCCGAAACTCACCATCACCCGCCCGGTGGCCGACGTCAGGTGCGCCAGCGCCAGGCGCGCCATCTCCTCCGCCGACGGTCCATCCTCCATGCGCGCATGCGAGGCGGGTGGCCCGTCCGGGGGTTGCTCGGAGATGCAACCGATACAGGCCGCGTTGCACATGACGGACACCGGGATGGCGCCCTCGTCTCGCCGGTAGAAGAGGTTCTGGCTGGTGAAGCAGCGGTACACCAGGGCGCACGTCTTGAGCTGCCGAAGGACGCGGTTGTCGGGGTCGGCCCGCAAGGCCTGGTCCACGCGGAGTCGAAGCTCGGGAGTGGAGAAGCGCTCGGCACTCCAGTGCCTCCGAGCGTCAGTGCGCACTGCCCAAGCCACCGGCTCGCCGTCTCCCCAGGCCGCCGCGGTGTAGGCCCACTGGGGCAATGTCGGCCCGCTGGCTTTCACCTCCCCGGGAAGGAAGGTGCGCGTGTAGCCCGGTGGCAACAGGGCCCCCACCGCGTGCGGCTCGATTCGCCGCCCGCGCACCACCACCTCGCGCAAAAGCGTCAACTCGCCGCTCGAGGCGTCCACCCCCACCGGGAGCCGTCCGGGCAGGTGCGCCAGCTGGCTCCCGGGAGGCAAGGCAATGGGGGGCTCGGTGGGCCCGGAGAGCACGTCGCCCGAGCGCACGCTGGCCAACAGCTGCGGATGGTCCATCACCCGGCCGTCGGCGTCGGCAAACAGCAGTCTCGGGGGCGCTTTCACTGTCCGTTCCTGAAGGCCCTTCTAACGCAGGGTGTCGGCTTCCTGCTCGCGTTGACTCAGCCCGGCCGACATGGTTTGCCCCGCCCGCGCCGAAGGCCCTTGGCCGGAGCGCTCTTTGCCAGCCCTGGAGTCCACAAGTGATTGTCGGCGTCCCGAAGGAAATAAAAGTTCGTGAGTTTCGTGTCGGCATGGTTCCCGCGGGCGTCCGCGCGCTGACCAGCAGCGGCCACACGGTGCTGGTTGAGAGGGAAGCGGGGGTTGGTTCGGGCGTCCTCGACGCAGACTATGCGCGCGTTGGTGCGGAGCTGGTTTCCAGCGCCGATGAGGTGTGGCGGCGCGCCGAGATGGTGGTGAAGGTGAAGGAGCCCATCGCCGCCGAGTACGGCCGCCTTCAAGAAGGACAGCTCGTCTACACCTACTTCCACCTGGCTGGCGTGGACCCCGAGCTCACGCGCACCCTTTTGAGGAAGAAAGTGGCCGCGGTCGCCTACGAGACGCTGCAGCTCGACGACGGAAGCCTTCCCCTCTTGCGCCCGATGAGCGAGGTGGCCGGGAAGATGGCCATCCAAGTGGGTGCGGCGTCGCTCGAGAAGGAGCGCGGCGGTAAGGGCATTCTCTTGGGCGGCGTGCCCGGCGTGCGCCATGGGCGGGTGGCCATTTTGGGCGGGGGGGTGGTGGGGACCTGCGCCGCCAAGCTGGCGGTGGGGATGGGAGCCGACGTCACCGTGCTGGACATCAACCAAAACCAGCTGGCCTATCTGGACGACGTCTTCCTCGGCCGCATTACGCCCCTGGCCTCGGACTCGGAAACCATCGCCACCGCCGTGCGCGAGGCGGACCTGGTGGTGGGCGGGGTCCTCATTCCCGGGGGCAAGGCACCGAAGCTGGTTCCGGAGGCCCTCATTCGGGAAATGAAGCCGGGCTCGGTGGTGGTGGACGTTGCAGTGGACCAGGGCGGCTGCATCGAGACGTGCCGTCCCACCACCCACGATGACCCGACGTACCTCGTGCACGGCGTGGTGCATTACTGCGTGGCCAACATGCCCGGCGCGGTGCCCATCACCTCCACCTTCGCCCTCACCAACGTCACTTGGCCCTACGCGAAGCGAATTGCGGACCTCGGTCTCGTCGAGGCAGTCCGCCAGTCGCGGGCCCTCGCACGCGCAGTGAACACGTACGGTGGGCACGTCACCTACGAGGCGGTTGCCCGAGACTTGGGCCATCCCTACCTCCCCCTCGAAGAGGCGATGCGAGGCGGTCGGTAGTTGCCTGGCTGCTCTTCAGGCAAGCACGCAGAGAATTGAAGCAATGGCGTCGTCGCACGTCCGTAGCAGTACCGTCAGGGAGGGCTATGCTCGAATTTCCACCGTCTAACCGAACGAAGCAGGAGTTCGAGGCGCTCGCCTTGGCGCACCTCGATTCGCTGTACGCCTCGGCCCTTCGGTTGACCAAGAATGAGCGGGATGCGGAGGACCTGGTGCAGGACACCTGCATGCGGGCCTACCGCTTCTTCGACAAGTTCGAGCGCGGCACCAACATCAAAGCCTGGCTCTTCCGCATCCTCACCAACACCTTCATCAACCGTTACCGGCGCAAGGTGAAGGAGCGAACGGCCACCGAAGGCCCCGAGCAAGAGGCCGTCCAGGCGCTCTTCTTCAGCCAAGAGGCGACCGACCAAGCGAGCAACCCGGAGCGGTTTCTCTTCGACCGACTGCTGTCCGACGACGTCCTGCGCGCCATCGACTCGCTCCCCATCGACTTCCGGATGGTGGTCATCCTTGCGGACCTACAGGAGTTCTCCTACAAGGAGATTGCCGACATCCTGGCCTGCCCGGTGGGGACCGTCATGAGCCGGCTCTTCCGGGGCCGAAAACTGCTGCAGAAAATGCTCAGGGATTATGCGGCGGCCCTGGGTGTTGTACCTGCGCGGGAGGCCCCTGAGGTGGCTGAGCCCAGCGACCTGGCAGCCTACCGGCGCCGAAAGGCGGCCGGCGGAGGCTGAAGTCGTTGGTAGCGGCGCACCAGTGCGGGTAGCCTTCCGCATGTGAACGCTGCTTGATGACCTGCCTCGACCTGGACTCGGTGGTCTACCCCTACCTCGACGGCGAGCTCGAGGAGGCTGACCGCAAGGACTTCGAGGACCACCTCGGCACCTGCGGCTCGTGTGCGGGGCGGGTGGGCGCTGACGCCGCCTTCCATGGCGCGCTTCGTCGGTCGGTCCGAGTGCAGCGGGCACCGGCACCCGAGGCGCTCCGGGCGATGCTTCACAGCGGTATCCAGCGCGAGCACCGCCGCGTCCAATTCGTCTCCTGGTCCCGCTGGGGAGGCGCCGCCTTGCTGGCGGCCGCCGCCAGTGCCGCCTGGCTAGAATTCCGACCGCCGGCGCCCGACCTGGTCGGCGACGAGGCCGCGTTGCGCTTCCAGCGGCGGCTTCCCTTGGAAGTCTCGGTGAAGCGGCACGAGCAGGTGGAGACCTGGTTCGATGACAAGCTGGACTGGCGGGTGCCAGTCCCCCGTCTTCCCAATGCCCAGCTGGACGGAGCCCGGCTATCCAATGTCCGCGAGCACGAGGCCGCCTATATCAGCTACCAGTCGCCCGCGGTGGGCGGCGGCCCGTCGCGCCGGATGGGGCTCTTCATCATGGATGATGCGTCCCAGGCCCTCCCGGCTCGGCCCTGGCCCGACGTCCAGGTGCACTCGGTGCGGGGCTTCAATGTCGCCAGCTGGCGCACCGGGGACTTGGTGTACGAGCTGGTGAGCGACCTCGACGCGGAGGCGCTCCGGGCCATGCTGACCGCTGCCCGGCCGGCGTCACCCACTCCGCCCTTGGTCGTCCCCGACACCGCGACGGCGACGGCCTACGGTGCGCGGCGCTGGCCCGACTTCGAGGTGCGGCCCGCCTCAACACGTTGACGCCTCTGAATCCAGCTGACTAGCCTCGGGAGTGTTGGCCGGTGGCGCCTCACCCCCCAAACCGGGACGAGCGCCCGCGGCCGCCGCAGTTCCCAGCGAGCGCATGCCCACCCACATCCTGATTGTTGAAGGAGACACGGCCCACTCGGCCCGGATGCGCAGCGCACTCGAAGCCCGCGGCTTCTCCGTCCAGGAGACGACCGACGGGCGGACGTGCGTCGAAGTCGCCCGTCAGGGGCACGCCGCCTGCGTGGTGTTGGCGGTGGACCTCCCGGCGGGTCAGAACGGCTACATCCTCTGCGGGAAATTCAAGAAGGACGAGGAGTTGCGAGCGCTCCCAGTCGTCATCGTCGGAAGCCCGGACGGCTTCGCCCAGCACGGCAAGCTGAAGAACCGCGCCGACAGCTACCTCGCCAAGCCTCTGCGGCTCGGGGAGTTTGCCGACCGGGTGGCCGAGCTGACCGGCCACACCACCGCAGCGCCGCCGACGGCCACAGCTCCCCAGGCCTTGGACTTGGAGGACGTCACTGTCTCGGGCGACCCGGACTTGGACCTCATCGACGCGGCCTTCGACACCGGGCCCTTGCCCCCGCGCCGGGCCAAGACCGAGTCCTTTGCACCCCAGGCCACCGACGCGCTGCCCGACTATGGGGCGGTGGACGCTGTCGGGGCCGAGGCGAGCCCTGCGCCACAGCCGGAGCGAGGCGAAGAGGACGTGGCGGCACTCACCTTCACGCCCCTGTCGGCCCTGGGCGAAAGCACCGAAGCGGCCGCTCTGGCAAACCCCGGTACCCCGGAGCTGCAGGGCGAGGTGTCGCGGCTTCAGGCCGCACTCGAGGATGCACAGGCGCGCTCCTTCTCGAGCGACGTGCGCATTCACCAGCTGGAGGCCGAGCTGGCCGGCCGCGCCACCACCGAGGAAGAAGCCAGCCCGGACGGGCGCTCGCAGGTGCTTCGCCGAGACCGCGACATCCTCCGGCTCAAGTCCGAGCTGCATGCCCGGGAGCAGGAGCTGGCCGACATGCGCGAACAGGCCATGCGCCTGGAGCAGCAGAACCTCGAGCTGACCGGCGAGGTGGCTCGGCGGGACGGACAGATTAAGTCCCTCCAGTCGCGCACTGAGCAGGACCGCCGGCGCGTCGACCAGTCGGTGGAGCGCGCCGAGGCCGCTGCCCGGGAAGCCGAGGAGCAGGTGGGCGAGTTGCAAACTGCCATCGCTGCGGCCAGCGCCCGGGCCGACGCGGCCGAGCAAGAGGCCAATGACTTGCGGGCACGCGCCGAGCAGGCCGAGGACACCCGCGACCGCGCGGAGGGAGAGTTGGCGGCGGCCCGTCGGGACCGCGAGCTCAACCGTGCCCACGCCGACGGTGCCCAGCGGCAACTGTCCACCCTTCAGGCCGCGCTCGAGCAGAGCCAGGTCGACCTCTCCGCTGCGCGGGAGGAGCTCGCCCACCGGGATGCGTCACGCGAAGACGAGCTGGGGGCGCTTCAACACCGCTGCCGCGAACTCGAGGCGGTGGCCCGCAAGCACGAGGAGCGGGTGACGCGCCTGTATGCCCGACTCAAGTCCGAGGAGCGAGCACGGGAGAAGGCAGCCCGCGCCGTGGCCATGGCTGGCCAGCTGCTCGCCCAGTCGGGCCCCGGAGCACCGGCGCCGGAGAGCGCACCGGGCGGTGACGACGAGCCAGCCGCGGCCTGAAACTGCAGGCCCTAAGGCACCGACGCCTTCAGCTCGGCGAGGAAGCCGCTCCAAGCCTCGGAAAGCTCCTCACCGTAAGCCCGGCGAAAGGCCTCCTCCAGCGCCCCGC
Source organism: Myxococcaceae bacterium (assembly GCA_052143535.1). Classification (GTDB taxonomy): domain Bacteria; phylum Myxococcota; class Myxococcia; order Myxococcales; family Myxococcaceae; genus JADGRA01. The sequence continues at coordinate 32,178 of JBKQSS010000063.1, read as the reverse complement.
CCTCCTCCACGCCGAGCAGCAGCGTCCGAAAGCGAGCCGAGTCCTTCCGCTCCAGATGCTCGAGGAACATCGCCCCCTCGCGGTAGAAAAGGTGCGCCGAGATGCCGGAGCTGCTGGGCGTCGAGCGGTAAAAGAGGCCCCCGCGCGCTTCCGGCACCAGCGCTTTCCCGGACAACAGGGCGAGCCGTGCCTGCTCGGCGCTCACCTGCTCCGCTCCGCCGCCGCCCGAGACATCGGTGGCCAGCCCCTCCTCAAACCACATGGGAAGTCGGCGCAGCGCGCTCCGGTGTTGTCCAAGGTGCAGATGCGACAGCTCGTGGGTGAGCAGCCGCGGGATGCGCTGGGCGTCGTTTTGCGGCTTGGGCGAGAGGAAGAGGCGTCCGAGGATGACCTCGCCCCCGGACGTGGCGTTGCCGCCATAGGCCGCATAGCTCGCCACCGACGCACAGACGAAGACGGTGGGAGCCGGTTGAAACGGCCGAAACTGCCGCTGCTCGACCGTCCGGATGGCGGACGGGAGCGCCTCCGCCACCTGCTTGGCCATCGTCTCCGCGCCCGGCTCATAGCGCACACGGGGGTCTCCCGGCCAGGCTCGAAACTGGCTGGTAGGACGAACCAGCGCCAAGGCGCTCGGGCCGACAAGCGCCGAGGGGAACCATCGCGAGGAGCGCCATTCGGGGTAAGCGCACGAGCTTCTCTCCTCTGGGGCCTAGTGCTCCTCTTTCTTCGGCGCGTTCTTCTTTTCCATCGCCTTTTTCGCCATCAGTTGGATGCCGGACGGGACGTTCTTGTCGCGCGCAATCTCGCGCACCTCTGACTCGCGCAGCGTCGAGAGAAACTTCATCGCCAGGGGCAGCGGCACCTTGGGGTTCTTCACCAGCGCCAGCTTCACCGGGTAGAGCTTCACCCATTCGCGGTTTGAGCAGACCACCCGCAGCACGTCGTCGTGGGCCTGGCGGCTGTTGGCGATGGCCAAAATCTCGGGGTCGGTAATTTTCGGGCTGCGGATGGCGGCGACCGCCACCAGTTTGTTGCTGTCGCGCAAAAGGTAGCCCCGGGCTTCCTTGTTGCCCTTGGTGGCGAGTTTGATTTTCTCCGAAATGCTCATCCGGACGATGCGCTGCGCGAAGGTGAGCCGCTTGCCCTCCTCGAGGGGTGGCGCCGACTCGTCCCCGACCTGGTACTCGGTGAGAATCTCCTCCGCACTGGGCCCGGCGTCAGGTGCCCGGTCGGCTGCGCCCGGGCCAAAAATGCGAATTCGGGCGGCCCGCATGGCCGCGACGTCCGCCAGCGTCAGCCCGCTGCGCACACAGAAATCGCACACTGAGTCCACCAGCGCCGGGCTGGCCTTGGGGTTGGCACACAGCTGGCGCACCACGTCCTCGTGGCGCAACAGTCGCAGCTGGTTCTGTCCAATTATCTCCAGAGACCGAAGGCTGCACTGGGCGGCCACCCGTGCCACCGCCTCGTCCGGCGTGGAAGCGTTGAGAACCAGCATCTCGACGTACACGTCGTTGGCCTGAAGCCGGTCGAGCGCCCAGCCGAGCACCGCCGGGGTGACCCCCTCGTCGCGCAAGGCCGAGCCGAGAATGCGGTCCGGAAGCTTCTCGGCAGATGCGGTGGCCGTGGCGCGCACGGTCTCGTCGGGGTCCTGGGTGAGCAAATAGAGCGCGCCCAGCATATCCGCCGGAGCGAGCGGCACCAGCGCCTTGGCCGCCATCATCCGCAGAGGGACTGGAGAGGCCGGGTCGACGTGCTTGCGCAGCGTCGGCGGCAGGAAGTCGAAGTGCGGCCGTTCCTCAGGCGGGGCCATGGTTCCGTCCGTAGATGATGCGCAGTCCTTCCAGCGTCAAAAGCTCGTCCACTTCGGTGATGCAGTGCGACTCGCTGGCCAACAGGGGTGCGAGGCCGCCGGTGGCAAGCACCTTCACCGGAAAGGCCAACTCACGGGTCATCCGCTCGCAGAGGCCGTCCACCAGCCCGGCGTAGCCGAACACCAACCCCGACTGCATGGAGTGCACCGTGTTGCGCCCCACCACGGTGGGAGGCCGGGCGAACTCCACCCTCGGGAGCCGGGCCGCATTCTGAAAGAGTGCCTCCATGGAGATGGAGATGCCCGGGGCGATGCAGCCGCCCAGGTACTCGCCCTTCGGCGTGACCGCGTCCAGGGTGGTGGCCGTCCCAAAGTCCACCACCAGCAGGCCCTGGTGGTGCTTTTCGAAGGCAGCCACCGCGTTGACAATTCGGTCGGCGCCCACCTCCCGAGGGTTGTCGTAGAGGATGGGCATGCCCGTCTTGACGCCGGGCCCCACGAAAAGTGGCCGCACTCCAAAGTAACGGCTGGCCATGTGCTCCAGGCTGAATTGCATCGGCGGCACGACGCTCGACACCACCACCGCCCGCACCAGCGTTGGGTCGACGCCGGCGTAGGGCAGGGCCTGGCGCACCCAGAGGCCATACTCGTCTGCCGTCCGGCGGGCGTCGGTGGCCAGTCGCCAGTGGTCCACCAGCCGGGCGCCGTCAAAAACGCCGACTACAGTGTTGGTATTTCCGACGTCGATGGCGAGCAGCATGGCGGCCCCTGGGGCTTACCACGCCCGAGGAGGTGGCGGCGCAAGGCGAGGTCGCACCTGCTCCACGTCCCCGGCCAACACGCGCTCCTCGCACCCGTCAGCCGTCCGGATGCGCAGGGCTCCATCCTCGTCGATGTCCACCGCCACGCCGCGAATTTCCCGTCGCTCGGAGGTGACCAGGACTTCCTGACCCAGCGTGGCGGACAGTGCCCTCCAGCGCTCCCGCACTTGGCGGAAGCCCTGGAGGGCATGGAGGTCGAGCCAGTCTTCGAGCCGCTTGGCCAGCGCGGCGGCGAAGGCCGCGCGTGCCACCGGACGCTCTGTCACCAGAAGAACGCTGGTGGCGGTCTCGGCAAGCTCCGGCGGGAAGTCCTCCTGGCGCGCATTGAGGTTCACTCCAATGCCCACCACCACGAAATGGATGTGGTCCAGGTCCGCCGAGAGCTCGGTGAGAATGCCGGCCACTTTGCGGCCAGCCACCAAGAGGTCATTCGGCCATTTGATGTCGGCCGGGACGCCCGTTGCGCGCAGAGACTCGGCCAGCGCCACTGCGGCAAGCAGCGTCAACTCGGGAGCCCGCTGCGGCGACAGCTCCGGGCGCAGCACGAAGGAGGCGTGCAGGTTGAGGTGGCCGGGGGACGCCCAGCTCCGTCCCCGGCGGCCTCGACCATGCGTCTGTCGCTCCGCCACCACCAGCTCGCCGTGCTCGGCGCCTTCCACCGCGAGCCGGAAAGCGACGGCGTTGGTGGAGTCCACCTCCTCAAAGGCGTGCAGCGTCCGCCCGAGGTCATGCGTTTCCAAGAGCGGAAGGACCTCCAGCGCTGTGAGCCGGTCGGGAGTTTCCAAAAGCCGGTACCCGCGTGACGACACCGCCTCAATGCGGTACCCCTGGCGCCGCAGCGCATTCACCACCTTCCACACTGCTGTCCGGGACAGGCCGAGTTTGCCCGACAGTGCCTCGCCCGAGACGTAGTCCGTCCCGCCCTCGACGAGCAGTCCGAGGATGAGCTCCTCGTGTGTGGTTTCCTGGAGGTCCGCAGCCACGCTCGCATCCGTTCGCCAGCCGCAAAGCAGCGTAACCCAGCAGCATGACGCCCACCCGCGCCGCCGGCCTGTCTCAGCCGGTGGGGGGAGCCCGGAGCGGCGCAACCTCGTAAGCGGTCAATAAAAGCTCGGTCTGAGGCGTCTCGACGCCGTTGCGCAACAGCGTCGTCCGGATGCTCACCACGCCCACCCCGGCTGCGAAGGTGATGCGGTTGACGAGCTGGACGTCTTGGGCGGGCGAAACTCGGCTCTCCACCTGGACACAGTCCGGAAAGCTCCCGGCCGGCGCGTTGCAAGGCGTGCCCACCGAGTTGATGCGCCAGTGCTCCATCGAGTCCGGCCCGAGTACCACCGTCCAGCTCCGTCCGGTCTCGACCGGCGAGCGGAGGATGACTCGGGACTGGTCACGCAGGCCGTCCGGGCTCACCCACAACAGCCGGCCCTTGTTGTCCGAGTACTGTCCGTCCTGAACGCCGCGAATCTCCACCACTTCCACCGCGTTCGAGCCGCCCGTCGTCGCGCGGTAGCTCCAGCGGTTTCCCACCGCCAGCGGAAAGTAACGCGCGGCACTGGTCGGCGGAGGCGTCACAGGCAACGGAGTCGCCTCGTGCGCGCAGGCCAACAGCCCGAACGAGAGCCACCAGACGAGCGCTCTCACCGGCTCTGGCCCCGGTTCGCTTCCACCGAGGCACCTTCCGTGGGGGCGAGCGACACTCGGTGGGTCAGCTCCTCCAGCGAGCGCTGCGCGGCGTCGCGAACCGCCGGACTGTCATGCCCCTGGGCCACCGTGTACAGGTAGGCACGCGCCTCGTCGCCACCGATGGCTCCCAGCGCGAAGACGAGCTCCCTCTGGAAGCCCGCGTCCTTTCCCCGCGCGAGGTCGATTAATGCCGGCACGGCCTGGGTGGCCCGCATGTCCACCAGCGCGCCCATGGCGCGCCGCACCAAGAGCCCGTCCTCGGACTGAAGTCGCTCCACCAGCAGCGGCACCGCTTTGGGGTTTTTCCGGGAGGCGAGGACGTCCAGCGCGGCGTCGCGGATCCGACCGTCGGTCGAGCTCAAGTCCCGCACCAGCGCCGCGTCGTTGCGGTCCAGCGCATCCAGCTGGGCGCGTGCCCCGTGCACCAAGTCCTCGAGCGTCTGCTCCAGAGCCCGCCTGGCCGCCTCCTGGCGATCCTCGAAGGTTTCCCCGGCCGGCCGTGCCAGCCCCGAGGCCCACAGCTCGTGCCGCTCGGAGCCGGCTTCACTCTTGCGGCGCACGGTGAGGTCGGCCACGACTTCTACCTCCGGGCCATCCCGTCCAGGCCGCAGGACTTCCCGCACCCCGGACAGCTCAAGCAAGAGGCGAACGAGGGGAGCGCCCTCCGGAGGCCGCGCGCCGGGAGCCAAAAGCTGCAGGCGCGGCTCGGCAGCGACGCGGCGGGTAAGGTCCGCCTGAAGCTCCTGGGCGGTCGTCCCCAACAAGGGAACGTCCGCCACCGACGCCGAGACGACGTCCACGCGCTCCACCAGGTGCGGCTGCGGCTTGCAGCCGACCAGGACGGCCAGTCCACTTCCCAACAACAGCGGCCAGAGCTTCCTCACCCGGGTGAGTCTACTGCGCGCCGCCCTCGCTCGCCGCAGGAGGAGGCACGGGCGGCGGCTCGCTAACCGCCGGCGTCTGGGGACCCTCCCCGGCGGCCGCCGGGGCTTCCGCCGGCGCGGCACTTCCCTCCCCCGCGGCCGGGGCTCCCGAGGCGCCAGGCGCCTCACCGGGCCGTAGCCCACGCCCACGCCGTCCACGTCGGCGGCGTCGCCGGCGCTTGCGCTCGGCGCCCGCGTCGCCCTCCACCCCGGGGGCGCCCGCCTCCGGCGCGCCGCCAGCGGCGCCGGCCGTCGGCTGCTGCCCTTCGGTTGCCACAACTTCCTCCGGCCCCGAGCCCTCCTCGCCCTCGTCTTGCTCGGCGCGCTCGCGCCGGCGTTCCTCCCGGCGCTCGCGCACCTCTGCCGCGACTCGTGCCGCTGACTGGAAGAAGGCCGAGTCAATCTCGAACAGCTCGGCATGCGTCACCCGCACCCCGGCATGCGCTTCGAGAAATTTGTCAGCCAGACCCTCACCGCACCACAGCAGCACCAGCGCCGGCTGGGCCAGCGCTTCGCTGCGAGCTTCGCCCCGAGCATCCCCACTGGCCAGCACCAAGCCCACGTGCGCGGCGTGCTGGCTTAAGTCCCGGCGGCAGTCCTGCACCACCCGCCGGTCCACACCGCCACCTCCTTTGACGACACGGATGGCGTAGCGCAGCTCGAGGCTGCCATCGCGACGCCGGCCGGTAATGAGTGGGCCATCCTTGCCCCGCTTCACCACCTTCAGCTCGCGAAAGCTTTGCCCGTGCAGCATCTTGATGCAGGCCCGCTCGAAGGTGCCCACATCGAGGGAGGCCAGCTGCGAGCGCAGCGCCCGAGCGGTGCTTCGGCGTGCCTCCTTCACCGCAGTCCGGGCCGCCGAGAGAACCGCCGCCTCAGGCCCAGTTTCGGCCAGACGGGGGGTGCTCAGCACCACCCGCCCTTCCACCACCGACAAGCCCAGGGCGGCGGCGAAGGCCGCCTGCAGCTCGGCCGGCGCCGTCCCCGAGCGGTCCACCGCCAGCGTCCCGTCCACCAGCAGCGCAAACTGCCCCGGCCGGCCGCCGTCGATGCGGCGCTGGTTCTCGGCCACCAGCGCAGTGAGCAACGTCTCGGGGCTGGTGTGCGGCAGCGCCATGTCCCGCGCTACGGCGCGCTCCAGCAGGGCTGCTGGAGCAATGGGCTCGGTCGCTTCGCTGAGGAGCTCGAGGGCAACCTCCTCCAGGGGAGGCAGGCGACGGTGACCGCCACCGCGGTCGCGCTCCCGCTCGTGTCGCCGCCCATGGCGCTCCTGCCGCGCAGCTCGCACCCCCTCGGCGCGAGACTCGGGGTGCCGCTCCACCGCGCGCAACGGCGCCGGCTCCTCGGACACCACTGGCTCCTCGCCCTGGCCCATCCGCCCCAGTGCCTCGGCGTCCTCGGGCAAGCCCCACTCCACCAGGGCAAACGTGTCCTCCGCGACCACGCTCACCCGCCGGTCGCGGGTCCGCCGTGACATGACCGCCAGGCGGGACCGCAGCGTTTCCGCCGGGTTCTTGCCAACGTGACTCAACAGCCCTTGGGAAATGCAGCGTTCGGTGATCTCCTGTGTGGTCAGCGGACGTTTCTCCGCCTCCAGCACTCGGATCGCAGCTTCATAAAATGTCATAGAAATCCAAATAGTTCCGCGGCTTTGGCCTGCGGAAGCAAAGGGGCGCACGGTAGCGGGCGCCGTCGCTAAGTGTCAATCGAGCCCCGATAGGCTCCCTCGTCCCTAGTGTCCGTACCATGCTTCGCATCCGAATCGGACAGCATTGGAAGCACGAAGGCGCGGCCGAGGCGATGGATGGCTTTGGCCTCGAGCTGGACGGGATGGCGCTCGTCCCAGGGGCAAGCGAGGAGCCGCTGGGCCTGGTGATGGAGCAGCTGTTGGTGGCGACCGCGGCGCTGGCTGCCGGGCAGCCAATGGCACAGGTGTCCCTCCCCGAGTCATCTCAGGAGCTCCTCCTCGTCCGACGAGGCGAGCAGCTTCACCTGCACGTGCTGCGCCTCGGCCGGCCCGCCGGAGAGGTGCGCGCACCGGTGATGCTGGACCCCGAGGCGTGGCGCCGGGCCGTGGTGCGTGCGGCGCGCAGCTGGATTGAGGACTTGCGAACGATGGCCGCACCCGCACGGGTGCGGGCACGAGCGCGCGCGCTGCTCTCCCAGGCCGACCGCGAACCCAAGTCCGTCCTCGCGTCGGCGCCCGGCTGGGGGCTCCGCTTGGAGCCGCGGCGTGTGCCGGGGTTCCGCCTCACGGCAGCTGACCGAGAGGGAATTCTCGGCATGCGCCAGCGGAGGGCTCCGGTTCCCGTGGCTCTCCTCTCGCTCCCCGGCAGCCTCGAGTTGGTCTCCCGGAACGCAGCCTCCTGGCAGGTCCGCGGCATGGTGGGCCTGTTGGGACTCGAGCTGTTGCGCCAGGGCGAGGAGGTGGTTCACGCGCTTGAAGCGGGCGAAGTGGACTTGCGTCTGTCGCCCGCCGGCGTGGCACCGAGCTGGCACCTGGAGTTGCTTCAAGGCAACGTCATCGCTCCGGGCTGGGCTCTGGCCTGGGCCGCCGCGGAGCTGGCAGAGGCAATGGTCGCTCCGGCGCTGGCCCTCGCCTCCCTGTTGACGTCACTCGATTCAACCCTCGACGAAAACCGCTACCTCTCGGACTTCACCGGGCGGGGGCGCTCGGTGTTGGCGGCGCTGCGCGCCCTGGTCGCCCGGCCAAAGCAGGAGCCACGGGCCCCTCGACGCCAGGCCCGGCGACAAGAGAAGCCCGAGCTCCAACGCGGCGCGCGGGTGCGCCGGCTGGGTTTTTTGAAGCGCGGCCAGGCGAAGGGCCTGGCCGGTGAGGGAGAGGCGGAGCTGCGGCCGCTGGGAACGGGGTGGGTGCTCAGCGCCCGGCAGCGTACGGTGGTGGTGACGGGCGAGGGCGAGGTGGTGCGCCGCTGGACAGCGCCGGAGGGAATGGCGGTGGGCCCCGGCCGCGAGGCCGTCCTGGCCACCGAGGCTCGCTGGCTATTGCTCGACCTCGAGCAGCCAGACGCCCGTTGGTTTCGCGAAGCCGACGGAGCGGCACTGGATGGACGCCTCTTGGTGGCGGAGGCCCAACTCCTGCTCACCACGCAGCCGAGCGGCCTCCGGGCCGTCGACCGGCTGACTGGGCGTGAACTCTGGCGCTTCCTTCCGCAGCGTCCGCAGCGCCTCGTGCTCGGCCTGCACGCCGGACGCGTCCTGGTTGTTTCGGAGTCCGGAGTGGTGCACGGACTGGACGTCGCTCAGGGCTCCGTCCGGTTTCGCATTCCTGGCCCCCTTCCCAGCCTCGGCCCCCCAGTGGCTTGGGGCCGTTTTGCAGTGGTGCTGCTCGGGCGGGGGGACGCCATGGCGGTGCTCGTCTTTGACCCCCACGACGGGGCAGTGCGCTGGCTTCGGGAGTTTCCGATGGCCGCCGCCGCCCCACCCCTCGCCCGGGGCACTCGTCTTCGGCTGCTTGCTCAGCGAGATGGGGTCCCCGTCTTGCTCTGTTTGGGCCCCAAGGGCGCGACGCAGTGGGAGCGCTCGCTTCCGCTTGGCCGGGGGCCGTGGACGCTGAACGCCGATGGGGACGCCTCGCTTGCCGCGGCTGCCGACGGTTCCGTCCTCCGGGTGGATGCCCAAGGCCGGCTCGACTGGCGGCTCGGTGGACAGCAGCTGCAGACGACGGCCTCGGCCAGTCTCCAGCGCCGGGTGCTTCTGGTCCCGGGGGAAACCATCCGCGCCGTGGACGCGCGCTCCGGTCGGGTGGTGGCGGAGATTCCGGTTCCGGGGGGCCTCCATGCGCTCAGCGTCAACGAAGCCCTCGACGTCGCGGCGCTCGACGCAGCGGGTGACTTGACCCTCTGGAAGCTCGGCGCAAGCCTCGGGGTGGTGGAGTAGAGAGGCCCTTTTCCGAGCGCAGCGCTTGCTCCTCCAGCGCTGCACTGCCCCCACGGGCAAGGGCCAGGCAGAGGCGAAGGGGGCCTTGGGAGGGCCCTCAGAAGGACGCTAGGCTTCGGTCCTGCCGCATGCTCCTGGCCCTCGCTGCACTCGCCATCCCGGCTGCGGCCTGGGCCACGCCACCTCCCGACGGGGGCCCCGCTCCCGTCGCGGCCGCGTCCGCGCTCAGTGTCTCCGTGGCGGACAGGGAGGCGGAGAGCCGCTGGCTCGCCGCGCTGGGCCTACACCTTCCGGATGCGGGCGTGGTGCTGTCCGAGCCCTACCGCCCCCCTTGGACGAGCCGCTCCTTCGTCGTCCCGCACACCTGGTTTTCCGAGGCGGGCGCCACGGTGGCTGCAGCGAGCCTCCTCCAGGACCTCGACTTGCTCCGTGAGGCGATGAGCCGCACCTACGGCGGCTGGGAGACAGCCCAGGCGCGGGGCTGGAATTGGGACGCCTGGTTTCGGGACTGGAAGGCGGCGCTCGGCGCCCAGGGCACACGACAGGTCCCTCTGGAGAAGGCCTTCATTCCCGTCCAGAGGCTGATGGAATTTCAGCTGGACAACCACACCAACATTCCCTTGAGCCCGCGGGCGTTTTTCGGGAGCGGCTCGACTTCCGTGGTGCTGGTCGCAGCGCCCGAGGGCCCCTGCGCCCAGGCCAGCACGGCCTCCGGGGACAATTTCCCCTTGGACGTGCACGACGCCGGGCAGCAGGTACACCAGGCCCAGGCCTGGGACGGGGCCGCGCTTCACAAGGTGAGTTACCTCAGCTATCCGCAGCGGCGGGGACGCGTCACGCAACTCTATTGCGCCGGGGCGTGGGTGAAGACGCGGCCGGTGTGGGAGCCGGCACCCCTCGACATTTTTCATCCGAGTCCACTGCGCGAAGCGGCCATTCTCGCCCTGTCCGGCGCGACACGAGACCATCCGTTTCTGGTGCGTCTGGCCCCGGGCGTTGCCTACCTCCGGCTTCCCACCTTCACCAAGGAGAACGCCGTCGACATCGAAGAACACCTCTCCTCTTGGGCCCCGCCCATGGCACAGGACCGAATCCTCATTGTCGACTTGCGTGACAACGGCGGCGGCGACGCTGCTGTGCAGGCGCTGGCCGGCTGGGTGGAGCTCCAACGGCTGAAGCCCGCCTTCCACGGCACCACCCACCGCAGTGCCTCCTGTCTCTACCCCGCCCTCAGGTGGGGCTACACGGCCATCACCTCTCGGCATCTGTTGCCGCCTTTGCCTCCGGGCATCGTCGAGGGACTCCAGGAGGCCCTCGACCCACTCTTCCTCCCCTTCGAGCCGGGGTGCCCCAGACGGACGGAGGACGAGAAGGGAGAGTGGAATTACGCCATGCACCGGCTCGCACCACCGGGGGCGGTGCAAGGGCACCGCCGCATTCTCGTCCTGGTGAACAACGGCTGCGGGAGCGACTGCGAATTCATGACCTACCTGCTTGCATCCCTCCCGGAGACGGTTGTCGCCGGCAGCAACACCTACGGCGTCGCTCAGTACATCCAGCCCGGTTATGCCGTGCTGCCGCACACCCGGCTCGCGTTTCGGATTGCGCTCGGGACGAGCGACTTGTTTGGAGACGGCCGCAGCGTCGACGGCCACGGCCTGGACGTCGACGTGCTGCTGGACAGCGAGGCCAGTTTAGCGCCGGCCTCCATTCTCCGGCTGGCCGACGCCTTCGCCCCACGGTAGGGGCGGCGGGGCCCGGGCGTGGAGCCTACCGCTTGGCTGCCTTGGCCGCCGGCTTGGCTGCCTTGGCCGGGTTGATGTCCTCTTGGCTGCGCACGCTTTCCTGCGCGCCTTCCCAGGTTTCCCCGGGCCCCAGTCTCCACTCCTCCGGGACGGAGGTGCGCCAGGTATAGGTGGCGTTGGCATCCCCTCCGCTCGGAGCATGGGAGCGCACGCTGAAGGTGGCCTCCATCTGGGCCACCCCGGCCGGAACGCGGTCAAACTCGTACTGCGCCAGCACCAGCTGGGGGGGGAATTCGGCGATGAGGCGCTCCGGGAAGTCGTTCTTCAGCCCCGGCGAGCCGGCGGACATCTCTGCCACCAGCTTTCCGCTCGAGTCGAGGAGGCGGAAGGTCGCGGCGATGTCCGCTGAGGTGACCACGCGCTTGGCCCCCGAGTGCTCGTCGTCCTTGGTGTAGCGCTGCGCTCCCCACAGGACGAGCGGCAGACGCACCCGCGGTCGCCCGCCGGCGGCGCTGACGTCAGCGCTCACCACGTCCAGTCGCATTCCCTTGTCCGTCCCGGAGAAAATGGGCACGTACCGGCCGGTGTGCATCCGGTCGAAGAGGGCCTTCTCCGCGTCGTAGAAGGACTTACGGTCCACCCCGGTGCGGGAGGCGGGCAGTGTGGCGCGCCGACCGTCGGGCAGAGCGGGCAGGTTCTCGAGCTCCTTCTCTTGCGTCTTCCTTTGCTCCAGCTCCACCAGGTACTCGTCGAAGCCAGGGCTTAGGTTGAAGCGCTTGCGGTAGGCGTCGACCGCCTCGAAGTACCATTTGAAGAAGGACTGCACCTCTTCCTGGTACTGCTTCTCGTCTGGAATGGACCGAATCCAGCCGAGGCGCTCAAGGGCGTCGCCGCGGAGCCGGGCTGCCGCGACTTCCCGTTGCAGTGCGAGCTGCTGGGCCTCGGCGCGGCGCCAGCCCACCACGCCCACCGCGCTGAAGCCGGCAATGACGAGGAGAAAGAGGAGGAAGGCATTTCGGCTCATGCGCGGAGGGCTCCCCGGGGACGACGGGCGACGTCAGCCAGCATCGCCATTTTCGGCCTAGGCTTCCATGTTTGTTGCCGGGGAGACGCCGAGTCGCCCTCCCTCCCACACGCAGCGCACCTCCCAGGGCCTTCGGGGGGCCCGTGCCAACACCTGTGCCAGGCCCTCGAGCCCACTCGTCTCCAGCACCCCGCTTGCCCAGGCCCGCGTCCCGAGGTGACGGCGGAGCGCCCGGACGGCGAAGAGGGCCTCGGACAAGTCCGAAGGAAAGCGTCCCCGTCGCGAGCCCTCGGCCACCGCCTGCGCCCAGCTGTCAAAGGCCAGCGCCCCCAGCCCCGCGGCTTCGGGCCTTTCCCGCAGCCGGTCTCGCGCCCAGGCGCCGAAGGCGGAACGCAGGCCAATGCCCTCCTCCCACAGCGCGCGGAATTGGGGTGAGGCCGCGAAGGCCTCGAGTTGCGGACGGGTCCCGGCCAGGACGAGCCGGGACAGCGGCCAACTTGCGTCGAGTGCGTCGGCCAGTACCGCCAGCCGGTAGCTCCGGTCCGCCGCCAGCCCCTCGGCGTCTTCCACCTCCTCGGTTGGCGCGGCATAGGCCGCCTCGAAGAGCGTCCAGGGCGAACTCGCTCCACTCAGCGCTAGGGCCTCTGTCGGCGAGGCCGGCCAAGGCAGTGCCTCCGCGCCGCGGACCGGCCACTGGGCCCGGAGCCTCCGCAGCGTCTGCGCGGCAACGTCCGGCGGGTGGCCGTCCCCCTCAAACACCAACGCCCGGAGGGCGGGCAGCCTCCCCAGCAGCTCCGCCAAGAGGGCGAAGAGCTCCTCGCGGACTGGCTGGGAATGGTCATCGGCATAAAAGCCACTCCCCGAAGCGCTGCGCGTCACGACGCCTCCGGCAATGTGGACTTCCACCACCGCCGCCAGCGGAAACCCGTCCAGGCCAGCGTCGGGCGGAAGGCCGGCGGCCAGCTGCGCCGACAACAGGTGCCCGAGGTCGAGCAACAGCGGGCACCCGGTGCGGTGGTGCAGCGCTGCCATGAAGTCCAAAACGTGCATGCCCCCCCGCCGCCACCCGGCCACTGGGTTTTCAAGGACGAGCGGCACCGAGAGGTGGCTCGCCACATGGGCCGCGTGGGCGGCGGCGTCGGCCAACCCGAGAGCCGTCATGGGCGGAGGCAGGTAGAGGTAGCCGGGCAGAGGCTGTCCCCGGCGGTGCCACCAGCCGACGTCGTTGCCCACCCAGGCGGAGCCCACCGCGCGCGCGTGAGCGTCGAGGTGCTGGAGGGCCAGGACGTCCTCCAGCTCCGGCCCGTAGAGGTTGAGGTGCACCGGATGGAAGAGCACCGGCACCCGCTCGCGCGCCTCCCACAGCACGCCGAAGAGCGACGCCTCCCGGCGAGCCTGGGCGACGTCCAGCGGCGCGGAGTACTCCACCACGTCAAAGAGGCCGGGGTGTGCAGACAACAAAGCCCACGGTTGGGGCACGTCGTGGACAGAGAGGTTGCTGCTCAGTCCAAGGCCACGGAAGGGCAGATGCAGGCTCACCTCGGCGCTGCACCCTACTCCATGCGCATCGCTTCCACCGGGTCGAGCTTGGCGGCCCGCGCCGCGGGGTAAATGCCGAAGACCAGGCCCACCCCGCTGCTCATGGCCAGCGCCAGCACCACCGCCCAGGCTGGGACGACGGTTGGGAAGCCGAAGGCCCAGCGGGCGATGAAGGAGATGCCGAAGCCAAGCACCAGGCCGATGACGCCGCCCACGAAGGAAAGCGTCACCGCCTCGATGGCGAACTGCCCCAAAATTCTCCCCCGCTTGGCCCCCAGCGCCTTGCGGATGCCAATCTCCGGCGTCCGCTCGGTGACCGACACCAGCATGATGTTGAGAATTCCGATGCCGCCCACGATGAGCGAAAGCAGGCAGATGCCAACCCCGGCGGCGGTGATGACGTTGCTCAGGTTGTTGAACGTCCGGGTGACGGACTCGTTGGTGTCTATCTCGAAGTTGTTGGGCGCCCCGGGGGCCACGTCCCGCCTTCGACGGAGCACGGCGGTGACCTCGTCTTCGGCCCGCTGCACCAACTCCGGCCCCTCGGCCATGACGTTGATGCGAACGTTGTGGTCCTTGCCAAAAGTCTCGAGCGCGGTGGTGAGCGGAAGCACCACCAGGTTGTCCATGTTGAAGAGTCCGAGAAACTTGCCCCGCTTGCTCAAAACGCCAATCACCCGCAGCAGCTTTCCTCCCACCCGCACCGTCTCGCCGAGCGAGCTCTGGCCAGGGAAGAGTTGGGCGGCCACCTCCGTCCCCAGCACCACCACCGCGCGCTGCTCCTCCACCTCGCTCGGGCTGTAAAAGCGCCCCTCGGCGATGCCGACCACGCCGCTGGTGTCTATCCACTCGGCCGTGCCGCCCATGGTGAAGACGTTGGGCGACGTCTCGGCACGGTCACTGGCCACCTTGAAGAGGCCGAACCCCGCCTGTCCGGATGCGGTCTTCACCGCTGGGCACGCCTCGCGGATGAGCTGGACGTCGGCCAGGCGAAACGGCGGCCGCTGCTGAAAGCGCCGCCAGTCCATGCGTCCGAAGTTGATGCCCCCCGGCCACTTGGAGACGGTGAAGGTGTCGGCCCCCAGCTGAGAGAGGTCGCGGGTGACTTTGAGCCGCAGCCCCTCAATGAGGGCCATCATCGACACCACCGTGGCGACGCCGATGACGACGCCCAGCAGCGTCAACAACGAGCGCAACGGGTTCACCCACAGTGTCCCGAGGGCCAACCGCACGTTGTCGAGCAGCCCTCTCAGCGCTTTCATTCGTGGCGCAGCGCCTCCACCGGGTCGAGCTGGGCGGCGCGGGCCGCTGGCCAAACGCCGAAAACCAAGCCCACCAAGGCGGCGAAACCCACCCCGCCCATCACCGTCAGCGGCTGCACCGCCGCGGTGAGACTGGTGACGGCCGCCACCAGCTTGGCCAGGCCCAAACCGACCGCCGTCCCCAAAACGCCCCCCAGCGCCGACACCGCCGAGGCCTCGAGCAGGAATTGAATGACGATGGTCCGCCGGCGCGCCCCCAGCGCCCGCCGGACGCCAATCTCCCGCGTCCGCTCGCGGACGCTGACCAGCATGATGTTCATGATGCCGATGCCACCGACGATGAGCGTGATAATACCCACCGCCACCGCCACCCCATAGAGCGCCCCGGTGAGGCTTTTGTAGGTGTCGGCCAGTTGCTCGGCGCGGAAAATACTGAAGTCGTCCGGCTTGTCGGGGGGCACCCCCCGCGAGCGCCGGAGGATTCCCGTAATCTCGTCCTCCGCCTTGTCCAGCTCCGAGGCGTCTGCCACCGCCACGTCGATTTGAAAGTCACGCTTTCCGTAGACGCTGAGAAAGCTCTTGAACGGGACGAAAGCCACCAAGTCGAGGCTCTGGCCCAAGAGCTGACCCTTCCGGGCGAGCACCCCCACCACCCGGTACGGGCGGTTGTCGAGACGGACGTTCTGCCCGACGGCACTCTGGCCGGGGAACAACGCCTCGGCCACTTGTGAGCCGAGGACGATGACGTAGCGCTCGTTGTCGCTGTCGGCGTCGGTGATGAAGCGGCCGGCCGTCACCTCGTAGCCACCCACCCGCTGGAAGTCCCCCAGCGTGCCCGTCACATCGACGCCGGAGGCCGTCTCGGTGCGACTGGTGAGGTCCTTGGCCTCCTCGTTGAGCTCGGGGACGACGAAGGCGGCGTAGCGGGACTGGTTGGCGACGGTTTGCATCTGCTGCACGGTGAGCTGCTTCCGGTTGCGGTACATCCACCAGGTGGGGCCCATCGAAATCTGCGGCGTGCGAGAAATATTCAGCGTACTGGTGCCGAGGCTGGCCAGCTGGCGGGAGAAAGAGGCGTTCAGCCCCTGGATGATGGCGATGATGGCCAGCAGCGTGGCCACGCCGATGCCGACGGCGGCCACGGTGAGAATGGTACGCAGCGGATTCGCCCGGAGCGAGCCGAGGGCGATGCGGCTTCCCTCGTAGAGCTCGATGCTCGGTTTCACGGGGCGGCGGCGGCCGCGGCGGCCCGCGCTCGCTCTGCCCGGCTCTCTAAGGCGACCTGAGCTCCCGGTCCATCGGAGACGACTTTCCCGTCCATCAGCCGAACCGCCCGCGGGCACCGCGCGGCGATGGACGGCTCGTGGGTGACCAGCACCAGGGTGTGCCCGGCCGCGTGGAGCCGCTCGAAGAGCCCAATAATCTCCTCGCCGGTGGCCGAGTCGAGGTTTCCGGTCGGCTCGTCGGCCAACAGCAGCGAGGGCTCGGTGACCAGCGCCCGGGCAATGGCCACGCGCTGGCGCTGGCCACCGGAGAGCTCGTTGGGGCGGTGGTGGACCCGGTTCGCCAGCCCCACCTTTTCCAGAGCGGCGCTGGCGCGCTGATGCCGTTCGCGGGAGCGCAAGCCTCGGTAGACGAGCGGTAGCTCGACGTTGGCCTGGGCTGTCTCCCGCGGCAGCAGCTGAAAGGTTTGGAAGATGAAGCCAATCTCCTGATTGCGAATGTCGGCCAGGGCGTTGTCCGACATCCCGCTGACGTCCTTGCCGTTAAGAATGTAGCGGCCGGCGGTGGGGGTGTCGAGGCAGCCGAGGACGTTCATCAGCGTGCTCTTCCCCGAGCCGGATTGGCCGATGATGGACGTCCACTCCCCCTTCTCGATGCTGAGGCTAACGCCGTCCAGGGCGTGCACCTCCTCGGAGCCGACCTTGTAATACCGCTTGATGTCCTGAAGGTGGATGAGCATGCCCTAGCCCTGAGTCGGCGTGTGCGCACCCGGAGCACCTGGGCCACCGGGCTGCATCTCCTTCAGGTGGTCGCCGTCTTTCAGCTCCTTGGAGACGGTGCGGAAGGGTCCCTCGACCACTTTTTCCCCGTCCTGGAGACCCTCGAGAATCTCCAAGTCGGTGTCCGAAGCGATGCCGGTCCGGACTCGCCGGATGTGCGCCTTGTTGTCCGAGTCGACGACGAAGACCACTTTGGCCAGCGTCTCGCGGCTCCGCTTGGCGGTGAGCTGGGTGTTGGCCTCGACTGCCGTCTTGGTCTCCGGGAGCAGCTTTTCCGGGCGGACGGTGACTGCCTGGATGGGGACGATGACTGCGTCGCCGCGAGTCTCCGCGGTGATGCGGACCTCGGACGACATCCCTGGCAGCACGCCCACGGGACGGGTGTCGAGCAGCACCTTCACCGGGAAGGTAGTGACTTCCGACTCGGTGCCGGGGTTCTTGATGGTGGCCTTCTGAGCAATCTCCACCACCGAGCCTTCGAAGGTTTGCCCCTCCAGCGCATCGACGCTCAGCTCGGCGCGCTGGCCGGGCTTGAGGTACACCACCTCGTGCTCACCCACTTCGATTTTGACTTCCATGTTGTTGAGCGCGGCGACAGTCATCACCGTGTCCTCGCTGAAGTCCGAGCCGCGCACCCGCTCGCCGACCTCACGGGACAGCTCGATGACGTTGCCGTCGATGGGCGAGATGAGCTCGGTGCGCGCGACGCTGGTTTCCGCTTGCTCGTAGGTGGCCACATTGCTGGTGTACTTCTCGCGCGCCGAGTCGAGACGGGCCACCGCGCCCTCGTAGTTGGACTTGGCCAGGTCGAGCTCCGCGCCAGAGGACATGCCGCGGTCGGCCAGCGTCTTGGTGCGCTTCAGCTCTTGGGTGTACCGGTCGACATCGACTTGAGCGCTGGCAATGTCGCTCTTGGCCGCGTTGGCTGCGGCCAGCGCCTGCTTGGCTTGCGCCAGGAAGGGCCGGGCGTCGATTTTGGCCAACACCATCCCCTTCTTCACCGGGTCGCCGTCCTTGACGAAGCGCTCGATGAGGTCCCCAGAGAGGCTGGAGGAGATTTTCACCGTCGTCACCGACTCAATTTTTCCGGCTCCCACCACCACCCGCGAGATGGCGGCCTTGTGGGCCTTGGCGGTCTGCACGTCGACCGCCGGCGGAGGCCGGTCCTTGAGCCCGGCGATGGTGATGGCCACCACCGCAACCACAAGCAACCCCAGAATCAACCCCTTCCACCACGTCATGGCTGCTCTCCGTTGCTGAGGGTGCCCATCGCGCGCGCGAGGTTGGCCTTCGCGTTTTCGACGTTGGCCTTCGTCTGCAAGAGGCTCAGCTCGGCTGACAAAAGCTTCACCTGTGCATCACGCACGTCCAGGGTGTTGCTTGCACCGGCGTTGAAGCGCTCTTGGAAGTACTCGAGATTCTTGGTCGCCACCTCGAGGTTCTCGGTCAAGACGTCCAACGCTTGCATCTGGTTGGTGAGCAAGTCCAAGGCCGTGCGCACCTGGCCGCTGACGTCGCGCAGGCTCTGCCGGTACGTCGCCTCAAAGCCATGCTTCTGTTCCTCAGCCTGACGCGACAAGGCGAACGTCTGCATGCCGTCGAAGATGTTCCAGCTCAAACTCACCTGCCCGCTGAAGGCGTTGTACTGACCCAAGTCGGTGAAGACCGTCCCGAAGTCGTTGGCCGCACGCGACCAGTTGAGGTTGCTGTTGAGCCGCGGAAAGAGGTTCGCCTGCTGGACGGTGATGTTGCTCTGCGCCGCGTCAATCTGCGCTGAATAGGCCCGGAGGATGGCTCGCCGGCGCTTGGCCACTCCTTCGGCCACAATAAATGCCGGAGGCGGGGGCGGCTTTTGCCCAAAGCCCTTGGGCTCGACGGCCACCAGCTCGTCCGTTTCCGGACGCGCGAGCCAAGAGGCCAAATCGGCCTGCGCCTGCACCACCACAATGTGCTGCTGGAGGGCGTTGTTGAGGTCCGTACCGTAGTTGACATGGGCCGCCAGCGCGTCGCCCTTAATGCCTTTGCCCGCGTCATAGAGCGCCTCGGCGCGGTCCCACAGCTCCTTGCTCTTCTTGGCCGTCGCCTCCAGCACCCGCAGCGAGTCCTGGGCGGTGTACAGGACGAAGAAGCGCCGGATGGCCTCGAGCTCTGAGGCGTCTTCCTGGTCCTCGGCCAACCCCTTGTTGGCGCGCTCCAGCTCACCGGACTGCTTGAGCGTGTACCAGAGGCCAATGTTGACCAACGTTTCTTGGAGGTTCGCCCCGAGCGTGAATTGGTTCGCCCAAGAAGAGCCCTGCGCCGGAATGGTGAAGGGTAAGCCGCCGTTGTTGACCTGCCGTTGCGGCGTCGGGGAGAACCAAGACCGCTGCGCGGACGACTGAATGCTGATGGTCGGGAGCAAGTTCCCGCGGTTGCTCGCCACAGCCTCGTACTGCTCAATCCAGGTGAGCTCGGTCTGAATGGCGGTGAGGTTGTTGCGCGCCTCGGAGCGCACCTCCTCGAGCGTGATGGGAGTCGCGGCGACCAGCACCGAGAGAAGAAGGGCCGTCACCGGCCACCTCCCGCGGTGAGGCCTGGCAGCCCGATGCCAAAGACGCCCAGCTGAGCGAGAAACAACGCCGCCCCGACGAGCAGGCCCTGCCGGCGTCGCATACCCACCACCGCGGCGAAGCCAACGCCCACCAACAGCGCGGCCCAGAGGGTAAAGAAGTCCAAGGAAGAGAGAAGGCGCATGAGCTTGGGGGACTGCGCATGGAAGACGGAGGCCAGCGAGGACGGAAGCAGACGCGCCGCTCGGTCCTCGCTGAGAGACGACTGCATCAAAGCCATCAGCCCGTAAAGAAACCTGGCGAGGGCAACCGGTAACGTCCCGATGGCGGCAGCTGTGAAGAAGGCGTTGAAGGAGCCCTTCCTCCCGAGCAGCCAGGCAAGTAGCGCCAGCACCACAGCAATGCCCAGCACCGTCAAGGCCGGCACCACCAGTCCCCCGGCGATGGACGTCACCAGCTTGAGCCGCTCGGCCTGCTGGATTTGCTCGGCCAGGTCCGCTTCCGGCATGCCTTTGAGCTGTCCGCTGGCCTCCAGCCCCTGGATGATGGAGGGGGCAGCATTCCAGCGCAGGGCGAAGGAGGCTCCAGCGAAGGCGGTGGCCACCGACAAAAGCACCACCGGCCACAACGCCCGCCGGGCCTCAATGGCGGCCGGAATAGCCTCTGCTGGGTCGGTCAGTACCTTCGAGAGCAGGAGTGCCATCGTGCGACGCGGCTTACGAGCAGGGAGTAGCAGCGATTGCCAGCCCTGGGAGCGAGCCTGCCCAGGGCGCCGAAAACCGCGGTGTTGCGCCCTGTAGCAGAATTTTTGCAGGGGGTGCACCCCCGGGGTAAACGGGATGACAGGCTCTCGCCGCCTTCCAACCGGGCGGGAGCGCCGCACATGTCCCGCCGGCGCGGGGAGGACCGTCCAGGGATGGTCGACAGCAGCGACTTGGGACAGGTGCTGGCCGAGGCGGAGGACATCGCCCGTGCAGTTGGCCAAAAGCTGACATCGGCCCATGTGGTGCTGGCCCTCTTCACCGTGGACAACCCTGGGGCTCGACTTCTGCGCGAGCGCGGGGTGGACGAAGACGAGTTGCTCGGCAAGCTGAATGGCACCCCCACCGAGCCCGACGGGACGCTGGCAGAAGTCCGGGCTCGGGCCCAGGACATCGCCCGGCACTGCGGCTCCTCCGAAGTCGACTGCCTCCACCTCCTGATTGCCGTCACCCGCGTGCGCTGCGCGGCGCAGACGTTGCTCGGCGCCGCCCGGTTGGACCTGATGCAGCTGCGCAACACCGCCCTCTCCTACTTCTTGAGCGGCCGGATGCCTCGCAAGCTTCTGCAACGTCTCCCAGTGGCGGTACCGCATCCCTCCTTGGCCACGGCGCGCCCGGCAACGGCAGTGGCGCTGGCCACCCCTGCCCCGGCGCCTCTGTCCCCGCGCACTCTGGTGGACGCCGAGCCTGACGAGGCCCCCCCACCGCGGCCTGTCGAGGCGCCGGTGCTGCGGGTTGTACCCAGTCTCGTGGAGGACGGCTTCGGGCTTGACCGCGCGGCCTTTCCTCTCCTCACCCAACTGGGGCGAAACCTTACCGCCGCCGCGCGCGCCGGCCGCCTCGACCCGGTGGTGGGGCGCAGCCGTGAAATTGACGAGGTGCTGGACGTGCTCGGCAAGCGGCGGGCCAACAACCCCTGCCTGGTGGGGGACCCGGGCGTCGGCAAGACGGCGGTGGTGGAAGGCGTCGCCCAGCGTCTGGTGGGTGCCACCGGAAGGCTCGGGCAGACACTGCTGGTGGAGCTGTCCACGGCCGACTTGGTAGCGGGCACCTCGCTGCGGGGCTCCCTCTCCGAGCGCCTCAACGGCCTCAAGGAGGAGATGCGCCGGGCGGCTGGACGGGTGGTGCTCTTCATCGACGAAATCCACACCCTGGTGGGCGCTGGCTCCACCGGCGAAGGGGCCCAGGACGCGGCCAATGACCTCAAGGCCGCGCTCGCTCGGGGCGAATTCCCCTGCATTGGGGCCACCACCCACGACGAGTTTCGCCGCTTCTTCAGCAGCGACGCCGCCCTGGAGCGCCGCTTCACCGCGGTGGTGGTGCGTGAGCCGGCGGTGGCGGAGACGGTGGAGATTCTCACCGGCCTGCTTCCGCGGTACGAGCAGCACCACGGCGTCAGCTACACCCGAGCCTCGGTGGAGGCCGCCGCCAGCCTCGCCGCCCGCTACGTGACGGACCGCTTCCTTCCGGACAAGGCAGTCTCGGTGGCCGACTTGGCCGGCTCCCGCTGCGCCAGGGCTGGCCGTCGGACGGTGGAGGCCCAGGACGTGGCCCAGGTGGTGGCCGCCATTGCCGGGCTGCCGGTGGAACGGCTTCTGGTGGGCGACTCGGCGCGCCTTTTGCGGCTGGAGGAGGAGCTCGGGGCCCGCGTGGTGGGCCATGCCGAGGTGGTGGACAGGGTGGCCAAAGTCATCCGCCGCAACTACGCCGGCTTCGCCAGCCGGCGCCCGATGGGCAGCTTCCTCTTCCTCGGGCCCACCGGGGTGGGCAAGACGGAGATGGCCCGGACGCTGGCCGAGGTGCTGTTTGGCAGCCGCGAGGCCCTGGTGCGACTGGACATGAGCGAGCTGTCCGAAGCGCACGCGACCGCCAGGCTGGTGGGCGCGCCGGCCGGGTACGTCGGCTACCAGGACGGAGGGCAACTTACCGAGGCGGTGCGGCGGCGCCCGAGCTCGGTGGTGCTGTTGGACGAGGTGGACAAGGCCCACTCAGACGTCCTGATGGTGCTGCTCCAGGTGCTGGAGGAGGGCCGCCTCACCGACGGCCGTGGCCGCTCGGTGGATTTCTCCAACACCGTGGTGGTGTTGACGTCCAACCTCGGCGCAGAAGCCTTCGGCAGCGTGCGCCCGCGCGTCGGCTTCTCCGGCGCGGCGACCGACACCTCGGAGACCGACAGCGCGGTGGCACAGGCGCGCAAGGCGCTCCCGGCGGAGTTGTGGAACCGCCTCGATGACCGCCTGGCCTTCCGCCCGTTGCAGCCCGCGGAGCTCGGCCGCATCGCCCAGCGCTTGCTCGACGAAAGCAGCCGACGTCTGGCCAGCGAGCGGGGGATTGCCTTTGTGGCCGACGCGCGGGCCGTCGAGGTGCTGCTTCACTCTGGGCTTGACCCGGCCCTGGGGGCCCGGCCGGTACGACGCGCCGTGGAGCGCCTGGTGGAGGGGCCCCTCGCCGAGGCGATTCTCCAGGGCGAGTTTGGCCCCGGGGACCGCGTCCGGGTGTCGGCCCAAGCGGGCAGCCTCACCTTCCGGCGCGACGTCGGACGCTGACCGGGCCGGGCGGGCCCTTACCGCACCGAAGCTTTGCTAAGAGCCCCAAAGCGCCATGGCCGCTCCCGTCCGTCCCCGCCTCCTGGTGGTTGGCTTAGGCCGGCTGGGCGGTGCCCTCGCCAGCCAGCTGCAAGCCGCCGGCTGGCAGGTGCGCGTGCGGACGCGCTCCCCCTCCGGGCGGCGGCAGGCCAAGAGTCTGCGCCTGCGCGAGGCCAGCGAAAAGGAGACGCGCGCCGCGCAGCTGTGCTTTCTCACCGTCCCCGACGGCGCGGTGGCCAGCGTGGCGGCCTCGGTGGCCAGCGAAATTTCTCCTGCGGCCGGCCTGGTGCACTGCGCCGGAGCCCTCAGCTTAGACGCCCTCGGCGCCGCCGCGGCCGGGCGCCCCACCGGCTCCTTCCATCCGCTGGTGGCCGTCTCCGGGGCGGACACACCGCTGTCCGGCCACGCGGTGGCCGTGGCCACCCGCTCGCGCTGGCTTCTGCCGCAGCTTTTGGCCGTTGCGCGCTCGCTGGGCCTCAGCCCGGTGCGCATTCCGGAGGCCGGACGGGCCGCCTACCACGCCGGTGCGTCGCTGGCCGCCGGGGGCCTGGTGGCCCTCCTGGACGCTGCGGTGGCCACCTGGCAGGCCGGCGGAATTGACAGGCGGGCCGCCGAGCACGCCCTCTTGCCTCTCATGCGCTCGGCCCTCGCCGGGGTGGAGGCCCGTGGGCTTGTCCGCGGGATGACCGGCCCTCTGGTGCGAGGGGACGCGGCCGTGGTGGAAGCCCACCTGGCCGCCCTTCCCTTGGACGTGCTGCCGCTGTACCGACAGCTTTTCGGGCGTGCGCTCGAGCACCTGGCTCCCGGCCTCAGCCGCCCTTCGGCGCTGCGCCTTCGCCTCCTGCTTGGCCCCGAGCGCCCGCGCCGCCGGCCGCGCCGCTAGGGAGCCAAAATAATGCGCGGGCCCTGCAGCGCCTGGCGCACCGGGCCGAGGGCCCCGTCGGAGAGGGCTTCGGCCTCTGTCAACCGGCGCATGGCGAGGGTGGCATCTCCGGCGGCCGCCACCAAGGCCTTGAATTCCTCGAGGAGCGCCAGTGCCGCCTCCTCCATTTGCTTGCCCGGCGCGGACGGCTGCACCGGCTTTCCGGCCTTCTCGGAGAGGTAGGTGGAAAAGCGCGCCAGGGCAGTGGCCATGGCGCGACTGTCAAAGGAGGCGAGCAGGCGCTGCAGGGGTGCGGCCGGAACGGTGAGGACGCGGGGCATCCCGCTGAGGCTTGGGTGCAAGAGGCCCACCTGGCTGACCTCGAAGACGCCGAGCACGCCGTCTTCGGGAGGAGCCGGCTGCCGGTAGGGGACAGTGTCGAGGAAGAGGAGGAGTGGGTCTGCCCCCTGCTGGGCGGCGCGCACTTCCTCGGCGTCCAGCGGCGGAAAGCTATCCGGAACCCCGATGAAGAGGAGCGGAAAGACTGCATCCTCCCAAAACTCGTCGGGCGCCGAGCCAGTCCGGTGCATCGCGGCGAAGAGGTCCACCAACAGCTCGCCCAGCCGCGGGGCAGCCGCCAGCTGTTCGCCCAGCGGCTTGGCTGGGTCCAGCCGCCCGAGGGCGCCCACCAACTGCTGCTCGAGCTGCGTCCGGGACTCGGCGGCGATGCGGCTTCCCGCCCGCCCCAGCGCCTCCCGGAGGTCTCGGGCAAGACGGTCGGGACGGGCGCTCCACAGCTCGTCCAGCCGGCGCTTGTCCACGGCGAGGAATTGCAGGAAGGACGGGTCAAACAGCCGGGCGTAGTCAGCAGGCGACAGCCGCACCGGTGCCCCGGCGCCGGGGGCAAACCTCGCTTCGGCCATGGCCCGGCGTACCTCTTTGGCCACCTCGTCCAGTCGCGCCAGCTGCGCCCGACGCAGGGCATCGGTGACGGCGGTAAAGGGGGAAAGCATCAGCACCGCGTCCGGGAAACCCACCATCGCCCCCTCCGGCGACTCCCGCATCGGGAACCAGAAGGCTTTGTCCGACTCGCCCAACCGCTGCCCGAAGGCCGCCGCCAGGCCCAGAGCCACCAGCTGGTGCTCGGGACGGTCCGGAAGGTAGGGGCCCTGGAGCAGCTTGATGACGCCCGCCTCCACCTCGGGCCAGCTGGCAGTGAGAGGGTCGAGCGGCTTCCCCGTCACCTTGGAAAGCGAGGCGGCCAGCTGCGCGAGGGCGGCGTCGAGGTGCGAGGGAGGGCGGGCCATGAGTCGGCTCCATAGCGTAGAAAGGAGGTCACGTGGAGATGGGCGCGTCACGCCAGAGGCGACTCGATGCGCGCGCCTGGTCGTGCCTTCTGGCGGCGGTGCTGGCCGCCGGCTGTGCGACTGTCAACCCGCGCTTCACCCCGGCCGTCACCGCCTCCTTCGCGAAGCAGGAGGTGCGGAAGCTCGAGACGCCCTCGCTCGAGCTCTACTACCCGGCCGTCCGTCGGGGGGAGGCGCTGCGGGTGGCGCACAGGCTCGAGCACTGCATCGCCCAGTTGCGCACCCTCACCCTCTCCAAGGAGCCCCGGGCGCGTCTTGTCGTCTACTTGACGACCGCCAACTTCGACAACGCCTACGTCCAGCCGCCCTTCCTTGGCCTTCCGCCGCAAATGGTGCTCGCCAGCCACATGATGTTGGAGCTCTTCGACCTGTTCGACTTCGGCACCAACGGCATTCCGGACATCGCCTGCCACGAGGCCCTCCACTACGTGCAGTTTCAGCAGAACGACGAGCTGTGGGCGCTGGTAGACGTCGTCTTCGGGGACGTCTATTCGGCCAACTTTCTACCCGAGAGCTGGTTCCTGGAGGGGCTGGCCACCTTCTACGAGGGACGCTTGGACAAAAGCGTCGGACGGCCCCACAGCCCGCTCTGGCACGGGCTGTTTGAGTCCATCGTCGCCATCCGCGGCGGCCAGCTCGAGCCTGGTGACCTCATCCTAACCAACCGAGAGTTTCTCCCGGTGGGGGCCAACTACCTCACCGGCGAGTACTTCGTGAAGTGGCTGGCCCGCAGCTATGGCGAGGAAAAGCTTTGGCAATTCGTCAACCTGCAGGGCCACAGCTGGCTGTCTCCCTTGGGCGTCACCTTGCGCTTCAAAGAAATTTACGGCCTGAGCATCGGCGCACTGCTTGCCGAGTACGCCAAGGAGCTGGCCCGCACCAGTCGGCCGCGCACCCGCCCGGACAACCAGCACGTGGTGGACTCGTCCTTGGGCTACTTCGCCCGGGCCACCACCTCCGCGGGCGGCCTCCAGGCGGTGGTGTCAGCGGGGCTGGACTCGGTGCCGCAACTTCGCATCCGCGGTCCCGACGGCCGGCTGCTGCTCCGCCACTCGTTGGCCCAGCTACTACCGGTGCGGCCCTACATCGCCACCAACCCCCTCGACGTGAGCGGCCTCACCTTCTCCGCCGATGGGAGCCGGCTGTACTTCGTCCTGGCCGACGTCGCCACGGACTTCACCTCCACCGCCCGGTTGCTCGAGCTGGACAGCGCCACCGGCGAGCTCCTGCGTGCCTGGAATGACTTGGAGGGCCTGGGAGGAGGGCTCACCCCGGACGGGCAAAGCTACCTCTACGTCCACAGCATTGGGGACACGGCCAACCTCGAGCGCTTGGAGCTCAGCACCGGCACCCGGACTCCCCTCACCTCCTTCACCGGCAACGTCACCCTGTCCGGCCCACGAGCCGCACCCGACGGCCGCCTGGTGGTGTACAGCCGCCGCAGCGACGACGGCTTCGACCTGTGGCTCCTCTCCCCGGATGGCACCACTCGCCCACTCACCTCCGACGGGCGCTTCAACTACGACGCCCGGTGGCTCGACGCGAGGACGCTGGTGGCGCTTCGGGAAGTGGAAGGCCGTGCCCAGGTGGCCCGCATTGACGTGCGCACCGGGGCCCTGGACGTGGTGACGGACGTCCCCTACGGGGCGCTCGACCCGGCACCACTCCCCGGAGGGCGACTGGCACTCGTCAACCGGGACGGCTATGGCTGGACGCTGGACGAGGTGACGCTGCCAACGCCTCCCTCCGCGCTGCCGGCCGGCTCCGGAGGGGACGAGGGGCCCGAGCCAGTGCTGCCGCCGCTGCCCGAGCCCAAAAGCGTCCCCGGCGTTGTGCTGCTCGCAAAAGACGCCCCCGCACCGCCGCTCGAGGACTTCTGGGTGCCCAACTTCCGCACCCCCTTCATCGCCTTCTCCACCCGCTCCACGGCCAACGGTGGGACGGAATTCCTTCCAGTGGTAGGCCTCTCGCTACAGGGCGTCGACCGGCTCGGCCTCAACGCCTACGCCATTAACCTCTACTACGAGGGGGACACCTCCGGGCCGAGCTTCAGCGTCGGCTACGGCAACTACTCCCTGGCGCCGCTGATGCTGACTGTCCTCGGCGCTCGCGCTGCTGCCCCAGGGCTGGTGGACTACAGCCTCACCTTCTCCGCGCAGGAGACATTTTGGACGACGCCAGTCACGTTGAGTTTCCTGCTTCTGCACCGGGACCAGGCGGCCGTGCCAGCGACGCTGCGGGCGAGTTTGGGCGGCCCAAGCCTGTCGGCCGTCTACGAGGCCACCGAGACCACGCCCTACGGCGGCATCCGGCTGGGAGTGCTGCTCTCCGGCGAAGCCGCTTACTTCCCGGTGGGGACGCTGCATTTCGGGGACGTCGGGGCCACCGTCGGTGGCTGGCTCCCGTTGCCCTGGTACAACCGCGACAACCTCTTTCTATCGTTGAGCGGCCGCACCTTGCCCGGCGCTCCGGGCCGCCTGCTCGAGGTGGGCGGCGTGCCGCGCGGCCTTTTCGAGGTGCACCCGGGCGTGGACTACAGCCAACCGGGCCCCAACCTGGCTGTCTTCCCCAACATTTCCTTCGTCGAGCCCCTGTTGGGCTACGAGGACACCACCTTGCGCTGCGACAGCGCAGTCATCGCCGAGGCCCTCTACACCTTCCCATTCATCATCGACCGCGGGTGGGCCAGTGTGCTGTGGGTGCTGCCGTCTCTCTTTCTCCGCCAGGTGGACCTCCAGGCATTTGGAAACGTGGCCTGGACGCGCGATGTCGGCTGGAGCGTCCACCGGGTGCTGGGAGCGGCAGTGCTTTTGCGCACCACCTTTGGCGGCGCGCTGGCGCTGTCCTTCTACTACCAGTTTGCCTGGCGCTTCGATGACGGCCTGGGCGCCATCAACACCTTCGGCATTGCCCTGGAGTGAGGCCCTACCGGTAAAGGCCCATGGCCTGGGCATAGGCCAGCACCGGGCGCGGCACGAGGTGGCTGACGTCGCGCCCCTCGGCCAGGGCCTCGCGCACCTCGCTGCTGGAGACGTGCGCCATGGCCGGCCCCACCGCCGCCTCACAGGGGTGCCCGGCGCGGTTGAGCACCAACAGCCGCGCCAGCGAGCGAATGGTGTCTGGCTCCTTCCAGTTGGGGAAGTCGGCAAAGAGGTCGCTGCCCAACACCAGCGTCCAGCGGTGCCCGGGGTAGCTGGCCGACAACTGGCGCAGCGTGTCCACCGTGCGGCCCCCACCCCCCAGCTGCTGTTCCACTTCAGACACCCCCAGCCAGCCCGGCGTGTCGGCGCAGAGGAGCTCACACATCCGACGGCGATGCTCAAAAGGCACGAGGTGCTTGCCGTAGGGGTGCTGGTTGGCCGGGACGAGCCACACCGCGTCCACCGGCTCCGTGGCCCGCACGAAGTGTGCCGCCAATAGGTGGCCGACGTGGGGCGGGTTGAAGGAACCGCCGATGAGCGCGACGTCCATAACTGGCGCCTTTAAGCGTAGAGCAGGTACGGCCGGCGCCGCTCGAAAAAGGGCTCCGCAGCGTCGTCGAGAAGCTTCGCCACCTCGACAAAAGGAGCGCCCGCTTCAAGCGCCAGCCGGACGCCGTCCGTCCCGGCGAGCAAGTCAAAAGCCGGGGTGCCGGCCACAAACTCGTAGGCGTCGGCGCGCCAGGCAAAGGCCTGCGGTGCCAGCGCCCGGGCAGTGGCCACCACGGCCAGCCCGGTGCGCACCGGCCGGAAGGTGGCCTTGTCCACCACGTGCAAAAAGGCCCCGGCGCAGGAGGCGCCCTGGTGCTTGTCGAAGGTGGGGGTGAAGGAGACTGGCCGGACGGCCAGGCCCGGGAGGTGGAGGGCAGTGAGGGCCTGGGCGAGCGCGTGCGCCTCGAGGAAGGGGGCGCCGAATTGCTCGAAGGGCCGGCATGTCCCACGGCCCTCGGAGAGGTTGGTGCCTTCCAAAAGACACATGCCCGGGTACACCAGGGCCGTGTCCACGGTGGGCATGTTGGGGGACGGGGGGATGAAGTGCAGCCCGGTGTCGGCCCAAGCCATCCGCCGTGCCCACCCTTCGCACGGCACCACGGTGAGCTCGGTGCCAAAGCGCTGCTCGGCCTCGAGCAGCCGCGCCAGCTCGCCGGCCGTCATTCCATGGCGCGCCGGCACGTCATACAGGCCGACGAAGGAGCGAAACCCTGCCGCCACGTGGTTTCCCTCCACCAACAGCCCACCCAGCGGGTTGGGCCGGTCCAGCACGACGAAGGCCACGCCCGCCTGGGCGCAGGCCTCCATGGCCAGTGCCATGGTGGCCAAGTAGGTGTAGTAGCGGGCCCCCACGTCCTGGACGTCGAAGAGGACGACGTCCAGCCCGGCCAACCACTCGGGCCGGGGCCGGAGCGACTCGAAGCTGGTGCCGTAGAGAGAATGCACCGGGACGCCGGTGCGCGTGTCCACGGCCGACGTCACCGCCTCCATATACTGCGCCTCGCCGCGCACTCCGTGCTCCGGACCGAAGAGCGCCGCCAGAGTCACGTCCGGGGCAGCGGCCAGCAAGTCCGCGAGGTGGCGGAAGCGTCCGTCCACGCTGGTGGGGTTGAGGATGGCCCCCACCCGGCGCCCACGCAGCGCCCGAAAGCCGTGAGCGGCCCAGACGTCGAGTCCCGTCTTCACGCCCATGTCGGCGCTGGACGCTACTTCCGCGACGGCTGGAGCGGGCGGAGTTTCTTCGCCGGCGGCGCCCGGCGCAGGGCCAGCGCCTCCTTCAGGTGGTTGTGCCGCTGGTAGTAGTCGGCCAGCGCGGAGGTGACAGCGGCATTGCTGGGGTCCTCGTGGTGAAGGCTGACCAGCACTGCTTCGGCCTCGGACAACTTGCCGGCGCCTTCCAGCACCTTTGCCAGTTGAAGGCGGCGGCCCACCGAGCGGTCGCCAGCGGCCAGGAGGGCTCTCAGCTGTTCTTCCGCAAGCACCCAGTCCTGGGCTCGAATCCCCAGGGCCACCAGCCGCGAGCGCGCCTCGGTGTAGTTGCTGCGCAGGGAGAGGGCTTCTAGGTAAAGCACTCGCGCCGCGCCGTCATCTGACTCCCCCTCCTTCGCCAGCGCAGCGAGGTAGCGGATGCGCGGGTTGTCCGGGGCCAGGGCCCGCGCCGCCTGCAGGTGTCCTTCGATGGTGGCTGTGTCCCGGCCCAGCTTGAGAGCGAGCCGTGCGGCCTCGAGGTGTGGCAAGGCGGAGGGCGGCGTGGCTTGGCACTGCTTTTCGGCCAGCGCCAGCGCTGCCTCGTCCTGGCCCGACGCCTCCAGGTGCAGCACCGCTCCCACCCCCTGAGGCGCAGGCGCGCCCGCGCTCACCGCCAGCAGCAGTCCCACCATGTGCGCGAACACTGTCACCCTTGGGAGAAGCTCGTAGCAGAGCTGCCTGCACTGCCTCAACCGCTTGACAACGCACCAACCGACAGCCGACACCCCACAGGCCTTGCCCTTCTCCTCGCGAACGCTGCACGACCTCGCCTACGCAGACGTCCTGGTGGCGCTGGCCGGCCATTGCCGCACCGACGCCGGCCGGCAGCGGGCCAGGGGGCGACCCTTCCTCGACGGCCCGGAGGCGGTGCGCTCAGCGCTGGCTCTGGTGGAGGAGGCACGCCGGCTGCTCGCCCAGGACGAGGCACTCCCTCTGGGCGGCGTCTTCGATGTGCGCGACAACGCTCGGCGCGCCGCGAAGGGGGCGCTGCTGGAGCCGGCCGAGCTGCACGCCTGCGCGCAGACACTCTTCGCCTTCCGGCGCCTGCGCCAGGTGCTGGAGCCTCGCCAAAAGGAGCTGCCAGCGCTTTTCGCCATCTCTCGCGCGCTCCCGGACTTCGAGGCGCTGGCCGCACGACTGGACATGAGCCTCGAGGCGGACGGGACTTTGTCCGAGCGCGCCAGCCCAACGCTGCGGGAGGCCCGGGCGCGGGTGCGGGGGCTGCACCGGGCGATGAAGGGACGCCTGGAGGCGCTGTTGCGCGAGCCCGCCTTCACCGTCCACCTCCGGGAGGCCTACTACTCGGTCCGCAACGGACGCTACGTGTTGCCGGTGCTGGCCCAGGACCGTGCCGAGGTGCCGGGCATTGTCCACAACGCGAGTCAAACCGGGCAGACGCTCTTCGTCGAGCCGCAGCCGCTGGTGGGCCTGGGGAACGACTTGGCCATTGCCGAGTCCCTGTTGTTGGAGGAGGAGCGACGCGTGCTGCAGGAGCTGTCCGGCCGGGTGGGCGGGCAGGCGGAGGTCCTGGCCGTCGGCGTCGTGGCCGCCGCCGAGTTGGACGAGGCCGAGGCGGCGGCTCGCCTGGCCGAGTCCCTAAAGGCCACCCCCCCGGAGCTCGAAGTGGCCGAAGGGCCGCTCTCGCTCCTTTTGCTGCGACACCCGGTCCTCGCCTTGCGCGGCGTGGAAGTAGTCCCCAACGACGTGCAGCTGGTGCAAGGGGTGCAAGCGCTCGTCATTTCCGGCCCCAACGCCGGCGGAAAGACGGTGACGCTGACCGCCGTCGGGCTGTGCGCCCTCATGCTGCGCGCCGGGCTGGCCATTCCGGCCGCCGCCGGCTCCCGGGTGCCTCTGTACGCCTCCGTCCACTCCGCCGTGGGCGACGCCCAGGACTTGGGCGCCGGGCTGTCCACCTTCAGCGCGCACCTCGCGGAGTTGAAGCGCATTGCCGAGGCGGCAGGCCCGGGCTCGCTCGTCCTCATCGACGAGATTGCCGCGGATACTGACCCCCGGGAGGGCGCCGCTCTGGCCACTGCCTTTCTCGAGGAGCTCCTCAACCGGGGGGCGCGCGCCCTCGTCACCACCCACCTCGAGGAGTTGAAGGCCCTCACCCACGTGGACGGGCGCTTTCTCAACGCCCGGGTGGGCTTCGACGCCCGGCGGATGGCGCCCACCTACCGGCTTCAGCTGGGCGCCGCCGGCAGCTCCTCGGCCCTGGAGCTCGCCGAGCGGATGGGACTCGCGCCCGAGGTGGTGGCCAGGGCGCGAGCCCTGGCCACCGGCGCCGGCGGCCCCCTCTCCCAGGCACTGTCCGCGCTGGAAGCGCAAGGGCGCGAGCTCGCCGCCGCGACAGAAGCCGCCCGTGAGGCGGCAGCCGAGGCCTCCGCCCGCAGCACCGAGCTGGAGCAGCAGCGTCGTGCCGTCGAGGAGGAAAGCCGCGCCACCCTGGCCCAAGCCGCGAAGGCCTTGGCCGAGGAGGCCGAGCGCTCGCTGCAAGCGGTGACGACGCTGCTGGCCGAGCTCCGCAACCGGGCCTCCGTCGAGCGCGCCGAGGAGGCGCGCGGCCAATTGGCGGCACAGGCCAAGGAGGCCCGTGCCCGGGCCGAAGCCAGCCGCCTCGAGC
>JBKQSS010000062.1:0-91399 GCA_052143535.1 Myxococcaceae bacterium | reverse complement strand
CGCTGCTCCGTACCAGTCGCACCACCTCGGCCTTGTATTCCGGCGTGAAGCTCCGTCTCTTTCGTCGTCCCATGGTCCACCATTTTCCTCATATTGGTGGTGTCCACGAAACCGGGGCAGGCTCAGTACCCACCTGGCCGAGACCCCGAGCAACGTCTCAAGCGGGCGGTGTCCTACAGGGGAAAGGTCGAGGAGGCGGAGCGTGAATTTGAAGAAGCTGTTTCAGGTGCTGGTGCTGGGAGGAAGTACGTTGGGTATCGCTCATTGTGGCGGAGGCATGGAGCCCACGTCGCTAGGTGGAGCGACCCAACAGCTGCCCGATGGCGGGAGCATGCTGTCTAGTCCCCAACCGGGGCTCGGTGGCGGCGTCGGAGGTGGGGGTGGCGGCGGGGGGAGCGGGGGTGGGAGCGGTGGCGCCCCGTCGGGGTGGTGAACTTGCCGGCTTTGGCGGTGAGCGCCTCGCGAAGACCAGCAGCCGCAGACTCTGTTGGAGAGGCTCTACCGGCACCCGTGCCTCAGACACTACTCCCCAGCCGGGTGCTCCTGGCCCGGTACACCTCGGCCATGTCCCCGCCCCGAGCAGGGCCAGCACTCGTAGAAGCGCCGACCCGAGTGCCCCGGTGTCAGGCGCGTCAAGGGGAGCTTTAGTCCGGCGGTAGGCCGGAGGCTGAAGGAGCGCAAGACCCTGCCGCCGTAACGCCACCTTCGGCTATGCCTATTTCTCTGGTAGAGGGCCCAGCCCTTCGCCGGCCAGTAGGTCACAAGAGGCGGCTAGAAACCCTTGGACAGAGGTGCGCCGCGGCTCCCCCAAGTGAGCTGACGCAAACGGTCTCCGAGCGCGAGTTGCCCACTGAGCTAAAGCCATGGAAAAGCTCAGCGCTCAGCGACGCCGTGACCTCGAAACGTCTCACGGTAACCGTCCCGAGGCTCCTCCTTTTCAGCATCAGGTAAACACCCGATTGTCGACACTCCGACAGAAACATACAAATCGACGGTTGATGGCTCAGCGTGTTTCGGGGAGTTGGCGGGGAGTGTGCTTGTGCAACGAGGCGCTGTTGCTTTGTGCGGTGGCGCGCAGCCGGCAACGCAGTCCTGCGCAGGCCCTACTGTCGCTGGTGACCCTCGCGACTTTTGTCGCCGGCACTGGCTGCGGGTTTGGCACGTATAACGACAGCGCTGCTCCGCAGGTGACCAGCGCGACCAGTGGCGTAGCCGATGCCGGCCAATGGTGGCCTTGGGCCTGCCCGGATGGCGACAATCCAAGCCCAGCCTCCGCACCTCTCGACTACACAGCGTCGGGTTCCTGTGGAGACGGTGGTGCGTTCACGCTCAGCGTGAATGGCTGCGAGATTTTCGGAACGTGGTCGGTTCTCGGTCTGTCGGATGTGCAAACCCTCCAACCCACGAGCACGCCAAGCCTGGGCGGATGGATTGTCTCGGCGACACCCTCCGCAGCAGATGCCGGGGTGACTGTCGGAGATGGTGGCACCGAACCTTGGAGTTGCGAGGCAACGCCATCGGCGGATGGGGGGCTCACGTTCACTTGTTCCGACGCCATCTCCTCGGCAACGATTTGCCAGAGCACTCTCACGCCGGTGAGCGAACACTGAGCGAGCCATCAGTGTCACGGCTCTGGGCGCTCGGCATTGCGGCTCTGCTGCTTTCCTCGCCTGCTCCGGCCGAGTCGAACATCGCAGCTCCCAAGGCTCCGCCCTCCTCCGTTGCAGAGGTAGCGGAGTCCTCGCATGACGCGGACGCGGGGCCGGCCACGCCAGACGCGGGCGTGCAGCCGGTCGTCCCTGAAGGCCCCGCCACCGACCCGCTGTTACCGGAGCACTCAGACGTGGCGGCTCCCCCTGAGTCACCGGCTTTTCAGACCACAATCACCGCTGTGCGGCCCGATCCGGCCCTCATTGGCGCCAGCGCCACGACCGTCACGCGTGAGCAGGTGGAATCCTTGCCTGGCGGCGACAACCAGACCATCGCGGAGGTCGTGACAATGCAGCCCGGCACCGTCGCGGATTCGTTCGGTTCCAATATCCACGTTCGCGGTGCCGACGGCGCGATCACCTATGTCGTCGACGGGATCCCGATCTTCACCCCCCCGCTCGGGACCGTCGGCCAGTTGTTGAACACGTTGCCGATCCGACTGGTCCAGAATGTCACGGTCTACACGGGCGGGTTCCCAATCGAGTACAGCTCTGCACTTGGCGGTGTTGTCGACATCCAGACCCGTCGGCCGAGCGTCAATCCCATCGCGGAAGCCCAGATCACCTACGGCAGCTACAACTTCACCGATATTGCGCTCAACTACTCGCAGACCATCGGCAAGCTCAGCGTCTTCGCCAGCGCGGACTACGTCAGTACAGTTCGCGGCTTGGACACGCCCAATGCCGTCGGTGTGCTTCATGACTACCGGAGCGGCGGTAACGGCTTCGCCAAGCTGGACTACGAGATCGACGGCAACAACCGGTTGGCGCTGGTCGCGAGCTACGAACAGGACAAATTCCAGATTCCGATCGATCCGACGATGCTCCCGCTTTCGGACGCCCCGCCGGGTGCCATCCGGGGCAACGACGTGTACGGCAACCCGCCGCCGCCCTTCGTTCCCTACAACGCCAACCCGACCGACTTCGAGCGCACGTTCTTCGCCGCGCTCTCGTATGTCCGCACCGGCGACGTCCGCACTCAGATCTCCGTCTTTGCCCGCGGGCTCTACGAGGATTTCAACTGCGATCCGGTTGGCTCGCTGGGCGCTACCGCCGATCCCGGCTCCGTTTGCACCACGTTCACCCGCACTGCGATTCAGTTCGGTGCGCTTGCCAACACAACCTGGACCTGGCTGCCCGGCAACACTTGGAAGGCGGGGGTCGAGCTCCGCGATCAGCAGAGCTCCGTCAACACCTCGCTTTTCACGCGCGACGACGGCTCGCCATTGGGTGGCCCGGACCCGTCTCTGACGCTAAGCGGCAGCGACAACATCAACACGCTATCTGCCGGCGTCTACTTGGAAGATCGGATCGAAGTGGGCAATTTCACGTTCCTACCGGGCGTGCGGTTCGACATTCAGAACACCACCTTCGCCTCCTCCAACGAGCCCAACCTACTCCTGAGCGGGCCCAGCGCTCGCCTGGGCGCCTCGTATGCATTCAACGATGCGGTCATCGTCCACGCCTTCGTCGGCTCCCTCTGGGAGGCGCCGGTCAATTTCGACGCTCCGGTTTTGGCGCCAATCCTGATTCCGTCCTTGGCGGGGCAGCCGCAGCCGGTGGATCTCAAGCCAGCGACGACTCTGAGCGCCGAGCTCGGTGTCTCCGTTCATCCCAAGCCCAACATCACCCTCGGGCTGACCTTCTGGAGCCGCTTCACCTACAACATGCTTGACCATCAGAATATCGGAAACTCAGATCTCTGGGCGAGCTTCAACTGGCAAAAGGGCAAAGCCGCCGGCTTCGACCTGTACGGCTACGGTCAGATCGCGAAGTTCTTGGGGTTCACCTTGGACGGCTTCGCGAACCTCAGCGCCCAGGAGGCGCAGCAGCTCAACATCAATTCGCAGAAGTTCTTGTTCTCGCAGGCCGATTTAACCGGGTCCGGGGTGTGGACCACCATGGACCACGTGCAGAACTGGACGGCAAATGTGGGACTCATTCTGCAGGATGCTGGCAAGTGGAACAACTTGGCCGTCCGCTACAACTACGGCAGCGGCTTTCATACCGGCATTGCCACCAACGAGCTCGTGCCAGAGCACTCCACCTTTGACGTGACTCTGAGCCACGTATTTGACCTGCCGTTAAGGCCCCAGCTGGCCTTCGACGTCTTCAACCTCTTCAACGACATCTATGCCTACCGGCTGGGAACGGGCTTCTTCGGCAACTCCCAATACGCCGCACTGCGCCGGTTCGATCTGCGACTTCTCCTTCACTTCGGCTGACCCCCCGTGTGGCTCGACTTCATCGGAGCAAGACCTTGAGGAGCTTTCTTTTACGATGCTCGTTGCTCGTGATCTGCAGTCTTGGGATGGAAGGTTGCGAGGCGACCGGGAGTTGCCTGTTCACGACGGACGCTGGCTATGACTACTGCGAAGATTTTCTTGGGACAGAGTACAACTATACCGCCGCTCAGAACACCTGCCGTCTGGGAAACGGCGCCTACTCGTCGAGCCCCTGCTCTATGGCAGGGGCCTTGGGCGTTTGCGCCATCGGCGCTGGAACGGCGGACAACTACCAGTATACGTACACACTACCCGGCGGCGGATCGGATGCTGTCTCGGTCACGACGATAACCTTAGAGAGCGCGTGCGGTATCGCAGGCGGAACATTCACTGCCGGCTGAGAGTGAATCTTTCGTGGTCAACAAACAGCACCGCCGCGCAAACGACGACCTCAACAGCTCGACGTTTCACTTTTCGAGGCTGCGCCGAGGTAGAGCCATCAGTTCATGCCCCGAACCTCTCGTTCGGTGACCCGCTGGAGGACGGTGCTCGCCCGATGGCCGTCGTCGATCTGCGCAAGGTCGGAGAGGCTGATGACGCCAACCAATCTCGATTTGTTGTCGATGCACAGGATCTGCGACTTTCTGCGCTCGGCCATAACCCGCTGAGCTTCGCGAATCTCGTCTCCGGGATGACACGCCACAAGCTCTCTTGTCATGAGCGTCGCAACCTTGGTCCACGCCGGCAGACTGTCCGCCACTGCTCGAAGGGTGATGTCGCGGTCTGTGAGCGTACCCAAGACTCGCATCGACTCGTCGCACACCGGCAGGAAGCCAATGTTTTCCTTGCGCATTTTCTGGGCGGCAACCTGTGCCGTATCCGATGGCAGATGACACTCGACGTCTGTCTTCATCACATCTCTGCATTGCTTGCTGTCTCACCTCCGTAGTCCCCACGGCAAGTACGATGGTGCAACCGTGCAGGGTCGAAAGCGTGTGGGCCACCTGCCGCGACAGGGGCCCCGCTCCCACGGGCTAGTCAGGCGCCGCGCGTCGTCGGTGGAAAGACAAAAGCAATGCACTCACGCGGGAATCCGGTCCGGAGCTCAGTTCTTTTGCCCGACGCGAGCGCGTGCTTGCGGACGAGGGACCGGTCAGGTTTCAGGCGTTCGTTCGGTCCTCTTGTGCCGAAGCGCCGTCGCCCGCCGATGAAGCGCATCGAATTCCGCCTGTAGTTCCTGGATCGCTTCATCGGGGAGACCTTCCAGGCCAACAAAGATGTTGCGCGCGTCTCGCGTCGAGCGGATCAATTCATCTAGCTTTATTTGTAGAGCATCGTGGAAGGAACTCATCCTCAGGGGACGCATCGCATCAGTGAGCTCACAGTCCGGCGCAAACCAGGACCACTGCTGACGAGCCTTTCCACCGGCGAGGCTTCGTCGCGGATGGTGGAGACGTACCGGCTCCATCCCAACGCCATCAAGAACCTCGCCCGGTACGGTCAGGGCTACTTGCTTTCGGACCAGGGGCTCCGTCCGGTGGCTTACGGCATGCTCCCTCCGCTTTCTCTGGACTACGCGCTCCCGCGAAATGAACAGCCCGCAGCAAAGGGCCTGCGGCTCTACGAGACGTTCGTTGCCAGCGGGGCGAATTCATCACCGGAGGCAAGCCGGGGAAACACCAGCCACGCACCCGCCGAAAGTTCGGCACTCTCCCGGCGTTCGTCTCGCAACGGCTGAGGACTGCCGAGGAGCCAGACCTCTTGCCGTCGAGACGCAGCGGAGACATGCCGATGATGCTGGCGAGAAGGGCTTTCAGTGCGCGGCTGTCCTCGTCTTGGAGACGGCCGAGCTTTCCGCGGACGAGCTGCTTTTCGATGGTGGTGACCACCGGCTTGAAGACAGACGGTTTGAGAAGCCCTGCTCCCGCCAGCGATTGACGACAACGTCGCCTCGGTGCTGCTGACCAGTCACTGCGAGGAGAATGAGGTCCGGCCTCTGGGCGTTGTAGGCGCTCGAGCTGACGATGACGGCCGGGCGCTGCTTGGTGGTCGATTGGTCACTGAACGGGAAACGGGACGATGAGGACCCAAACTCAAAGGGCGTCGTAGGCGGCGTCGTCGGCATTGTCCCACACCTTCGCGAAACTCGGCTCCGCCGCACGGGTAGCCGCCTCAGTGAGCTGGCGGTCGGCTCGCTCCCGGAGGAACTCGACGAAGTCCTCCACCTCAGCAGCCTTGTCCGGCGGAGGCTGCGGATTTTGGCGAGGAGGTCCTCGTCGGATTGCTTGGGCTGGCGCATGGCGGAAGGAACTTTAGCGCGGTTGCCTTCCTGAGTTCCAGAGCTGGGGCGCTAAGTTAGACACCTCGAGGAGGCGGTCCACTTTGCGGGTGGCTGCCCCGGATGGCAATGAGTACGCCCTGGCGGAAGGGGGAGCCAGCTACGCTTCGAGCGGAGCTAAACCCCTACCTCCGCGGCTGTTCGCCTAAGGACAGGTTCGCGCTAGAAAGCTGCACTGTCAGCGCTGGCGACACGACCGATGCTCTACCTCTTTCGCCTCGGCCCCATCGACGTGGGAGGGCGTCCCTCCTGGCTCGTCGCCGGCGTCAACGGCAAGGGCGAGCTCGTCTCTCCGCAGATCGACCGCACTCCGTCGAAGGCGCTCTCGGCCGTTGTGAAGCAGCACGCGGGCGAGACGTTTCGTTGCGAGCCTGCCCTGGGGCCGCTCGCCCGTTCGCTCGGCATCGCGACGGCTCCGCTGCCGAAGCGCGTGCTGGAACCACGCGCACTTCTCGCGTTCGCCTTCAGCGGCGCTTTTCTGGGGGCACTGCCCAACCACGCCGTCGTCAGTGCATTCCTCGAGGCATGCGCCCACTTCTGGGCGATGCGTCCGTGGGAGCGCTGTGATTCCGACACCCCAATTCCCGTCGTGCTCCAGGCCGGAGCGGGCCGTCTGAGCCGAGAGGCGGCAGTCCTGGGCTCCGGCGGCGCGGAGTATGGCCTCGCGCTCTACGACGAGCCCGGGTCCATCGCCCGGGTTGCTGACGCAATGGAGACGGGCCGAATGGCCGAGGCCCGCGGCGCCGCAGCGGTCGCGGTCACATTCGAGAGCGAGCCGGCATGGACCGCTTCAGTCCTCGAGGAGGCCTTCGGGCTTCCGCTCGTGCCCGTCGCGCTCCGGCTCAAGAAGGGCCGCGTCCTCTCCCCCACATCGAGAGAGCTGGTCGAGCTTGCTGCGGCCCTGGACGCCGTTGCCATGTTGCTCGCGGAGGATGCACCTGCCGACGCGAACGCTGCGGAGGTTGTCGTCTCCGCGGGTGAGTTCGAGGTGAAGGCCGAGGCGAGCCTGCCGGACGATGGGCCAGGGGAGCAAGCGGACGTCGGGGGCCCAATGCTGGTGGTTGAACCCTCCGCTGCGGTCCGCCGCGACAGGATTCCTCGGAATGCGCCATGCCCGTGCGGCTCAGGGCGCAAGTACAAGACGTGTCATCTCGCCGAGGACGAGGCGCGGGTAGCCGCCGCGGCCGGGACGGGGCCAGAAGCTGCCAAAGCCAGGGCAACGGAGCGACGCATTGTCGAGCGCGACCCGGTCCACAACCTCGACGAGCGCATTACCGCGGATGCCCTTGCGCTTGCCCGTCGCCGATGGGGCCGCGCCTTTGACCCGGACGCAGCGCTCGCCAAGTTCGGTTACGACGCCCAGGCACGGCAGTACGTGCTTGGCTGGTCCTCGAGCCACTATATCTCCCCGGAGGGCCGTACCGCGCTCGCCCTCTACGTGGAGGAGCGCGGTGGTGGGCTAGACGAGACTGCCCGGTGCCTGGTTGGCGCACGGCAGTCGGCCTGGTTCAGCGTTCACGAGGTCATGACTACCATTCCGGGCGTCTCCCTCACGCTCCGAGACCTCCTGTCCGGGGCTGAGCGGACGGTGGAGGAAAAGAGCGCGTCGCGGACGCTCGTCGCCCGCGACGTCATTCTCGCCCAGGTGCTGGACCTCCGGGACCGCTGCATCCTCGCCGGCTGCCATCCCCATCCGCTACGACCGCGCCAAGGCGACATGGTCCGGCAGGCGATGCGAAAAGCGCTCGGAGCCCGCGGGGCAAAGATTTCGGCCGCAAAGCTACGCGCGGCTACTGCGCAGGGACTCCCACTCGAACTCTGGCAGCAAGCAGTCCATGCCGTCCTTCAACAGCCCCCGCCACAGCTTCGGAACACGGACGGCGAGGACTTCCTTCTAACCACCGATTTTTTCGAGGTCGCACCGGCGAGGCGTGCCGAGGTTCTGGCCGCGTTACGCGAGCTCCCCGGCGCAGACCTCGACGGTGAGGACGGCGAGGGGCAGCTTGGCAAGGCAGTCATCTCGTTCGTCCAAGAGGGGAACGCCATGGGTCTTCTCCCCTCCACGCTGGTGGGCCGGGCC
This sequence comes from Myxococcaceae bacterium, assembly GCA_052143535.1. Classification (GTDB taxonomy): domain Bacteria; phylum Myxococcota; class Myxococcia; order Myxococcales; family Myxococcaceae; genus JADGRA01. The sequence goes on along the minus strand of JBKQSS010000062.1, from coordinate 83,047 downwards.
ATCCTCGGCAGCGACACGCTTCGCCTCGAGACCAACTCGCGGGAGCGAGCGGACCGGTTACGCGGCCTCGTCTCAGAGCGGCTCAGCGCGGCCGTCACTTTCAAGGTCCGCGAACATGCGGACCCCGTGGCTGCGTTTGGCCAGGGGAAGGCGCGCCAGCGTCCCCAACCGCGCGAGGCGATGCCACCCGAGGTCCTCGACGCCATGCGGCGAATGGAGGAGGAATTTCATACCCGGTGGCTCGACCTCAACGTCCCGGCGCTCGGTGGCCTCACGCCTCGCGAGGCCGCGCGTCGAGGCGGAACGGCCACGAAGAAACTCGAGCTTCTCCTTGCCGAGCTCGAGAACGGGCAGGCGCGGCGACCCGTCGAGGAGCGGTTCGACGTCTCGAAGCTGCGCGTTGCGCTGGGGCTGGCTGCGCCCACGAGGCCTACGCGCTGAACGCGCGCTCCGCAAACAAAGCTCGGACCGAGGGCCCGCGTGACTTCCGTGATGACGTAAGGCCGCGTAAGCGGCGTCGCACCGGAGTCACTTCCCGTCTCACTGAGGTTACTAGTGGGTTGCGCGAGTCAGGTGCGAGGCGGTCCCAAGACGTGACCGAGGCGAGGACCAGGTTGCCGATAACCTCAGTAAGTGTATTACACTTATTGCGTGCGATTCACTTGGGATGCGAGAAAGGCCACCGCCAACCTGCGCAAACACGGGGTCTCCTTTGAGGAGGCCGCTTCGGTCTTTGCAGACCCGTTGGCGCTAGCCGTCGAAGACGCGGTCGAGCCCGACCGTGCGCTCCTGATCGGACTGTCGGATCGGCGGCGGCTCCTTCTGGCCGTCTATACGGAGATTGACGACGACACGGTCCGTATCATCAGCGCTCGACGGGCCACATCGCACGAGAGGAGACACTATGAAGAAGGCACGTAGACACGAAGAGCCATCCCGAGCCGCGCTAAGGGAAATGCCCGAAGTCGACTTCGAGACCGCCAAAGTTCGGGGCAACCCGTACGCCAAGCGTATTGCTGCCGAGGGCATCGTTCACGTTCGCCCTGGTAGGCCAAGGAAGGGTGAGGAGAGCGGCCCTACCATCCCACGGTCAATCCGGTTCCCGGCACCCGTCTGGAAGCAGCTCGAAAAGCGCGCCAAGGCTGAAGGGATTACGCTGCACGCTGCGCTTCGCGCGGCCATCATCGAGTGGGTAGGCCGCTCTCCGTAGCCGTTTTTTCCCAGCACGGCAGCGGCGAACTCGAAGTTTGGCGGCCTGAAGGTGGAGGCAGTCAGCCAGCGTGAGGGTAGTGCGCGCATTACCTGGCGCGGGAAACCGCGAAACATGCTCAGACATAAGGGAGTCGGCACGGTTGCAGGAGCGCCCGATGCCGGACTCGCACAGCGGCCTTTGACCCTGGCCCCCCCGTTGGATTCGATTCGATTCGACTTGTATTTGAATCTCACATGAGATACAGGAGGTTGTAGACAGGGAAGAGGAGGTGGCCCATGCCCATTGGATGGAGGCAAGAGGTGAACCCGGCGCGAGCTTCTCTCGTCGCTGAAGACCGCGGCTCGCTAGGCTCGGCGGCCAGGGATGTGACGGCACATGCTTTTCCCGCGGTTCCGGAGGCCGCGCCGTATTTGATGTCAGTGACTGAGGCCGCGAGGCTGCTGGGCTGGGGGCGCACCAAGCTCTACCACGCCATTCAGCGCGGCTACTTCACGGCTGGCGTGGTGCACGTCGGCACGAGCATCAGCATCTCGCGGCCAGCGCTCTTTCGCTGACTTGAGACAGTCGGCCATACTGACGCGCCTCCCAGTTCAACACGTTGAGCACCTTCCGGTTCGGTCTCCACCATGGGCGTCTTCAAGCGAAGCTGGAGGGACGGATTGGGGAGAAGGCAGAGTGCCTGGGTCGTGAGGTTCGTCTTCCATCATCCCGACGGCCGCATCACCGACATCCGCAAGCACGCCGAGGTCAACGACAGGGAGAGCGCCCAGGAAGAAGAACGCCAAATCCGAGCTGCTCTCCTGGCGGGTACGTATGGCACGCGAAAAGAACCGCCAACCTTCCTCGAGGTTGCTGAGGAGTGGTGGACACGCCGCGTGCCGTACATCAAGCACAGCACCGAGGCGTTCTACCGGGGCAAGCTCGACCATCAGATTCTCCCGGTCCTGGGCAAGCTGAGGATTGACCGGGTGACGAAGGCGACCGTGGCCGACTTCACTGCCCATGTGGCGAGGAAGCTCAGCCCGGGTGGCGTGAATGCCGTCCTGCGGACATTACGTCCCGTTCTCCGGCACGCTGTCGAGGAGGGCTACCTCACCAAGGCGCCGAGGGTCGAGATGGTCGAGGAGCCAGACCCAGAAGAGTCCGAGCTGTTCCTTACAGTGGAACAGACTGAGGCCTTCCTCACCGCCGCCGAGAAGCATGAGCCCGAATGGCTGCCGTTCTTCCTCCTGGCATTTCGGTCCGGGCTGCGCATCGGCGAGCTCATCGCTCTGCAGGTGGGAGACGTCGACGTAGAGCATGAGCAGCTGCACGTCCGCCGCGCCAGCTACGACAACGAGACGACGACGCCGAAGTCGGGGAAAAAGCGCACCGTTCCGCTTCCGACGGGCGTCGTTGAAGTGCTTCACGCGCGGCTCGAGGGCCGAGGACGAAAGGACCTACTCTTTTGCTACCCGGACGGCAGCGCGTATGGCCGGTACGTCGCGCGGGCACCGACGGAGCGCATCTGCGCACGTGCCGGGCTGGAGCCCTTCAATATTCACCGCACACGTCACAGCTACGCGAGCCACCTGGTGCAGAGAGGAGTGCCGCTGGCCGTGGTGGCCAGCCTGCTCGGGCAGACGGTGCTTCAGGTGACCGCGAGGTACGCGCACCTGGCGCCCAGCACCCTGCGAGAGGCGGTGCAGGTGCTCAACCCGCAGACACATTTCAGACACATGGCGGGGCCGGTTCGGCTGGTGAGCGGCGTAACCCAGCGAAAACTTGGGCGACCAACCGGGGTCGAACCGGTAACCCCCGGAGCCACAGTCCGGTGCTCTGCCAGTTGAGCTATGGTCGCCGTGACGGAGACTGCCTAGCGGAAACCTTGGTGGGCTTCAAGGCACGCACGCCGGATTACTGCGCCGCGGGACCCGAAGGTGCTGGCGCCTCGGGCCTTGGCAAGACCGCTCGAGACTCGGCAAGCGCGTAGGTGACCCACGTCACCGCGGCAGAAGTTCGCGAGAAGGCGTCTGGGTCTACCTTGTCCAAGGTGTCTCCGGAGGAGTGGTGAATGTCAAAGTAGTGCGTGGCGTCCTGAACGACGGAAACCAGCGGGACTTGTGCACTCGCCATCGGCGTCAGATCCGCCCCTCCTGCGTCCTGATGAAGCAAAGTCCCGGCACCCACGGAAACCAAGGGCGGAAGCCAGGCGTCGACCAGCGAAGAGGCGCCCGCTCCCGCCTTGAGTGCCACCCCGATTGGTCGACCGGCCCCTTCATCCAACTCCATTGCCGCGACGTGCTGCGCCAGCTCCGCCGCATGGGCTGAGGCGTACGTCTTCGCCCCACGCAGCCCGTTCTCCTCGTTCATGAAGAGGACAAACCGCACGGTTCGCCGGGGGCGTTCCTTCAAGCTGGAAAGCAGCCGCGCCGTCTCCAGCACCAGCGCGACTCCTGCCCCGTCATCTTGAGCGCCGACGGCCAAGTCCCAGCTGTCTAGGTGTGCCCCGAGCAGCACAATTTCCTCCGGGTGCTCACGTCCAGGAAGGTCAGCGACGACATTGGATGACATGGCCTCGGGCAGCAGCCGGCAGCCAAGCACAAGACGCACACGCACTGGACCGACGACGGTGAGGCGGTGCAACAACTCGGCGTCCTCGGTAGAGACGGCAGCCGAAGGGATTGCGACCTCGCCCTTGTTGAATTGAGTCTGTCCGGTGTGTGGCGAGCGAATGGAGGCGGTGGCCAACGAGCGCACCAGCGCCCCCACTGCCCCGAGCTTCGCGGCTGCGGCTGGGCCCTTGGTGCGGAGCTCGCCGAACCGGCCGTAGTCGCTCGCGACCGCCATGCTGTGATTGAAGAAGACAATGCGTCCTTTCACCGCGGCGCCCCGCTCCTGCAGCTGAGCAAGGGAGGAGACCTCGATGACGTCTGCCTCGAGGCCGCCCTTCGGTGTCCCAGGACTTCCGCCGAGTGCAGTGAGGGCGAGCATCTGCTTCCGTCGCCCGGGGGCCGACACCACCTCCCCCTCCTCGATGCCGCGCACCCACACTGGAACCAAGACTGGCTCCTTCCTGGGGTGCAGACCGAAAGCAGTGAATTGTGCCATTGCCCACGCAACAGCTGCCTCGGCCCCCTTGGACCCAGAGAGACGCGGACCGACCTGGTCAACGAGGTCCGTTAGAAGGGCGTACGCACCCTTGGACTCCTGTGCCTGGGACATCAACGTCCCGGCTACTGAGCCGGAGTCCAACGTCGGCGCAGCATGAAGGGCGAGTGCGACGAGCGTGGCGCTACCGAGCATGAGAGTGGAAGGCTCCGCGAAGAAAAGGGCCATTCTCTAGCACGGACTCAGCCCGGGATGCGCCCCGAAGCCACCCCTCGTAGCTCCCGGCAGACAGCGGAGCCGAAAAGAGCGGCCCGCGGCATCTATCCACTTCTTCAGTGGGGTTCTGACCGGATAGCTTCCCGGGACTCTGTGCTGATGCTTCGCGCACTGGCCGCCGGCGCCATTCTCCTCGCCGCGCTCCCGGCCTGGTGTAGCGACGCGGAAACTGCTCCCTCTTTCAGCGCTCCCTGGTGGGGTGTGGAATCGGCAGTCCTTTACACGGGCTTTTACGGGCTCCGAGGGCCGGAGGAGTGGGATGACGCCTTTTTCGGCCTGGAGCTCCGTGGAGGCCATTTCTGGTGGCAGCTTCGTTTGATGTCGGGCGCACTGAGCGCGTCGGACGGCTCAGCCTATTTTTACCTCGGCGTTCTGGCCGACATTCCCATCGCCAAAGTCATGCACGTGATTCTGAGCTTTGCACCCGGAGGCTACAGCGCCGGAACTGACCACCAACTCGGCTATCCACTCATTTTCCGCTCGACCGTCGAGGTTTCATTCGACGTCGCGCGGTCAGTGCGGCTGGGTGTCAGCGCGAGCCATATGTCCAACGGGAAACTGGCGCACCAGAACACGGGCGTAGAGTCGCTGTCGCTCACCGTGACCATATTCGCGCTGCCCTACTGACCGCTCGCACTGGCTGCGGGCAAGGACTCCGCATCGGCGAAGCCGGAGACGGCAACTCCTATCCGGTCGTCAGTCGCGTTCGCCTGGGGCCAGCCGCTAGCCCAGAGTGTGGTGGGGGAGTACCCCACCGGACTTCTTCGCGGCGAATTGCCGCCAGCGACGGCCGATGGTGTATGCCAGCCATCGACCATGGCCCTGAGCGGACGCCTCCTCGTCGTTGATGATGACCGCGAGACCTGCGAGCTCCTTGAGGAGCTTTTGACCCACGAGGGCTTCACCGTCACCGCGCTCACCTCCGCTGCGGATGCGCTGGCGCGTGTCGTAGCGGAGGACTTCGATGCCGTCCTGACTGACCTGGGGATGGCGGAGATGGATGGCATCTCGCTCTGCAGGCGGATTCTCGAGGTCCGGCCCGACATGCCCGTCGTCGTGGGCACGGGCCAGGGAAGCCTGGAGTCGGCCATCGCCGCCATGCGGGCGGGGGCTTACGACTTCGTCACCAAGCCCTTCGACCCGAAGCTGCTTGCACTGAGCCTCAATCGTGCCGTCCAGCACCATCAGCTTCGAAGTGAGCTGAAGCGACTCCGCGAGAACATCGCTACCCAAGCGGCGCCCGGCTTCGTCGGCGGCTCTGCCCCGATGCGCAAGGTGCGGGAACTGGTCGCGCGAGTCGCCGACTCGGAGGCGTCGGTCCTCATCCAAGGGGAAACCGGGACGGGGAAAGAGCTGGTCGCTCGCCTCATTCATTCAAGCTCGAAACGCAAGGACGGTCCTTTCGTCGCTGTGAACTGCGCAGCGGTTCCGCACGCGTTGATTGAGAGCGAGCTCTTCGGTCATGCGCGCGGAGCGTTCACCGATGCGCATGCCCAGCGAACCGGCCTTTTCGTGGAGTCGAACGGAGGGACGCTATTTCTGGATGAAATCGCCGAGCTCCCAATCGAGACTCAGCCCAAGCTGCTGCGGTCGCTTCAGGAGCGGACCGTTCGGCCCGTCGGGTCCAACACCGAGAAGGCGTTCGACGTCCGCGTCGTCGCCGCCACCAACCGGGACCTCGAGTACGAGGTTTTCGAAAAGCGCTTTCGCGAGGACCTTTATTACCGGCTCAACGTGGTGACCATCGAGTTGCCTCCGCTACGCAACCGCGGCACGGACGTCATAGAGCTTACCGGGCACATCCTCGCTCGGCTCGCGGAGCGCGCCGGTAAGCCGCCGCTTGGGCTCTCGACCGGGGCGGCCGAGAAGCTAGTCGCCTACGAATGGCCGGGGAACATCCGGGAACTCGAGAATTGCTTGGAGCGCGGTGTCGCGCTGGCGCGTTTTGACCAACTCACCGTCGAGGACCTGCCGGACAAGATTCGAAACTTCCGAGCGGAGAAATTTGTTGTGGTGGCCGACGACCCAACGGAGGTTGTGACGCTCGACCAGCTCGAGAAGCGCTACATCCTGCGGGTGCTTTCCCTCATGGGCGGCAACAAATCCCAGGCTGCACAAGTGCTGGGAGTCGACCGGCGAACTCTCTACCGGAAGCTGGCTCGCTATGACGGCTCCGGACAAGCGCCCGTCGACAAGGAGTGACACGAAGGCCCCCCGGAGCAGCGAGCGAGTGTGGCGCATGTGCTCGTCTGGGGCGGAACGGTCGTCTCGGCGTTGGCGCGGTCCGTCGCAAGTGCTCTCTCTGACTCGCTTCACGGAGTGGCCCAGATGTTGCTTTGCCTGTGGACGGGGGCCCTCAAAAAACAGGAGACGGCGACATGAACTGGTCACAGATGGAAGGGCAATGGAAGCAGGTCAAGGCTCAGCTGAAGTCGAAGTGGGCCAAATTGACTGACGATGACGTCCAGAATCTCGCCGCCAAGAGGGACGACCTCGTCGGAAAAATTCAGGAGCGTTACGGCATTCTCAAGGACGACGCTGAGCGACAGGTAGATGCCTTCGTCGCAACCTTCGGACCAGGCCGGACCGAGCCGCGGCAAAAGGCCTAGCGAAGGCTGGCCGGCCGCGGCATTTGCAAGGCCGCGGCCGTCCCTGCCGAATCCTTACACGAGCGGAAGCCAGAAACTCACCGTCGTCCCCGAGTCCGGCACGCTGTCCACGCGAATCTCACCGCCGTGCGCATCCAGAATTCCCTTGGCAATGAAGAGGCCGAGCCCCGCCCCATCTCGGCTCGCCGTCGAACCTTTCCAGTAGCGTTCGAAGAGGTGCCCCAGATGGGCGGCTGGGATTCCGGGGCCATTGTCGCCAACGCCGAAGCGCGCCCTGTTCCCATCCCGAACGGCAGAGATGGTGACGCGACCCCCGGAGCGCGGCACGAACTTCAACGAATTGCCAATGACGTTTGAGAGCACCTGAAGCACTCGGTCCCGGTCTGCGCGAACGACGAGCGTCGTCTCCAGCCCGTCCGTTTCGAGCCGCGTCCCCTGCGCCTCGGCAATCGGGAGGGCGGCCTCGATGGCGTCGGTAATTAAGGCAAACGCCTTTTCGGGCTTGATTCGTACCGAGAGCTTGCCCGTGTCGAGTCGAGAGGCATCGAGCAAATCGTCGATGAGTCGATTCATACGGGCCACGTTCCGCTCAATCCGCTGCACGAGTGGCAGGCAGGCGGGCCCCGGCGAGGCGAGCGGCTCACCGAGCGTGTTGCGAAGCATCGCCGCGCTCATCCCCACCACGTTGAGGGGGTTGCGTAAGTCGTGAGAGACGATGGCTAGAACGTCGTCTCGCGTTGATGCGGCGTCGCGCGCAGCACGGTACAAGCGCACATTTTCCAACGCCACCGAGGCAGTCTGCGCGAGTTGGACAAGCATTGCCTCGTCGCTCGCATCGAAGTCGCCTTCCAGGCAATCCGTCAGCTGGAGGCTGCCGAGCGGGTTACCATCTTGGCCAACCAAAGGCGCGGCCAGAAGCCCGCGCACCGGAAGGCTACTGAAGCGGCGCGCACTGGAAGCCTTCCAGGGCGGGTCCGCGTCGAGTTCATCTGGCGTCAGCCACACGCTCTTCCGCCCATCGCGCACCAGCGTTACCCAGCGCAGGTCCGACTCGTCGGAGGTAAACGCGCAGTGCGCCACGTATTTCTCCGACACCGAGCGACGCTCTACCTCCCGTCTCTCATCGTTGGCATCCACCTGTGCCACCGCCACGTTTGCGCCGATTAACTCCCGTGCCGTCTTGCTGATGAACTCCATCGCGGCTTCCAGCGATAGCGCTCCGTGGATGCCGAGGCTCGCGTCGGCCAACAGCTGGAGCTGCGCTGCCTGTCGTTCCAAGTCGCGGCGCGCATCCCGGGCTTGGCGGTCTGCGTCGCGCAGCCTCAGGGCCTGTCTCACGCTTTGGGCGAGCCGCTCGTTGCTGAGGACACCTTTCTGCAGGTAGTCGGTGGCACCCGCCTTCATCAATTCGACAGCGACTGTTTCGTCTCCCTGCCCGGTGAGGACAATCACCGGTGTGTCGATACCGGCTTTTCTAGCTTCGCGAAGCAGTTCCAGGCCGTCGCCGCCCGGAAGTCCGAAGTCCAGGAGGACCGCGTCGAAGTGGCTGTTCCCGAGGAGAGCCGTCCGGGCCGACCCAAAGTCGGTGGCCTCCGTGACCCGAGCGTCGATGCCTCCACGCTCCAGCGCCCTTCGAACGGCGGCACGGTCGACCTGGTCGTCGTCCACCAGCAGAAACCTCAGGGGAGCGCTCGGCGTCATGGCATTTCCGCGAGGGTCCAATAGCGGTCTAAGGCCGACATCAGGTCGACGAAGCTTCCGAAAGTCACCGGCTTGAGCAGGTAGCCTGCGACGTTCAGCTCGAAGGCTTGCAGCTTGTCGTGGTCGTCGTTGGACGTCGTCAAGACGATGACCGGGGTTCTCCTGAGAAGCTCATCGCCTCGCAACGCCCGCAGGAACTCGATGCCATTCATCCGCGGGAGGTTGAGGTCGAGCAGGACGAGCCGCCGCTCGGCCGGGGTGGACGGGTCGCGCAGAAGCGCGAGCGCCTCGACGCCATCGGCAGCGCGGAACACCGGCGCACGGATGTTCGCCCGCTCGAAAGCGCGCTGGACGTTGATGACATCGACCTCGTCGTCCTCGACCAAGACGATGTTGAGAGGCCGTGCGCTTGTATGACCCGCACTCATTGAAGACGTCCGATCCAGGTCGTCGTCGTGGTCGTGCAGTTGTCGGAGGGGGTACAGGGGGAGACTCGAAAGCTGTTGGCGCCCTGTTGACGGCGCCGCGGAGCTGCGGAGTAGTCGGCCCCCGACGGAATCCGGGAGAGGGTTGCCGTGCTGCGCTTGGGGCTTCGTCCCCGTTCATGAGATTGGCACCCTCGACCGGTGTTGTAGGCCCGAACGGAATCCTGAGGCCGACCCGAGGGTCGATTCCTCGCATTGACAAGCATGGGCAACAGCACCGGCTCCGAGGCTCCCGACTTCCTCCGTCGAGAGAAAGGGCCGCCATGGTGCGGTTTGCGGGAGTGGACATCGCCTCGGAGAAGCACGTCGTGGCGGTGGTGGATGCGTCGGGTGGGGTCCTGGTCAAGCCAAAGTCCTTTGGCGAGGACGCGGCTGGCTACGAGGCCTTGTTCACGCTGTTGGGGGAGCCCGAAGGCTTGCTGGTCGCCATGGAGGCAACGGGCCACTATTGGAAAAACCTCTTCGCAGCGCTCGCGGCAAGGGGCTACCTGGTGGCGCTGATTAACCCCGTGCGGACCAACCGCTTCGCTGCCGAAGACATGCAGCGAACAAAGACAGATGCCATCGATGCTCTGGGCATCGCTTGCTTCGCAGCGCAGAAAAAGCCAGTGCCGACTCGCCTGCCAGACACGGCCACCGAAGAGTTGCGTGAATTGGTCCGCCTGCGCGACAGGCTCGTCCAGGACTTCGGCGACCGAGTGCGTCAGCTGCATCGGCTGGTGGACCTCGGTTTCCCAGAGTTTACCCGCTACGTACGCAGCCTCGACAGCGAGTTGGCGTCGTCCATTCTCAAGGACTACCCGACAGCCGAAGCCTTTTTGGGTGTCAGGCCGAGGGCGCTGTCCAACCTCAAGTACGACGGCGTGCACTTCGTCGGTTTGGAACTCGCCAACCAGCTCATCGCGGCCGCGAAGACCTCGGTGGGCCGTCACCATGGGTACGCCTACCGGGTCCAGGTGAAGTACTTCTGCGAGGACCTCGACATTACCCGACGGCGCATCAAGCAGCTCGACCGCAACATCGACTCCAAGCTCGAGCAGCATGAAGTCGGAAAGCTGCTCATCACCATCGATGGCATCGGCAACAACACGGCGGCTCGCCTCATCGCCGTCCTCGGCGACCCGGCACACTTCCGCGACGCACGTGCGCTCGCCTCGTACGTCGGCGCCGTGCCCGCCCTGAAACACTCCGGAAAGAAGACGCCTTCCCGAGCCGGCCTCACCCACCTCGGAAACGCTGAGCTCCGCACCGCGCTTTATATGCCCACTCTGAGCGCCGTCCGCCGGAACCCCTGGCTGCGCGCCTTCTACGAACGGCTGCGCGCTCGTGGCAAGTTGCCAAAGGTGGCTCTTCTTGCCGCCATGCGAAAGCTCCTCACCGCCATCTACAGTGTCGCGAAGCACCGCAGGCCCTTCATTCCCAATTTGCTCGCTGTGGAGGCGCCGTCGTGAAAAAGACATTTGACGGAGGTCACGGAATCTCATGAGCGTGCCTCTGCTTTCGGCCAGGTGAATCGAAAGGTAGCTCCCTGACCAGCCGACTCAACCCAGACCCTTCCTCCTTCGCTTTCGACGAGCTTCTTGACGGTGGCCAGCCCAATGCCAGTTCCTTCCATCTTGTCCCGTGAAGCGAGCGTCTGGAAAATTCCAAAGACGCGCTCGTGGTACTGGGGAGCTATTCCCGGGCCGTTGTCCGCCACCGAGAACTCCCATTCCGTGCCTCGGTCTGCCGCGTCGACGTGGACCTTGGCGCCCTCGCGCCGAGCATGTTTGAAGGCGTTGCCGAGTAGGTTCATCCAGACTTGTTGGAAGGGCGCGCGGACAGCCGTCACTTTGGGCAGCGCAGCAGGGACCTCCAGCACGAACATCCCGCTCGGGGGCGCCAGCAGCTCCCTCACCTCCTGAACTAACTGGCCGACGTCAATCTCTTCGCGATGGCCCGCGTCGCGCCCGGCGCGGGCGTAGGCCAGAATCCCGTCGATTAGGGACTCCATTCGCCGGACGCGGCTGAGTAGTACACGGATGTGCTCGCGCGACTTCTCGGTCATCGCTGCGCTCAGGTCCTCCTCAACCCATTGAGCCAAGTTGGCGATGCCGCGGAGCGGGGCCTTCAGGTCATGAGACGCCACGTAGGCGAACTGGTTCAGCTCGCGGTTGCTCCGCTCGAGTGCCTTGCTGGCGGCGTTTCGCTCGGCCAGCGCCTTCTCAGCCGCGGCGGTTGCGACAGCGAGCCGGTCACTGAGGCTCCGCTCCGCCTCCAGCTGACGCGCCAGCGCGCGCTCACTCTCCTCGAGGCTGTTGCGTTGCGCCTCAAGCCGAACCGCCTGTTCCTCGAGTGCGCCCTGGTTGCGGCGCTGGACAGCGACGTCATGCCGGATGCCGACGTTGACGGCCACGGCCAGAAGGACGGAGAAGAGGCTACCGGCGGCGATGACCCAGATGGTGAACGCTACTTCTCGGTCCCGCGTCTTCCTGCGTTCCTGGAGCAGCGTGCGTTCGGCGTCAATCATCTTTTCGACAGCCGCCCTCGCGGTTTCCATCTTCCTAATCCCCACTCCCGACCGGATGTACTCGCGCACGGCCTCGATGCCTTGAGCCTCAAACAGGTCCAGAGCCGTCACCAGCTGAGCGAGCTTCGCCTCCCACTCCAGGCGGACCTGCCTGGCCTGCGCGGTTTGTGGCGGATTGTCGGACACCTCGCCCTCCAGGTGGCCGAGCTGGTCGCGTCCGTGCTCCACCGCAGCCTGGTACATCTCGAGGTAACGCGGTGCGTGCGTCAGGACATAGGCGCGCTCCGCAGTCTCGGCGTCCACGAGCGAGAGCTCGATTCGCTGCAGGAGGTCGATGACTTCACGGCTGTGGCTCACCCAGCTCTGACCTTCTTCGGCACGCAGGACGCCCTGGAAGGCCAAGACGGCGACCGCCACCACGAGCAAGGGAGACAGCAGGGCCGCGAGGACTTTCCTATCGAGCGCGCGCGTTAGCGCCCGAGCCAACTCGCCGCTGGTGGTGCTGAGGGTCCCCTTCTTGGGGTGCGTTCTTTCGGGGCCTTGCATGGCGTCTATCGCGAAGGAGTCTCCAGACCTTCCAGAACAGTAGACATGGTGGCCCCTTTCCCGCAGCCCCCCGCCTGACCTGCCCGCCACAATCGGGGCATTTTGCCCCACTCCTTAGGCACGGGAAGCCTCGACTCAAAGACTTAGCACCGGCACGCATTTGGCAAACGCTTCCCCGCGACCGCGACAGGAGGAGCAACCATGCAGACGCTGGCAGACAAGCAGTCCGAGGCAGCCGAGTCGTCGAGGGCTGAGGAGCGCATCCTCCGCCGCTATTTTGCTGAAGTAGGCCGCCATCGGGTCCTCAGCGTCGAGGAGGAGCGCGAACTCGGCCGGCGTTACCGCGCCGGCGACCAAAAGGCTGGCCAGACGCTCGTCGCATCCAACCTTCGCTTTGCCATCAAAGTCGCGCGCTCGTATCGCTCTCCGGGACTCCCCATGAGCGACCTCATCCAAGAGGCGTCTTTGGGGCTGATGAAGGGCGTCGAGCGATTCGACCCGGAACGCGGGATTCGCCTCATTTCCTTTGCGGTCTGGTGGATTCGCGCCCAACTGCAGAGCTACGTTTTGCGTAACTGGTCCCTGGTGAAGGTGGGTACTACCCAGGCACAGCGTCGGGTGTTTTTCGGGCTCGGCAAGGCGATGCGCGAGGCGAAAGTCCAGGAAGGTGACGGTGAAGCGCAGACACTCGCTTTGGCCAGGCTTCTGCAGGTTGACCCAGCAGAGCTCGCGGAAACTCGGCAGAGGATGGCGTCTCGAGACATCTCGCTGGATGCGCCTGCTACCGAGAGCTCATCGACGCCTCGCGGTGCGGGCTTGGCCTCGGACTCCCCACGTCCGGACGAGCTGGCCGCTGAAAGCGAGTGGGTCGCCCAGGTTCGACGAGCGGTCGACCGTGCCTTGAGGGTGCTCGACCCGCGTGAGCGCTTCATTGCGGAGCGGCGTTTGCTCCACGATGACCCACCGACACTCGCTTCACTCGCAGCTCACTTCGGCTTCTCACGCGAGCGCGCGAGGCAACTCGAGCTACGGGCACAGGCGAAGCTACGCGCCGTGCTCACCCCGCTCGTCTCTGCGGAGTACGCCTCCTAGCAAGCACAGTCCAACCCGCAGTTCTGGAGGCATCCCATGCTTTACTGGGCAGCAGTCTTCTTTGTCATCGCGTTGGTTGCCGCCGTTTTCGGCTTCGCGGGCATCGCCGCCAGCGCCGCCGGCGTTGCGAAGATTCTCTTCTTCGTGTTTCTCATTTTTGCGGTCGTCTCCCTGGTGCTCGGTCGACGCCCAACCTGACGCTCGCGGGCCACGCGTCGGGCACCCCAGGGGGTTGCCAATCGACCCCTGGGTGCCCATCTGTACAGGGCATGGAATCGCTCAATTGGCATCAGGTGGAAGCGCGCTGGGAGACACTTCGTCCGAGAGTCGCGGCCTACTGGTCCCGACTCCCGGCGGACGAGGTGAAGCGCCTCTGTGGAGATAGAGCGTCGCTGGTTCGACTGGTGAAGCGGTACTACGCCCTCGAACAGAGCGGCGCCGAGGAGCAGGTCGACGCGTGGTTGGCGGGCCTCCCGCCGGTCACGTCGAGCAGCGAGGCCGTCCCCCCGCAGGCCAGGACCAAGGACGAGCAACGCGCCGAGGGCGAGGGGTTGGGAGTCGTCCCCGGCGCAGCGAGCCGACCCTAGGGATTGCTCCCCCCAGCGGTGGCGCCTTATTCCCTGGGCAAGTCGCCTTTCGAGTCAGTTAGAGTCCCCGCCGCGCGGACCCCCTGCTGTCGGGTGGTTCGCGTTCGATGACCCGACCAAAGGAACGAGAACCCGAGGTGCACCGAAGTGGCCGGGCCGGCTGGCTTCGCGCCGCGGTGCTTGGGTCGGATGACGGACTGGTCTCGACGTCGAGCTTGATGATTGGCGTGGCGGCCGCCTCTGCCTCGAAGGAGGCCATCCTGGTTGCCGGCGCCGCGGGCCTGGTGGCGGGCGCGATGTCGATGGCAGCCGGAGAGTACGTCTCGGTCAGCTCGCAGCGCGACGCCGAGGAAGCCGACATTGAGATTGAGAAAATCGAGCTCGCGGTGCGACCCCGTGCCGAGCTTCAGGAGCTGGCTCACATCTACCTGCGGCGCGGACTGGACAAGGACCTCGCGATGAAGGTCGCCGAGCAGCTCAGCGCTCACGACCGGCTCGAAGCGCACCTCAAGGACGAGCTGGGAATCGACCGGGCGGCCCTGGCCCGCCCGCTGCAGGCCGCTTGGATTTCGGCGCTCAGCTTTGCAACCTTCGCGCTGGTCCCCATTTTCGCCATGCTCATCGCACCCCCGGCCTGGCGCATCCCCGCCATCGCTGCTTCATCGCTGGCCAGCCTGGGGGTTTTGGGAGCTTTCGGGAGCCACCTCGGTGGGGCACCGCTCGCGCGGGGCGCATTGCGCGTGATGGTCGGTGGAGGCCTGGCCATGGCAGTCACCGCTGCCATCGGCCGCTTGCTGGGGGTGTCGGTGGGCTGAGCTGCCTGGGCGTGGGCCGAGGGCCCGCTTTCCTTGCACCGCTCCCAGGAGCGACCCCGGCGTGACTCGAACACGCAACCGTCGGCTTAGAAGGCCGATGCTCTATCCAGTTGAGCTACGGGGCCAATCAGACTCTAAGTTCTTGTTATCACTACTGGCTAGCGCCACCTAAGGGCCAGGGGCTGATGCCCAGGGCCACGCGCTTCAGGAGAAAAAAGCGCGCTTGGGCGAGAACTGCGGCAGCAATCTCGTCCCCGGCCAAGGCCTCGGGTTTGCGAGCAGTCGAGGTGGGGGGGAAAACTCGAAGTCTCAGCCCCAGGGCCGGAGACGGGGCCTGACTCCGCAGGTGCGACAACTGGACGCAGTGCCGGCCAGTGAGCCCAGAGCTATGAGTCGCGCCCATGACCGAGCGCGTGACCGGTTGCCTGCTGCTTCTTGCGAGCATCAACCTCGTGGCCTGCTCCAGCAGTTCATCGCCTTCGGGTCCTGCTGGTGGATTCGTCAGCGGACCCAACAACGAGCATTGCGTCGCAGCAGTGTACCTCGACGCCGGAAATGGGCCCGTCCTCTCGGACGCAGGGCAGTACATCGACGAGGAAGGGAACTTCGTCCAGGAGGTCGGCATCTGTAACTTGCCTCCAAATGCGCCACCCGCACCGGAATATGGCAATACAAATTACGGCTCTCAGGCGGCAGACGATGATTGCAAGTACAACGTCAGTGCCACCGTGACTCCAATCTACGAGAACACCAACGTGACCTTCGTCGTGACGGCCACCAGCCGCGTCGATGGGGGACCGGTTACCGGAGCGAATGCACTCGCCGAAGTGTACCTTTGCGACGGCCCCTCGCCCACGAATGCTCCATGCACATCAACCCACCCAGCGCCGCCCAGTGGGCAGTCGACCGTCGAAAACCCGCCAGGCACGTACACCATCGGGCCCATACAATTCGATGCACCCGGCAGCGCGGATGCGGGCTACTGGACGACACGCTTTCACTTCTTCGAGACCTGTGCTGACGACGTTCCCCAGGCCGACCACGGGCACGCCGCGTTCTATCTCCAAGTCCCCTGAGGCCTTGCCATGGTTGCCAACCGCTTCTTTCGTAGCCTCTCATTGGTTTTCGCCAGCGGCCTCGCGGTCGCATGTGGCTCAAGTGCAAGCATCCAGCAAGGTTTCGGCAGCACGCCCCTGGTCACCGTCACCAGTGCCTCGGGAGCTCTCCAACTGGCGGTCTTCACGAATCCGCAGCCACCGACCGATGGCGACGTCGCGGTGCGCTACGTCATCACGGACGTGGCCTCGTCCCAGCTAGTTGATGGTCTTTCGCTGGCCATCGTGCCGTGGATGCCAGCGATGGGGCACGGCACGTCGGTGGTGCCGTCGGTGAGCGCTGCAGGAGGTGGGGTCTACAACTTGACCAATGTCTACCTCTTCATGCCTGGACAATGGCAGCTGCGCACCGCCATTACCGGAGGTGCGACCGACAGTGCCGCGCCCGACCTCATGGTTCAGTAGTGTCTTGATGCTCGCCGTGCTCGTCTTACCTGGCCAGGCGCTCGCGCAGGCTTGTTGCGCCGGCTCCTCGGCCCTCACCCCAGCGCGCCTCGGGATTCACGAGGACGCGGCGGTGGGCATCATTCTCAAAGGCACCGGCATCCTTGGTGGCTGGGACGGCCAGGGGAATTATTTCATCGAGCCTGCGGGTACGGGCGAGTTCGACGCCGAGTTGGACATGGTTGGGACGCTTCGCGTCTTTACGGACGGTCAGGTCACGCTGCTCATCCCCTTCCTCAAGACCTGGCGCGAGGCACCCGGCATCTCGGAGTGGGGTGGGGGCATTGGCGACATCAACCTCGCCGGCCGCTATGACTTCACCCACGCCGGAGAATTTTCGGTGTTGCCCGGCATCGCCGTCCTGGTCGGGGTCACATTTCCCACCGGGCGCGCCCCTGAGTTCGCGTCCAATCTCCTGGCGACCGACGCGACCGGAATTGGGGCGTTTCAGCTGACGGGCGGCGTCGCGCTGGAGCAGAGCTACGGACACTTCCTGCTCAACCTCACAGGGCTGGTGGGATGGCGTACACCTCGGTCCGTTCGCGGCGTGGACGAGACGCTGGGAGTTCAGTTTCAGGGGCTCGCCGGCGTCGGTTACGCTTTCGAAAACGACGCAAGCGTCGCTCTGTCGTTCGGCTACGTCGCCGAACTCGATGCCGTCATCAACGGCCAGAAAGCGCCGGACAGCGGCCGAGCGCTGCCCACACTGGGGGTTTCTGGGTCGCTGCCCCTCGGCGAGTCCTGGCGCCTGCAGGGTGGGCTCAACTACAACCCCCCCATTCCGGGGCTCGGCAAGAACCAGACGGCCGGCCTTGGATTCCAACTCAGCATCCTGAGGACTTGGACATGAACATCCCGCGCTTCGTGCTGGTTGGCCTGACCCTCGTTGCCTCTGCCACCCCGGTCTCGGCCGCCGAGGAGTCCGTGCTCCCTGACTTGACCCTCGCCGCGACGAACGGCCAGAGCTATTCGCTGCGGAAGGTAGTCAGCGATGCGCGCTACACCGTCTTCGTCTTCTTCTCTGCGCACTGTCAGTGTTTGACCGCCCATGACGAGCGGCTGACGCAGCTGGCACGGGACTACGAGGCGAAGGACGTTCAATTCTTCCTCGTCGATTCAGAGGTCGGCGATGCACTGGAGCGCGATCGGACTGAAGCGCAGCGGCGTCAATACCCCTTCCCCATTCTCGCCGACCCGGGGGGCCGCCTCGCCCAAACCTTTGGAGTGCGGTTCGCCACCACCACCTTGGTGGTCGACTCCGCGGGCAATGTCCGCTACCACGGCGGCATCGACAGCGAGAAGCGGCAGCCGAACCCATTGGGCCGCTTCTACTTGAAGGAGGCTCTCTCGGCCCTACTGGCGGGCAAGGCCCCCGACTTCACCGAGACGAAAAGCCTCGGCTGCTACCTAAGGTTCTCCTGAACATGCGCGTGCTCTGCTCGCTCGCCGTCTCTGCGTTGGCCACTCTCGCGGCAGACGCTTGCGGTAGCCCTGCTCAGTGCCTGAACGACCTTCCCGCGTCATGTCCGACCCCCATCCCAAGCTACTCAACCTCGGTGAGCGGCATCATCAACCAGACATGCGTCGTCGGTTGCCACACCCCCGACAGCGGAAACAACGGCGCCGACATCCCCCTCAACACTTACGAGGAGGTCTACAGCCAACGCTCCGCCGTCCTGAACCAAGCGTATGAGTGCTTCATGCCTCCGGCCGGCTACCCCCCGCTGACTGCGACGCAGAGAGAACAACTCTTCGGCTGGCTGGTCTGTGGGGCACCGGACAATTAATGGTGGCAGGCACACTCCAGCCGGTGTGGCGGGCCGTCGCCGGGGAACGAGTGGAAGACGCACCTTGTGGCGCGGTGCCAAACCGAGTGCGGCTCGCCCGCCACTCCGCTAAGAGACATCAACCGTCACGACTCCCTTCACCTCTGCTGGGCTCGGTCTGATGCGCATGCGGCGTCTCTCTTGGGGGTTGCTGGCGCTGGCGTGCGCCACTCCCGGCCTTGTCCTCGCCGGCCTTCAGGCCAAGCAGGCCAAGGTGACGTTCTCTTGCATCGGCCCGGGTGGCTTGCACTTCGAGGGCACGGGCCATGAGCTGACAATCGCGGACAAGGGCGACACGCTCTTGGTCACCGTCCCGGTGGCGAGCCTCACCACCGGCATCGGCGTGAGGGACAGCCATATGCGCGAAAAGTATCTCGAGTCCGACAAATTCCCCACCGCCGAGTTGGCGGTGCCGCGCGCGGGCCTCTCGCTGCCCACGGATGGCACCAGCGTGGATGCGACGGCAGCGGGCACCCTCTCCATTCACGGAACGGCCCGGCCCGTCAGCTTCCATTACAAGGCATCGCGCTCGGGGAACACCTACGACGTCCAGGGCGACGTCCACATCAATATGAATGACTACGACATCCCGACGCCCAGTTACCTCGGCGTCACCGTCAGGCCGCCCGTGGACATCCAGGTCGCCTTCCGGATGGTCGACACCTAAGCCAACAAACGATGGCCACGCGGGGATGGGGAACGGCAGCGAGAGCGGTACTGGCCGGGCTGGTCTCAGCCGGACTGTGTCTCTGCCCAACCTCGGCGCAGGCCTACCCCTGGATGATTCGACATGACTACACGGGGTGCGCGGTGTGCCATGTCGACCCGTCCGGTGCCGGTCTGCTCACTGACTACGGGCGTGCCCAGAATGTCCTGTTGATGCAGATGAACTACGGCAATCCCATCAAGGGCGACGAGGCGCCGTCCTACGCAGGCTTCGCTTTCGGCGTCGTTCCCCTGCCGGATTGGCTACTGGCGCAGGTGACATTCCGAGGGGCCGAATTCTGGGTGACCGAGATTACGCCGCCCACGCTCACCGCCCCCAGCATGACGGAGAGCAACCAGCAGTTCCTGATGATGCTGCTCGACGCACGTGCGGAGATTAAATTCGGCATTTTTCGGGCTGCTGGCTCGCTCGGTTGGGGTACCACGCCCTTTACCGACCCGGCCGTGGTCATCGCCAACCAAGCCGACAATGAGCAGTTGCTCGCTCGGGACTACTGGGTCGGGTTGCAGCTCGACGACAGCCTCCTCATCCGGCTGGGGCGAATGAATTTGCCTTTCGGGCTGCGCAACGTCGAGCACACCGCGTGGGTGCGCAACAACACCCAGACCGACATCAACTACTCCCAGCAGACTGGATTCTCGGTGGCCTTCGACAATAGTCACGTGCGAACTGAAGTGCTCGCGATCCTTGGAAACCTCAACGTCAGCCCAGACGCTTACCGACAGCGGGGCTTCAGTGGGCTGGTCGAGGTACCGGTGGCCGAGCGAGCCACGGTAGGCGTCAGCGCCGAGGTGACACGCGCCGATTTGACCACCTCCTCGCCGAGTCCGGCGTTGCATCAGGTGTATGGCGCCTTCTCCCGCTGGGCGCCGGTGGAGCCGGTGGTCTTCATGCTCGAGGGAGACATCTACATCAACAACACGTTGGGAAGCGGCGTGGCACAACCCAACGGCGTCACCTGGCTGCAGGTGGACATCGAGCCCATCCAGGGGCTTCACTTTGCCCCCGCTGTGGAGACACTCAACGCAGCCGGGGTGAGCGGGACCGCCATTGGGACGTGGATGACCATCGACTGGTTTTGCCTTCCGCACACCGACATCCGTCTGGACGGGCTGTACCGCTACCAGCCAACCACTGCGGGCGGGACGAATACCTACTCATTCCTCATCCAGCTACACACCTTTCTATGAGGCGCTCCTCCTCCACGGTGGCGCTGTTGCTCTTCGTTCTTCTCGCCCTGCTGGGGCCAGGGATTGCTCGGGCCTCGGCCACGTACCCCGCGGAGATGCAGAGCCAGCTCGGTCTCTCGTACACTCCAGCCTGTGCCATCTGCCATGCCAACGGCGTCACTGGCTACGGCACCGTGACCACTCCCTTTGGGGAAGCCATGCGCGCCGTCGGCCTCGTCTGCTGCAGCATTCCCTCCCTCGACGGCGCACTCGCGGCGCTGGAGGCGGAGAACAGTCCGTACATCTCTGACCTCAAGCAAGGACTCGACCCGAACAATCCCGGCGCCGGCAGCGTCCCGCCACCCGTTTACGGATGCGTCAGCGTCACTGGCCCACCGCCCACCCCCATTGGAAACGGCGTCGTCCTCCTCGCACTCGCGCTGCTCGGACTCGCCAGTCGCCGCCGACGGCAGGCGGGCGCAGGGCCACGCAGAGGTGCCTGACGGAGACGGGGACGCCTGCGGCGCCTCCGCATGGCGATGAGTCGACAGGGAGGGCCTCGAGAGACAGGGGCTGGTTGACTCAAAAGCCAAGGCCAACTGTTCCGGACTGACTGCGAGACGCCTAGCCGCGGACGCGTGTTGCAGTTGCAGCAGTGTCCTGCGACTCCTGTTCCAGCGCGTCGGCGATGGCGTCGAGTTCCACCCCGAGGTCACGAATCCCCTGCTCCACGTCTACCGCCGAAGCCCGTCCGGCCTCCGCCCCGGCGGTCCGAAGCCGTACGAATTGCGAGGCCAGCCCCTCCAGCGTGTAGACGAGTCGCATCCGCTCGGCCTGGAGGCGTTCCGCACTGAGGCCCAAGAGTTCCCGCTGTCTGCGCTGCTCGTCGATGGCGACAACGGCACCAGTGAGCGAGTGGCGAAGGCGCTCATCCGTCGCCGTGCCGAGGCGGGCCTCGAGCTCCTTCTTTTCGTCGTCGAGCCGGCCGAGCGCCGAAGGGTCGAGCTCCGCGCGCAGAGCCTGTTCACGCCGGAGCAAGTCCTGGCACGTGAGGCGAAGCGAGGCGACAGTCCCCTCCGATGTCCCAAGAAAGGCGCGAACGTGCTCGGGAGCAGCCTGCAGCTCCGTTGCCAACCTGTCGCAGGCGGCGGTGGCACGTACTTCTGCAGAGTCCCGAGTGGGGGAGGAGGGCGGGATGGCGGTGAAGCCAGGCAGGTGCTCCTGGAGCCAACCTGCAGAAACAGTCGCCCCCGCGCGTAGACGCGTGCCGGCTGGGACATGGACGCCCTTGCCCACTGTGGCGCCCCAGCCAACCACTGCGTTGGGTCCAAGGACTGCACCTGCCCGCACGGTGCCGCCCCAGGAAACGACCGCCCCGGTCTCGATGACGGCGTTGGCGCCCACCGTAGCGCCCATGCCCACCAACGCCCCGGAGCGGATGATGGCGCCGCCTCGGACCGTCGCCCCCATCTCCACGACGGCACCGGGCTCCACCACAGCGCTCGAGGAGACGCTTGCCCCTAAGCCGATGTGTGCTGGACCGACGACGCCCCAAGTTTTGCGCTGTGTCAGGCCACGCGCTAACAAAAGTCCGCCGCTCAGCCCAAGGCCGATGGCCGTGCTGAGAAACGGCCACACTTCGGGTCCCACGAAGGGAAGGGGGACAAGGCTGGCTGCGGAAAGCGTCAGCAGCAGCGCTCCCAATTTCCCCACCGGCGGCAGACGCGACTCCGGCGACGCTGGAGCACCTGGTCTTCCGGTCGCGGCCGTGAGCACCGCCCGCATTCGGGCCAGGCTCCGCTCCAGCGCCACCTCTGGCAACTTGCCCTCGTCGGCCACTCGTCCTCCCTGGTCGAAAATTTCCGACCCATCGCGTTTCTAAGCCAGAGCCGGACTCAATGAGAATGGCACGCACGGCGCAGTGAGTCGAAGAGGTCCAAGCCTCGGTCTTGCGCCTCCCTGCCGCCCGATGGCGTCGGACATTTGAGGCCGAGGCCGTGGCAACGGCAGGGACCACCCGCGAACGGGCCGACTCCGAAAGGTCACACCAGCTTCTCCTGCGTGAAGCTGGTCCGCCACCGCGCGCCCATATGAGGGCCCTGCCGAAGCGCGAGGCGACTCGGCCAACAAAAGGGGAGGACACATGCCGTCTAAACGCAAGCTGCAGAAATGGAAGAACACGGTCGGCGTCGCGTTGGCGATCCCGCTCTTTCTGAGCGGACAGCTGGTCGGCTTCGCACGCGCAGATGGAAACTCATCTGACCGTGGCGGATGGAACGACCGGAGGCATGACCGCGAGCACGACACCCGCACGCCCATCAAGCACGTCATTGTCATCATCGGCGAGAACCGGAGCTTCGATCACATTTTTGCAACCTACGTTCCGAGGCACAAGGACGAGACAGTCCTTAACCTCCTCTCCGAAGGCATCGTCAACGCGGACGGAACTCCCGGCCCGAACTACGGTAAGGCCACGCAGTACCAAGCCACGGCCATCGCGCCTGACCTGTTTGAGAACGCGCCGGTGAAGGCCGGCCCCTATACGACGCTCCCACCGGTGCTGACCGGAGGCGCTCCCACGGTCGCCCCCGTGACCGCTTATGCGGACGCGATGGGATTGGACCCGCTGACGGTGGCTCACGAAGTCGAGAACGGGCTCGCAGCGGACTACTACCAGTATTTGATTACCGGTGGCACCGGGCTGCCTAAGTACGGGCCGGACTCGCGCATCGACTATCTCGGGCTGACTTACAACACCCTCCCCCCGGGTCCTTATCAGCTCACGCCGGGCGTCCCTTATGACTCCTACGCCTCAAGCCCGGTGCACCGCTTCTACCAAATGCGCCAACAGCAGGACTGTGACGCTAGCCGTTCGACTCCCGCCAACCCCTCGGGCTGTGACCAGAGTCTCTTTGCTTGGGTCGAGGTGACCATCGGCGCCGGCAACAATGGTCAGACCCAAACGCAGTACGCGGGTGGCCCCTTCGACGCTCTGTATTCGACCGGTGAAGGGAGCACCGCCCTTGGCTTCTACAACGTCCAGCAGGGTGACGCTCCCTACCTGAAGGAGCTGGCTGACAAGTACTCGATGAGCGACAACTACCACCAGGCAGTCTACGGCGGAACCGGAGCCAACCACGTCATGATGGGCACCGGCGACGCCATCTGGTTCAGCGATGGCAACGGCAATCCGGCGGTCCCACCCGAAAACACAAACGTCTACTCGGCCAGCCTGTGCCCGGCCGGCGGCTCTACGACGACCAATTGCGGTAACAACGGCATCGTCAGTGAAATCGAAAACCCCGACCCACAGCCTTTCACCTCAAGCACGATGACGCCCAACAGCAACAACAACTGGTACACCGAGGATGGATACGGCGGCAACGGGTACAGCGCGCTGCCGGCCTACGGAGGCGGAACCTACAGCAACTGCTCGGACAACACCCAGCCGGGCGTGGCGTCAGCGCTGGCCTACCTCGCGGCCATCAAAGTTTCGCCGAATTGTGAGGCCGGCCACTACTACCTCCTCAACAACTACAACCCGGGCTACTTCGGCGACGGAAGCAACGCCTACACGGACACCAACAACAACAACTACGTCTTCACCATCCCGCCCTCTTCTCTGCGCACCGTCGGCGACGCGCTGCTCGAGGAGCACATCTCCTGGGGCTATTTCGGCGACCAATTCAACGTCTACTTGACGGACCCGTATGACCTGCTTCCCCAAGACGAGTACTGCAACATCTGCAACTTCGAGCAGTACTCGACGTCCATCATGACCGACGCCGCCGTGCGTACGGCGCATATCAAGGACACGACCGACCTCTACACCGACATCGAGAATGATTACCTGCCCGCCGTGTCATTCGTGAAGCCCAGTGGCCTGGTGGACGGACACCCCGCCTCTTCAAAGCTCAACCTCTTCGAGGGCTTCGCCAAGAAGATTGTCGACCTTGTGAAGCGTCATCCCGACCTCTGGAAGGACACGGCCATTTTCATCACCTTCGATGAGAGTGGCGGCTACTGGGACACCGGGTACGTCCAACAACTGGACTACTTCGGCGACGGCACCCGTACGCCGATGATTGTCGTCTCTCCGTACACCACCGGTGGGCACATCTCGCATACCTACACCGACCACGTCTCCCCGCTGAAGTTCATCGAATACAACTGGAAGCTCAAGCCCCTGACCGCCCGGAGCCGCGACAACTTCCCGAACCCTGTAACGGCGCCCGGGAACCCGTACGTCCCCATCAACAGCCCGGCCATTGGCGACTTGGTAGACATGTTCCACTTCGACCACTGCGACCTGTAACGCTGACTGACTAAAAGCACGGCCGCGCGAGGGCGACGAAGCTGCCCTCGCGCGGTTTCTTTTTTTCGCAGAGGAAGTGCCGCCGCTTGACGCTGGCCGAGTCCCCATCGGGGGCTGAGGGTGCCTTCGGCCCCTCCTCACCCTGCTCGGGCGCTGGACACCCAGACTGACAGCCCCCAGCTGATGGCGAGGATGAGCGAAGCCGGGAGAGGGCTTGGCGCCCAGCGAGCTTTGTGCTTGCCCCTCCAAGTGCCGCGGAGTCACATGCGTGGCATTTCGGGGCGCCCATCGGGGCTTGCGACCCGTGCAACCCTGCGATTAACCGACGTTCACGAGGAGGTTCCTGTATGCCCACCGCGCCCGCGATGAGCAAGGGACAGGCCACAGCGGAACCGGAGCTCTTTCTCACCGGGACGGTGGGCAAGAAAGTGGTGATGGCCGTCACTGGGCTGATTCTCTTCGGCTTCGTGATTGTCCACATGCTCGGCAACCTTCAGCTGTACGCGGGGCCCGAGGCCCTCAACGCCTACAGCGTCTTCCTCCACACGTTCTTGCATGGGGCCGGTATCTGGATTGCCCGGGCGGTGCTCCTCACGTCGGTGCTGCTGCACCTCTGGGCGATGACCTCGCTCACCTTGGTCAACCGAAGGGCGCGCCAGGTGGGCTACCGCCAGTGGAAGGCCCGCGAGTCGACGTACGCCTCCCGGACCATGCGGTGGTCGGGGGTTTTTCTGCTGGCCTTCATCCTCTACCACCTGCTGCACTTCACCACCGGTGACGTCCACCCGGACTTCATTCCTGGAGACGTCTACCACAACGTCGTCACTGGCTTTCAGGTGGTGCCGGTGGCCGTGGTCTACATCCTCGCGACGCTGATTCTCGCCCTCCACCTCTTCCACGGCTCCTGGAGCATGCTTCAAACACTTGGGCTGAACCATCCCCGCTACAACCGGCTGCGCAACGTGGTCTGCGTCGGGTTGGCAGCTCTGGTGGTGCTCGGCAACCTCTCCTTCCCGGTCGCTGTGCTGGCCGGCTGGGTCCGCTGAAGGGGCGCATATGGACCTCCGCTCGAATATTCCCGAGGGCCCGCTCGAGAAGAAGTGGGACCGTCACCGGTTCGAGATGAAGCTGGTGAACCCGGCCAACAAGCGCAAGTTCACCGTCATCATCGTCGGCAGTGGGCTGGCTGGAGCCGGCGCCGCGGCGTCGCTGGGCGAGCTCGGCTACAACGTGAAGTCCTTCTGCTACCAGGACAGCCCGCGGCGCGCCCACTCCATCGCCGCCCAAGGCGGCATCAACGCCGCCAAGAATTACCGCAATGACGGCGACAGCGTGTACCGGCTCTTCTACGACACCGTGAAGGGAGGAGACTTCCGGTCACGAGAAGCCAATGTCTACCGGCTGGCCCAGGTGTCGGGGAACATCATCGACCAGTGTGTGGCCATCGGCGTTCCCTTTGCCCGCGAGTACGGGGGGCTGCTCGACAACCGGAGCTTCGGGGGCGCGCAGGTCTCGCGCACCTTCTACGCGCGCGGTCAAACCGGTCAGCAGCTGCTGCTCGGGGCTTACCAGGCGCTGGAACGACAGGTGGCGGCTGGCAAGGTGGAGATGTTCACCCGTCACGAGATGCAGGACGTCATCGTCATCGACGGGCACGCCCGGGGCATCGTCACCAGGGACCTGGTGAGTGGCGAAGTTCGCTCCCACCTCGCGGACGCGGTTTGCCTGGCCACCGGCGGCTACGGGAATGTCTTCTATTTGGCCACCTACGCCAAAGGCTGCAACGCAACTGCCATCTGGCGCGCCTACAAAAAGGGAGCCGCCTTCGGAAACCCGTGTTTCACGCAAATCCACCCGACTTGCATTCCGGTCACCGGCGACTACCAGTCAAAGCTCACGCTGATGAGCGAGAGCTTGCGCAACGATGGACGCATCTGGGTGCCGAAGAAGCCAGGCGAGACACGTCCGCCAGGAGAGGTCCCGGACGCGGAACGCGATTACTACCTCGAGCGGATGTACCCAAGCTTCGGTAACCTTGCCCCACGCGACATCGCCTCTCGAGCGGCCAAGCGCGTCTGTGATGAGGGTCGCGGCGTGGGCCCCGGTGGCAAAGGCGTGTACCTCGACTTTGCCGATGCGATTCAGCGCCTCGGCCGCAAGAGCATCGAGGAAAAGTACGGAAACCTCTTCGAGATGTACAACCGCATCACCGATGAGGACCCTTACAAGGTCCCGATGCGCATCTACCCCGCCATCCACTACACGATGGGGGGGCTGTGGGTGGATTACAATTTGATGTCGACTCTGCCCGGGCTGCATGTGCTTGGCGAGGCGAACTTCAGCGACCACGGAGCCAACCGGCTTGGCGCGAGCGCTTTGATGCAAGGGCTGGCGGACGGCTACTTCATCATCCCCTACACCATCGGAAACTACCTGGCCTCCACCAAGCGCCCGCCGGTCTCGGTCGAGCACCCGGCGGTGAAGGAAGCCGAGAAGGCGGTGGCGCAGCGGACGCAACGGCTGATTGAGGTGCGCGGCGGCCACAGCCCCACGCACTTCCACCGAGAGCTGGGCCGGCTGATGTGGGAGTACTGCGGGATGGCGCGAAACGAGGCCGGCCTGAAGCAGGCCCTCCAGCGCATTCCCGAATTGCGGGAAGCCTTCTGGAAGGACGTCAAGGTGGTGGGAAGCGGCGAGTCGCTCAATCAGTCGCTCGAATTGGCAGGACGGGTCGCGGATTTCCTCGAGCTAGGTGAGCTGATGTGTCTCGACGCGCTGGAGCGCCGCGAATCCTGCGGCGGCCACTTTCGCGAGGAGTACCAGACGTCGGAGGGTGAGGCGCTACGCGACGACGAGCACTTCTGTCATGTCGCCGCCTGGCAGTACGCCGGTGAGGGAAACAAGCCGGAGCGAAACGTCGAGCCTTTGGACTTCGAAAACGTGCATCTCTCGGTGAGGAGCTACAAGTGACTTTGCTTTCCGGCGATTCGATGTCATTTCCCCTCTGATGACGGCCGGCCTGGGGCGGCTGGAGCCAATCTTGGTGCCACTCCCGCCGGGATGACCAGAGAGGCGGGGCGGTCATCCGCGGCTGGAGCAAATGCGGCGGCACCTTCACACGGGGCCGACGCTGCTGCGCGCGCTGGCCTCAGAGGCACAGCGAGACGGCCTCGAAACAAGAAAACCGTGCCTCCCTACAGCCACTGGACCGTTCCTGCCAGAGCTAGAGTAAGGCTTTAGCTCTATCGCCGGGGGGGGGCGTGCAACAGCCAATCAAGAGTCTCGCTGTCCTCATCCTGTTGTTGGTCATCGGCTGCACCAGCACGTCCATGAACGACAATGCGCAGTGCACTGCAGCAGGGGGTGAGTGCCTTGTCGGTTCTGGGCCGTGCGAGGGGACCGAAGGGCCTCAGCAGTGCGGTCCACCGCTCAATCCAGCGGGCGCTTTTTGCTGTCTTCCGTGTCCGTCTGGTCAAACGCCGAACGACGGCGGCCCGCCGGCAACGGGTTGCTACTCGACGGATACGGAGTGCCTTGCGGCCGGCGGGGAGTGCATCCTCGGGAACGTTCAGTGCCAAGGGACGGTAGGCACTCAGGACTGTAAAGGCGCGGGAAGTCCCGCCGGAATTTATTGCTGCCTCCCTTGCCCATCTGGTCAAACGCCGAGCGATGGCGGACTGCCGGCGACGGGTTGCCACTGAGGAGTGCCAAAGGGGGGTAGCTGGTGGAGTACGTCCGGGGTGCCGTTCGCCGTTTCTGGGGCAAATGCGGCGGTCGCCTTCAAGGGGGGGACGCCGCTGCTACTCGCCCTGGCCTCGGGGCAGTCGTTGGTTCGCTCCACTTCCCATGCAAACCGCAATTGCTAGGGCGACTGAAAGCCCATGAAGGTTGTCGTAACGTTGACCTCGGGGTACCCCATGGTGTCCGAACACGGAATCATGAATCTCCCCGTGAGCGACATCGCCAGTTGCGGAGGTGCGGCGTTAGAGAGCGTGACCATCCCGCTAGAGTAGATGACAGTACCCGTGCCCGCGTCGGGGCCTGGACCGTCGCCAAGGCTGGGACCAGGACAAAAACCCGCAAACTGGCAAGCGACAGTCTCCGACGGCAACGTGGCGGCATTCCCCGAACCCGTCACAACGACCGAACCCCCAGACGTTTCGCCGCCACAGACGCCGCTGAGTTGCGCTGAACTTCCCGAGACGGTGACGATTAGCTGTCCGTAGGCTCCGCTTCCGCCAACACTGCCGGAAAACCCACCATCGTCTTCGGTGTAGACGCTCATTAAAGTCCCCGTCCACGTTCCATCAAAGGCAGTGTTCAGCGAGCCACTTCCGCACGCACCAGCCATCAGACCGGCGACCACAGCGAAGACCAGCAGGAGCGGCGCTTTCCACATAGAGGCCCCGAGTCTACCACCGGTGCCCTCGATGCAGTCGGGCGCGGGCGCTGGGGCGTCAGGCGGCGTCCGGGTTGTGCGGCGAGGGCCCGATGATGGGGAAATCCCCGAGGTCGTCGCCATCGCTACCGGACATGAAGGACTCGGAGGCGGCGTCCACCAGTTCCATGACGTGCTCGGGCAGCACGGTCCGCAGTTTGTTGCCCCACTTCTCAATCTCAGCGTCCAGCATCACCCGGACTTGCTGCGCGTAGAGGCGGGGCTGCATCCGCGCCAACAGCCAAGAGGCAGCAGCGATGTCCTTCTCCTTCAGCGCAGCGTCGCGGATGACGCCGTCCGCCTGGGCTGCGTCAAATGCGTCCGAAAACTCCGGGTCGGCTTTTCTCCACGCCCAGAGGGACTGCCGGGCATCAGCTCCTCCCGCTTGTTGCGCGCGGGGAAGGCGGCCTCCACGCAGAGGGGGAAAACGGGCTCGCGCAACCACAGTGGGCTTCACTTGTAGGCCCTCGCCACGACGCGTCGGCTTCGAGCCGGCGCAGGGCCTGAGGGCGTCGCACCTACTTCGCGGCTTCGGCGATGCGCACCTTAATCAGCTTCCGGACCAGGGCCGTTGGAAGCGGTTCGTCGGCATCAAAATGGAGAGAGCTTTTCGTCTGCTCGTACCCACGGACATCGCTCGTTAGGGTCTTGAGCGTCGTTCCGCTAAACGGGACATATGAGCAGCCCTTGGCCCTTGCCAGGAAGCCCGCGATGACGATGCCATCCAGACGGAAGGCAGGAATTCGGTAGCTGATGCATTCCTCGGCCTTGGGGATGATGGACCGGATAGTTTGCCGCAGCTGCTCGAGGGTCTTCCGCCTCTCGCCCGTGACGGTTGAGAGGTACTCATCGATGGTGGTGGCCTTGCGAATCACGCCTGGTCTCGCCCTCTCTCTTTTCGGCCGGACCGGCCGACTGCCCCTCCATCAACGTGAGCATCCGGTCGTGCCCCGGTAACCGTGGCCCCGGGAGCAGGTTCTCCATTTTCCGGGGTTGGGCTCGGGCATTGGAACTCCTTCTTACGCGGCTTGTCGAGTTCAAGAAGCAGCTTCCGTTCTTTCAAGAATGGCGAACCGGCGCCACTGCAGCGCAGCCGGCCTGCTTCGAGAGCATCGGCCGGCGAGGGCCGCCTCGTTTGCGCTTGGGCATTCGCTCTTCTGCTGCCTGCCACCCGAAATTGAAATGTCTGGTGGTGGTAGGCAAACAGTGTGGAACGTATAAGGTCCTCGGAACGGCAGGAGAGCCACCTCTGATGAGAGAGAATTTGGCGGTGTACAAGTGAACGTGACCCTGAACGTCTGGCGCCAGAAAGACGCCCGGGACCCGGGGCGGTTCGTCACCTACCAGGCCCCGGACATCAGCCCCGAGATGTCTTTCCTGGAGATGCTGGACGTGGTCAACGAGCGCCTCATCGCCCGAGGCGAAGAACCCATCGGCTTCGACCACGACTGCCGTGAGGGAATCTGCGGCCAGTGCGGCGTGGTGATTAACGGCAGTGCTCATGGACCGCGCCGACGCACCACTTCCTGCCAGTTGCACATGCGCAGCTTTCACGACGGTGACACTCTCACCCTGGAGCCGTTCCGGGCGAACGCCTTTCCGGTGGTGAAGGACCTCATCGTCGACCGCAGCGCCTTCGACCGCATCATCGCTGCGGGGGGCTTCATCTCGGCTCCCATCGGCGGCGCCCAGGACGCCAACTGCTTGCCCGTCGCCAAGGAGAACGCTGACCTCGCGATGGATGCAGCAGCGTGCATTGGTTGCGGCGCCTGCGTTGCCGCCTGTCCCAACGCCTCGGCGATGCTCTTCACCGCGGCGAAGGTTTCCCAGCTGGCGCTGCTCCCGCAAGGGCAGCCAGAACGTCCCGAGCGGGTGCGAAAGATGGTGGCGCAGATGGATGCCGAAGGCTTCGGCAGCTGCACCAACCACGGCGAGTGCGAGGCTGTTTGTCCGAAGGGCATCAGCCTGGGCAACATTGCCCGCTTCAACCGCGAATACCTCCGCGCGAGCCTCAGCTGGGGGCGCCGGCTGCCGGGAGCGGGCGGCGGAGAAGCGGGCTAGCCCCTGAAGGGCGTCGGGCTCACTGCTGCGGCGTCGAGACGCAGGGCGTGACATCGATGGAGTCGAGCACGGCGTAGCTGATGAGGAAGGTCGACCCACCGTCGAGGGTGAGCTGGTAGGAGCCTGCCGAGGGCGTGCCGCCGTTGATGAGAATGCTCGGCGGACTCCCCTGCGCATTCCCATAGGCCACCTGGCCTGAGATGCCGGGCGCCGTTGGGCCGCCGTCCGACGGAGGAACTCCCGCCATCTGGAAGTTGACGACGTCGGAGAGGTAGCCGTTGCCGTTGAGGTCGGTCACCGTGTACTGGGTTCCGTCGAGCACGAAGCCCGAGAAGTCGCTGTAGTTTTGGAAGACCTGGGTGACGTTTGGATTGAAGAGACTCTGCACGCTGATGCCGAGGAAGCCGCTGATGACGCCGTTGAAGTTGGCGGGGCTGGTGTACTGGATGATGGCCGGCCCGTTGAAGCCAAGGATGCGGGCCTCGGCGCTGATGACCGTCAAGTCATAGACACGCAGCACACAGTTGGCCTCGGCCTGAGTGGTGGCCTGAAGATTGGCCAGCGCTTGTGGGAAGGCGACGAAGCTGCCCAGGGCAGGAGTTCCCGTCAGCGTGAGGATTCCACCATCGAGGCTGGTGGTGTAGGTCGCGCCGCCGTCGACGTTGAAGCGCTGCGCGCCGGTGCGCGACGTGACCGAGACGTCGTACTGGTAATCGAGGGTGTACTTCAGTGTGCTGTTGAGGGTGACCTCGGTGGCTGTCGACGAGTACGTCCCGGTGAGGATGACGGTGGATAGGTCGCTGGCGATGGTGGTCAGCGAGAAGGGCGCCGAGAAACCTCCGTCCGGCCGGGCAAAGACAATGAGCGTCGTCTGTTCCGGCGTGGCCTGTATCCATGTGGGCTGGTCCCCGAGGGGAACGGTGGGGTCCAGCTCCTCGCCAATCATTTGGTAGGGCCCCAAGCAGCCGACGACAGCCGCCGCCAGTAGCACCGAGAGCAGTGTCCTGAGGGGCCTCATAAATCGACTCCCACCAGCGCACCTGCAGTCAACGCATAGCCGACGTTGAGGTCGCTCCCGTGAAGCAAGTCGAGGAAGTCGACCGCTCCGCTGCCGAAGGCAGCGAGACTGACCGGTCCATGTCCCACCCGCCAGCGGAGGAGAGCATTCAGTCCCACCCCGGCAGTGAAGCTGTTGAAGTCAGAATAGCCGCCATTGTTGGCGTAGCGGTTCCCCTTCATCACCAAGCCGTCGAAGTGAGGCCCGAGGCCGACGTCGAGCTGGATGCCGGCGAGGAAGCAGAACCGGCGCATGGCCGCGAAGACGGCGTCGATGCCCCAGGCGCTGCTGTAGATGGTGGGGATGTCGAAGTGCATCCCATTCTGGTAGGCCGACACTGGGAAATAGCCGGTGAAATTGGCCTGGAATCCCCACTCGCTGCCGAGCGTCGCGGCGTAGCTGATGCCCGGGGCCTGCACGAGCGATTGGTTGCCTTGCTTGGTGTTGATGACCGTCAGCTGGTAGCTCGGTCCAATGGTGTGCTGCGCATCGGCCCGCGCCCGCGTGCTGCTCACGCACAGCAGCACCGTGGCTCCGAGGGCACGTGCACTGCTCAAGCGTCCCCCTGGCCGAGGCAGCTCGAGGAGCGGCGGGCAATGCGGTACCAGGCGCGGCCTGCGCGAGGCGCCACTGCCGCGGGAAGGGCTCTAGGGGAGCTCACGAGGCGAAGGAGGAGTCGGGGCGAGAGGATTTGAACCTCCGACCCCCTGCGCCCAAGGCAGGTGCGCTACCAGGCTGCGCTACGCCCCGAGTCGGCCGCGCAGTGAACACGAGGGGTTGGTTTGGGTCAAGTCCAGAGAGAGGGCTTCGGGCGTGACTTCGTGCGCCACGAAAAAGACGAGGACGCCCTTGTCCGCGAGAGCCGGGTGCGGCGGCCCGCCTGAGGTGGCTGTCACCTTCGGGGCTGGTTGCGCTGCGCCTCGGCGATCGCTCGGTAGTCGTAGGTCGGATAGAACTCTGTACGGTAGGCGCCCCAGGCGCTCTGCTCAATCGCCAGGTTAATTTCGCGCAGCTTTTCCGGCGGGAAGCGCAGCGTCACCACCTGGCCGATGCCCATCATCACGTACCAGGAGACGACCTCCACCCCGGCGGGCGGGAATTTCTGCCAGAAGCCCGAGTCGTCCAGCTGTTGCTTCAGTTGAGTCAACGTCTTCGACTGGTCGTGCTTGAGGAAAACAGTCAGCATCAGCTTCCCCTTCTCCTGGGAAGAACCTGTCGTGGTCGGTTGCTGCCCGAGGCTTACGGCGCCGGCCAGGAGCGCAAGTGCGAGCGGCAGAAGGAAGGTGGAGACTCGGCGAAGGCGGCCCATGAGCGACTCCCAACAAGCGATGGATGGGGTCTCATAGCCCGAAACCAGTCAGCGGAATTCTCCCCCGGGCCTCGGAGGGCCGCGGCCGAGCACCCGCGGCGCAGGGGGCGGCCCCTCTCAGGCGAGACGCAGTCCGGAACTATTGTCGGCGCCGACGCGCCAGCCGATGCGGGGTCCCGGGACGACGAGGCGCTCCCAGCGCCGGTCCTCGGGGTGGCGCGCCCGGATGCGGCGCAACCAGTCGAAGCTTCGGGCCGCAAGGTAGGTTTCCACCTCAATGTCGAAGCGGTCCGCCAGCACCGTCGAGACTCGCAGCGCGCCTGGGTCGAGCATCAGGCACAACCGAACCAGCTGGTTGTCATTTACGAAGGGGCGCTGCCAACGGGGCAGTGCAGCCTCGTCGGGATTGACCGAGCCTGCCCAAGAGACGAGCCGCGAAACGCAGACTCCGAGCAGACGGGCGCCGTGCACCAGGGCCCGCACCTCACTGGGGAGAAGGCGTAGCTGCAGCGGGATGTCACCGGCCGAGGCGGCCTCGCCTGGCAGAAAAACTCGGCCAGCACCGAGTCCGATGAGGTCCAACTCGTCGGTCATACTGCGCCCCATGTCCGCTTCCGCCCCCGGTGTAATGCTACGTACGGCTCGAGACTACACGGTCCCCTCACGCCGAGGCCAGGGAGGGTAGAAAGGCCCGCAATTTCAGCGGGAAAGCGGCGGCTGGGTCATCGCTGCCAGCCCTCGAAAGAGGCTTCCTTTCCCGAAGAAGCGCTCGCCTTCGGCCGCGAGGAGGCCGGCGGCCGCCACCATGCCGGGGAGCACTTGGGTGAGGTGGTAGAGAAAGACGAAAGCCAGGGCCCTGGCTGGTGGGACGCCGAGCCAGCCCAGTGCCAGCGTCCCGCTGGCCTCGAAGGAGCCGGCGTTCCCCGGGCTGGGGATGATGCTGGCGAGGTTCCAAGCGGTGAGCGCCCCGTAGGCCTGCATCGGGGTGAGGGCCAGGTCCACCGCCCGGCTGGCGACGAGGATGACGAACGTCTCCCAGAGCCAGGGCAGTGGGGCGAGGAGGGTTTCCACGACGAGGAGCCGCTTCCAGTTCGTCGCGGCGAAGCCCTCCCGGAGGTTGCCCAACCACTCCGGTCCCCAGGGCCGTCCCTGCGCGTCGCGCCGCCACCGCCGGCTCCTCATGGCCACCAACAGCGTTGCCACCGCGCCGATGACGCAGGCCATGACGGCGAGCGCGCGGAAAAGCCAAAGAGGGGGCCTCTCATGGGCAGGCAACAGCAGGCTCACCAGACAGACGATGGGAAACGCGGCCACCCAACCCCATCGGTCGCTGAAGTGGTCCACCACCTCGTTCCCGAGCAGCTTGGCCCGGCTGACGCCGGTCCGCCGCCCCAGGTATTGCACCCGGAGAAGGTCTCCGCCACGCAGCGGCAGAAGCGAGTTGAAGAAGAAGCCGACGAGGATGGCTCGGTAGGCATGGCCGAAGCGCAGTCCGGGAAGCACCGAGCGCATCACCGTCCACCAGCGGAGGGACTGAAACCCCATCAGCACGAAGCCACCGGCCACGGCGAAGAGCAAGGGGCCGGGGTGTGCCGACAGGACGTCGTCCAGGAAGCGCTGCCGCGAGATGCGCAGGTAGACGACGGCCAGCGTCACCACCAGAGAGCCAGCCAGCGCGCCCATCAGAGCGCGAAAGAGCACCTGCCGGACGGGTGCCGGAGTCTCCTCCAGCGGGCCGGCGAGGCCATCCCGCGGCTGGTCGTCCGGTCTCCGAGAAAGGCTCACCAGGGGCCCCGTAGCATCTCGGCGCCCCTGGCTGCCAACTCAAGGGGGCAGCGTCCCCTGCTCGGGCCAGAGTCCTGCGCCGTATGCCGACAACCAGGGCCGCATCTGGGCGAAAGCGCGTGCCCGGTGGGACAGACGACTCTTCTCGGCGAGCGAGAGCTCGCCAAGGGTGCGCTGCAGCTCGGGGATGAGCACCACCGGGTCATACCCGAAGCCCTCCGCGCCACGGGGCTCTAGGCTGATGGCTCCCTGGCAGCTCCCCGTCTCGACGACGGTTTGGCCCGAGGGAGCAGCCAGACACAAGCAGCAACGGAAGGCCGCGGAGCGGGCAGCGAGGGGTACGTCGCGGAGCTCCTCGAGAAGTCGACGGACACGTGCCGCGTCGTCTCCCGGTGCATAACGCGCCGAGTGCACACCGGGCCGGCCCTGCAGCGCGTCGACGAAGAGCCCGGAGTCGTCGGCCAGCGTCACCAACGAGGAGGCCCTCGCCCAGGCGAGCGCCTTCTTGCGTGCGTTTCCTTCGAGGGTGGGCTCCGTCTCTTCAACCACGGGCAGCGGACCGACCTCTTCAGCCGAGTGCACCTGGAGGCCGCTGGCCAAGGCTCGCAGCTCACGAAGCTTCCCGGGGTTGCTGGTGGCGAAGAGGAGCGGCCGCCTCACCCGAGAGCCTGCCGCTGCCGAGCCACCAGCTGAGCGACACCGGCCAGGCCCGCGTCCACCATGGCGTCGAGCTGGGCCCGTGCGAAGGCGCCGTGCTCGGCGGTCCCCTGCACCTCCACCAGATGGCCTTCGGCGGTGGCCACAATATTCATGTCCACCTCAGCGCTGGAGTCCTCCTCGTAGTCGAGGTCCACCACCACCGCCCCGCCCACCACGCCGACGGAGACGGCGGCCACCGGCATCGTCGACGGCAGCTGACTGAGCGTGCCCTTTTTGTGCAGCGCCTGCAGCGCCTGCACCAGGGCGACGTAGGCCCCGGTGATGGACGCGCAGCGGGTGCCGCCGTCTGCCTCCAGCACGTCGCAGTCCAGAGTGAATGTCCTTGGACCGAGCTTCGACAAGTCCACCGAAGCCCGCAGGGCGCGGCCGATGAGCCGCTGGATTTCCTGTGTTCTTCCCGTCTGTTTTCCCTTGGCAGCCTCCCGGGCGCTCCGGGAATGGGTGGCTCGGGGCAGCATCCCGTACTCGGCAGTCACCCAGCCGGAATTCTTTCCCACCAGGTGCGGAGGAACGCGGTCCTCCACCGAGCAGGTGACGCGGACGAGGGTGTGCCCGACGCGGACTTCGGCCGAGCCCTCGGCGTAGCGGGCCACGCCCGCGACCAATTGCACCGGCCGAAGCTCGAACGGGCCCCGATTGAACGACCGCATGGCAGTCCTCTGCGTCTTTGAAGAAAGCGTGGAGTGCTTGCCTTAGCAGACTTGCGCCGTCCCTCAGCGACTGGCGGACGGGGCAGCGGGGGCCCGGTCGCGGACCTCCACCTCGGCGAGGAAGGCGCGGATGCCCTCGGTGAGGGCCGAAACCAGGCGAGCTCGGTAAGTGGGGTCGGCCAGACGCCGTCCCTCGGAGGGGTGGGAGATGAAGCCCACCTCCACCAGCACGGCCGGGGCCTCCACCCCCATCAGCACGTAGAACGGCGCCTGTTGCACGCCAAGGTCCATCGCCCCGGTGCTCGTCACGAGACGGCGGTGGAGCGCGTACGCCAGCCGCGCGCTGTCGACATGCGCCTCGCCACGCTGCAGGTCCGCGAGAATGAAGGCCAGTGTGTCGCGCTGCGCCGGCGTGGCTCCCGACGTCCCGGCTCCGGCGTTCTCCTGACTGGCGGTTCGCAGCGCGTCCTCTCCGGAGGCGCTGGCCGAGAGGAAGAATGTCTGAATGCCCTCCACCCGCGCTCGGAGCTTCCGGGTGGGCATGGAGTTGGCGTGCAGCGACAGAAAGAGGTCCGGGCGAGCATGGTTGGCGAACACCACCCGGTCCGAGAGGGGCAGCAAGACGTCCTGCTCGCGGGTGAGCAGCACCTCGGCCCCGCCGCGCTCGAGCTCCGCTTTGAGGGCTTTGGCGAGGTCCAGCGCCAATGTCTTCTCGAAGAGGCCGTCTGGGCCGAGCGCGCCCTCCTGGGCGCCGCCGTGACCCGGGTCGAGGACAATTCTCGGAGCTCGCTCCGGCGCTTCTGCGCCAGCGGGTGCGGCGGAAAGGAGCGCGGCGAGCGCGAGGAGCCCGGTCATCTCGAGGCGGAATGCTACGCCGGAGAGCAGGCAGTGCCCAGTTGTGCGCTATTCGACCACGTCAATGCCCGGCCGCCCCCGGAAAAGCTCGCCAATGTTGGCCGCCTCGATGCCCACCCGCTCCAGCGCGCGCTGGGCCCGGCTCGCGTCCCCGGCCGGTAGCGCGGCGAGGAGCCCGCCGTTGGTTTGCGCGTCTGAGAGCACCAACTGGACGTGGCGGGGAAGCCCCTCGGGGAAGCGCACCGCCCCCCCGAAGTGCTCGAGGTTGGAGACACTCCCCGCCGGCACCACCCCCCCTTCGGCCAGAGCCGGCACCCCTTCGAGAATGGGGATGTGCGACAGGTGCAGCCGCGCACGCACCCGCGCGGCCAAGGCCAGCTCGGAGAGGTGTCCGAGTAAGCCAAATCCGGTGACGTCAGTGAGCGCGTGCACGGCGAAGCGCCGCGAGGCGAAAAGCTCGCCGGCGCGCCGGTTGAGCTCCGCCATCAACGCCGTGACGCGCCCGGTGAGCTCCGCACTGGCCAAGCCGCGCCGGATGGCAGTGGTGGCGATGCCGGAGCCGATGGGCTTGGTGAGTAACAGCACGTCCCCGGACCGACCACCGGCGTTGGTGAGGATGTGGCGGGGGTGGACGACGCCGGTGACAGCCATTCCATACTTCGGCTCCGGGTCGTCGATGGAGTGGCCACCGAGTACCGGGATGCCAGCCTCGTCCGCCTTGCTCTGGCCCCCTTGGAGGATGGCCTGGAGCACCTTCAGCCCCAACGCTTGGGTCGGGAATGCCACGAGATTGAGGGCGAAGAGTGGACGGGCCCCCATCGCCCAGACGTCGGAGAGCGCGTTGGCGGCGGCAATTTGTCCGTAGGCGAAAGGGTCGTCGACGACGGGAGGAAAGAAGTCCACGGTCGACACCACCGCTTGGGTGGAGGACAGCTGGTAAACGGCGGCGTCGTCGTGCGTGGCAAAGCCCACCAGCGCCCGTGCGTCCTTTCTCGTCTTCAAATGGCGCAGGACCTGCGCCAGGTCCGCCGGTCGGAGCTTGGCGGCTCAACCAGCGCAGTGGCTGAACTGAGTCAGCCGCCGCGGCTTCACGACGTCGTCCATTAGGCTCCTCGGATGTAGTCCTTGCGCAGCAAGTCCAAAACGCCTTGGGCAATCTCCACGTCGTCGATGAGCGAGTGGTCGCACATCTCCTGGAGACTGCCGTGGTTGTAGACGAGCTGGAAAATGTCCAGCTCCCGCGGCGTCAGCTCGCGCAGCGGCTTGCTGAGGGGCTGGCAGAGGACGAGCTGAGCGTCCGGGGCCGGCAGGTCGCGGGCGATGCGCTTGTACTCATCCATCAGCCGGAGGGCGTCCATGAGGAGCGCCTCGGTGGAGTGGTCCAGCTCGACCATGAATTCATCGGCCTCGGCCGGACGGAGCTCAAAGTCGCCGTCTTCCCAGGTGATGATGCGATTGAAGCTCTTCTGCGGCCCGAGTTCGTGCCGGCCGCCGATGACGGCGTAGTAGACCCGGCCCTGCCGCAGGTAGATGCGCGCCTCGTGCGCGCCAGTCACCACCAGGACGCCATTCTTCTTGGAGGTATGGAAAAGCTGGAGCAGGTCGGGGAGGGGAATGTCCTCGATTTTCCCGCTCATCGACGACGTCTTGGTCTTCGCCGCCTGGGCTTGTGCCGCCGCCTCGAGGTTGTGCTTCACCGCCGCGTCGCTCAGCTGGGTGCTCTCCGCGCCGGCTACCACCAGCTTGAGGATGGAGGTCCCGATGAGAATGCGGTCGCCTTCCTTGAGGCGCGCGGTGCGTACCTTTTCGCCGTTGACGAAGGTGCCGTTGGTGCTGCCCAGGTCCTCGATGGTGATTTTCGCGCCCTGGACGGCGATTTTCGCGTGCTTGCGCGAAACCATGTCCTCCACCAGCACCATGTCCAGCTCGCTGGAGCGCCCGATGACCACCTGCTTGTTCGGCTTGAGCGGGAATTCGCCGCCCTGGTATTTGCCGGAGATGAACTTCAGGGCGTAGGCCACGTCACCGGTCCCGGGTCCACTCACGGCGCCGCGACCCTTCGAAGCATTTGAGTCACCTTACAGCAGGGACCCAGCGAAGACGAATTCCAAAGACGCCGGCGCCCGAGGCACCAGCCGGAGCCGATGCAGCTGCTTGGGCGGCTCCTCCTCCTCGGTGACTGTGACTTCGCCCGCTTCAAAGCGCATGTACCAGGCCTGAATCGCCCCGTTGCGCACAGGATGGGCGAGCCGTGCACGCAGCGCCGGCTCGGCCAGCGCCTCCTCCCGGTCGGCTGGGGTGTGCAGTTCCCCGAGCGCAGCTGCGTTGGAAGTCTGCAGTGCAAGCCGCCGAGCAACCAGCGCCGATAGCACCCCGGCGAGCGTC
This sequence comes from Myxococcaceae bacterium, assembly GCA_052143535.1. GTDB lineage: Bacteria > Myxococcota > Myxococcia > Myxococcales > Myxococcaceae > JADGRA01. The sequence goes on along the minus strand of JBKQSS010000062.1, from coordinate 43,268 downwards.
GGAGTGAGGCTTCCCTCGAGTTGCCAGCCGGTGGCGTTGCGCTGGAAATGCGTCGTCTCTCGGCCCAGCGAGGAGACGCGTATCGAGCCGAGGGTGCCCTCGAAGTCCAAGGTGGAGACGGCACGCGCACGGTCGAGTCCCTCGTCGGCGACAGTGACGCGCTCGAAATGCAGGGAATGCCCCACCAGCGGGGCCTCGCTGCCCGGGATGGGCAGAACCACCGGGGGGCGCGAAGCGTGGGCGAGGACGCTGGCCACCTCCGGGGCAGTCCCGCCAGCGAGACCAACCAACGACGGGAGCACCCAGAGGAGTCCCGCCGCGGCGAGGGCCACGCCTCCCAGTCCCGCCACGGTGGCGAAGCGTGAGCGCGCGCTCATCCTTGCAAAGGGGGGCGACAGCCGTCCTCAGCTTCCGAGCATGGCTTGCGCGCGCTGCGCGGCGGGCGTTCCGGGAAGCCTGGTGACGATGCGCTCCAGGGCGCCCCGGGCGTGCACTGGGTCGCTGAGCCGGATGTAGAGGCCATAGAGTCGGAAGAGGATGGTGGCCTCGTCCTGGCCCGGGTACTTCGTCACCAGCGTCTCCAGCCGTCCCACCGCCCCTTCCAGATGGCCACGCTTCTCGTAGAAGTCGGCCACGTACATCTCATGCTGGGCCAGCCTCTGGCGCGCGTCCTCGGCGTATTTTTTCGCCTCCGGCACGTATACCGAGGAGGGGTAGGTTTTGATAAAGGTCGACATGCTGTCCCAGGCACCCTTCACTTGCGTCTGCTCCCGCTCCGAGGGTGGAGGGAGGATGAAGAGGCTGCTGGGCATCTCGCGCCAGTAAGTCAATGCGGCGCGGTAGGCGCAGTAGTCCACCCGGAAGTACGAGGGGTGCAGCTTGACGAAGACGGTGTAGCGGTCGCGCGCCTCGGTCCAGAGCTCGTGGTCGAAGCTGACGTCGGCCATCCGGACTTCGGCCTCTCGCGAGGCGTCGAGGAAGGGGTACTTCAACTTGACGTACTCGAAGTACTTCTCGGCCATGCCGTACTGGTGGTCGGCCAGCGCCTCGTTACCAAGGCGCATGTTGGTGGAAGCGTCGCTCGCGTACACCGGGGCCCTGGTCGAGCTGCCGGCAAAGGTGGTGCAGCCGGCAGCCATCGCGGCGAGACAGAGAAGAGTGAGGCGGCCCATCGGGGGCGAGAACCTAGTACTGGGCATCGCCGGATTCAAAGCCTTGGAGGCAAGCGCTCCGGCATTCAGCGGCGGCCTTTCTCGGGAGGAACAGCCAGCCGAGCAGGCTGCGCCTAGAAGCGCTCGATTTGGAAGTCGTCGTCGGCCCCGGTCGCGGCCTGGGGCTGGGGGGTGGCGGTGCGAGGTGCCGGTGGAGTCGACGACCGCGGCGGCGTGGGCAACGGTTGCGGCGGCGGCCGCGGGACTGCAGCCGCCGGGCGCGCCGGAGTGCCAGCCGGCGCTCCCGAGCCAGGGGCCCCGCGCTGGGCGAAGGCCAGGGAGCCGGGCGCGCTGGCGCCGTCCGTCCGCCCCTCGAAGTCGTCCCACTTGCTGTCGCCGGTGGCGCTGATGCCGCTGAAGCGCAGCGCGAAGTCATCGGGGTTGCTGGCCTGACGGTAGGCCTCGTCGTAGGTAATGAGCCCCTGCCGCACCAGCTGCATCAGCGACTGGTCAAACGTCTGGGTGCCGTACGTCTGGTGACCCTGGGCGATGGCGTCCGGAATTTCCTTGGTGCGGTCCTTGTCCTCGATGAGTTCGCGGACGCGGGCGGTTGCCTTGAGGACTTCCACCGCCGCCACCCGGCCCTTCCCATCGGCCCTGGGCACCAGGCGCTGCGAAACGACGGCCTTCAGCACCGAGCCGAGTTGGAGCCGGACTTGCTTCTGCTGGTACGGCGGAAACACCGACACAATCCGGTTGATGGTCTCGGTGGCGTCGAGGGTATGCAGGGTGGACATCACCAAGTGGCCGGTCTCGGCCGCGGTGAGCGCGGTTTCGATGGTCTCCAGGTCCCGCATTTCGCCCACCAGGATGACGTCCGGGTCTTGGCGCAGGGCACTCTTCAGCGCCTGGCTGAAGGACATGGTGTCCACCCCCACCTCGCGCTGGTTGACGATGGAGCGCTTGTCCCGAATCAGGAACTCGATCGGGTCCTCGATGGTCATGATGTGGTTGGTCTCGTTGGCGTTGATGTGATCGATCATCGCCGCCAGCGTGGTGCTCTTTCCGGAGCCGGTAGTCCCCGTCACCAGCACCAACCCGCGCTCGTCGAGCGCGATTTTCTCCAGCACCGGAGGAAGCATCAGGTCCCGGATGGTCATCACCTTGAAGGGAATGACGCGCAGGACTGCCCCCACCGTCCCGCGTTGCTGGAAGACGTTGACGCGGAAGCGCCCGAGGCCCGGCACGCCGTAAGCGAGGTCCACTTCGTTACTCGCCTTGAAGCGCTCGCGTTGGTACTCGTTCATGATGCCGAACGCCATGCGGGCCACTTCCTCGGGTGGCAACCGCTTGCCGTCCTTGAGCGGCACCAGCGAGCCGTCCACGCGGAACATGGGCGGCAGGCCCGCCTTGAGGTGGATGTCGGACGCACCGCCCCGCAGCGCGATCTGCAGGATCTCGTTGAGTTCCATCGAGTTGAGCCGACTGGGAAGCCTAGCACCCGGCCTGGGGAAGGTCAGGCAACTGTCGCCACCAGGCCCCTCGGGCGGGTTGTGGGGGGACGGCGGTGGATCAGCGCTTGCTGAACTGGAAGCGCCGGCGCGCTCCGGGCTGGCCGTACTTCTTGCGCTCCACCACGCGGGCGTCGCGAGTGAGGAAGCCCGCTTTCTTCAGCGGGGCACGGAACTCCGGGTTGAACTCGCACAGCGCTCGGGCAAGCCCGTGACGGATGGCCCCGGCCTGGCCGGAGAGACCGCCGCCGCGGACGTTGACGGTGATGTCCACCTTGCCGAGCTGCTCGAGGACTTGCAGCGGCTGGTGCAGAATCATCTTCGACGTTTCCCGCCCGAAGTATTCGTCGATTGGCCGGTCGTTGATGATGACGACGCCGGTGCCTTCCTTCAGCCACACCCGGGCGGTGGACTCCTTGCGGCGTCCGGTGGCGTAAAACCCCTTCTCTGCGTGAATGGGCATCTTCAGGCCTCGACCTGGCGGGGCTCGGGCTTCTGGGCCGCGTGGGGGTGGGTGTCGCCCGGGTAGACGCGCAGCTTGGTCATCATCTGTCGGCCCAGCGCATTGCGTGGAAGCATCCGGCGAACAGCGTTGAGAACAATGTCCTCGGGGTGGCGTGCCCGCAGGGCGGCGAGATTGGTGGTCTTCAGGGCTCCAGGGAAGCCGGCGCGCGGGTGGCGGTAGTAGAGCTTCTTGCTCTCCTTCGTCCCGGTCACCTTGACGCGAGCGGCGTTGATGACGATGACGTGGTCCCCGGTGTCCAAGGAGGGCGTGTAGATGGCCTTGTGCTTCCCCTTGAGGAGGGTGGCAATCTGGCTCGCCGCGCGGCCGAGGACCTTGTCGGCCACGTCCACGACGTGCCACGCCCGCTTCACGTCAACGGGCCGTGCGCTGTAAGTCCTGTGCGACATCGAACGACACTCCGGGGCCGACCCCGCCAAACGCCGCGAGGGAAAAAGGGTGCCCATCTAGAGGGAGCTGCCCCGTAAGTCAAGCAGACGGGGGTTCCTCGGCCCCGGCCGCCCGGAACTGTTCGCGCAGCCGGGCGAAGACGGTGCCGTCTCCGGGACTGGCCGGCCGGGGGGCGGCGAGGGTGAGGTCAGACAGCACGACGCCTTGGGCCGGGAGGTCCTGGAGGAAACGGGAGGGAGTGCGCAGCACCTCGCGCCCCCGCCGCAGGCGGCTCGCGGCGCGGGTGAGCACCAGCTCGTCGCGAGCCCGGGTGAAGCCGACGTAGGCCAGTCGCCGTTCTTCGTCCAGGTTGGGGGGCTCGCCCAGCATTCCGGCGTGGGGCAACAGCCCCTCCTCGAGGCCCACCACAAACACCACCCGAAACTCGAGGCCCTTCGCAGCATGCAGCGTCATGAGGGCCACGCGGCCCCGCTCGGGGGCCTGCTCCTCCTCCCGGGCGTCGAGCGACAGGCGGTTGAGCCAGGAAATCAGGTCGGCCCGCGGGCCCTGGCGGCTCTGGTAGGCCTCGAGAGAGGCGAGCACGCCCTCCACGCCACGCAAGCGCGCCTGCGCCACGCTTGCGTCCTTTGCCCCGGCGCGGGTGTCCTCGGCGAAGCCAATCTCCACCAGCAGGGAGCGCGCCACCTGCCCCATCGGCTCGGCCGTTAGCCGCTGCCGCATCCGGCTCAGCAAGGCCGAGAAGCCCTCCACCCGGGTGGCCGCCCCAGGGGACAGCCCGGGCACCGCGCCGGCCACTGCCAGCGTCTGCTGGACGCCCAGGCCCCGGCTTCGGGCGTGGGCCAGGAGGCATTCCATGGTGGCGTCGCCAATCCCCCGGGCCGGCACGTTGATGATGCGCAACAGCGACACCTCGTCGAGGGGGTTGGCCAGCGCCTTGAGGTAGGCCACCACGTCCTTCACCTCTCGCTGGTGAAAGAATTCGGTGCCGCCCAGCACCTCGAAGGGAAGTCCCCGGGCGCGAAGGCTTTCCTCCAGGGGCCGGGACTGTCCGTTGGTCCGGTACAAGACGGCCACTTGCTCGGGCGCGAGGCCCGCCTCGAGTCGCTTCTCCACGGCGCGAGCCACCCAGTCCGCCTCGTCGTCTTCGCCCGGCAGCACCACCACCTGTACCGGGACGCCCTCCGGCCGTTCGGCCGACAGCTGTTTTTCTCGCCGCTCGGGGAGGGCAGAAATGACGGCGCTGGCCGCCGCCAGGACCGGCCCTGCCGAGCGGTAGTTGCGGCTGAGCACCACCTCCCTGGTCCCGGGGAAATGGCGCTGGAAGTCCAAAATGTTGCGCACCTCGGCACCGCGCCAGCCGTAAATGCACTGGTCATCGTCTCCCACAGCGCAGACGTCCGCTCTGGCCCCCGCCAGCAGCCGGACAAACTCCAGTTGCGGTGGGTTGGTGTCTTGGAATTCGTCCACGAGGAGCGTCTGGAAGCGCCGGCGCCAGCGGGCCAGCACGTCCGGGTGCTCGCGGAAGAGCTGCAAGGGCAAGAGGATGAGGTCGTCGAAGTCCACCGCACCCTGCGCCCGGAGTGCCCGTTGGTAGAGCGGAAAGGCTTCGGCCGCCAGCCGGCCGCAGTCATCCCCCTCCCGGGCGGCCTCCTTCACCAGGGGCAGGCCCGAATTCTTCGCCCGGGAGATGGCCGCCACCACGCGGCGCGCGTCCAGTGCCCGCTGGTCGAGGGACACACTGCGCAGTAGCCGGCGCACCAGAGCCAGCTGGTCCCCCGCGTCGGCCACGGCGAAGCGTTTCGGCCAGCCCAGCCGGAACAAGTCCTGGCGCGCCACCTCGGCCCCGAGCGCATGGAAGGTGGACACCCACACCTCGGCCGCGGGGCGGCCGGCCAGACGGGTGAGGCGCTCCTTCAATTCGGCCGCCGCTTTGTTGGTGAAGGTGACGGCCAGGATGGAGCCGGGCCGGGCGCCCTTGGACAAAAGCCAGGCGATGCGGTGGACGATGACGCGCGTCTTGCCGCTGCCGGCGCCGGCCAGCACCAAGAGAGGCCCGCGTGGGGTGGTGACCGCCTCGCGTTGTTCCGGGTTGAGGCCTGAGAGGTCCATCCGTGGGGGGAGGACGCATAGCGCCTAGCGGTGACTTCGCTCGGGACGGTGCTAACCTTGACGTCCGTGCTCCCCGAATCCCGGGTTCGCCCCAGCTCGGCTGCACCGGACGAGGCCGCTCTGGCTCGAGTGGCCATTGCCGCCCTCGGCCGTCGGGAGTTTCTCGAGCGACTGTCGGGCCTGGTGCGGGCCGCCGGCTCGGACGCCGCCAACCCCGGCTCCTACGGTTGTACCGAATGCGAGCGCTGCGCGGACTGCATGTTCTGCAAGTCCTGCGACGCCTGTCACCAGTGCACGCACTGTACGAGGTGCCAGCTCTGCAACAACTGCAGCCACTGCGTGGACTGCAAGAATTGCCACGCTTGCGCCTACTGCTTGCGCAGCGAGAATTGCAGCGCCAGCGCCTACCTGGTGCTGTCGCGCAACCTGGCGGACTGCACCTACTGCTTCGGCTGCGTCGGGCTCTCGCGGAAGGACTTCCACATTCTCAACGTCCCGTTTGGCCGGACCGAGTACTTCGCCATCACCAAGCGGCTTCGGGCGGACCTGGACTTGGCTGGGTAGCCACCCCGCCAAAGAGGGCCTTGCGCCTCGTCAGTTTCCAAAGGGATGGGAGTGCTTGGGGGGCGGCTGGCACACGCCGCCGGTTTGTCCGTCCGGACGAGCCATGCAGGTGAGCGGCGCCGGGCACCCGCCGTAGCAACCGAGCTCGCAGGTGGCCTCCTCACCCGAGTCCCCCCCACCGGTGCAGCTGAGCGGCTCGGCGCACACGCCGCTCGCTGGGCAGGGCGCGTGAAGCTGGGTTTCCGCAGTCGAGCCAACCGGCACCGGCGAGGCCGCCGCGCACCCGAGAAGGGCCCACAGAAAAAGCCACGGTGCCAGGCAGTCGCGCCTCATAGCGCCCGGAGGAAGAAGGCCTTGAGGTACTCCGTCTCGGGAAGGCCGCCCAAGACTGGATGGTCTGCGCCTGGCCCGCGGCGCTCGAGAATTTGAATCGGCCGCCGGACGTCCTCGGCCGCGCCGAGCAACATCTCCTCGAAGGCCGCTGGGGAGACTTTCCCGGAGCAGGAGCAACTGACGAGGAGGCCCTCCGGCCGCAACAGGCGCAGTGCCCGCACGTTGAGCTCGCGGTAGGCGCGCATGGCGGCGTCGGGCCCCTTGCTGCGCTTGGCCAGCCCCGGCGGGTCCAGCACCACCGTGTCGAAGCGCTCGCCGGTGCGGTCGAAGTCATGCAGGACGTCGAAGGCGTTGGCCGTATGCACCTGCACGTTGGAGTGACCGTTTCGAGCAGCGTTCTCCCGCAGCCGCTCGGCCGCGTCCGCGTCCTGCTCCACCGCCAGCACCTCGTCGCCGTGCTGCGCCAGGGCCAGGGCAAACCCGCCGTGGTAGCTGAAACAGTCCAGCGTCCGCCCGCCACCGAGCTGCCCCGCCCGAAGATGGTTGTCGGCCTGGTCCAAGAAGGCGCCGGTCTTCATGTCGTTCAGCAAATCTACTCGGAAGGAGTTCTCGCCCTCTTTGAAGTCCACCACCGCCGCTCCTTTGCCGTGCAGCTGGCGCACCTCACGGGGCAGCCCCTCGAAGTCCCGTCCGCTCCCGTCGTCGCGGGCCACCACCCGGGTGGCGCCCGTCAGCTGCACCAGGAGGCGCGCGAGCAAGCCTTCCCGGGCGTCCATGCCTTCGGACAGAGACTGCAGCACCAGCGCGCTGCCGTAGCGGTCGACCACCAGGCCCGGCAGGAGGTCCGACTCGCCGTGCACCAGACGCAGCGCCTGGCGAGGCAAAAGCGGGGCGCGCCTTTGGATGGATGCCTCGAGGCGGCGTTGGAAGAAGCCCTCGTCGATGGGCTCCTCGTCCGGGCCCCGACGGGTCAGCAACCGCAGCGCCAAGGGCGAGGTCCTGGCGTAGAGGGCCTGGCCAACCGGGTTTCCACCCGGGTCGACGACGCTCACCACCGGGCCTGGGGCGTCTCCGGCCGGCGGTTCCACCAACTCGGTGCGCCAACACCAAGGGCGCAGGTGCCGGAGCGCGCGTGCCGCCTTGGCCGAGACCACGGCCCTATTCGAGGCCACGGGCGGCGAGCTCCATGTCGTCCTCGCCCCGGAGATGGCCCACCTCGTGGAGGAGCGTCACCCGAATCTGCTCGAGCAGCTCCTCCTCGGAGGTGACGGCGCGAGCGAGGTTGCGCCGGTAAAGCACCACCGAGCGACAGGGGCCCTTCTCGCCCTCGGGACAGGGCTCACTGAGGGAGGGGCCACGAAAGAGGCCGAGGATGGTGGGCGAAAGCGGCGGGTCCCCGTCACGCAAGTCCTCGTCCTGGGGAATTTCCTCCGTCGTCACCGGCACGCCGCGCAAATCCTTCTGCATGTCCTTGGGGAGAGCCCGCACCGCCCGGGCGACGGCGTCTCGAAAGTCTCGCTCCGAGAGCAAGACCGGTGGCGGGAAGTCCTCGGGAGCTAGCTCCTGGGCGCGTTTGAAGCTTTCCTCGGCCTCGGCCCACTTTCCCTCGCGCTCGAGCAGCAGGCCGAGGTGCTCGTAGGCATGGGGCGCATGCTCCGGGTCCTTGCGCAGGCCAACGAAGGCGGTCCGGGCCTCGTCAAAGCGGCAGAGCTCGAAGAGCGCGACAGCGCGCTCGTAAGCCACGTCCGAGTCGCCGGCAAGGACGCGCGCCGCTTCCTCGGCCCGCTGCAAGGCCAGCGTCGCCTCGCCCAAGTCATTGGCGGCCATGGCCGAGAGCAGCGCAAATTGGGCGCTGAGCTCCTCGTCTTCGCCGTCAGCGGCGAGCTCGCGGCCGCGCTCGGAATAGAGGAAGGCCAGCTCGTCGTTGTCCCGCGTCGAGGGAAGGCTAACCCCGTAGAGGTGCGCTGCACCCAAAAGCGCGTCCAGATGGTCTGGGTCGAGGGCCAGCGCCCGGGCGTAGGCAAGCCGCGCCTCGTCGAAGCGGCCCACCGCAGACAGCGCTGCGGCGCGCTCGCTGTGGGCTGCCGGGTCGTCTGGACTGCGGGCCGCCGCCTCGGCGGCACAGGAGAGGGCCCGCTTGTAGTCCTCGGCCTCGTAGGCGGCGTGGGCCGCCTCCAGCGGGGAGGCGCCGTGCGACTCGCATACCGCCAGGGGCTCCACCAGCACCGGGCGTGACGGGTGGTGCACCGGCGCGGTGGGCGTGCCGGGGTTGGGGGCCGTGCTTTGCGGGGCCGGCTCCGTCTTGTGGCAGCCCGCGAGGACGCCCAAGGCCACCAGCAACGGCACGAAAAGAGGTCGCATGACGCCTTTGCACTGTAGCAGCCGGCCGGGCCGGCTCGCCCTTGCGGCCTAGAACGCGTGGCGCGGGCCGCCATTTCCCGCTCGACGACTCGACGGGTGTCGGGACAGACTTTTCGGCCAGTGCTTCCACTCGTCCTGGCCTCCACCTCCTCCGCCCGCCGGGCGCTCCTCGGCGCGCTGGGGCTGCCCTTCTTGGCTGTCCCCCCGGGCGTTGAGGAGTCCCTTCCGCCAGGTACGCCGGTGGAGGAGGCGGTGCGCATGTTGGCGCAGCGCAAGGCGCGCGCCGTGGCGGCGCGCTACCCCGACGCGCTGGTGCTGGGGGCCGACCAGCTGGGGGAGGTGGAAGGGCAACTGTTGAAAAAGCCGACTCGCCGCGAGGAGGCTCGGGCCCAGCTGCAAACGCTGTCCGGGCGCTCGCACCGGTTGCTCACCGCCGTTTGCCTCACCGGCGGCGGCGCCGAGGAGACGGTGGTGGAGGAAGCGCGGCTTACTCTCTACGCGCTCTCCGAGGCTGAGGTGGACGCCTACCTGGACACCGGGGAATGGGAAGGCTGCGCTGGCAGCTACCGGGTGGAGGGACGGGGACAGGCCCTGATGGCTCGAATTGAGGGAGACCGCACCTGCATCCAGGGACTGCCGATGCAAGCGGTGGTGCAGCTGTTACGCGGCCGGGGCGTGCCGCTGCTGGGGGGCTGAGCAGCCGCCCGCCCACCAGGCGATTCGGCATCTGGTCAACCGGAGCCGCCGAGACCGCGCCCAGGCGAGCAGCTGACCGGCCCCAGCGCCCCTCAGGCGCGCAGCTCGGCCAGAATCTCCGCTGCGGCGGCCCGGGCACGCGCCACCTCCTCGGGCCGAAAGCTCATTGCCGCCACCACCGAGTGGCCACCGCCGCCGTAGCGCTGGGCAATGGCCGACAAGTCATGCCGGCGTAACTCCGGACGCCAGGGGTTGCTGCCGATAGAGACTTTGCTGCGCTGGGTGCTTTTGCCCACCCACACCACGTAGCGCGCGTCGGGAAACAAGTCGTAGGCGATGAATTTGTTGATGCCGTCGAGGTTCTCGTCGGCCACGTCGAAAAAGACAACCTCCTGCTCGAGACGCGCCTTACGCCGCACCACCTCCACATGGGCCCGGTGCCGGGCGAGCAGAGGACGGAAGGGCTCCTGGACGAGCGGCAGCGCGGCCACCTCGGATAGAGAGGCCTGTTGCAACCGGCGGATGACTTCCGGGATGAAACCCGGTTCGCGGTTGGCCTCCAGCACCGTCATCAACTGAAGCGCCGGCTCGCGCAGAGCAACCGCCATCTCCGGGCTGGGGAATTGCGCGCCGTCGATGACTTCGGCCCAGTCGATGAGCTCGCCCAGCCCGCCGCCGTCGAAACCAAAGCTGGCGCGGGCCACGTCGGCCAGGTACTTGGTGCAGCTCTTGCGGTGCGGGTCATGAAACTTCTGGCCGCTTCGGTCGGCCTTGAAATGCGCCTCGTCGCCCGCGTCCTGAAAACCCGAGGCGTGGTGGTCAAACCACCACGTCAACCGCGGGGACTGGCTGTAACGAAAGTCGACAATGGCGTTCTCGTCCCCGACGAAGACAGCCTCCGGGATGGACGTCCCACCGGCCTGGTGGGAAAGGCCCTGGTAGCTGAGCTGGGCGTCGGGACGGATGCGCTCGCGGAAGAAGCGTGAAAACACGGTGGCGCTCGCCGCCCCGTCGAAGCAATTGTCATGAAACAGAACGTGCATCCGCATGTGGCAGTCCTGCATATAACCCGGAGAGCCGACTCCGGGGGGCGGCACCCGGTGTGCCCAGCGGCCGAGGGGCCAGTCCCCCCCCCAAAGAAAACGACGCGCCCGGCGCAACCCGAGGGGGGCTCGCGCGTCGAAGCCTCTAGGAGAGTGCGCAATGAAAAAAGCGATGCATCGCACCGGGCAGACCCTGCGGCTCCTTCAGCGCAGAGCCGTCGCCGGCGGCCGCAAGGTGCAAACCAACCTCGGCGAGCTCGTCGCCGCGGCCTTTGACACAGTGGGCAATGAGGTGAAGGACGTCGCGAAGCTGCTCGCCTCGCCCGAGCTCGGCCGGGCGGCCAAAAGTCGCATCGTCCTGGTCCAGTAAGCCCCCCTCCCGTCGCCCCCTGGGCCCTTGTCCTGCCTAGGGCGACTGCCCTAGGCAGGGCTGTAGGGTGATTGACTCCCACTGCCACTTGGACGTCGCCCGCTTCGACGCCGACCGACCGGCGGTGCTCGAGCGGGCCTGGGAGGCGGGCCTCGAGGGGATGGTGGTGCCGGCCATTGGCCCGAGTGCCTGGCAGGCCCTTCTGGAGTGGCCGGCACGCGACGTCCGCGTGCAAGTGGCCTTGGGCATTCACCCGCAGCTGTTGCCGCAGCTACGCGAGGCCGAGGACGACGTCCACCTCGAGCAGCTGGACGGACTGCTTCTCAAGGGCGTCGCCTGCGCGGTGGGAGAGTGCGGGTTGGATGGGCCGACGCTGAGCGAAGTCCCCCTGGCCCGCCAGTTGCGGGTGCTCGACGGGCACCTGCGGCTGGCAACCAAGCACCACCTACCACTGCTGCTTCACTGCCAGCGCGCCCACCCCGCGCTCCAGGCGTGGCTGGAGCGCGTTCGCCTGCCGGAGGCGGGCGCGGTGCTGCACAGCTACAGTGGCGGCGCCGAGCGCGTCGGTGCCTACTTGGCCCACGGCTGCTGGTTCAGCTTCGCCGGCCCAGTCACCTGGCCCGAGGCCCGCCGTCCGGTGGAGGCGCTCCGGGCCGTCCCCGCCGAGTGGCTGTTGGCCGAGACGGACGCCCCGGACCAGACGCCCAGTCCCCACCGTGGCCAGCGCTCCGAGCCGGCCTATTTGCGTCCGGTGGTGGAGGCCATGGCGCGACACCTCGGCCAGCCGAGTGCGCAGCTGGCCAGCCGGCTCGCGGACAACGCCCGGCGCTTCTTCGGACGGCCCTTCGCATCGCCCCCGGCTGGGCGCTAAAGGAGTCCGTAGCCATGGACGCACTTCCCACTTCCCCCTCCCCCACCGATGGCGCGCCCCCTTTGGGACGCGAACGCGCCTTCCGTCTGTCCCGACGCTTCGACCGGACGGGGCGTCTCCTCGGAGACGCCGGCATGGAACGCCTTGCCCGGGCCCGGGTGGTGGTGTTTGGCCTGGGCGGGGTGGGCAGCTACGCGGTGGAGGGCCTGGCGCGCAGCGGCGTGGGCCACCTCACCCTGGTGGACTTCGACGAGGTGTGCGTCACCAACCTCAACCGTCAGCTGCACGCGACGGTACGGACGGTGGGCAAGCCCAAGGCCGAGTTGATGGCCCAGCGCTGTCGCGACGTGAACCCGGACGTCTCGGTGGAGGCGGTGCGCGAATTCTACCGCGCCGAGCTCTCGGAAACCCTGCTCGACCCAGGGTTTGACTTCGTGGTGGACGCCATCGACAACGTGAAAGCGAAGCTGCACCTGTTACACCGCGCCAGAACCCTCGGCCTCCCGGTGGTCAGCAGCATGGGGGCCGCTGGCCGGCTCGACCCGACCGCCATTCGGGTAGAGGACTTGTGCGAGACGCACATGGACCCCTTCGCCAAGGACGTGCGCAAGCTGCTGAAGCGCAAGTACGGGGTGGACACCGAGCGCCCCACCGGCATCACGGCCGTCTACAGCATTGAGACGTCCCGGACGCCGCTGCCCCTCACCTACGACGCCAAGACAGAGGGCTTCTTGTGCGTTTGCCCCTCTCGCGAGAATGACTTCCACACCTGCGACCACCGCACCCAGGTGAATGGGAGCGCCGTCTTCGTCACCTCCGTCTTCGGCATGGCGATGGCCGGAGTGGTGGTGCGCCGAATCGCCCAGGGGCGCTAGGCGGCCGCGCTGGCGGCGAGCGGCTCTGGCGCCGGAGCAGGCGCCGCAGCGGCCTCCAGCGCGGCAAAGGTAATGTGCTGGCGGCCGCAGGCGCGGCGGAAGGCACAGCGCGCGCACTCCTTGAAGTCCTCGGTCTTGGGGAACTGGGCCGCATCGGTGGGGACATTCTGCGCGGCGTTAAGCAGCAGCGCCTGCATGGAACGGACGCTCTCCTCGAAGAGCAGGCGGTAGCGCTCGACGGTGGGCCGGTCCACGTGGACCTCCACCTCCTCGGCCTGGTTGACGAAGACCAGCAGGCAGCGCACCGACTCGGGCAGGACGCGGTAGCGGTGGGCCAAATACAGCGCGTAGCCCACCACCTGGTCCTCGTACCCCTCCCGCATTTTGCCCGTTTTCCAGTCCACCACCGTGATGCGGCCCTCCTCGTCGCGGAAGACGAAGTCGGGAATGGCGAACACCTTCACGCCCTGCATGTCGAAATTGCTCTTCTGCGCGCCCTCGTCCACCTCCAGCCACTGCTCTGGCTTCAGGCCGCGGGCGCGCTCAATCCAAGGGGAGGCGAGAAACCAGCGCAGCCCTTGCTCCACCGTCTGCCAGTTGCGCTTCCATTCCTCGGCCGGCACCGGCTCGTCGTACTCGTGCTCCACGAGGCCAGTGAAGTCCGGCCGCCGCTTCCCCTCGTCCCAGTAGGACTTGCTGCGCGAGTACAGCCAGTCCCGCTGCATCAGCCGGTGCGCCCGTCGCAGGACGGCCTCGCCATCCACCGCGCGCTCGGCCTGGATGGTGCGCAGCACGTCGCGAATGTGCGCGTGCACCACGTTGCCGGCCCAGTTGAAACGGTTGGCCAGCCGCTTGAGGGTGAAGAGCTGCCGCGCCTCCTCGGACGCCCCATTCTCCCAGCCGCCCCAGCTGCCGTAGTAGTGGAGGAAGTAGGCCCGGCGGCAGCCGGAAAACTTCTCGTGCCGGCTCTTCGACCAGCTGAAGTCGTTGGTGATGACGTTCTGACCCATGGGCGTACGTGAGAGGCACTCTAGCCGCTGACTCTGTCAGCAAGGGAGGTAGGGTAGAAGGCCCGTGGCCACTGCCCTACGCCGGCGACGTCTCACCGAGTCGGCGGACTTTCCCACGCCAAAGGCGGACGCCGGACTCCACCGCGCGTTGCTCACCTGGTACGACGCCCAGGCGCGGGACCTCCCCTGGCGGCGCAGCCGCGACGCGTATGCCATTTGGGTGAGTGAAGTCATGCTGCAGCAGACGCAGGTGTCCGTCGTGCTGCGCTACTGGGCGCCTTTCCTCGAGCGTTTCCCGACGCTGCCCAGCCTCGCCGATGCTTCCTTGGACGCGGTGCTCGCGGCCTGGAGCGGCCTTGGCTACTACGCCCGGGCGCGCAACCTGCACCGTGCGGCCCAGGCCGTGGTGCAGAAACACGGAGGCCTGCTGCCGGCCTCGGCCAGCGCGCTGGCCGTGCTCCCCGGCTTTGGCCGCTACACCGTCGGCGCCGTGGCCAGCATTGCCTTCGGGCTGGCGGAGCCCCTGGTGGACGGCAACGTGGCCCGGGTGCTGTGCCGCCTGTACGCGGTGGCTGGGGCCCCGGGCGCGCCAGAGCGCGAGGCACGGCTGTGGGCGCACGCCAGCCGGCTGGTGCCGGCCGAGCGCCCGGGCGACTGGAACCAGGCCCTGATGGAGCTCGGTGCGACGCTGTGCCGGGCGGCCAGCCCCAGCTGCCGGTTGTGCCCACTGCGGACAGAGTGCCGGGCCTTGGCGCAGGGCCTTTTGGCGCGACTGCCGCCACCCCGCCCGGCGCCCCGGCGGCAGAGGCTTCGCCTGGCGGTGGCGGTGGTCCGACGGCAGGGGCGACTCCTCTTCGGGCGGCGGCCGGCGAAGGGCCTCTTCGGCGGCCTGTGGGAGTTGCCGGCGGTGGAGCTGCCCGGGGCCGCCAAGGCCGACGAGGGACGCACCCGGCTAATGGCCCTTCTCGGCCCGGGGACGCGCGTCGGCCACAGCCTCGGCACGGTGCGCCGCACCCTCACCCACCGGGCGCTGACCCTCTCGCTGTATGAGGCCACCGCCCCCGTCCGTCCTCAAAAGGGGGAGTACCTCGAGTTGCGCTGGGTGAATGCCGCCGAGGCGGCAACCCTCGGCGTCAGCGCGGCCATGCAAGCCGCCCTGGCGAAGGCGACGCCGGGCGTCTTGAGGCGGCCGGCCCCCCCAGAGGCCATGTTGGACGCCGCCCTCGGGCCAACGGCAGACTGCCCACCGCCCGGCCCGGGAGGTGAGGGCCGCCCTTGGGACGGCCCCGCCGGGCGCACTTCGGAGGGGGGACACCAACGGGGAAGCGCATGGAGACACCGCCCTTAGCCGAGCGCGCCGCCGCCCTCCTGCTCGCGGCCTGGGGCCCGTCCGGAAGGCCGCTGTCCGGTTGGGACGAGGCACTGCGCCCTCACTCCTTTGCCGAGGCGTACGCCATTCAAGACGCGGTGACGCGCGCCCGTGGGCCGCTTGGCGGCTGGAAGGTGGGCGCGCCCTCGCCACAGGCCGTCCCGTTGTGCGCCCCCATGTACCGCTCTGGCCTCTCCTTGAGCCCGGCCACGCTGAGTGACAGGGACTTCCGCGTCCGCGGCGTCGAGGCCGAGGTGGCCTTCAGCTTCGTGCGGGCCCTCCCCCCGCGCCGAACGCCCTACGGCCGCGAGGAGGTGCTGGACGCGGTGGGCACGGCGCACGCCGGCTTGGAGCTCATCGAGTCCCGCTACGCCGACGCTTCAAGCCTCGACGCCTTCAGCGCCGTCGCGGACAGCCAAGGGCACCGGGGCTACGTGCTGGGCCCGGCGCTTGCGGACTGGCGGCGGCTGGACGTCTGGGCCCTTCCGGTGAGGCTGCTCGTCAACGGCCAGCCGGCGGTGGAGCGCGTGGGGGGAAATACCTCTGGGGACGGCTTTCGCCTGTTGGTGTGGCTCGCCAATGAGGGCAGCGTCCGGCTGGGCGGCCTGCGCAGCGGGGACGTGGTGACGACGGGAAGTACCACCGGCCTGACGCTGGTGCCCTCCGGCGCGCAGGTGGAGGCGCGCTTTGTCGGCCTCGGCGAGGCCGCCCTTCGCTTCGTCCGCTGAGGGAGGCCTTGGAAACCTCCTGCGTCCCTGGTTATGGAAGGCGGGCCATGTCCCTCTTTGCCAGCCCCAAGTCCCGGCTCCCCACCGCTGAGGAGGCCCTGCCCGGCCGCGCGGAGCCAATGCCTGTCCCGGCCAAGCACTTCGTCAACGGCGCTTCGCTTGTGCCCCCTTTCCCGGCGGGCACGCAGCTGGCCACCTTTGGAATGGGCTGCTTCTGGGGGGCGGAACGGAAATTCTGGGAGTTGCCGGGCGTCGTCTCCACCATGGTGGGGTACGCGGGCGGCTTTACCCCCAACCCCACCTACCAGGAGGTGTGCAGCGGAAAGACTGGGCATGCCGAAGTGGTGCAGGTGGTTTTCGACCCGAAGAAGCTTTCCTACGAGCGGCTGCTGCAGGAATTCTGGGAAAGCCACAACCCGACACAAGGCATGCGCCAGGGGGCCGACACCGGGACGCAGTACCGGAGCGCCCTCTACACCCACTCCCCGGAGCAGGCTCGGGCGGCGGCCGCCTCCCGGGAGGCCTACCAGCGCGTCCTCAGCGACGAGGGGTTTGGCCCCATCACCACCGAGATTCGCGCCGCGCCGCCCTTCTATTACGCCGAGGAGTACCACCAGCAGTACCTGGCGAAGAATCCGGACGGCTACTGCGGCATTGGGGGTTGCGGGGTGACGTACCGTCCCAAGGAGTCCGCCGAGCCGAAGCACGCCTGAGGCGGCGGTTGTCCCTTTTCCACCCTCTTCTGGCCGCCGTCACCACGTCCCCGGGCTTCATGTCTGCCGGGCAGCTGCCCAGGGAGTGGTCCTCGAGGACAGTGACCGTCTCGGCCTGGCCCTGCTTTCTGTGCATCTCCATCCGGTAAGAGGTGTCGCCCTGGGTAGCTGATGGTTGTCTTCGTGACGGAGCCATCCTTCTGGCACCGCACCTCGGTGCAGTAACTGCTTGGGGATTGCCGGCTGGTGACCTCGGTGCAGTTGTTTCTCTTCAGCAAGCTCTCGCGAGCCGACTTCATGGACGTGTTGAGGAGGGCGTCGAAGGCGCGTGTTCGACACAGCTTGTTCTCCTTTGTGCGCCGGCTCCCCGTGTCTCGGCGCAGCTGGGAGACACGCCTCTTCAGGCTACAGGCCGAGATAGGCCTCGCGGATGCCCTTGTCCTGCACCAGCGACGCCGCCGTCCCCTCGGTCACCAGCTTGCCGTTCTCGATGACATAGCCCCGGTCGGCAATCTCCAGGCCCTCCATGACTTTCTGTTCGACAATGAGGACGGTCACCACCTTGGCCAGCTCCCGCACCGCGGCCAGCGTCTGCTCGGTCAGCTTGGGGGAGAGGCCCAAGGAGGGCTCATCCAGCAGCAAGAGCTTCGGCTCGGACATCATCGCGCGGGCGATGGCTACCATTTGCTGCTCGCCTCCGGACAGCGTGCCCGCCACCTGGCGACGGCGCTCGGCAAGCCTCGGGAAGAGCTGGTACATGCGGGCCACGTTTTGTGGCCGCCGCTTGCGTGCCCGGGGCAAGTAGGAGCCGAGCCAGAGGTTTTCCTCGACGCTCATTTCCGGGAAAAGCTGCCGCCCCTCGGGCGCGTGGGCGACGCCCAGCTCGACGATGTCGGCCGGAGACAGGCCGGTGATGTCCTGGCCCAAGAAGCGCACCCGGCCCGACCGGGCGCGCGACAGCCCAGAGACGACACGAAGGCAAGTCGTCTTCCCGGCCCCGTTGCCGCCGAGAAGCGCGACCACCTCGGCGGCGCGCACCTGGAAGCTCAAGCCAAAGAGCGCCTGGAAGTCGCCGTAGAAAGCGGTGAGCGCGTCGACTTCCAAAAGCGTCTCCGCGCTCACGGAGGGCTCCTGCCCTGCTGGTACTTGCTTCCGAGGTACGCCTCCACCACCCGCGGGTCATGGACCACCGCTTGCGGCGCCCCTTCTGCCAACTTCCCCCCTTGGTCCATCACCACCACCCGGGTGGCCAACGCCATCACCACCCGCATGATGTGCTCCACCCCTCCCACCGCGGTGACTCCGAAGTCCTTCAGCTTTCTGAGCAACTGCACCACCTCGGCCGACTCGGTGGGGTTGAGGCCGGCCATGACCTCGTCCAAAAGGAGCAGCTTGGCCCCGGTGGCCAGCGCGCGGGCCACCTCCAAAAGCTTGCGCTGAGCGAGCGGCAGCCCGGAGGCCAGCTGGTCGGCGCGCTTCTCAAGCCCGAGAAAGCCGAGCACCTGGTCGGCCTTGCGTCGCGCCTCGGCGCGAGAGCGGGCGTGGAGAAACGAGCCGAGCATGACGTTTTCCCGCACGGTGAGACTGGGGAGAGGCTTCACAATTTGAAAGGTGCGGCCGATGCCGAGCCGGGTGGTCTGGTAGGGCTTGAGGCCGACCAGGTTTTGCCCTCGGTAGAGAATTTCCCCAGCGTCCGCGGTGACGTAGCCAGAGATGAGGTTGAAGAGCGTCGTCTTGCCTGCTCCGTTGGGGCCGATGATGAAGACCACTTCGCCTTCGTCGACGTCGAAACTGACGTCGTTGGTGGCGAGCAGTCCGCCGAAGCGTTTCACCACGTGCTTCAGCTGTAGAAGGGGGGCCACGCTCGCTCCTTCAACTCGCCTGGGCGCCCGCTGGCCTTCGGCGGAACCAGCGCTGTTGGGCGATGGAGACCAATCCACCGGGGAGGAAGAGGACCACCAGCACCAGAAGGACTCCGTAGAAGAAAGTGTGGGCCCGCTCCAGGTACGCTTTCAAGCCCTCGGCTGCAACGGTAAGCACCACCGCGCCCACCATCGGCCCCCACACCGTGGCCGCGCCGCCGAGCATGGCGATGAGCGCCATCTGGACCGACACGTCAATGGACAGCACGCTGTCCGGGCCGATGAATTGGAACACCCCGGCGTAGAGAGCGCCGGCGGCCGCCACCAGCGCCGCCGAGAGCAACAGGGCCTTCAGCTTCTCCACCGCCGGGTTGATGCCCACCGCCATGGCGGTGTCCTCGTTCTCGCGGATGGCGCGCAGCGAGTAGCCGAAGCGGCTGACGTCGGTCCAGCTGGTGAGGGCGAAAGCGGCCGCCAGCAGCGGCAAGGCGGCGTAGTACGTCTTCCGGTCGCCATTGGGCTCGCTGAAGAAGCTGGGAGCAATCATCCCGATGGCGCCGTGGGTGAAGGAGAGGTTGAGCGCCAAAAGCCGAAGAATCTCCGCGGTGGCGATGGTGGAGAGCACGAAGTACGGCCCGCGCAGCCGGAAGGTGAGGCCGCCGATGAGCAGCGCCGCGAGGCAAGCCAGCACCACCCCGGCCAGCATTCCCAGCCAGGGGTTCCAGTCGAAGGCCTCGTGAAAAAGGGCCACGCTGTAGGCGCCAATTCCAAAGTAGGCGACGTGCCCCAGCGACAACTGCCCGGCGTAGCCCCCGAGCAAATTCCACGCCATCCCGAGGACGGCAAAAATGACGACGCGAAAGACAATTTGCTGCAGGTAAGCGTCCCTCAGCCACAAGGGCATGCTCAAAAGAAGTGCAAAAAAAATGGCCGCCGACAGCCAGCGCGCTCGACTCATGGCGCCTTCTTCCCGAAGAGACCCTGAGGACGAAGCAGCAGCACCGCCAAGAAGAGGACGAAGTCCACCACTTGGGTGTAGCTGTCGGACCAGTAGTAGGCGGTCAGTCCCTCGGTGACGCCGAGGATGAGCCCACCCAGCGCCGCACCCTCGACGCTTCCCATCCCGCCCAGCACCACAATGACGAAGGACTTGAGGGTGTAGGGGGCGCCAATGGTGGGGTTGACGTAGAAGACCGGCAGCAGCAGGGCGCCGGCACCGCCGGCGCAGGCCACTCCAAAGGCGAAGGAGATGCCGGAAATCCACCGCACCCGGATGCCCATCAACGGCGCCACCCCTGGGTTCTGCGCCACGCCGCGGATGGCCCGGCCCATCTCGGTGTACTTCATGTAGAAGTACATCGACGCCACGCCCAGCACGGCGATGGCGAAGGACACCGCGTAGGCGACGTTGAAGTTGAGCGGTCCGAGGTTCGCCGTCCGGTCGGCCAGCGGCAGGCTGATGGACCGGTAATCGCCGGTGAAGAGCAGCTGGGCGCCTCCCACCAGACACAGCGCAATCCCTTCCGTCAGTAGAATCTGCAGGAAGTCCGACTGCCCCATGACGCGGCGGATGAGCAGCCAGTACACGGCCAGGCCAATGATGAAGAGGGCCGCTCCGACCAGGGCGCAGCCCCAGTAGGGATTAATTTTGAAGAGGGTGTAGCCGAAGTACGCGATGTACATGCCCACCATCAGGAAGGCGCCGTGGGCAAAATTCACCAGCCGCATGACGCCGAAGATGAGCGCCATCCCCATGGCAATCAGGGCGTAGATGCCCCCCACCAGGAGCCCGTTGAGAATGGCCTGAAGCGCGGCCACGGGGTTACGGCCGGGCAGACCAGGGCGGCGTCGGGAGGATGACTTGCGCGGTGGCCTGGTCGGCCGGGGCCACTATTTGAAAGGCGCCCTTTTGCACCTGCGTGATGAGGACGGGGTGCTGGTTCTGCTGGTTGACGAATTTGATGGGCCCGAAAATGCTCATCATCTCGGTGCTGGCGATGGCATCGCGGATGGCCGCCGGCTCCCACTTGCCGGCGCGCTTCACCGCGTCGGCCACAATTTTCAAGCTCACGTAGGCCTGCACCGCGTGGTAGCTCGGGTATTCGCCCCAGCGAGCCTTCACCGTGTCGGCGAATTGCTTGCTGCCGGGCCACTTTGACTCGCGCATCCACTGCTGGCCGCTGAGGGTGTACTCGGCGTCCTTGCCCGCGCCGCTGAGGAATGAGGGGAGGGCGAAGCCCGTGCCGGCCGAGGTGTAGACGCGTGGGTTGAGATTGACTTGGCGCGCCTGCTTCATGAGCTGGGTGGCGTCGAGCAGGTAGCTGGCGAAGTAGATGGCCTCCGGGGCCTTCTGCTTCACGTTCTGCAGCATTGCCGTGTAGCTGGGACTACCGGCTCCGTAGGCCTCGTCGGCCACCACCGGGATGCCGAAGGTCTTCGCCCAGGTGCGCATCGCGCCGGCGTTGGCCTGCCCGAAGTTGGTGTTCTCGTAGACAATGGCCATGCTCTTCGGCAGCCCGGTGGCCTTGAGGAAGTCCGCGGTGGCGTGGGCCAGGTCATCCGCCCCGGAGCACACCCTGAAAACCCACGGGCTTTTGCTGGCCAGCACGTTGTCCGCGGTGGCGGTGGGGATAAGCAGTGGCACCTGGCGCTTGACCACTGCCGGCACCAGCGCCAGCGTGGACTGGCTGGCATAGGCCCCAATGACGACTGGCACCTTGTCTTGGTCGACCAGCTTGCTGACGCCCTGGACGGCGACGTCGGCCTTGCTCTGGTCGTCGTATTTAATAATTTCGAGCGGCTTTCCCAGGACTCCGCCGCTCGCGTTTAGTTCCTCCAGCGCCAGCGTATAGCCGCGCTCGTGCTGGGTGCCGAAGGCCTGCTCCGAGCCCGTGAGGGAGGTAATGACTCCGACTTTTTCTGTCGGGCCGGCGCGTACCGGAGGGGAGGGCTTACATCCGAACGCAAACAGGAGAAGGATGCCAGCGACAACTATCCGCGTGCGCATCGTGAGCACCCCACAAACCGAAATGTCGAAGCGCCGAGCACAGTCCAACACCGACTCGACCCGCACTCCCTAGTTCACACAAGGAGGGGCCAGCAACGTCAAAGCGAGACACCGCGGCGCGTTAGGCCGTGGTCCTTACGAATTCTGCGCCGCGAAGCGCCTCCTGGGCAACGCGTAGCTGCTCCACAATGTGCTCGGCGTCCACCACGGTGCGCAGCGCAAGGCCGCAGGCGGGCGTCAGCACCGAGTGCTTCAGCGTCTCAGCCGCGTGCTCCGGGGCAAGCACCGACTCAAGAGAGGCTTGCGTGGCGGCCACCAGCTCCTCCACCGAGGCGTCCTGGCCCAAGTCCGTGGGGACAATCCCCAAGGACAGCGCCCCGCCGCTGCGGAGGAAGGCCTCGAGGGGCCCAGGCACGTCGAGCAGCGCGTCCAGCGAGAGCCGTACGTCGAAGGACAAGAGGTCGAGTCCGAGCCCGAGCAGGGCCTCCCAGCGGGTATTGCCGCAACAGTGCAGCCCCACCAGCGCCCCCCCGCGCTGCAGCGCGACGACCAGGAGGCGAAGCTCCTGCAGCATCAGGAGGTGTCGCCCCTCGCTGGTGTCGAGGGCGTACAGCCCGGGCTCGTCCAGGTAGAAGAGAGGCGTGGCGCCAGCGGCGCGGAGCGCCTTCACCATGGCCAGACAGCGCGCCAGCAGCAGGCGAAACACCTGCCTGTCCAGCGCGGGGTGCTCGGACACCGGGCCGCCCACGTCGAGCTGCGTCCCCCAGCGCACGGTGGCCGGTCCAGCCAGCTGGGCCTTGGCCAGGGCCAGGGGCCGGTTCCGCACCTCCCAGAGGAAGGGCAGCCAGGCGCGTCGCGCGGCGGGTGAAGGCTCGAAGGAGGAGAGGTTGTCCGAGGCCAGGGCTTTGTCGAGCCGTGCGCCGAAGTCAGCCGCCCCGGCCTCCCACACGCCGGTGTGCACCGTGCACATGCCCTGCGCGTCGAAGTCCAGCCCCGGCAAGCCCTCGAGGGCCGAGGCCATCATGAATTCGCCCGGGTTTCCGGCCGGCAGCTCGGGGAGGACCGGCACGTCCAGCTGGAGCGCCAGCTGCAGCCCGAGCTCGCCTTGGGTGTGGGGCAGGCTGCCAATGCCGGTGGTGGCGTGCGGGGGCAGAAGCGCGAGCGCGGAGCGCGACACCTGGGGGAAACCTCTTCTTGGCAGGGGGCGGCGGGGGGGGACGGCTCGTCGGAGGGGCTTTAGGCGACGGAGAAGTAAAACGCGTCCGGGTGGTGGAACACCAGCGCGGACACGCTGGCCTCCGGCTCCATCATGCAGCCGTCGGTAAGCTCCACCTTGAGCTCCTCCGGGCGCAGCACGGCGAAGAGCTGCTGCTGGTCCTCCAGCCGCGGGCAGGCCGGGTAGCCGAAGGAGTAGCGCTTGCCTGGGTATTCAGCCCGGAAGCGCTCGAGCATGCTGAGGCCCGGCGCGTCCGGGAAGCCCCACATGCTGCGCAGCCGGGAGTGCAGGAGCTCGGCGTAGGCCTCGGCCGTCTCCAGCGCCAGCGCCTGGACGGCGTGCATTTGAAGGAAGCGCCCCTCGGCCTTGAATTGCTCGCTCCACTCGCGAATGCCGGTGCCGGCCGTCACCAGGAAGAGGCACACGTTGTCGCGGCCCTTCCCCTGGTGCAGCGGAGCGACGAAGTCGGCCAGGCACACGCCGCCCTGGCGCGGCTGGCGGGGGAAGCTGAAGCGCGTTCGCTCCGCTCCACCCTTGGCGTCGAAGAGGATGAGCGAGTTGCCGTCCGAGCCGGCCCGGAAGAATTGAAACACCGCCTTGGGGTGGAGCCTCTCACGGAGGAAAACCTTCAGGCCGTCGATGACGTCCTTCACCTCCAGCGCCTTGCGCCCCTCTTCGGTGTCCCGCAGCGCGCCCTCGGACGCCGTCCCCAGCGCCCGGGCCACCGAGCCCTTCACCCCGAGGTGTCGTCCGTAGAGCATGACCGGGTTGATGAAGCGCCAGATGTCGTCGAGCGGAGTGGTGGACAGCACGTGACGCTCGAAGTCCGGGGCCTCGGGGAAGCTGTCCAACAGCCGCACCTCGTGGGAGCGCGCCACCGGGGCGCTCACCGGCGTCGGGCGCGAGGCGGCCTCCGCCTTCAGTGCCGCCCGGCGCACCCTCAACTCGCCCTCCAGCACCGAGCGCTCGGTGGGGTGGACAATCCGCTTGGCCAGCTCGAGGCCACTCATCGCGTCCTGGGCGTAAGCCACCGTGCCGGCGTAGGCCGGGGCGATGGACTTGTCGACGAAGTTGCGGCTCAGCGCCGCCCCGCCGACCAGCATTGGGACGCTGACCCCAGCCCGGGAAAGGTCCTCGGCGGTGGCCACCATCTGGTGGGCACTCTTCACCAGAAGGCCGGACAGCCCGAGGATGTCTGGCTGGTGCTCGCGCACCGCCTGCACCAGCTGCTCGGGGGGCACCTTGATGCCGAGATTGACGACTTGGAAGCCGTTGTTGGCGAGAATAATCTCCACCAGGTTTTTCCCAATGTCGTGGACGTCGCCCTTCACCGTGGCCAGCACCACCTTGCCGCGCACGGCGGTGGTGGAGCGGTCCATCTTCGGCTCGAGGTAAGTCACCGCCGCCTTCATCACTTCGGCGCTTTGCAGCACCTCCGCCACGATGAGCTCGTTGGCCCCGAAGAGCCGGCCTACCTCGTCCATGCCCTTCATCAGGGGGCCGTTGATGACGTCCAAGGGGCTGCGGGTGGCCAGGGCCAGCTCGAGGTCCGGAAGCAGCCCGTCGCGGGTGCCCTCCACCACGTAGCGGGCCAGCCTCTCGTCCAACGGCAGCTCGGCCACCTTGGGCCGCGCCGGCCTCGCCTCGCGGAACTGTGCGGCGAAGGGCGTCACCGGGTCCACTCCGCGGTTGTAGAGGAGGTCCTCGGCCAGCTTCCTGTCCGTCTCGCTGAGGCTGGCGTAGCGCTCCAGCTTCTCGGCATTCACCAGGGCCATGTCCAGACCGGCCAGGGTGCAGTGGTAGAGAAAGACGGAGTTGAGGACTTCGCGGCCAGCGGTGGGCAGCCCGAAGGAGACGTTGGAGATGCCGAGCACCGTCTTGCAGCGAGGGAGGCGCTGCTTGACGAGCCGCACGCCCTCGATGGTTTCCACCGCGCTGCCGGTGTACTGGGCATCCCCGGAGGCACAGGGGAAGACGAGCGGGTCGAAGTAGATGTCTTCCGGCTGCACCCCGAAGTCCCGGGTGAGCAGCTCGAAGCTGCGCTCGGCGACGGCCAGCTTCCGCTCGCGCGTCACGGCCATCCCCACCTCGTCGATGCAGCCCACCACCAGCGCGGCGCCGAATTTGCGGGCCAAGGGCACCACCTTCTGGAAGCGCTCGAGCCCGTCCTCGAGGTTAACCGAGTTGATGAGCGACTTGCCCTGGCAATAGGTGAGCGCCTCGGCGATGCAGCGCGCATCGGTGCTGTCAATCATCAGCGGGACGCGCACCTTCTTCACCACCACCTCGAGGAAGCGGCGCAAGTCGGCCTGCTCCTCGCGGTCCGGGTTGG
Organism: Myxococcaceae bacterium; assembly: GCA_052143535.1. Lineage (GTDB taxonomy): Bacteria > Myxococcota > Myxococcia > Myxococcales > Myxococcaceae > JADGRA01. The sequence continues at coordinate 18,234 of JBKQSS010000062.1, read as the reverse complement.
CCAGGCAGACGTCGATGACTTGCGCCCCGCGCTTCACCTGGGCCCGAGCCACCTCGCTCGCGTCCTCCCACGCCTCGGCGACTATCAACTCCTTGAATTTGCGCGAGCCGATGACGTTGGTGCGCTCTCCGACGATGACTGGGCGCACCTCCTCGCCCACCTCGAGGTAGTCCACGCCGGAAAGCCGGCTGCGCTGGGGCGGGTTGGCCCGCCGCGGAGACAGCCCCCGCACCGCCCGGGCGACGGCCCGGACGTGGTCAGGCGTGGTGCCGCAGCAGCCGCCCACCACGTTGAGCCAGCCCTCCTCGCAGAAGCGGCGCAGCACCCGGGCCAACATCTCCGGGGACTCGAGGTAGTGCCCATTCTCGTCGGGGAGCCCGGCGTTGGGGACACAGCCCACGGCAAAGCGGCTCATGGCGGCCAGCGACCGAATGTGGTCGGTCATGAATTCCGGGCCGGTGGCGCAGTTCAGGCCGAGGTAAAGCAGCTCGGCCTGCTCGAGCGAGGTGGCCAGCGCCTCCACCGTTTGTCCTGCCAGCATGGTGCCGGTCGCCTCGATGGTGCCGCTGACCGCCACTGGCACCCGCTCGCCCAGCGTCTCGAAGGCGCGCTCGCACCCGAGGAGCGCCGCCTTGACGTTGCGGGTGTCCTGGGAGGTCTCGATGAGGAGGTAGTCCACCCCGCCGGCCAAAAGGCCCTGGGCCTGGACGTCAAACGTCTCCACCAAGCCCTCGAAGGTGACGCCGCCGGTGACGCTGATGGCTTTGGTGGTGGGGCCGATGCTGCCCGCCACCCAGCGCGGCCGCCCGTCCTCGGCCTCGGCTAGGGCCGCCGCCTCCCGGGCCAGCTCTCCCGCCCGCGCGTTGAGGGCGCGGGCCTCGGCCGCCAGCCCGTACTCGGCCAGCACCAGCGGCGTCCCGCCAAAGGTGTCCGTTTCGGCCACGTCCGCGCCGGCGCGGAAGTAGGCGGTGTGGATGTCGCGGATGACGTCTGGCCGGGTGAAAACCAGGTGCTCGTTGCACCCCTCGAGCTCGGGACCGCCGAAGTCAGCGGCCTTCAGGTGCTTCGACTGGATGAGTGTCCCCATCGCCCCGTCCAGCACCAGGACGCGGGCCGAAAGCGCCTCCTTCAGCGCGGCCAGGCGCTCGGGACGGGTGGCGCTCATCGCTTCTCTCCTGTCAGCAGGAAGACGCGGAAGGGCGAGGTGGCCTCGCGGGCGTGCACTTCGCGGCCCAAGCCGCCGAAGCCGGCGCGCTTCAGGCTGGCCTCGAGTCGGGCCGGCGAGAAGCCCAAGTGCCGGTGGCCCAGGCGCTCACGCACCCACCCCTCCTCGTGCACCATCAGTTCCAGCACCACCACCTTGCCTTTGGGGCGGAGTAGCCGGGCTGCCTCGGCCAGCACTGCCTCTGGCTCCTCCACGTGGTGGAGGCTTTGGCTCAACACCACCAAGTCCACCGAGCTCGACTGCAGGGACAGCGTGTGGAGGTCCTCCGGGAGGAAAGAAATGTTGCGCAGGCCCTCCCGGCGGGCGCGGGCGCGGGCCTGGGCGAGGGCCTCCGGGTTCTGGTCGATGGCCACCACCGTCTTGGCCCAGCGGGCCAAAGAGACGCTGAGGACGCCCGAGCCGCAGCCAAAGTCCGCCACGTCCAGCGCCGGAAGCAGCGAGGCCAGGGCCGAGCTCCAGAGAAACCAGGACTGCCCCGGCTCGAGGAGCCGCTCGTTGAGCACGGTGCGGTCGACGCGGCTGCGCAATAAGTCGGTGAGTCGGGCCTGGTCTCCGCTGACGTCCTCCGCCTCGCAGGCCATGCGGATGAGGGGCCAGTGCAAGTCCTCGGCGTCCACCGCCAGCGAGTAGTAGCTGAAGCCCGCGGCGCGCTCCTCGCGCACCAGTCCCAGCTGCCGCAGCTTGCTCAGGTGGTGGCTGACGCTGGACTGGGCCACCCCGACGATGGAGACGAGCTCGCTGACGTTGAGGGGGGCGGCGGAGAGCAGTCGCAGAAGCCTCAGCCGCGTTGCGTCCCCGAGCGCGCGGAAGGACTGGGAGAGGGCTTCCATATAGACGCATGCTCATACGTCGATTCTCCCTTGCGCACAACCGCCCAGCCATCGGAGGCAACGGCCTTCTGGGGGGCGCCGCCAGAGGGCCCCTTTTCGCTATTGCCGCGCCCCTTCCCGAAATTGCCCAAGCGCGTCCACAAGAAGGCGGCCCCCCAGAGCGAGGCGACGCTGGCCCAGGCGCTGGCCGGACGCCGGGTGGGCCTCGTCCTCTCGGCGGGGTACTTCGGCTTCTTCGGGCACGCCGGCTTCCTCGGCGGCCTTCTGGCCGCGGGCCTCCGCCCGGCGGCCTATGCCGGGACGTCGGCCGGGGGCCTCGTCTCGGCCTTTGCCGCCGCAGGGCTACAGCCCGAGGCACTGGAGGCCCTGGTGCTGGGGCTGCGCCGGGAAAGCTTCTTTGACGTGGACGTCCTCGGCGGCCTGGCCGACGCGGCCCGAGGCGGGACGGGCGGCATGGGGCTTCTGGCCGGCCGGCGCTTCCGCACCCTTCTCGAGTCCGCCCTGCCGGTGCGCCGCTTCGAGGAGTGCCCGACGCCGCTTCTGCTGGTGGCGGCGGACGTCAAAAACGCCTGCAGCGTGGCCCTCACCACAGGCGAGCTGGCCCCGGCCATTCACGCCACCTGCGCCTACCCGGGCCTCTTCCGCCCGGTACCGAGGGGCGAGGCGCTGCTTTGGGACGGGGGCCTGGTGGACAAGGCCCCGGCACTGGCCTTGAGCCGGCATTTGCCGGGCGCGCTGGACGCGCTGTTGGTGCACCTGTTGCCCACCCGCGGCGAGGCCGCCCTCGGGGGGCCCTTCGCCTACGCGAGGGGCCTCTCGGCCGGCGTCGCCGCGCTGCGGCGCTCCCACCTCGAGCTGCAGTGCGCGCTGCTGGCCGCCGAGGGGTTGGTGGTTTACCTGGTGGTGTCCGAGTTGCCGCGTGTCTCCGCGCGCTCGCTGCACAAGGGGCCCGAAGCAGTGGCTGCTGGACGCGCCGCTGCGCAGCGCGCCCTCGCCCAGCCGGCGCAGTCCCTGCGGCCTTCTGGCCCCAGGGCCGAGAAGGGCGGGCCCTCCTAGCCGCCGTGTCGGCGGTGCTCCACCATCAGGCAGCGGTCCTGGACGACGTCAATGCCCGCGGCGGCCAGCCTGTCGGCGACGGCGTCATTGCGAATGCCCAGCTGAAACCACACTGCCTTGGGCTTTTTGGCCAGCACGTCCGCCAGGTGCTGCTCGATGTCCGCCGGACGGCGGAAGACGTCCACCAAGTCAATCTCCCCGGGAATGTCCACCAGCCGCCGGTACACCTTGCGGCCGAGAATTTCCGTCGTCTCGGGGTAGTAGACGGGCACCGGGACGACGTCCAGTCCGGCCCGGACGAGGTACGCCGCCACGTCGAAGGCTGGCTGTCCTGCTTGCGCCTCCGTCTTGATGCCGAGGACGGCAATGCGCCGGGAACGCCTCACCACCTCAGCAATGCCGGCCTCCGTCTCGATGCGGTGCGGCGAAGGGGTGTCCATCGGTACCTCCAGTCCCGTGTACATAGCCGGCTAGGCACCGGCCGGGCACCTTCATTCTTCCCGCAGCGTTGTCAACGTCACCCGGAGTCCTTGCTGCGGGCGAAGGGGTTGCACCGGGCCGGGCAGGTGAGCATGAGCAGGGGCGGTGAATACTCTCCAACTCAGCCATGCGCGCGCCCGTGAGTTGCTCACCCGTGGGCTGAAGGCCAGCCCGGCCCGCCTGGACTGGTCGGCCTGCGCGGTGGCCTCGCTCGTCGACGACGACTTTGACGTGGAGGAGGTGGAAGCGACGCTCGACGGGTTGGCCACCCGCGTCCAGGCCGCCTTGCCACAAGAGCCCGACCTCCCGGCCCGGCTGGCGGCGTTGCGCCAGGTGTTGGTGGAAGAGGAGGGCTTCAGCGGCGGCGCCGCGCTGGACGAGTCTCCGGAGAGCAGCGCGCTGCACCACGTGCTTTCCCGCAAGACGGGACTGCCGATTGCCCTCTCGGTGGTGTACCTCGAGGTGGGCCGGCGCTCGGGGGTGCCTCTGGTGGGCGTCCCCTTCCCGGCGCACTTCTTGGTGGCCACCCCTGGCCCCGGTGAGCGCTTGGTGCTGGACCCCTTCAACCACGGACGACTTCTCACTGGGAATAGCTGTGAGGAGCTCCTGGCCCGGGTGGCGCCGGCGGTGCGTTTCACCCCGCGGCTGTTGTCGGCGGCCTCGGTGCCCACCATCGCCACCCGCATGCTGTCCAACCTCAAGCGCTCCTACCTCTCGCGGGGCGACGGGGAGCGGGCGCTGGCGGTGGTGGACTTGCTACTGCTTTTGGCCCCGGACCATCCCGGCGAGCTTCGGGTGCGCGCCCGCATTCTCTCCGCCCTGGGCGCCTACCAGGCGGCACTGGCCGACGTGGAGCGGTGCCTCGAGCTGTCCCCGGACGCGCCGGACCAGCGCAACTTGCGGCTGGCGGCCCGGACGTTGAAGGCCCGCGTCGACTACCTCAACTGAGGGAAGGCACGGGCCCCCACAAAAGGGGGGGAGGCAAGGTGGACGGCAAAGCCCCGAGGGCCTGGCGACGGCGAGCCCTCGGCCAGGAGCAGGACTTCACCATCCTCCGCGTCCGCGAGGACAGCTTCGAGGACCCACGGGACGGCAGCCTCCGTGCGCGCGTCCGACTCAGCGCGCCGGACTGGGTGAATGTGGTGGCGCTCACCCCTTCGCGCGAGGCCCTCCTCGTCCGGCAGTTTCGCTTCGGCGTGGAGGCGTGCACCCTGGAAATTCCAGGGGGCATGGTGGACGAAGGCGAGACGCCGTTGGCGGCGGCAGCCCGCGAGCTGGAGGAGGAGACGGGCTTTCGGGCCGCGCGCCTTGAGTTTCTCGGCGCGGTGCACCCCAACCCCGCCCTGCAAAGTAACCTCTGCCACAGCTACCTCGCCTTGGACTGCGAGCAAGCCGCCAGGGCCCGGCCCGAGGCAGACGAGGACATTGAGCTCGTCCGCGTCCCGGCCGAGGCGCTTCTGCGCCTCGTCCAGGACGGCAAAATCACCCACGCGCTGGTGATGAATGCACTGTGCTTCGCACAGCGCGCCGGGGCGTTGTAGGCGGCCGCAAACGACTGGCGCAGCCCCAAAGCATGTGCCTCGGGCCGTGAGTTGCCCCTAGAAAACGCGCTCCAAGGGGCGCAGGCTTCGCATCGTGCTCGCGGCTGGAGTCTGCCTTGGCCCCTATGAGATTTTGGCGCCGCTGGGAGCGGGGGGCATGGGTGAGGTCTACCGCGCCCGGGACACGCGGCTGGGGCGAGAGGTCGCCGTCAAAATCCTCCCCTCTGACGTCTCCTCCGCGGAAGAATGGCGCAAGCGCTTCGAGCGGGAGGCGAAGGCCATTTCCAAGCTGGCGCATCCCAATGTCTGCGCCTTGTTCGACGTCGGTCGTCACGGGGACGTCGACTACCTGGTCATGGAGCTGCTGTCGGGAGTGACGCTCGCAGCGCTTCTGGCCAAGGGTCCGCTTCGGTTCGAGCAAGTGCTCCGCCTTGGCGTGGAGATGGCCTCGGCGCTGGCCGCAACCCACGCGGTGGGCATTGCCCACGGGGACCTGAAGCCGAGCAACATCATGGTCACCCCATCGGGCGTCAAGCTGCTCGACTACGGCGTGGCCCGGCCCCTTCCCCGCCCAGCGGCGCGGGACGCCACCTGGGACTCGACGGTGAGCCACGCTGGGGCCGGCGAAGGCGCAGTCGTCGGAACGTTCCCGTACATGGCGCCCGAGCAATTCAACGGGAAAACGGCGGATGCCAGCACCGACATTTTTGCTCTGGGCGCCGTCCTCTTCGAGATGGCCACCGGGAAGCGGGCCTTTGGAGGCACCTCGGGTGCGGAAGTCATGTCGGCGGTGTTGGCTTCCGAGCCGCCGCGCGTCTCCTCCCTGCAATCTGCCAGCCCGCCCGCCTTCGACCGGCTGGTGGCGAGGTGCCTCGAAAAAAACCCAGCAACCCGCTGGAACTCGGCCCACGACGTCGCCCTGTTGCTGCGCGAGTTACAGGAGCGCCCAACGGGCAAGCTTCCCCAAAGAGCCGCAACGCGCCAGGCAGCCTGGTTGCCCTGGGGCCTAGTGGCGCTGGTGGCCCTGGCCGCCGTGGCCAGCTGGCTCCGGCGACTGCCTGGGCCCGGGAGGGCCGGCCCAGGCGTCACGCGGTTTCTGCTTCTGCCGCCTGGCGACAGCAGCTTTTATTGGAGCCGCGAACGCGACTCCTTCGCGGTCTCGCCTGACGGCTCGCAGCTGGCCTATGTCGCCCTCAACTCCAAAGGCGAGCGCCGGCTGTGGGTGCGCAGAATTGCTGACTTCGACGCCCGCCCGCTAGAGACCACCGACGGCGCGGAGTCCGTCTTCTGGTCGCCCGATGGCCGCTCCGTCGCCTTCTTCGCCCATGGTGCGCTCAAGCGTATCGACCTGCCCGGCGCCGAAGCCGTGCGCATTTGCGCGGTCGACTCGGACATCGGGCTTTCGGGCACCTGGGGAAGCAGTGGGGAGATTCTCTTTGGCGCTGGCGGCAGGCTCCTCCGCGTTTCTGCGAGCGGCGGAACCCCTTCCGTCGCGGTGGAGCAGTCCGCCGGGAGCGACGGCCGACTTCGCTGGCCCTGGTTTCTGCCCGACGGCAAGCGCTTTCTTTACACGCGGCGGGAAGAGAACGGGCACGTCCTGATGATGGCCATTCCCGGACAGGCGCCGAGAGAATTGGCGCCGGTCGGCTCGAAGGTCCAGTTTAGCGAGCCTGGACTCATCCTCTTCAGCCGCCAAGGTGCCTTGGTGGCGCAGCACTTTGACTGGCAAAAAGGCGCCCTCAGCGGAGCGGCCTTCGTCGTCGCTGCGCACGTCCGAGACTTCTCGAGCACCGGCGCCGCCGAATACGCGACTTCCCTCAATGGGACGCTGGTGCTTCAGGGTGCCAACGACGCTCAACGGCTGGTGCTGTTCGACCGCACCGGGCGTGAGCTCCGGGCACTGACCGGCGCAGGCGATTACCACGACTTCGCCATCTCTCCGAGCGGGGCACGGGTGTCGTTCAGCCGCTCAACTCCGGTGCTGAGCGAGGACGTCTGGACAGTCGACGTCGAGCGCGGCGTCGAGAACCGCATCACCTCGGCCCCTGGCAGCGAAATCCACTCGCTCTGGGTCCCAGGCGAAAGGGCTCTCATCTATTCGATGAATGATGGTGCCCAGCTCCCACACTTGTACCGTCGCGACCTCGAGACGGGCACCGACACTCGATTGGCAGGCGAAGGCTTTCAAGTTGCAGAGGACCTCTCGCCGGACGGGAGCTCGGTCCTCTACAACAACACCGAGGGTGCGGTGTGGACCCTGCTCCTCACCGCGAAAGACGCCCCCTCCCGGCTGCAACCCTCCAAGTTCCGCATGTACAACACCAGGTTCTCGCCGGACGGGCGCTACGTCGCCTTCATCTCGGACGAGTCGGGCAATTGGGAGGCGTACGTCGCGCCCACCCCTGGACCGGGAGAGAAGGTTCGGCTCTCGACCGGCGGTGCGGTGAAGCTGCGGTGGAACCGCGAGCTGCGCACCATTTTTTACTCGGATTCGGACGGGAGGCTCTGGGCAGTCAGCGTCTCCACCCAGCCGAAGCTGCACCTTGGGGCGCCGGTACCCCTCTTCCTCTCGAAGAGCCTGCAGCCCGGCCTTCGAAGAGACCCAGAAGCGCCGGCCTTCGACGTCTTTCCGGACGGGAAGCGCTTCCTGCTGGCCGTTCCGCAGGTCATCGCCGACGAGCTCCCGCTGACGGTGGTCCTGAATTGGCCTGCCACAGAGGCCCAGTGAAGCCCTTCACCTCTGAAACCGGTTGGGCCCCAACTGCGTAAAAGAGCCATGAAGCCCCGCCACTTTGTCCTCGCGCTGTCCGTCTTGGCCGCCCTCTTCACCGCGGCCAAGCTTCAAGCCCAGCAGCACAAAGTCCTCCCCTTGAATGTCGGCACCTCGCCGGGAGGCGTCGGCCACGGCACTCCCCTTCAGCCGCAGCCTGGGCATGCCCTGGCGGTTTTCTCGCAAGGCTGCTTCTGGGGGGTGGAGTACCGCTTTCGACAAGTCCCAGGAGTGGTGGCCACCGCCGTGGGCTACACCGGCGGCCACACCTCCAACCCGAGCTACGCCATGGTGAGCTCTCACACCACCGGCCACGCCGAGTCGGTGTTGCTCGAGTACGACCCGAAGAAAGTCTCCTACCAGCAGCTGCTGGCGGTGTTTTGGGCCTCTCACGACTCCACCAGCGGAGACCGCCAGGGCCCGGACAGCGGCTCGCAGTACCGGTCAGCCATTTTCACCTTTGGTGAAGAGCAACAGGCGCTGGCACTGGCCAGCCGCGAGCTGGAGCAGAAGCAGCTGGTAAAGCGCATCACCACCGAGGTGGCCCCGGCTTCGGCCTTCTGGCTGGCAGAGGCAGAGCACCAGCAGTGGGACGAGCGGCATGGGTATGAGTCCTGCCCACTGCCACAGCATGCGCAACAAAAGCCGGCCTCCTGAGGCCCTGGGGGCTGTCCCTCTCTTGAGGGCGAGCGCCTACCGCGGCTGAGGCTTGGCTTTGGCCAAACGCCCGCCGGGCCGCTTCGGCTGCTTCGCTTTTGCCCGACGCTGCCAGGTGCCGCTCCGGCCGCCCGCCTTGTGCTCGAGCTGCAGCGTCTCGAGCACCATTCCGCGGTCGACGCTCTTGCACATGTCATAGACGGTGAGCGCCGCGGCGGCCGCCGCGGTGAGCGCCTCCATCTCCACGCCGGTGCGGTCCACCGTCCTCACCTCCGTCCGGACGTCCACCCCCGCGCCCCGCGTCCACACCTCCACCTCCACCCCGGAGAGGGCGATGGGGTGGCACAGAGGCACAATGTCCGGCGTGCGCTTGGCCGCCATGACGCCTGCCAGCTGGGCGGCGGCGAGCACGTCTCCCTTGTCCAGCTGGCCTTTGACAATCCGCCGGACGGTGGCCGGCCGCATGCGCAGCCTGGCCGTCGCCACCGCCACTCGCTCCGTCCTCGGCTTTCCGCCGACGTCCACCATTCTCAAGGGGCCACCGCCTGGAGGAGGTCCCTCACAATGTCCTCCGGGTCCTCCAGCCCCACCGAGACGCGCACCAAATTCTCCGAGATGCCGGCCCGGGCGCGCTCCTCGGCCGTCATCCGGCGGGCGGCGGCGGAGGCCGGGTGCATCACCAGGGTGGCCACGTCCCCCAGCGTCGGCGCGGGCCGGGCCAGCTTCACTCGCTCTAGAAAGCGAAACACCTCGGCTCGGCCAGCGCCGGCAATTTCAAAGGCCACCATGCCCCCGTAGCCATGCCGAAGAAGCCGCTTGGCCACCGCGTGTTGGGGGTGCGTCGGAAGTCCCGGGTACAGCACCCGGGCCACCCGGCCGTCCTTGGCCAGCTGCTCGGCCACCGCCAGCGCGTGGGCGCTGTGGGCCCGCATCCGCACCGGCAGCGTGCGCAAGCCTCGCAGCGTCAGCCAGGCCTCGAAGGGCCCGAGAATGGCGCCGTCCAGGACGCGCGCCGCTTGCAGCGGCTGGATGAGCTCGGCCGAGGCGGAGATGGTGCCTCCGGTGGCGTCGGAGTGGCCGTTAATCCATTTGGTGGAGGACTGGAGCGCGTAGTCCGCGCCCTGGGCCAGCGTGCGCTGAAGCACAGGCGAGCTAAAGGTGCCGTCCACGGCGAAGCGCGCTCCCACCGCATGGGCCGCCTGGCCGAGGGCAGGAAGGTCCGGGACGTTGAGAAGCGGGTTGGTGACGGACTCGGCCACCAACAGACGCGGGGCGAGGGCGCGGATGCGCGCCGGCGCCTCGGCGTCCGACAGAAGCAAGGCGTGGAGCTCCACCCCCGAGCGCGCGGCCAGCCCCTTGTAGAGGGCCCGGGTGGCGCCGTAGCCGTCGGCCGCCATCACCACCTTGTCCCCTGCTTGTAGTCCCTGCGCCTCCCACAGGGAGCGCAGCGCGGCCATGCCACTCCCGTAGGCCACCGCTGCCTCGGCGCCTTCCAGCGCAGCCACCGCTTCCTCGAGGAGAGAGGCATTCTGCGCGCGGATGCGGGCGTAGACGAAGTCCTTGCCGTCCAGCGAGGCGTCCAAGTCCTCGGCCGACTCGAAGTACCCGACTGCACTCAGGTGCAACGGGGCCACCAAGTCCACCGTGCGCGAGCCCAAAAGCCGCGTCCCGGCGTGGATGGCGAGGGTGTCCGGCTTGTCGGCCTGGCTCACCGGCCGTGCTCCACCAGGAAGCGCTCGGCGTCGATGGCCGCCATGCACCCGGTGCCGGCGGCGGTGACGGCCTGGCGGTACACCGGGTCCTGGACGTCGCCGCAGACGAAGACGCCCTCCACCTCGGTGCGGGTCGAGCCAGGCACGGTCTTGATGTAGCCCGCCTCGGTCGTCTCGAGCCAGTCCTCGAAGAGCTCGGAGTTGGGCTTGTGGCCAATGGCCACGAAGAGGCCATTGGCCGCGAGCGTGCTCACCTCGGAACTCTGGGTGTTGCGCACCCGGGCGCCAGTGAAGGACTTGGTGTCCCCGAGAAGTTCCTCCACCACGGTGTTCCACTTCACGTGGATTTTGGGGTTTTTGAGCACCCGGTGCTGCATGATTTTGGAGGCCCGAAAGGAGTCGCGCCGGTGCAGCAGCGTCACCTTCGAGGCCAGCTTGGCCAGGTAGCTGGCCTCCTCCATGGCCGTGTCACCCCCGCCCACCACCAGCACCTCGAGCCCCTTGAAGAAGGCCCCGTCGCAGGTGGCGCAGGCCGAGACGCCACGGTTTCGGTACTGCACCTCTCCCGGCACCTCCAGCCACTTGGCGGTGGCGCCGGTGGCTACCACCAACGTCTCGCTCAGCACCTTGGCGCCGTTCTCGGCGGTGAGGTGGAAGGGCCGGCGCGAGAGGTCGACCGCGGTAATGTTTTCCATGTGGACCACCGTACCGAAGCGCTCGGCGTGCTTCTGGAAGCGCTCCACCAGCTCCGGTCCAGTGACTGCCTCGGGGAAGCCCGGGTAGTTCTCGACGTCGGTGGTAATCATCAACTGCCCGCCGGGGACTCTGGACGGGTCATGCGCCGCCGGGCCGCCGGCGTACAGCACCGGCTCGAGGCCGGCGCGCGCGGCGTAGATGGCGGCGGTGTAGCCGGCCGGGCCGGAACCAAGGATGGTCACCTTGTGAATGGGCGTCGACACAGGCTTGCTTGACTCTCCTTCCTCTGGCCGCGGGGGGCCATTTGAGGCTGCGCTACCGTAGCAGCAGGACGCTTCCGCAGCCCCAAGCTTGTGGTAAGGGCTTTTGTCCCTTGTGCAAGAAGAGGTAACCGGATGGACGTCGCTCCGCTCGCTCAGGTCACCTTATTCCAGGGGCTGAGCCCCTCGCAGCTGCGCAAGGTGGCCAGCATTTGCGAGGCGCAGACGGTGGAGTCCGGCGCGCTCATTTTTCGCGAGGGGGAAGCAGCCCAGTCCATGTACCTGCTCGTCTCGGGCAAGGTGCGCATCTCGCGGCGCGTCCCGGGCATGGGGGAGGAAGCCCTGGCCATCCTCGACGCCGGCCAGTACTTCGGCGAGATGGGGGTGGTGGAGGAGAGTGTCCGCAGCGCCGATGCCTACGCCCACGAGACGGCCACCCTGTGGCGCATCGACCGTCGCCAATTCGACCAGCTCCTCTTCACCGACAAGGACCTGGCCTACGCGGTGCTGTGGACGCTGGTGCGGACGCTGTCGGCGCGGCTAAGGGAAACCAACGAGAAGATGAAGGCCTTCTTCGCGATGTCCCAATTTTAGAGGGCACCGTTTCGCCGCTCTGGCCACTGGGGGGCCCGACGCCGCAGCCTCGAGGAGTAGAGTCCGCCTCCATGCAGAGCGTGCAGGCAGAAGAGGAGACCACCGTCGCGCTGCGGCGGCACTTCGGGCTCCCCGCCTTCCGCACCGGCCAGGCGGAAGTCATCAGCAGCGTGCTGGCTGGCCGCAACACGGTGGTGGTGATGCCCACCGGGGCCGGCAAGAGCCTCTGTTACCAGCTGCCGGCGATGCTGGTGCCCGGGGTGAGTGTGGTGGTGTCGCCGCTCATCGCGTTGATGAAAGACCAGGTGGAGCAGCTCGAGGCGCGCGGCATTGCCGCCACCGTCATCAACTCCACCTTGAGTGAAGCCGAGCGCGCCGAGCGCATCCGCCGGATGCGCGCGGGCGCCTACCGACTGGTCTATGTGGCCCCCGAGCGCTTCCGCAGCAACCACTTCGTCGAGGCGCTCCAGGCCACCGGCGTGGCGCTTCTGGCGGTGGATGAGGCGCACTGCATCAGCCAGTGGGGGCATGACTTCCGGCCCGACTACGCGCTGCTCGGCCAGGTGCGCAAGAAGCTGCGCCCACCGCGCACGGTGGCCCTCACCGCCACCGCCACCCCGGAAGTCCGCGAGGACATTGTCCGCTCGCTGCTCCTCAAGGACCCGGCCGTCTTCGTGGCCGGGTTTGACCGGCCCAACCTCTTCCTCGAGGTGTGCCCGGTGGCCGGCGACGAGGACAAGCGCTCGGCCTGCGCGGCGCGGGTGGCCGAAGGGGGCTCGGGCCTCGTCTACTGCGCCACTCGGAAGGCAGCCGAGTCGATGCATGCCGCGCTGAAGCAGCGCGGGCACACGCCGGTGCTGTACCACGCCGGGATGGAGGAGGAGGACCGCCGCCGCGCACAGGACCGCTTCATGTCCTCAGCCGACGCGGTGGCCATCGCCACCAACGCTTTCGGGATGGGCATCGACAAGCCGGACATTCGCTTCGTCATTCACGCCCACATTCCCCGCGCGGTGGAAGCCTACTACCAGGAGATTGGGCGGGCCGGACGCGACTCCGGCCCGGCCCACGCGCTGCTTCTCTTCAACCACGCCGACGTCTTCACCCAGGAGAGGATGATTGAGGGGAACCATCCCTCGGAGGCCGTCATCTCCGACGTGTGGAACTCCCTGGTGGCCGCGGGGGGCTTCGAGCGCGGGCTGGCGGCGCTGGCCGGCGCGGTGGGGGCGAGCGAATTCGAGGTGTCCGCCGCCTTGCGCATTCTGGAGCGGGAGGGGCTGCTGGAAAGAAAGGACGCCGCGGAGGGCGCCTGGAGGTTGCGCCGGCTACCGGCCGCGCCGGCCAAGCTGGGCAAACCAGCGCGCGCCGTCTACCAGGCGCTCGAGGGCCTCTTTGCCCCGGGCGAGGTGGCCAGCGTGCGGCTGGGGGCCCTGGCCAGCCGCGCCGGGCTGGAAGTGGACGCCGTCCGGCGCGCCCTGTCGGCGCTGGACAAGGCGCGTCTTTTGGAGGTGCGCCGGCCCTTCTCCGGCCGCAGCATTCGCCCGCTGCAGCGGGTGCCCTTCCACACCTTGGGGCTGTCGCTACAGCGGGTGCGCGCCCAGGAGCAGCGCTCGCTGTTGCTCCTCAAGCGGATGACGGACTACGCCTACGGCCGCTCCTGTCGGCGCGGCTTTCTCTTGCGCTACTTCGGCGAGGAGCTCGCCCAGCAAAGCTGCTCCGGCTGCGACGTGTGCCACGGCCGGAGAACCACCCTCCGCGCAGCGCGCCCAAAGCAGGTGGGCAAAAGCGCCGTCTACAAGCAGGGCGAGGAGGCAGTGGACGGCCAGTACAGCGAGCACGCGGCCTTGGAGCTCCGCCGCTTCCGCCGGGAGCTGAGCCGTGACCTCGAGGTGCCGCCCTTTATTGTGTTTAACGACAAGACGCTGCGCGCCCTGGCCACCGCGCTTCCGGAAAACCGCGAGGACTTTCTCCGGGTGAAGGGCACCGGGCCCACCCAGTGGGAGCGCTTCGGCCCGAAGGTGGTGGAGATTTGCGTCACGGCGCGCCGCGCCGGCTAGAGGCCGAAAACCTGGGAAAACGGGAGACGAGGCGTCCCGATGACGCCTCGCCCCCCGCCGCTTTCCCAAAATACGACCGGCCCAGCATGGCGTCCCTGGACGCGGCTGTCATTCACGAAGTGCCGCCCGCCGTCGAAAAAAAGCGCGCAACAGTGCCCCTAAAACTCCCAAGGTTGCAGCCAAGAGGAAAATGACGGCCAGGGCCGTGCTGGCAAAAATGGCTCGCAGGCCGGCCTCGGTGAGGCGGCCGGCGAGGTAGGCCTCGCGCAGCGGCTCGAGCAGCCCGCACAAGGAGAGGGCTTGCGCCGGCAGGGCGTCCAGGGCGAAGGAGAGGGTGAGGACGCCCCGCGAGGGGTACAGCCGCCGAAGGCTTTCCACCAACAGCCCAAAGCCAAGGTAGCCCACCGAGAGGCCGAGCGCGTTGGAGACGACGACGCGGGCAAGAGGTGCGGGAGCGCCCGCCGCGACTCTCATTTGCCCCCGGCTGCCTTCTTCTTGAGTCCGGGCAAAAGCCTCTTCACCCGGGAGGCGTCCGGGGCCCTCGGGGCGAGCTTGAGAAACGTCTGGTACTCCACCGGCGCCCGGGCCACCTCCGCCTCGGAGCCCCCCACCAGCGCGTCGGCCAGCGCGAGCCGCATGGCGGCGTCGCCCGGGTCGAGCTGCACGGCATGGGCGAGCTCCTCGCGGGCGCGCGCCTCCTCGTGCTGTCGGCGCAAGACGAGGCCATAGGCGGCGTGGGGGTCCGCCAGAAGCGGCCCTTGGGCCACTGCTTGCTCGGCGGTGCGGCGGGCCTCCTTGAGGGCGCCACCGGCGAGGAGGAGGCGCGCCAAGAGGGCCGAGGCGGAGGCTTTGTCCCAGATTCTTGGGCTTTGGGTGGACAGCGTGAAGAGCATGGCCCTGGCCTTGGGCGGGGCCGCTTGCGGCTTCACCGCCACCTGGCCCACCTTGCCACAGACGCTGTCCGGGTCCTCGCGCAACGCGGCTTGGTAAGCCTTGCTGGCCGAGGGGCCGTTGAGCTGGCGCAAAAAGGCGCGGCCCATGGCACACCACGTCTCGGCGTCCTTGGGGTTTAGGTGGTTGGCCTTCTCCAGCGCGGCCATGCCGCCGCGCACGTCTCCCTTGGAGAAGAGAAGCTGCGCGCGCAGCCGTTGCGCGTCGACGTCCGAGGGCTCCTTCTGCAGCGCACGGTTGAGGTGGCCCTCGGCGTCCTTCCAGCGGCCCAGCTGGGACTCGGCGAAGGCCACGTCGCGTGAGGCCGCCGCCGAGGCCGGGTTTTCCAAAAGCCACGCTTCGGCCTGCCGCAGTCCGTCCTCGCCCCGCCCCAGCGCCAACAGCGCCCGGCTGAGGGCGTGCCGGGACTCCCCGTGGCTGCCGTTGCGCTGCACCGAGATGCTGAGCGGCTCGAGCGCCCTGTCCGGGGCCCCCTTGCTGAGAAGCAGCCGGCCCAGGGCGCAGCCGCCCTCGTAGTCGCGCGGGTCCTTCATGGCCTGCTCGAATTGCGCCCGTGCCTGGTCAAGCACGCCGCGTTGCCAGTCAATTTTCCCAAGCGCCACCGAGACTTCCGGACGGGGCCGCTTCTGGGAGGCCTGCGTCCGCTCGAGGACGCTCACCGCCTTGTCGACGTCTCCCTCGGCCGCGTCGGCCAGGGCCAACAGCGCCACCGCCTCCACCGGGACGCGGCCCGCCACCTGGGTGCGGGCCAGCTCGGCGCGGGCGCGCTTCCAGTCCTTCAGCCGCACCGCCGCCTCCCCTCGCAACAAGGCCATTTTCCGGCTGTCGTCCGCGGCGAAGCGCTGCAGCACCTCGCGCTCCCGGTCGCGGGCGAGCAGCACCCGGGCCAGCCCCTCGCGCACCTCCTCCGCCTTGGGCCGCACCTTGGCCGCCGCCTCCAGCGCCTCCTGGGCGGCGCTCATGTCGCCGCCGGCCCGCAGCGCGTCGCCCAGGGCCAGCTGGAAGTCGAAGCCTCTGTCCGGAAAGGCCTTGGCCCCCTCTTGAAGCGTCTGCACCGCCAGCGCGTGCGCACCGGTGGCCGAAAGCAGTCGCCCGAGAAGCAGGCTGCGCCGGGCCTTTTCGGCTAGTGTCAGAGAGTCCCCTGGTGCTGGCAGCTTCTCTACCGCCTGCACGGTGGCCGAGACGTCCTGGCCCTGGGCCAGCAGGCTTTCTGCCTCGCCCAGCACCCGGCCGGGGTGCGTCGGCGAGGCCTGGCTGGCGGTGGCGTAAAAGGTGAGGGCGTTGGCGTCGTCGCCCGCCTCCCGGTAGTAGTCAGCCAGCGCCAACAGCGCCCGGACGTTGTTGCCCTGCAGCTCCAGCGCCCGCTTGAAGCGCAGCACCGCCGTCTTGGCGTCGCCGCTCTCGAGGAGAATGCGGCCGGCCAGCTCGTGCACCTCGGTGGCGTCGAGCGAGCTCTTCAACACGGCGGCCTTCTCGGCCGCGCGCTCAGCCCCATCGGAAAGCAAGTAACGGCTGACCAGCACCACCCCCGGCGCCGCGTCGGCCACCTTGGGGTGGCCGAGAGCCGACTCGGCCTGGGCCTTGTCGGCCGGCGCGCCGCCGTGCTCGGCGTACAGATGCGCGTGGCCGAGCGCGGTGAGGGCCCAGGCCTCCTCGCTGCGAGCGTCCATGGAGACGGCCTGGAGAAGGGCCTGAAGCCCGGCGGTGTAGCCGGCGGCGGTGTCCTGGGCGAAGGCCCGGCGGGCCGAGGCCAGCGCGTCGCGCAAGTCCCGCCCCTGGTTAACCGAGCGGGTGTGGACGAAGGCCCAGGCCCCAGTGCCGGCGGCGGCCGCCACCACCACCAGCAGGGCCAGCTTCGCCCAGTGCCTTTGCAGAAAGCCCTTCTCCTGGTGCGCCTCCTCCACTTTGGCCCGGAGGTTTTGCTCGAATTCCCGGGCAATGGCCTCGGTGTCCCTGGTGCTGAGGCCGCTGCGCGGCATGGCCGGCACGGTGGAGGCCTCGGAGAATTCAGGAATCTCCGAGAGGACAGAGCCCTCGGCGGCAAAGGGCGCCGGCGTCGCGCTCCTCGCCTCGGCGGCAACGCGGGCCGCACTGCCTTGAAGCAGCGGCACCGGAATAATGTCGCGGGTGTTGGAGGGTGAGGCGGAAGCGGCCGGGAGGTCCGACAGCGTGGACAGCACCGGGGACAGCCCGGAGGCCGAGGTGCGCGGCACCGGGCTGGGCGTGGCCACCGGCGCAGGCGTCGGCGGGCCTTTGGGCACCGGGCTCAGCACCGGGGGCTGCGGGCGCCCCACCCCGGGGTCGGTCCGCTCCATGGTTTCCGCCAGGCTGCGGCTGCTGGCACGGATGGTGGGCGGCGGTCCCCCGGCCAGCGCCCCTTGCGTCTGCTCCAGCCAGCCGCGCAGCTCCTCGTCGTCCGGGGCCAGCGCACTGGCCTTGCGCAACAGAGGCAGCGCCGAGCGGTACAGCCCCTTGGCCAGAAGCACCTCGCAAATGAGGTGGTAGGCGTACGGGTCATCCCGGTTGACGGCCACCGCCCTGTCGAATTGCTCCATCGCCTCCGCCGGACGCCCCAAATTGATGAGGGCCTTGCCCCACATCACCCGGCCGGCAACGCTGCTCTGGTTGTGCAAGACACCCTGCTGGCACACCGTGATGGCGCGCGCGTTGGCGCCTTCCTCGACGAGCGAGTTGGCTAGTTCGACGAAGAGGTGGGAGGTGGGGTCCTGGGCGAGGATCTCCTCGTACCGCTCCACCAGCGACTTGGCCATCGGAGACTCGTGACGCTACCACGGCACAGAAGGGGCACGGCCCCCGGGAGCGTCGGTCCCCTGATGGTAGGGTGCGAACTCACCCGTGAGTCCCCCTCGCACACTGTGCCTCGTGCTGCTTGTCCTGTTTGCACAAGCTTGCTCCCACAACCCCTTCAACCCCGAGCCCAACCTCAAGACGGACGCCGAAGCCTTCGACAAGGCCCTGCGCTTTCAGGACTACGCCGATGCGGCGCAGCTGGTGGTGGCGGCGCGCCGGCAGGTCTTCCTCGCCGCGCGGCGCAAGGAGGGCACCGACTTGGAGGTGACGGACATGGAGGTCATCGACGTGCAGATGACTCCAGACGGCAAGCAAGCGACGGTGGTGAGCCGGATGCGCTGGGTGAAGCTGCCTTCGGTAAGCGAAGTGACGGCCGAGGTCCACGCCAGCTGGACGCTCATCGGCAACCAGTGGTTTTTGGTGTCCCTGGCCGGAGGCCCTTTCCCGGAATTGGACCCGAGCCACCACTAGTACCTCTGCACAGAGGTGTTGATCGATTGATTTTGGGCGGGGCGGAGAATGGGGAGTCGCTCCGGCTCGACAAGAAGCTCGATGCTCCGTGGGGCATGGGGAGTGCGCCGTATCCAGCCGGCT
>JBKQSS010000061.1:0-270851 GCA_052143535.1 Myxococcaceae bacterium | reverse complement strand
ACGTGGAGATGGTGATGCCTGGGGACAACATCGCCATCGAGGTGGAACTCATCACCCCCATCGCTATGGAGAAGGAGCTGCGCTTCGCGGTGCGTGAGGGCGGGCGCACGGTGGGAGCCGGCGTCGTGGCCGAAGTCATCGAGTAGCCGGCTCTCCAGAAAGAGGCCTGTGGGAGGCCTCCGGAAGGGGTGGGGAAGGGGAGTTGCACCCCCCGTCTTGGGGTGCTAATAGCCGCCCCCCTTCGTCGCAGTCGGCAGCAGCTCTGTGACAACCAGGTGGTTCGAGGATGCACCTCCCCGTGTGGGGGCGGTGTCAGTCGAGGATGAACGAAGCATGGCGACTCAGAAAATCCGGATTCGGCTCAAGGCGTACGACTCGAAGCTCCTCGACCAGAGCGCCGGGGAGATTGTGGAGACCGCACGGCGGACGGGCGCCAAGGTCGCCGGTCCCATCCCTCTGCCCACCCGGATCAACAAATTCACGGTGTTGCGCAGCCCGCACGTGGACAAGAAGAGCCGCGAGCAATTCGAGATCCGCACCCACAAGCGGCTGTTGGACATCCTCGAGCCCACCCAGCAGACGCTGGATGCGCTCATGAAACTCGACCTGTCGGCTGGCGTCGACGTGGAGATCAAGTCCTGACCTGGGGGTCCCCCGGGGCAAGGACGGAGAACGGCCATGAAGTTCGACGTGGTGGACCAAGCGGGAAAGAAGGTCGGGGAGATTGAGCTCTCCGACGCCGTGTTTGGCGCCGAGCCGAACCCGCACCTCTTCTACGAGGTCGCCAAGTTCCAGGCGGTGAACCGCCGCCGTGGGACGGTGGGCGTGAAGAACAGCAGCCTGGTGTCAGGCGGCGGCAAGAAGCCCTACAAGCAGAAGGGCACCGGCCGCGCCCGTCAGGGCTCGATCCGAGCCTCGCAGTGGGTGGGCGGTGGCAAGGCGATGGCGCCCAAGGCCCGGGACTACACCTACCGGCCGCCGAGGAGTGTCCGCCGGGGCGCCCTGCGCGCCGCCTTGAGCCTGCGGGCGAAGGAGAAGCGGCTCTTCATCCTCGATAAGTTCGAAGCCTCGCCAAAGACCAAGGAAACGCACCGGGTGCTGACCGAGGGCCTCAAGCTGCAAGAGGCGCTGGTGGTGGACTCCCGCACCAACACCTCGTTGCACCGAAGCGTGCGAAATCTCGCGCGTTTCGACGTGCTGCCACCAGAAGGCGTCAACGTCGAGTCCCTGCTTCGGCACAAGGCGCTGGTCATGACCTCGGCCGCAGCGAAGGCGCTGGAGGGGGCGCTGGCATGAACGCCACCGACGTCATCAAGGGTCCGCTCATCACCGAGAAGCTGGACCGGGCGCGCGAGAAGCTCCGTCAGTACGCCTTCGTGGTGGACCGCGAGGCCACCAAGCACGACGTGCAGCGGGCGGTGGAGGCGCTGTTCCGGGTGAACGTGGAGGCGGTCCGGACGCACATCATCCGCGGGAAGAGCAAGCGCGTCGGCCGCAGCCTTGGCCAGCGGCCCAACTACAAGAAGGCGATCGTCACCCTGAAGGCGGGCGACAAAATCGATCTCTTCGAGGGAGGGGCGGCGTAATGGGCATCCGAAAATTCAAGCCAACCTCCGCCGCCCGCCGCCTCACGACGGTGTCTGACTTTGCCGAACTTACCAAGGACACCCCGGAGAAGACGCTGACCGAGTCGATGCGTCGCTCGGGCGGACGCAACGTCCATGGCCACATCACCCGTCGTCACCAGGGCGGTGGCCACAAGCGGCGTTACCGGGTCATCGACTTCAAGCGTCGCGACAAAGATGGCGTCGCGGCCAAAGTGGCGTCGGTGGAGTATGACCCCAACCGTTCGGCCAACCTGGCGCTGTTGCACTACGCCGACGGCGAGAAGCGCTACATCCTCGCGCCGGTGGGCATCCAGGTGGGGGACGTGCTGCATGCCGGCCCCAATGCCGACATCCGTCCGGGCAATGCGCTCCCGCTGGCCAGCATTCCGGTGGGCACCACCATCCACAACGTGGAGCTGAAGCCTGGGCGCGGCGGCCAGATGATTCGCTCGGCCGGAACCTCCGGCCAGCTGATGGCCAAGGAGGGGGGCTATGCGCAGATTCGCCTACCCTCGGGCGAGGTTCGCAAGGTTCTCTTGGAGTGCCGGGCGACCATCGGCCAGCTGGGGAACATCGAGCACGACATCATTCGCGTCGGCAAGGCCGGCAAGAGCCGCTGGCTCGGCATCCGTCCCACGGTGCGTGGTTTGGCGATGAATCCCGTCGACCACCCGCACGGCGGTGGCGAGGGCAAGAGCGGACAGGGTAACCCCCATCCGGTCAGCCCCTGGGGCAAGAAGACGAAGGGTCTCACCACGCGCAAGAACAAGCGCACCACCAAATTCATCGTCAGCGGCCGCCGCTCCGGCGTGCGCAGCCAGTAAGAGGAAGCGCCCATGGCACGTTCCATCAAGAAGGGGCCCTTCGTCGACGCCCACCTTTTGAAGAAGGTGGAAGACCTCATCAAGGGCAACCAGAAGAAAGTGGTGAAGACCTGGTCGCGCCGGTCCACCATCCTCCCCGAGTTCGTCGGCCACACCTTCGCCGTGCACAACGGCCGGAAGTTCATCCCGGTCTTCGTCACCGAGAACATGGTGGGGCACAAGCTCGGCGAGTTCGCTCCCACCCGGACCTTCGTCGGGCACTCGGCGGAGAAAAAGGTCAC
The DNA here is from genome assembly GCA_052143535.1 of Myxococcaceae bacterium. Classification (GTDB taxonomy): domain Bacteria; phylum Myxococcota; class Myxococcia; order Myxococcales; family Myxococcaceae; genus JADGRA01. The sequence goes on along the minus strand of JBKQSS010000061.1, from coordinate 268,139 downwards.
CAAGGCGCCCGGCGCCCCCAAGTGAGCAGAGAGACCATGGAATCCAAGGCTCATCTCAGAGATTTCCGGATGGCTCCCCGCAAGGTGGCGCTGGTGGCGGATTTGGTGCGGGGCAAGCCGGTGGGCTCAGCGCTCAACATCCTCAAGTTCACGCGCAAGGCTGCGGCCAAGCCGGTGGCCAAGCTCATCCGCAGCGCAGTGGCCAACGCCACCGACCTCTCCAAGGGGGAGGTCGATGTCGACGCGCTCTACGTCAAGACCATCTCGGTGGACCAGGGGACGACCCTGCGCCGATTCATGCCGCGCGCCATGGGGCGCGCCAGCCGTATCAACAAGAAAAGCAGCCACGTTCACGTGGTTCTCAGCGACGCGCGCATCAGCGCGAAGCGGAAGTAGGAGAAGACTCCTTGGGTCAAAAAGTCCATCCAATCGGGTTTCGGCTCGGCGTCATCAAGACCTGGGACTCGAAGTGGTTCGAGCACAAGAACTACGCGCAGTGGCTGCACGAGGACATCGCCATCCGCGAGTTCGTGAAGAAGTCGCTCGGCCATGCCGGCGTCTCGAAGGTGGAGATTGAGCGCGCGGCGAACAAGGTCAAGGTCAATGTCCATACCGCGCGCCCGGGCATCGTCATCGGCAAGCGTGGCGCCGGCATCGAAACCATCAAGAAGGACTTGCAGCGCTTCACCAAGAACGAGGTCTTCCTCAACATCGTCGAGGTCCGGAAGGCTGAAATCGACGCCCAGCTGGTGGCAGAGAACATCGCCACCCAGCTCGAACGGCGCATCGCCTTCCGCCGCGCCATGAAGAAGGCCATCCAGACGGCGATGAAGTTCGGCGCCAAAGGCATCCGGGTGGCCTGTGCCGGCCGGCTCGGGGGCTCGGAGATGGCGCGTTACGAGTGGTACCGCGAGGGGCGTGTTCCGCTTCACACCCTGCGCGCCGACATCGACTACGGCTTCGCCGAGGCGAAGACCACCTACGGAAAAATCGGCTGCAAGGTGTGGGTTTGCCGCGGCGAGGTTCTTCCGAGCAAAGGGACGGGCGCGGCGCCTCTGGCCCGCTAAAGCCCTCCAAGACGAGACCACCATGCTCCAACCGGCGCGAACGAAGTACCGGAAGATGATGAAAGGCCGAACGCCCGGGCGGGCGTACCGCGGCTCCACGTTGACTTATGGCGACTTTGGCTTGATGTCGCTTCAGCCAGGGTGGATTACCTCCCGGCAGATTGAAGCGGCTCGAATTGCCATGACGCGCTACGTGAAGCGCGGCGGGAAAATTTGGATCCGCATCTTCCCGGACAAGCCCATCACCAAGAAGCCGGCCGAGACCCGCATGGGGACTGGCAAGGGCGCGGTCGAGTACTACGTGGCAGTGGTGAAGCCGGGGCGCATCCTCTACGAAATGGAAGGGATGACCTCCGAGGTGGCCCACACGGCGCTGAAGCTGGCCCAGGCCAAGCTTCCGGTACTGACCCGCATCGTCAACCGCAGGGACTTGAGCCTCTAGAGGACGACATCGAAATGGCCACCGCCAAGGAACTACGCGAGCTGACGATGCAGGACCTGGAGCGCAGGGCGGTCGAGCTGCGGGAGCAGCTGTTTCGTGACCGGATGAAGCTCAGGACCGGGACCTTGGACCACCCCACCCAGCGAAACGAGCGGCGCCGGGATCTGGCCCGGGTGCTCACACTCATCACCCAGAAGCAGCGCGCCGCCGCGTCGGTAGGCACGGCGAGCAAGGAAGCATAACCATGGCCACAGCGACACCCGAGACGCCGGCCCCTCGCGGACGCCCCAAGACGCGGGTGGGCATCGTCACGTCGAACAAGATGCAGAAGACGGTGGTGGTGACGGTGAAGCGGCGTGCCGCACACCGGCAGTACGGGAAAATCCTCAGCCTGCACGCCAAGTACAAGGCGCATGCGGAGGACCACGACTACCCGAAGAAAATCTCCCTCAACGAGGGGGACCGGGTGCGGATTGCCGAGACCAAGCCGACCAGCAAGGAAAAGCGGTGGCGGGTCATCGAAGTCATTGAGCGCAGCAAGAACAGCTAGGAGCGACGGCGATGATCCAGATGACATCGGTGCTCGACGTCGCCGACAACTCGGGCGCGAAGAAGGTGTTTTGCATCAAGGTGCTCGGTGGTTCGAAGCGACGTTATGCCAGCATCGGCGATGTGATTGTGGTCAGCGTCCGTGAGGCGCTGCCGAACTCGAAGGTGAAGAAGGGCGACGTGGCCAAGGCGGTCATCGTTCGGACCAAGCGCGAGGTCGGCCGCCCAGACGGCAGCTTCATCAAATTCGACGGCAATTCGGCGGTCCTCATCAACAAGGACCTGGAACCCATTGGAACGCGCATCTTTGGACCGGTGGCGCGAGAGCTGCGTGCTCGCAAGTTCATGAAAATCATCTCGCTGGCGCCGGAGGTGCTCTGAGCCGTCTCCGGTTGCCTCGGAGCATGCGGGAGCAAGCAACGCTATGCAGAAGCTGAAAGTGGGAGACGTGGTGCAGGTGATGGCGGGCGCCGAGCGCAGCCTCAAGGACGCGGCGAAGAAGCGCGGGAAAATCATCGCCATCGACCACGAGGCAGGGCGACTCAAGGTGGAGGGGCTGCGGCTGGTGAAGCGCCATGTCCGCAAAGGGCGGGACCGCAACACGCCCGAGGGCGGCATCATCGAGAAGCCAGGGAGCATCGCCATCGGGGCGGTGCAGGTGGTGTGCACCAAGTGCGACCGGCCCGCTCGGGTTGGCATCCGCGTGGAGGGCGACCGCAAGGTGCGCTTCTGCAAGTCCTGCGAGGCGAGGATTGACGCCTAAGGGCGCACTAGGGCAAGAACCCCGCCCCGGCCTGGGAGCTCGAGGAGCCAACGGCCGAGGGACACTGACCGGCGGCCAGGGAGGCCCAGACGGGCCGCCGAAGCAGAGGACGATGAATCATGGCTGAAGAGAAGGACGACAAGGCAGAAAAGGCAAAGGAAGCCAAGGCCAAGAAGGCGGCGGGGAAGCGTCGTGGCCGAGACGAGGTCAAGAGGGCGGGCTTCGAAGCCAACATCGAGGCCGGCTTGGAGACCAAGCCGGCCCGGCTGAAGCTGCGCTTTCGCAAGGACGGGGTGCCGTCCTTGATGAAGGAGTTCGGCTTCAAGAACCCGAATCAGGTTCCGCGGCTGGAGAAAATTGTCGTCAACATGGGGCTCGGCGAGGCCCTGGCGAACAACAAAATTCTGGAGTCCGCGGTGGACCAGCTGGGAGCCATTACCGGTCAAAAGCCGGTGGTGACGCGGGCCCGAAAGTCCATCGCCAACTTCAAGCTGCGCGAAGGCCAGGCCATCGGTGCCGCGGTCACCCTGCGCAGCGACCGGATGTACGAGTTCATGGACCGCCTGATCAACGTGGCCCTTCCTCGAGTGCGCGACTTCAAAGGCGTTTCCACCAAGGCCTTCGACGGCAAGGGCAACTACACCTTGGGTGTCCGCGAGCAGATTATTTTCCCTGAAATCAACTACGACCAAATCGAGAAGGTGAAGGGTCTCAACATCACCTTCGTCACCACCGCTCGCAATGACGAGCAAGGGCTGGCGCTGATGCGCCACTTCGGATTGCCCTTCCGCCAATAGCCCTTAGGTTACGAACATATGGCCAAGCTCTCGAAAATCGCTCAAGCAAAGCGCAAGCCCAAATTCAAGGTGCGTGCTTACAACCGCTGCCCGCTGTGCGGCCGCCCGCGGGCCTTTTTGCGCAAATTCAAGATGTGCCGTATCTGCCTGCGCAACCGTGCGCTGGCGGGTGAGGTGACAGGGCTGATGAAGAGCTCCTGGTAGACACCCCCATAGGCTGCTCCCCGCGAACCCCCCGGATGGTCCGGGCAGGCGCGGCGCAGCGTGAGATAGAGAAGAGAACCTAAGTCATGCCTGTAAACGACCCCGTGGGGGACATGCTGACCCGCATCCGCAATGCTTCGCGGGCGCGGCACGACAAGGTGGTCATCCCTACCTCGAAACTGAAGGTGGAGATTGCCCGGGTGCTCAAGGCGGAGGGCTTCATCGCCGACTACGTCGAGCACCAGAGCGGCCCGCAGGGCGAGATTACTGTCCAGCTCAAGTACGGACCGGACAAGAGTCCGGTCATCGTCGGCATCCGGCGGGTGAGCCGTCCCGGGCTGCGCCGCTACGTCCCGGTGCGCGACATTCCGCGGGTGCTCGGCGGTTTGGGCACCAGCATCCTCTCCACCTCGAAGGGCATCCTGGCAGACGGCGAGGCCCGCAAGCAGAATGTGGGCGGCGAGCTCATCTGCACGGTGTACTGACATGAGCCGCATCGGAAAACTGCCCATCAAGCTGGAGGGGAAGGTCAAGGCGGCGCTGAGCGGCCGGTCGGTCCATTTCGAGGGGCCGAAGGGCAAGGTCGACGTGACGCTTCCTCCCGGGGTCACGGTCCAATTCAAGGATGGCCAGGTGCTGGTGGCGCGGCCGGATGACAGCCGTGAGGCGCGCAGCTTGCACGGGCTGGCCAGGTCTATCCTGGCCAACGCCGCCAAGGGCGTGGCCACCGGCTGGGAGCGCAAGCTGGACATCCGGGGCGTCGGCTTCCGGGCCGAGGTCAAGGGTCGGCAGCTGCACATGTCGCTCGGCTACAGCCATCCGGTGGTCTTTGACTTGCCGGAGGGCATCTCCGCCGAGGTGGACAAGGTGAGCCGTACCGAGGACAGCCTGCCCACCATCGGCCTCACCCTGCGCGGGGTGAATCGCGAGACGCTGGGCGAGACCGCGGTGCGCATCCGAGCGCTTCGGCCTCCTGAGCCGTACAAGGGCAAGGGCATCAAGTACGTTGAAGAACGCATCCGTCGTAAGGAAGGCAAGACCGGGACGGCCTAGGCCACCCTTCATCCGAAACGGGGGAAGTCCCCATCCCCGTCGGACGGAAAAGAGACCGCCATGTCGAGAGTCGAAGCACGCCTCAAGAGGAAGCAGCGCATCCGGCGAAAGCTGGCGGGCACGGCTGAGCGCCCGCGGCTCACCGTCTACAAGAGCCTGAAGCACGTCTACGCCCAAGTGGTCGATGACCATGCGGGGCGCACCCTGGCCTTCGCCTCGTCGTTGAGCAAGGAGCTCAAGGGCAGCACCGAGGGCGACAAGAAGGCGGACGCGGCGCGGGTCGGCAAGCTCATCGCCGAGAAGGCGAAAGCGGCCAAGGTGGAGCAGGTGGTGTTTGACCGGAACGGCTTCCCCTACCACGGCCGCATCGCGGCGGTGGCCGAGGCGGCGCGCGAAGCGGGCCTCAAGTTCTAAGTGAGAAAGCGAGTCACCTTTGGCAACACCTATTAATCCGAACGACCTTGACCTGAGCGACCGGGTGGTCAACATCAACCGTGTCGCCAAAGTGGTGAAGGGCGGCCGGCGCTTCTCGTTTGCCGCGCTGGTGGTGGTGGGCGACGGCAACGGCCACGTGGGAGTGGGCCTCGGGAAGGCCAACGAGGTGCCGGAAGCCATTCGTAAAGGAGGGGAGAACGCCAAGAAGAACATCTTCCGCGTTCCGCTCCAGGGCCACACCATTCCCCACGAGGTGCTCGGTCACTTCGGTGCCGGCAAGGTGCTGCTCAAGCCGGCGGCCGAGGGGACGGGCGTCATCGCCGGTGGGTCAGTGCGGGCGGTGCTCGAAGCAGCAGGCATCCGCAACATTCTCACCAAGAGTCAGGGCTCGCGAAACCACCACAACGTGCTCAAGGCCACGGTGGACGGGCTGAAGCAGCTTCGCTCACCGGAGCAGGTGGGCCGGCTGCGCGGGCGGGAGCTGGACCTCGGCCAACACCGGGTCTAACCAGAGGAAAGCCATGGGTTACCGCGTCAAATTAATCAAGAGCATCGCTGGCGCGCCGGCTGGGCATGTGCGCACCGTGGAGGGCCTGGGCCTGAAGCGGATGGGTGAGGAGCGGCTGCTCAAAGATAGCCCCGCGATGCGGGGCATGGTCTTCACAGTCCGGCACCTGGTGCACGGCGAGGCCGTCTCGCAGGAGCCGAAGCCCGCGGTACGGCGCAAGCCGCGCCACGTTCGAGCGCGTGAGGCGGCCCGGAGCCGCCGTGCGGACAAGGGAAGGAAGTAAACGCCATGTCGACGTTGAATAACCTGAGCCGGCCGCGCAACAGCTGGCACCGAAAGAAGCGGGTCGGCCGAGGCCAAGGCTCAGGGCTGGGAAAAACTGCTGGCCGTGGTGGCAAGGGCCAGAAGGCCCGCACCGGCAACATGCGCTTCGAGGGTTTCGAGGGCGGGCAGAGTCCGCTGCAGCGGCGGTTGCCGAAATTCGGTTTTTTGGCGCCCAACCGCAAGCACTTCGCCATCGTCCATCTGGAGGACCTGGGCGACTTCAAGGCCGGCAGCACGGTGGACGAGCCGGCACTGCGTGCCAAGGGGCTGGTGAAGGGCCGCTGGGACGGGGTCAAGCTGCTCTCGGGGGGGCTGCTCAAGGCCAAGCTGGTGGTGCGGGTGCACCGCATTTCGGGGCAAGCCCGCCAGGCAGTGGAAAAGGCGGGCGGCTCGGTGGACCTGGTTCCACTGATGACGCACGCCGACGAGGCGGCGGCCAAGGCGCATTCGGGCAAGGGTGTCCGGAAAGGGTGATGCGGCCCGTCCCGGCGTCTGTCGCTCGACGCCGTCCTTTGGGTAGGCTGCAGTCAACCACCAGGGTGCCTCGAACTTGAACGCCTTCATCAACGTCTTCCGCGTCGCCGAGCTCCGCGCGCGGCTTGCTTACACGCTGGTCCTGCTGGCGGTGTACCGCCTCGGCGTCTTCATCAACACGCCGGGCGTCGACCGGGCGGCGATGAACGCCTACATGGAGCAGCAGCGTCAGCGCGGCGGGTTGGTGAGCCTCTTCAATCTCTTCAGCGGTGGCGCGCTCGACCAGATGTCCATCTTCGGATTGGGCATCATGCCGTACGTCTCGGCGTCCATCATCATGCAGCTGCTGGCAGTGGTGGTGCCGTCGTTGGAGCGTCTGCAGAAGGAAGGGGCCGCCGGCCGGCAGAAGCTCAACCAGTACACCCGTTACGGCAGCATCGGCCTGTCCATCATCCAGGGCATCGGCATCGCTCGCTGGCTGGCCAGCCTGGGCCGGACGCCGACCACCATTCGCGGGGTGCATGTCGAGATTGACCAGATTGTCGTTCCCAACGACAGCGTCTGGTTCACGTTGATGACGGTCATCACCCTCACCGCCGGCACGGCCTTCATCATGTGGCTGGGCGAGCGCATCACCGAGCGCGGTATCGGCAACGGCATCAGCCTCATCATCTTCGCCGGCATCGTGGCCCGGATGCCCTCGGCCGCATCGCGCTTGGTGGAAGTGGTCCGCGGTGACCGAGCCTGGCTGGTCCCGGTGGTGGCGGTGGTGATGCTGTTGGTGGTGGGCATCGTGGTCTACATCGAGCGGGGCATGCGCCGGATTCCGGTGCAGTACGCCAAGCGCATGGCCGGGCGGAAAATGTTCGCCGGCCAGGCCACCTATTTCCCGATGAAGGTGAACACCGCGGGCGTCATTCCCCCGATTTTCGCCGGAGCGCTGCTGTCCTTCCCTGCGACGTTGGGGAACTGGATTCCTTTCCTGGCCGGAGTGCAGCGAGCCATCGAATCCAACGTCTGGCTCTATGACGGGCTGTTTGTTCTGCTCATCATCTTCTTCTCCTACTTCTACACGACGCTCACCTTCCGCTCGGACGACGTGGCAGACAACATCAAGAAGCAGGGCGGTTACATCCCCGGCATCCGTCCAGGGCGGCAGACGGCCGACTACATCCGGGGCGTTTTGGACCGAATTACCTTCGGCGGGGCCATCTACCTCGCCGTCATCTGCGTCATCCCGTCCATTCTCTCCAACCAGGAAGCCTTCGGCGTCCCGTTCCAATTCGGAGGCACGGCGCTGTTGATTGTGGTGGGCGTGGCTCTGGACACCGTCCAGCAGATTGAGGGCCATCTCATCAGCCGGAACTACGAAGGCTTCTCGGGACCCCGCGGCCCACGCATCCGAGGCCGGCTGCCGCGGGCTGCCTAAGCCGATGGACCTCATCCTCTTCGGACCACCGGGAGCGGGGAAGGGGACCCAGGCCCAACGGCTGCGGGCCGCCTACGGCACGCCGCAGATTTCCACCGGAGACATCCTGCGCCAGGCGGTGAAGGATGGGACCGCGCTCGGGCGACAGGCCAAGCCGTTGATGGAGTCCGGCAAACTCGTCCCTGACGCGCTGGTCATCAGCATCGTCGAGGAGCGGCTCAAGCGGGAGGATTGCCGGACGGGCTTCGTCCTGGACGGCTTCCCGCGCACCGTGGCCCAGGCCGAGGCGCTCGACGCCATGCTTGCCTCGCTCGGTCGGCATGTTGACCACGTGCTGTCGCTCGAGGTGCCCTTGGAGATAGTGGTGGAGCGCTTGAGCGGACGCCGCTGCTGTCCGAAGGACGGCCGCATCTACCACCTGACGCAGGCGCCACCCAAGACGTCCTCCCTCTGCGACATGTGCGGGAGCACCCTGGTGCAGCGACCGGATGACAGAGAAGCGGTGGTGCGGGCTCGCCAAGTCACCTACCGCAAGGACACCGAGCCGCTGAAAGCCTTCTATGCCCAGCGCGGACTGCTCCGGTCGGTGGATGGAACGGGGACCCAGGACGAGGTGTTCGCCCGAATTCAGGCTGCCCTCGGGAGGCAGTGACAGCCATGCCCGGCGGCGTCGAACTCAAGAGTCGTGAGGAAATCGCGGTGATGCGGGACGCGGGGCGCATCGTCGCGGAAATTCTCGATGTGCTGGAAAAGGCGGTGGCTCCCGGAGTCACCACCTGGGACCTCGACCAGCTCTCGGAGAGGCTGATTTACGAGAAGGGTGCCCGTCCGGCCTTCAAAGGCTACCGGGGGTTCCCGGCCTGCTTGTGCACCTCCATCAACCATGAGGTGGTGCACGGCATCCCCTCCAGGAAGCGGCGCCTGGAGAGCGGGGATTTGGTGAAACTGGATTTCGGAGTGGTGTACCAAGGCTTTTTCGGTGACGCCGCGCGGACTGTTCCAGTCGGAACGGTGAGCCCAGAGGCCCAGGCGCTTCTGGCGGCCACTCGCGAGTCGCTGGAGGCCGGAATCCAGGCGGCAGTGGCCGGCAACCGCATTGGGGACATTGGCCATGCCGTCCAAGGGCTGGTCGAGGCGCGGGGCTACTCGGTGGTGCGGGACTTCGTTGGCCATGGGATTGGGCGCCGGCTGCACGAGGAGCCGCAAATCCCCAATTTCGGCACCCCCGGGACGGGGATGAAGCTACGCCCAGGCATGGTGCTGGCCATCGAGCCGATGGTGAATGCCGGCAGCTGGGAAGTGGAAACCCTGGACGACGACTGGACGGCGGTCACTCTGGACGGAAAGCTCTCCAGCCACTGGGAGCACACCCTCCTGGTGACGGAGGAGGGCCCCGAGGTGCTCACCCGGCCCCCGGTCGTTGCGCGCCGCGCCGTTCAACGCTAGAAGAACTTGCTCGGCGGCCGCACGAGGTGGTATGCCGCCGCGCTTTCCTAGGAATTTCGGGGTCCTTCCTGTGGAAGGGAGGGCCCTTTTTTTGAAGGAGTGTGTTTGCCGAAGGACGATGCCATCGAGGTCGAGGGGACGGTCATCGAGCCGCTCCCCAACGCCATGTTCCGGGTGGCCCTGGACAATGGGGGCCATAAGGTGCTCGCGCACATCTCTGGAAAGATGCGCATGCACTTCATCCGGATTCTCCCGGGCGACAAGGTGAAGGTGGAGCTGTCGCCCTATGACTTGACCCGGGGTCGCATCACCTACCGGGCGAAGTAGGCCCTTTCCCAGGGACAGGTCCTCGCTGTTTCCTCACCCGCCGTCTTTAGGTCTGTCGGAGTCGTCATGAAGGTTCGCGCATCGGTCAAGAAGGTCTGCGACAAGTGCAAGGTGATTAACCGCCGGGGCGTGGTGCGGGTCATCTGCGCCGCGAATCCGCGCCACAAGCAGCGTCAGGGCTGAGCCCGGCCCTGGGAATGAATTAGGAGACACGAGAGCAATGGCCCGTATCGCCGGCATCGACCTTCCCCCGCAGAAGCGGGTCGTCATCTCGCTGCAGTACATCTACGGTATCGGCAACAAGACGGCGCACGACATTTGCGCCCGGGCCAATGTCGACCTCGCCACCAGGACCAAGGACCTGACCGAGGAGCAGACCCGCGGAATTCGCGAGATTATTGAGTCCAATTACAAGGTGGAGGGAGACCTCCGTCGTGAAGTGACGATGAACATCAAGCGGCTGATGGACCTGGGCTGCTTCCGGGGGCTCCGCCACCGCAAGGGCTTGCCCGTGCGCGGCCAGCGCACCCACACCAACGCCCGGACCCGCAAGGGGCCGAAGCGCGGCATCGTCCGCGCCAAGGCGATTACCCCCGCCCCGCGGTCCTAACGCCGCCCCGAGAGGATTTGAAAGCCCATGGCTGAAGAAGTGAGCGTCCCCGCTGCGGCGGCCCCTGCTGGAACCGAGAGCGCCGAGGGCGAGGCTCCGCGCAAGAAGCGCAAGAGCAAGAAGAACATCCTCAATGGCGTGGTGCACATCCAGTCCACCTTCAACAACACCATCATCACCATCACCGACGTCTCAGGGAATGTGGTGGCCTGGTCTTCGGCCGGCGCGCGTGGCTTCAAAGGGAGTCGCAAGTCGACTCCCTTTGCCGCTCAGGTCGCCGCCGGAGATGCAGCAGCCAAGGCCATGGAGCACGGGCTGAAGAACGTGACGGTGATGGTCAAGGGCCCGGGCGCTGGCCGCGAGTCTGCGCTGCGCGCCTTGGCCTCGGCCGGACTCAAAATCTCTCTCATCCGGGACGTGACGCCCATCCCGCACAATGGCTGCCGGCAGCCGAAGCGGCGTCGCGTTTAGACCACCTTTCAGGAGAAACCTTTGGCCCGCTACACCGCCAGCGTCTGCCGCATCTGCCGCCGCGAGAACCTCAAGATGTACCTCAAGGGGGACCGCTGCTACACCGACAAGTGCGCCATCGAGCGGCGCCCGTACCCCCCTGGGCAGCATGGCCAGGGCCGGGTGAAATTCTCCGGCTACGGCGTGCAGCTCCGCGAGAAGCAGAAGGTGAAGCGGATGTATGGCCTTTTGGAGAACCAGTTCCGCGGCACGTTTGCCCGGGCAGCGCGTGCCAAGGGCAAGACCGGCGAGACGCTGCTGCAGCTGCTCGAGCTCCGGCTCGACAACGTGGTGTTCCGGATGGGTTTCGCGGACACGCGGGCCGAGGCGCGGCAGCTGGTGCGCCACGGTCACTTCCAGGTGAACGGCCGGCGGGTCAACATTCCCTCCTTCGAGGTCAAGCCGGGCAGCGTGGTGGAAGTGGCCGAGAAGAGCCGGAAGATGATTCGCATCGCCGAGGCCCTGGAGACGGTGGAGCGACGTGGCGTTCCGCAATGGATTGAACTGGACAAGAAGGGCATGAAGGGCACCGTCAAGTCGGTCCCCAACCGTGAAGACCTCACGATGCCCATCCAGGAGCAGCTCATCGTCGAGCTCTATTCGAAGTAACTCCTTTTTGCCGGGAGGCGACGGACTTCCCCGGCTGTCGGTGCCCAAGGTGGGCTCCGGCCGTCGTTTCATCCGTCTCACACATCGCTGGGGCTGTCCTCCCGCCATTCGGGCGGGGAAGTGGGTGGCAGACCTCGGGGAGGAAAACACCGTGGCCGAAGCATTCACAGCAAAGCATTGGCGGGACCTCATCAAGCCCCGGCGGATGGACGTCGACCAGGAGAGTCTGACCGCCACCTATGGGAAATTCATCGCCGAGCCCCTGGAGCGGGGATTTGGCACCACCCTCGGCAACACACTGCGGCGCGTGCTCCTCAGCTCGCTGCAGGGCGCCGCCATCATCTCGGTGAAGATTGAGGGCGTGGACCACGAGTTCACGACGGTTCCCGAGGTGGCCGAGGATGTCACCGACATCGTCCTCAACCTCAAGGAAGTCCTGCTCCGGATGCACACCAACGAGCAGAAGACGCTTCGCATCGAGGCGGAGGGTCCCAAGGAGATTAAGGCTGGGGACATCATCGCCGACGACCAGGTGGAGATTCTCAACCCGGGCCACCACATCTGTACCCTGTCCGAGGGCGGCAAGCTGCGCCTGGAGATGATTGCTCGACGCGGCCGGGGCTACGTGGCTGCCAACAGCAACAAGAACCCGGGCGACCCCATCGGTACCATCCCGGTGGATGCCCTCTTCTCGCCCATCCGCAAGGTCAACTACCAGGTGACCAACGCCCGCGTTGGGCAAGTCACCGACTACGACCGGCTCAGCCTCGAGGTGTGGACCGACGGCTCGGTTTCCCCTCAGGACGCGCTTGCCTACGCGGCGAAAATCATCAAGGAGCAGCTGACGGTCTTCATCAGCTTCGATGAGACGGAGGAGCCGGCGCCGCTGGAGGCCCCCAAGGAGGAGGCGAAGCTGAACGAGAACCTCTTCCGCAGCGTCGACGAGCTCGAGCTCAGCGTGCGTTCGGCCAACTGCCTGCAGCAGGCAAACATCAAGACCATCGGTGACCTGGTCCAGCGCAGCGAAGCCGAGATGCTCAAGACGAAGAATTTCGGTCGGAAGTCCCTCAAGGAGATTAAAGAAATCCTCGCCGAGATGGGGCTCTCCCTAGGGATGAAGCTGGACAGCTGGCCGATGAAGCCTGCCCTTGCCCCGCCGGCCCCTGCTCCCATCGTCTCCGAGCCGAGAATCTAGCGCTGTCGTAGTCCCCCCCGAGGGCGGGTACCTGACACGGCCCGCCAGGAGCATGCGATGCGACACCGCGTCGGACACAGGAAGCTGCAGAAGACGACCAGCCACCGGTTGGCGATGCTGGACAACATGGTGACGTCGCTGCTCGAGCACGAAGCCATCCGGACGACGTTGCCCCGGGCCAAGGAGGCCCGGAGGCTGGCCGAGCGTGTCATCACGCTGGGCAAGCGCGGGGGACTTTCCAACGTGCGTCTGGCGGAGCGGCAAATTCGCAGCCGCGCCGTGTTGCAGAAAGTCTTTGGCGAGCTGAAGGACCGCTACGCCGACCGTCCGGGCGGCTACACGCGCATCATCCGGCTCGGATTCCGTACCGGCGATGCGGCGCAGTTGGCACTGCTGGAGTTGGTGGACCGGCCTGCCGCGGCCGAGCCCAAGCCGGAGGAGAAGGCCGAGACCAAGCCGAAGAGTGACGCCAAGCCGAAGGTGGAGGCCAAGGGCAAGGCCAAAGCAGCGGCCTCGAAGGCACAGTCCGAGGCTCCCGCCGCGGCCCCGCCAGCGAAGCGCAAGGGCAAGGCCAAGTCCGAGAAGTGACGTCGCCCCGCCCGCGCCCGGGAGCGCCGGCGGAGACAGTGTCAGCGCAGCTCGCCGTTTTCCAAGAGGTGGGCGGACCCCTTGCGGGTCCGCAACTCGACGTCCTTGGCCAAAAGGTCGCTGGGGGCGAGCTTCCCGTTGTCCCCCATGAGCTGTTTCGGGGTAACGGTGATGAAGGCGTGTGGCTCGACGTGAGACACCGCCGCCCGGTAGCGGCCATTGACGATGATCAGGACGTCTTGCCAGGCGGCGTCGCTCTCGTTGTGCAGCACCAGCGCCGGATGCTCGCTCTCGGCCCCTACCACCAGCCTTGCACCGAGGGTGGTGTCCCGGTGGACGGACGGGGCTGGGCAGGCCACCCCAATGCCAAACAGGCTGAGCACCGCCCAGGCCACCAGGATGATGGCCTTGTACTTGAAGTACCGGTCCGAGTTGCGGAAGTCCTCCCATGTCTCGCGCAGGATGGCGACCACGTTGAGCGCGGTGCTTTCTGCGCCGGAGCGCAGCCGGCTGGGCAGTGGCTCGCCGTCAGCGTCGAGAGGCACCGTGCCGGAGCGCGCGGCAGTGAGCACCCGTCCGTGGAGGTAGGCGTCTCGGCGGGCTTGGTCCGATGGCGAGGGGTTGGGCATCTGCGGGGCAACTGCTGAGTCTAGAGCATGGGGGGCCCGGGCGATGCGTCGGGGCGCACGGAGGACAGGGCAGAGTCTCCTGGGACTCCACCGAGGCCGCCCAAGGCGAGACTCGCTTCGACGACGGCGGCGCGAGTCGCTTGGGCGAGGCCCGCTCGGTCGTTGAGGCTGAAGTCCCGGACGTCCAGAGGTGCGCCAATGCGCACACGGACCAGGCCCGGGCGGATGTGCCAGCTGCCGCGAGGCATCACCTTGGCGGAGCCCTCGACGGTGACCGGGACCACTGGGATGCCGGCCTTCAGCGCCAGGCCAAAGGGGCCGTGCTTGAAGGGAAGGATGCGCCCGTCCGGGGACCGGGTTCCCTCTGGAAAGACGATGAGGCTGAGACGGCGACGGACAATCCGCTCGGCCGCGCGGTCCAGAGAGGCGATGGCCCGGGCCCGGTTGCTGCGGTCGACGAGGATGTGCCCGGCCATCTGGATGTACCAGCCCACCAGGGGCACCCAGCGCAGCTGCTCCTTGGCGACGAAGCGAAGGTCAACCCCGAGGGCGACGAAGAGGACGGGGATGTCGAGGGTCGACTGGTGGTTGCTCGCATAAAGGGTGGGCCGGCCTGCGTCCAGGTGCTCGGCGCCCTCCACCTCGAGACGCGCCCCGGCCGCCCAAAGTAACGCCGGGGCCCACAGCCGCTGCGCGAACCAGCTGGAGCTCCCGGTGAGCAGTATGGCCAGCCCCGCAAACGGTAGCAGCACCCCGGTCACGACGACGACGGCCAGCATGCAGAAGAGGTTTCGAAGCATGGGGCTTTGGAAAGCCGAGCTCTTGCACGGCGGCCAGCACCCCGGCAAGTCCTTCTCAGGACGGTGCTGGCCCCCCCGGGCGGTCCTGGTGTAGCTGGAGGGACCCCGGGGAAGCTCCAGCTTCCCGGGCGCCGAGGAGGCGACGTGCGAAAGGTCGGGCGTTGAGGGAAGTCTACATCGTCGCCACCGAGCAGACCGAGTCCCTCGAGCCGGGCCTCCTCGCCGAAGCCTTCTCGGTGGACGACGCCGCTTTCGAGCTGGCCGAGGACGGAAGCGGTTTCCGTCTGGTGTCCGCCGAGTCGACAGTTACCGTCCGCTTCGAGGCGCTGGAGGCGGCCATTGGCTGGACGCCGGACTTATTGACGGGCAGTGACGAGGCCCACAACGTCTTCCGTCGAGCGAGGGGCTTCTACCGCATCGCCTTCGAGCCGGGCGTCCCCGGGCCGGCGGCGGCCGTCTTCGAGGCGCTGTGGTGCGCCCGAGCCCTGCTGGAGCGGCTGCCGGGCGTTCTTCTGGACGTCACGGCCTTCAAGCTTCACGAGCTGGAGGACGTTTCGGAAATTACCGAGCTGGACTTCGACATCCGCGACCACGTCAACCTCCACGCGGTAGAGGTGGCGCAGGGCGATGCGCCCTACTGGGTCCACTCCCATGGCATGGAGAAATTTGGCACGCGGGAATTAGAGGTTTTCCGCCTGGCGGAGGACGACTTGCGGGCGGCCGAGTCCTTTGTCCACGAGCTGTGCGCCGAGTTGGCCTGGGGTGAGGGCCCGCGGATTCGCGAGCGGGTAGAGACGAGCAACGGCGAGGCTTTCATGCTGGCCCCTTCCGAGGAGGCCCGCCTGACACTCATCGACCTCCCAATGGACACCTTCGAAGGGCACGAGGGGGCCTCCTACACGGTGGTGTCCGCCGACGGCCGGCACACCCTGGCCGAGCTATTGCGCCCGTACCGGGCGCGGTTTGAGAAGGAGCCACCGGAACGCGCCGAGGCACTCGAGCGCCAGGCGCGTGCACTGTTGCCGGCCTTCAAAGCGCGCTTTCACCGCCGCGGGTTGATGGAGCCCACCACCTTCCTGGTGAGGGCACCCTTCGAGGTGCACCCGGAGGGGGAGGGCGAGGCGGTGAAGGAAGACTTGTGGGTGGAGGTGCTGTCCTGGGAGGACGCCCAGCTGGTGGGAAAGCTGGTGGACGGCGCGGTGCACACCACCGAGTGGCGGAAGGGTGCCACGGTGGAGGTGGAGGAAGGCCACGTCAACGCGGTGGCCGTCGGCCGAGACGGGCGGGCGCTGGACGACGAGGAGATGCAGGGCTTTCTGCTCGCCGAGCGGCCGATGTAGGGCGGGCCCATGGACGTCACTCTCTCTGAAGAGGTGCGCGCGGCACGGGCGGAGGGACTTCCTCTGGTGGTCCTCGAGTCCAGTGTGCTCGCCCAAGGGCTGCCTTTCCCCGAAAACCTAGCCGCTCAGCGCGCCTGCGAGGCGGCGGTCCGTGCCGCTGGCGCGGTGCCAGCGGTGGTGGCGGTGCTGGACGGCCGCGTCCGGTGCGGGCTTTCCACCGAGGAAGTCGAGTTGCTGGCCCAGGGGCCCGGGCGCACGAGGAAGGTGGGTGCCCGCGACCTCGCGCCGGCCGTGGCGTCGCGGGCCCTCGGCGGAACGACGGTGTCGGCGACGTGTGCCGTGGCCGGCGCGGTGGGCCTGCCCGTTTTTTCCACCGGCGGCCTCGGGGGCGTGCACCCGGGCGCGACGGGCGACGTCAGCGAGGACCTGCATGCGCTGGCGCACTTTCCAGGCATGGTGGTGTGTGCCGGCGCGAAGAGTGTCCTCGACTTGCCCCGTACCCTCGAGGCCCTGGAGTCCCTCGGGGTGCTGCTGGTGGGCTTCCGGACGGCAGAGTTTCCGGCTTTCTACGCCTCCACCTCGGGGCTGCCCCTCGGCCACCGTGTCGAAGACAGCCCTTCAGCCGCGGCGCTTCTCCGCATCCACCGCGACCAGCTGGGCCGGCCCGGCGCGCTGGTGCTGTGCGTCCCACCGCCGCCGGACGTCGCGCTCGCGCCGTCGGAACTTTTCGCGGCCCTCGCCTCAGCGCACGTCGCCGCTGAGAGACAAGGCGTTTCTGGACAGGCGCTGACGCCCTTTCTCCTGCGCGCGCTGGTGGAGCTGACCGGCGGTCGGACGCTTCGGGCGAATGTCGCGCTATTGGAAAGCAATGCGCGGATTGCCGCCGAGGTTGCGGTGGCCTACGCACGGGGCCGAGGCGTGCCGCGAGGTCCTCCGGGCGCTTAGCGCGGGGCCGATGCTTTTGCGGCCGACGCTAGGGGCCGTATGTGAAGTAGGACTGGGTGCTGAATGCGACGGTGGTGTTGCCGACGTACGGGAGCGCGAGTTGGTCGACGCTGGTAATGGGGGCGTTGCCGGAAACGCTCCACGCATAAGGGGACCCGCTGGGGGGGACAGCAAAGCCAGCCGAACTCAAGTCGGGAATGGTGACGGTCGGCGATGCGCTCCAGATGTAATAGCTGAGCGGGTCGTTGTTGGAGACAATCGAGAACTCGTAGATGCCACCGCTGAAGGACGTGCAGGTGAATTCGGTCGAGGCCAAGACGCCTACCGCGCCAGTCGCCGGCGAAATCAACGTCGGCGACGCAGGGAGGCTGATGGCGAGATTGGTGGTGGTCGCGGCCACCCCGTAGAGAAGAGCGCGCGCCGAGTTTCCCACGTCGTCCCCGGCAATCACCTCCACTTCAAGGGTGGTGCCTGGGATGGAGGGCGTGAGGTAGGAGAACGAAGCAGAGCCGGACTGGTCACCGATGAAAAACAGGCCGGTGGTGGACGTCGAGACCGGGAGAAGCGAGACCGCAATGTTGCTCAGAAATGAAGCCGAGGGCACCGTCACCGTCCCGGACAGGGTGCCGGTGGCGATGGGGCTGAGCGTGACATTGGCGGTGACGTAACCGGTGTCCATCACTTGGACGTTTTGGACTGTCCCGTAGCCGGTAAAGGCGAGGGGAACGGTGAAGGTAGAATCCACGTACTCCGCCTGCAACCCGTAGACGCTGCCGGTGATGGTACCGGGCCCAAGCCAGCTCGGGTCGAGGTTTTGGGAGCCGGCAGGGTTGAGGACTGTGACAACGGACGACTGTGGAGAGATGAAAGCGACGCCAGTTCGGTAATTCGTCGGCTGCGGGTAGACGCCCCCGTCCGCCGTCACGGCGATGGCGGCGTAGTTGTTACCACCCAAGGTAATCGGCACTTGAAGGGTGGGGTTGGCGATGGTCAGCCCCTGGTAGGTGACGGCAACGGATTGGACGGTGTACACGGCCGAAAGGGTGTAGGGCGTCAGTACGTTGGCGAAGGTGAATGCGCCGTTGCTGTCGCTGGTTTCAGTTTGAGTGCCGGCGCCGCTGGAGAGAACGATGGGCGCGCCAGTGACGGGGATTCCGTCCAAATCCACCACCTGTCCGCTCACCGCGATGCCCCCTGCGTCGGCGGACCCAGCATCGACCGGCGCGGGCGGCGTCACCCTCAGAGAGAGGGCGTAGTTGTTGAACTCGTCCACCAGGTAGACGTCGGAGACACTGGGCGCCGAAACGAGTCGGGAGGTGGTCGGGTCGGTGACGCGCGGGTACACGTAGAGCCACAGCGGTTGGAGGTTGGGACCGAAGGCGAGGACGTCCATACCGCCGGTGGCACCGGAGAGCAGCACGGCGAAGCTGCCGTCTGTGGCCGAGTAGGTGCTCTCGGCGAGGATGGACGGAGAGCCGTTGTCCGCCGTGTTGTCCGCCGTGTCATAGAGGCCGGCGATGGGAGTGACGATGTCGGGGGCGGTGCTGTTGAGCGACCACAGCTCGAAGTTGGAGTAGGGCGGCGCGTTACTGAGAGTCACCACCCGGCCGTCGGCCAGCGCTGCCACCAACTCGGCCTGGACGGTAGACGGGCTGCTTTGGGGGGCTGTGTAGGCGCCGAGAATGGCGCTTCCGGCCCCCACCCGGAGGATGGGGTACACCGGTGCCACCACACCCGTCACGCTACAGTTGGAGGTGAGCTGAACGACAAACGTCCCGTCTCCCACCGCGAGTAGCTTGTCGACGGCTTGGATGGCGCAGCCATTGGAGTCGACAGTGGGGCCGAAGCTGACGGTGCCGGCTGGGAGGTCCACCAGGTTCCAGCTGCTCCCGCAGATGGCCACGTTGGGGGAGAGGTAGCGCCCCCCGGCTCCGGCCACCACGCCCGGTGTCGGCGGCCCGGTGGAGGCGACGGCCGAGGTTGCCGTCACCGTCGAGAGTTGCGGCGTGTAGCAGGTGAGGCTCTCGGTGTTGGTCAGGGAGCAAGCCGTCACCGAGTCCTGTAGACACAGCCGGTCGTCCACCCGGGTGAGGGGCGCGTTGGCGCTGGCAGGTCCCCCGGTGGCCGTCACCAACGGGCCATTCACGTTGGGCGCCGGGGCCAAAAGCAGGTTCGAGCCGTTGCCGGTGAAGGAGAAGGCCAGCGTCTCGCCTCGTGCGTTCAGCCCGCGGGCCACGTAACCCCCGTCGAGGACAGCCGGGTCAAAGCCAAAAAAGATGCCGTCGACGCGGCCCAGCACGCCCGGAATCCACACCGAGGAGGCGTTTCCGCCGGCGGTGGTGGCCAGCGGCAGCACCAGGCCCTGGCCGAAGGCCACCGGGTCGGCGGCCCATTGGGTCGGACTGCTCGAGGCCGGTTGCCCGGGGATGTACCTGTCCCACACCACCCGGGTGAGGTCCACGCTCAAGTCGACTTCCGTGCTGTTGCCGCTCCCTTGGGCCGTCGCCGTGACGGTGAGGCGCACCGGCTCTTCGGTGTCGGTGAGGACTTCGATGGGCACGGGCATGCCCGCGTCGTACGGAAAGTTGTCTGTCCCGAGGCCCGGAGTACTGGGGAAGAAGGCCACGTAGCTGAGGGCGCCGCCGTCCGACACCGCGCTGACTTGCCCTGGGAGGGTGCCCAAGGTGACTTGAGGAAAGGACTGCAGTGGGACGTTGGACGTCACCGTCACCGTGAAGGGCGAGTTGGGCTGGGCCGACGGGGGGTACTGGACAGTCAGCTGGGGCCCACGCGTATTCACATTGACTTGGACCGTGGCCTGCTGCACCGCGCCGGCGTCGCTCAGCGCTTGGGCCCCCACCTGCAACAGCGGGTACCCGCCGTCCACCGGGTTGGGCTGCGTCACATCCTGGCAGGGCGAGAAATCCACAAGGGCCAGGTAGGGGCCGGCGGTCCAGGTGTAGAGGGTGTGCGCTCCTCCGTCCAAGGGGCCGCACAGGACGCTGACGCTGGCGATGCCATTCACCGAGAACGCCGACACCGACACTTGCGCCGTGAGGTTGATGGTGTCGCCGGGTTTCGGCGTCAGGATGGTGAGGGAAGGCGACGGAGGCGTCGGCGGGATGGTGGGAAGGTCCAGGTTGAGGCAGCCCAAGCCAAGGCCAAAGGCAAGCACCACCGCCCATCGGGCAGCGCTCCTGCCGGACCGCTCACCGCCTTGCGTCTCTTCGCGCACAGGCATGCGCACCCCCTTCGCCGCGCCCGCTTCCCTCATAGCATGGCACTCTTCTGGAAAACGGGCGCGTCGCAGCTGGCCAAAGAGCGCCCAGCCAGGGGGCCGGCACGGCTTAGAAGTCGATGCCGGCCGGCGCGGGAGCCGGGAGCGTCATGGGAAGCCGTGCCCCGTCGGCCTTCACTCCGTAAAAGAGCTGGTAGAGGTAGAGGTCAGCCACGACCTGCTTCACGTAGGCCCGAGTCTCTTTGTAGGGAAGCGACTCGACGAAGAGGTCGACGGGGAGGCGGCCGTACTGGGTGGCCCACTGCAGCGTCACGGCGGGCCCGGCGTTGTAGGCGGCGGCCACCAGGGCCGGGTGCACGAAGCGCTTGGCCAATTGGGACACGTACCAGGCCGAGAGGTCCAGGTTGAGCTCGGGGCGGTAGAGCTCGTCTGGCTCGGGGGCCTCGCGCTGCAGCTCCTTGGCGATGGCGCTGGCGGTGCGGGCCATGAGCTGCATCAACCCGCGGGCGCGCGCGCCGCTCAGCCGGTCGGGCTGGAAGGCGCTCTCCCGCCGCATCATCGCGTAGAGCAGCCCCGAGGAGACGCCCGCCATCCGCGCCATCTCGTCCACCTGCGAGGCGTAGGGGCGCGGGTACAGAAGCGCCAGCGAGACCGGGTCCTTCTGGGAGTAGGCGCGGCCCCAGAGGAGGCGGTTGGCCAAGCCATACGCGGCCCAGGCCTCCCCGAGCAGCGCGAGTGAACTTCCGACGCGCAGGGCCTGCTCCGCAGTGTGTACCTGCCCGAGCCGGGTCCGCAGCTCCTCGGCCGCCTCCCGCCACAGCCCGGCCGCCGCCAGCGCCCGGGGAAGGACGAGCTCCGGGCTGGGCGGCGCCTGCCCTGGCAAGCGGGGCCGCTCGGCGAAGAGAGGCGGGGGCTTGGCCCCCAGCTCGCGCATCCGTTCGCTCGCCACCAAGGCATAGAAGCTGGCCGGGTAAGTGCGGATGATGTCCAAGTAGTCATCCACAGCGTTTCCGCCACTCAGGTGCTTCACCCGCGCCCGCCAGTAGCGCGCTTGCGACACCAGGGTGCTTTTCGGGTAGCGCTCCACCAACTCGCGCAGGGCGCGGTCCGCCTCGGCCCAGTTGGAGAGGCGAATGCACGCCAGCGCTCGAAACCAGCAGGCGTCGTCGCGCCGGTGGGACTCGGGGTGCTTCTTCTCGAAGGCCTCTAGCGCTTGGGCGGCCGCCAGGTTTTTCCCCTCCTGGAGGGCAATCCAGCCAATGAAGTAGTCGGCCTCCTCCGAGGCGAGCTCGCCCGGGTACTTCCGGGACACCTCCTGAAACTTGAGGAGCGCTCCGGCATTGTCATTCAGCCGCAACAGCCGCCGGGCGCGGACGAGGAGGGCCTCGGAAGCGGTGGCGGAAGGGCCCTGCGCCGCCACCTCCAGGGCGGCGTCTCCCTCCTCGGCCCGGCCCAAGGGGTAGAGCGCCTGGGCGCGGAAGAGGGCCAGCTGGGCCTTGCCGGCAGCGTCCCGGGCGAGGCCGTTTGCATCAATCCGCTCCACCTCGGCCAGGGCCTGACGCGCGTCTCCAGCATCGAGGAAGGCTTTCGCCCGCCCGAGCCGCTCCTCTAGCGTCAGGGCCACCGCCGGCGCCGAGCTGCCGCGCAGCTGGGCATCCACCTCGAGGGCCGCCGGAGAACGCGGGTAGCGCACCAAGAGGGTGTGCAGGTCTCCTTGTGCTCCGGGGAGGTCTCCCAGCTGGGCTCGAGCCTCGGCCCGGGCCAAGACCAGCTCCGGGCCACCGACTTGCGCCAGTCCCTTCTCCAGAAGGGGGAGGGCTTGGCCAGGCTCATGCGCCAGTAGCAAGGCCTCGCCGGCGCGGGCCTCGGCCCTCCCGGCGATGGCTCCCGGCGCGGTACTGGCGTCGAGAAAGTGTGCGGCGGCGCCGCGGTAGTCGCGCAGGTAAAAGAGGGCTTCTCCCAGGGCGAAGTCGCGGTATGGGGCCAGCGGGGCAGGGGCCGGGAAGCGTCGCAGCGCGGCCAGGGCTTGTGCCGCCTCACCGCGGGACAGCCAGAGCTCACCAAGCAGGAGCGAGAGGCGCCCGGTGTCTGGACAGCTGCGCTTGACGCACGTGGCGAGCTCGGCCTGCGTCAGCTCCAGCGCCCCGGGGCGCTGCAGGCGGGTTGCTTCGAGAAGTTTGTCCGACTGGGCCGAGGCCAAGTCAGGCCCCAGGAGAAGCGCTCCCAGCAGCACGAGCGCCAGCACATCGCGGGTCACGGTCTCAAATGTGTACCAAGTCGCGCTGCACCCGTCGAACAACCAGCACGCCTTGGCCTCGAGGCAGAAGCGGTGCCTGCTGCAGGTGGGCCCTTGTCCGACGAGGTGGCTGACTGGAGGCTGCGGTGGGCGTCCGCCTCGGCTGAGCGGCGCGAGCCTCAAGAGCCCGGGATGCATTGGAGCAGCCCAGCCCCGGCATCGCACACCCCGCCATTGGGCGGAAAGCTGACGTAGAGGGCAATGCCCGCGTCGGTCAGTGTCCCCACCGGCTCCAGCGTCGCCGTCAGCGAGCCTTGAGGCGAGGGCCAGCTGGTGCCGGCGTCGGTGGCGAGTGCCTCGCCCGCGTCCAAGAGGGCCAGGGAAAAGCTGCCAACCGCCGCATTCGTCGCGGAGGACTGTGTCCACAAGGTGCCCCCGGTGGGAGTCTCCTGCACCAGTGTGGTGGCGGCGCTGCCATTGGTGACGTCATAGGTGATGGCCTGCGGTGAGGTGCCAGGCAACGAGGCGAAAAAGGCCAAGGCCGGGTAATCCCCGGCCGAGGACTGGATGGTGAACCTCAGGCCGTTGGCCGAGGACGTCGCACCGACGACGACCACCACCGAGCTGCAGATGGCGCCGCACAGGTACGCCATCCCGGGGGCCGGTGGGGACGCGTTGGTGCGGCAGCCCGGGCCAGCCGACAGCGCGACCGCGAGGAGAATTCGCTCAGTCCTCGTGGAAGACATGGACTCCCGTGGGTTGGACTCGCCGCGCCGCCCCGTGGGCGGCCACCGACGCTACTTGCCGGCCCCGTCTTTGGGGCAACGCACCTGTAGCGCCAAAAGGCGTGGAACGCCTCTTGGGGACGCCGTCAAGTCCGGCCAAGTCACTGTCCTCTGGCCCTGGGCACAGGGCCGAACGCCGCAGCATTGCTTGCCTTTACACTAACGCATTGCGCCAGCAGGCTGAAGCGAGCCCGCTCGAGGCAACTGCCCTCCGCTCGGGCGCGAAGACTTCAACCGCGCCGCTTTGACAAGCCAAGGCAGTGTTGCCTAAACACGCGCGCGGGCCGGGAGGTGAGGAGTGGTTGTCCTTCCGGAGGCGAGGGGAAGCATTGGAGACCGTCGTGGGGTCCCATGTGGGCATCGGTCGCTTCGGACGCGCGTCTGGAGTGCCCCTCACACCCGAGGTGCATCTGCACGGCTTGAGGGAGGCGTCTGCCCGATGAAACCCTGTCCCACTGACTTGCCGCAGACCATCAACCCGGAGGCTGGCCCCAAGCGGGCCGGCGTGGAAACGCTCCGGAACCTCAATTGCCACCAGTACGACAACTGCCTCGATGAGGCGGTGCGGCGGGGCTGGCAAAGCTTCACCTGCGTCAAGTGCCCGCTTTACGCGAGCGCGGCCACCCCGGCCCTCGGGCTCGAGGCGTACGCCACGCAGCGCCGCGCCATCTAGCGGGAGGCGCGCACGCGCCTTTTCAGTGACGGTCCGCGTAGATGACGACCACCCAGTACGTCTCACCGCCGCCCGGCCCCGGGCCGGCGGGGACGGCACCCACTCCCACCAGATTCTTCCGCCCGTCTGCAACGCCGTGCGTCCTGGGAAGCTGTGACAAGTCCTCGGCCACGAAGAGCTCGGCGCTGGTCGACTCCACGCCCCGGAGTGTCTCGGAGACGCGCGCGTGGAGCCGCTCCGGCGCGAGCAGTCGCTCGGTATGGGGGTCCTCCGCGTCGAGGGCGATGCGGGCCTGCTCCGTCGCCAACACCTCGAGCTGTGGACTGCGCGACAGCACCGGCAGTCCGAGGGCCGCTCGCTGCTCGGCAATTCGCCGGTAGGCGTCGCCCACCGGGTCCACGGACCGCGCGTCCGGAGCGGCGAGGACCTCCACCACCAGAGTTTGGTTGCGCCCGCCGTAGGTTTCCTGCGCCACGCCCACGCCCAGCTTGGAAAACACCGGCAGGAGGAGGTTTCTCCTGTGCCCGGGGCTCTCCTCGACGCTGGCGTGTGCGGCCAGCGGCCCCGTCCCGGCACGGCCGAGGTTCTCGCCGTTGGCCTGGAAGGCATAGCCTGCGGCGCGCAGCCGCTCGCTGAGGGAGTCACCCTCGGGGGCCACATGGGCGAAGAAATGCCCCAGCGCCATGCGCTCGGCGTAAGCCTGGGCCACCGCTTCCAGCCGAGCGTCCACGGTGAGGGCCGGCGCCCCATCGGCCAGGCGCAAGGCGTTAATGCGGGCCAACAACAGGGCACGTGCCTCGGCCAGCGTGGCTGGCTCGGGGGGGCTTGCCCGGGCCGCAGCCCCCGGCGCTAGCGTGCCGGCTGGCGGAGTGCTCGACGGCAAGTCGCCCACCTCCACCGCGAAGAGGGCTGCCACCTCGGGCCCGGATGGCCCGGTGCCAAGCACTTCCAGGGCATAGCGGCCCGGCGTCGGGAACCCAATTTCGGCGCAGAAGCCGCCGGCCGTCGCCCGAACGCGCGCTTCCTTTTGCACGCGGCCGTTGGGCAGGGTGACGAAGACTTCCGGGGTGCCAAGGGGCGCCCAGAGCTCGCCACAGAGCTCGTGCAGCCCAGGCAGCTTTAGCTTGCGGGGGAAGGGGCGGAGTTCCGCCTTTCGGTCGGCGAGCACCAGAGCAATGACGCCATGGTCCGGGTCCCCCACCACCGCCACTCCGGCGTGGGAGGCCGGGTCGATGCCCAAGTCCGTGCGCCGCTCGAAGGCGAGCAGCCCCTCGTCGAGGGGGGCGGCGCGGATAATCCACACCTTCGGCTGGGCGTCCCAGGCGCCCGCCCGGGACATGGCCTCGGTGACGCGCTCTGGCTCAGCGGAGGCGGCCGCCGGGCCGGTGGACACCAGCGCATCGGCAGCCAGGGAACGCGCGGCCGCGCACAGTGACGGGTCGAGGCGCGGAGCGGTCCGGCCGATGCGCTCGAAGGCTTGCCGCAGGTGCAAGGACACCTGCGCTTCGACTTCCGGCGCAGAGGCCGGGGCCGAGGCCTCCGCGGCCAAAACGAGGAGCA
The DNA here is from genome assembly GCA_052143535.1 of Myxococcaceae bacterium. Taxonomy (GTDB): domain Bacteria; phylum Myxococcota; class Myxococcia; order Myxococcales; family Myxococcaceae; genus JADGRA01. The sequence continues at coordinate 242,603 of JBKQSS010000061.1, read as the reverse complement.
GGACTGCCGTCACGGTGCGGGCGCGCGGACCTCAAACTCGAGGCGAGCGATGGACGTGCTCTTCAAAGCGGCGTTGAGACGGGCTCGCAGGGCCGGCTCCTCGGCCTGAAGCGTGGCGCGCCATGCGACGCTGGCCACGTCGACCTGCAGGACGCCTGCGGACAGGCTGCGCGGGCAGCTATTTTGGGCAATGGGGCCGCCGATGACTTCGCGCCACAGCGACTGGAGCGCGCCGGAGCTGCCGGCGCCACTGAGGCGTGCGAGCACGTCGGGGAGCAACGAGCGCATGGAGACGAAGTCCGGCACGGACGGCCATTGTTGCCCAAGCTGCCGGGCCTCGGCCAGCGGGCACTGCCGCCCGGAGGGCGAGACTCACCCCGAAAAGACGGCTCCGCGGGCCCGGAGCAGCTCGGCCAGCATCTCCTCGATGTGCGTGCGCGTCTCCTCCACGAGGGCCTCCACCATGGCCAGCGCCTTGGTGCCGGTCGGCCCACCGGCCGGCGCCTCGGGGTGCACCGGCAGCTGTAGGGGTGGGCCGATGCGCACCGACCACTTGGCCGGCAGGGGAATGGGGCCGAGCGGGGTAATGGGCAAGTAGGGCATTCCCAAGAAGGCCGCCGGTAGCTTGGCCAGCAGCGGAAGGGACTCCTCTCCGCCGACGATGGCCACCGGGAGAATGGGGGCCCCGGTGCGGAGCGCCAGCTTGACGAAGCCGCCGCGTCCAAAGCGCTTGAGCCGGTAGCGCTCACGGAAGGGCTTGCCAATGCCCTGGATGCCCTCCGGGAAGACGCACACCGGACGACCCTCGGACAAAAGCCGGGCGGCATTCTCAGGGGACGCTCGGACTGCGCCAAGCCGGTTGAGCAGCGTCCCCAGCACCGGGGCATAAAACACTTGGTCCTCGACCAGCCAGCGGGAGGCAGGCAGGTCGGGACGGGTGCGTCGGAGCACCTCGTGCAGCACCGGCCCGTCGATGGGCAGGGCTCCGGCGTGGTTGGCCACCAGCAAAGCGCCCCCGCGGGGGATGTGCTCGGCGCCCTCCACCGAGACGCGGAACCAGCGGGTGTAGAGGAAGTCCGCCAGCGGGGCGAGCGCCGCCTGCAGCCTGGCGTCGCCGCCATACACGTCGAGCTCGACGCCGGCCGGACTGCCGAGGCCGGCCCGGAGGGCCTCGGCGGCGCTGCGCAGCACGCTCAAGGCTTGGCTCACCTCGTGGCCGGCGTTGGCCGCCCAGCCTTGAAGGCCGAGGCCCGCCGACGCCTCCCCGGACGCGCCTTTGGGCTCGGGCGTCGGGGCGGGCCCCGCGGAGGCCAGCCTCTCACTGGCTCGCTTCGCCGGCGGCGGGCGAGGCGCCGCCGGCGATGGAGGCCTCGGCGCGGTGGCCCGCGTGGCTTCGGCCTGGGCCGGCTTGGCCTTGGCCGCCGCAGCCACCGGCCGCGGTGCGGCGCCGCGCTCGAATGGGTCATTTCCGAGGACGCGCTTGGGCATCGGTCAGCTCCTCAGCGCCTTCAGCGCCTCGCGCGCGCTGTGATGGGGCTCGAAGCCCAGCACCTCTCGGCAGCGGGCCCCGTCGGCGACACAAGCATAGTGAAGGTAGTCCAGGAGGGTTGGGGGCGTCGCTGTGATGCCGGCCGTGTTGAGGCCCCGCAACAGGGCACGGGCCAGTGGGGCGGGCAGCGGCAGGGCTCGGCTTCCGGCCAGGGCCACCATCGCCGACAGAGGGAGGACGTCCTCGGAGACGACGTTGAAAACTCCTGCAGACGGCCGGTCCAGGACGTGCAGCAATGCGGCGCAGGCATCGTCCTCGTGGACGGCCTGCCACAGAGGGTCGAAGCCGAGCAGGGTGGGCGCCAAGGGCCGGCGAAAGAAGCGGGTCGCCGGGTTGTCTGCGGTAGGGCCGAGGACGGGGGCGAAGCGAAACACCGTCACTTCCACCTCGGGGTGGGCCTGGCCGAAGGCGGCCAGCTGCTTTTCCACCTCCACCCGGTCGGAAACGAAACGGCTGGCCGCGCAACCGTGCAGGGGAGCCTCCTCGGTGAGGAGCGCCGGGTTGTCGGTGCGCGCGCCGTAGACCAGCGTGTAGGAGGGTACCACCAGCTTCTTCACTCCAGCGCGCGCTGCGGCGGCCAACACGTGCAGCGTGCCAATGACTTCCACCTCATGGGCAAAGCCCGCGCTGCGCGTCCGTCCGTGCAAAAAGGCGAGGTGGTACAGGACGTCCACCTCGGCCTCGCGGAGCAAGTCGACCAGCTCGGACTCGACGTCGTAGCGGGTCAGGTCCACTCGGTGGTGCACCACCCGGGGTCCACTCGCTCCGCGGGTGCCCAGGGTGAGTAGACGGCCCACCCGGGCGTCTTGCCGCAGCCTTGGCAGAAGGAGCGTCCCGAAGTCTCCGGTGGGCCCGGTGAGTGCCACCCGCATCAATCGCGTGCTCCGGGCTTGCCCCATCCCTGCTGTGCGGTGTACCGCACCGGGCCCGGAGCTGGGAAGCACCCGTCCGGCACGGCGCGACATGCAAACCATTGCTTTGCTCAGCGATGAGCTGGTCGACCAAATCGCCGCCGGCGAGGTGGTGGAGCGTCCGGCCTCGGTGGTGAAGGAGCTCGGAGAGAACGCGCTGGACGCCGGAGCGCGCAACCTCCTCGTCCGCCTGGAGGGGGGCGGCACCCAGCGCATTGAGGTGGTGGATGATGGCCACGGCATGTCCCAGGAGGACGCGTCGCTGGCGCTGCGTCGACACGCCACCAGCAAGCTGAGCAGCCTGGCTGGGCTGCAACGCATCGCCACCTTCGGCTTTCGAGGGGAGGCCCTGGCCGCGGTGGCCAGTGTCTCGAGGCTTTTGCTGCGCACGGCCGAGGCCGGCGCCAGCGCCGGCACGGAAGTCCGGGTGGAAGCAGGCCTCCTGGTGTCCACCGGCGCGGCCCCGGCACGGACCGGCACCCAGGTGGTGGTGGAGGACCTCTTCCACGGCGTCCCGGCGCGAAGAAAATTCCTCCGCCGGCAGGAAACCGAGCTTCGCCACTGCGAACAGGCGGTGCTCCGGCTGGCACTCGCTCACCCGGCAGTCGCCTTTCGCCTCGAGCACGCCGGGCGGGTGCTGCTCAGCCTGCCGCCCAGCGGGCAAGACGTCGCCGAACGCATTGCTGCGGCGTTGGGGGCGGAGGTGCACCCCCACCTGCTGGCGCTTGAGGAGCGCCGCCTGGACGTCCGGGTGCATGGCGTCATTGCGTCCCCGGAATACAGCCAGTCCACGGCCCGGGGGCTGTACACCTTCGTCAACGGGCGCTACGTGCGCGACCGCGCCGTGCACGCGGCCATTCACCGCGGGCTGCAGCCCCTCTTGCCGCCCGGGCGCCAGCCGGTGGGCGTCCTCTTCCTCGAGCTGCCGCCTGGCGCGGTGGACGTCAACGTCCACCCTCAAAAGCTGGAGGTGCGCTTCTCGGACACGGCCGGCGTCACCGATGCCGTCCATACCGCGGTGGGCCGCGCCGTGCGCGGTGCCGACTGGCTGCAGGCTCACGCCTCGGGGGCGGCGGCGACGCCCGACTATGCCCAGGCCGTGGAGCGCTTTTTACGGCTGGCCCAGGACGCCGAGGGCGCAGCCCTGCCTTTCCCCCCCACGCTGCCGGCCGTCGAGGGCGGGGCGAGTCGGGCGCCGGCCTTCGGCGAGTCGCGTCCTGGCCGCAACGAGGCACCGGCCCCTGGTTTTTTTGGCCGCTTGCGCGTCCTCGGCTTCCTCGAGCGGCAGGCCCTGGTGTGCGAGGGCCCAGGGGGCTCGCTGGTGGTGCTCGACTTGCACGCCGCCTACGAGCGCGTCTGTCTCGAGCACCTGGCGCATGCGGAGGGCCCGGACGAGGCGCAGGCGGAGTTTCTCGGGCCTCCTCTGGAGGTGGGCGCGCCGGCGGCAAGCCGCCTTGCGGAAGTGAGTGGCATTCTCGCGACGTTGGGGCTCGGCTTCGAGCCCTTCGGGGCCGGGGCCATCCGCTGGCGGCGGGTGCCAGCGGCGCTGGCCGGCCTCCCAGGCGAGGCGCTCGTCCGCGCGGTGCTGGAGGCCCCCGACGCCCGTCCCGAGACGTTGCGCGCCGCGCTGGCCTGTGCGACGGCCAGCCTCAGCGTGGCCGAGTCCTCGGAGCGAGGAGTGCTGCGCTTGCTGCGCCAACTCGACGCCAGTGACTTCTCGCGCCCCTGCCACCACCGGGCCTTGGTGACGCTCGAGCTGCCGCTTTTGGACGTCGCGCCCAACGCCAGCCGGCGCTGAGGGCTTTTGCCGGGCTCTTTGGGGAATGCTTGGCAACCACCGGGAACGGATGGTCTGGTGGGCCCCCCCATGGCCGACCTGGACAAGGAGCTCTCGGACATCCGCCGCGAGGTGATTGAGAGCCGTAACCTCGTCATCCGCGCCGACAACCAGCTCAAGACGCTGCATGCCGAGGTGAAGACGGTCGGACGCCGGCTGGACGAGGCCATCGCCCAGCAGCGCCTCTCCAGCGTCGCGGCCTATGTCCTCTTCGCCGTGCTGGCGGTGGGCGCCGGCCTCGTCATTTCCGTCGTCCGCAGTACGGTGGCGACCCACGAGCGCGAGCGCCTCGGCCAGCAACTCTCTGAGGCCACCGCTGCCCTGGAGCAGAGCCGCGCCCAACTCGCCAGCGCCGCCGCCGCAAGCCGAAGCGCAAGCGACGTCTACAAGGCGCTGCCCGAGGGCTCGCCAGACGAGCGCCTGAAGGCGGTCCTGGCCCTGTCGCGGGTGGACCAGGCACACCTCAGCCCGCTGGAGAGACGGGCCCTGCAGGAGCGCGTCGAAGTGACGCGGCGCGAGGTGGGCGCGCTGGCCTTGGAGCGGGGCCGGCAGGCCAGCCGGCGGGGCGATGCGGCGGCGGCTTCCGGGGAACTCACCCGCTTTCTGGCGCTCGACCCACCCGAGCCCGAGGCGCTCGAGGCCTCTTTCCTGCTCGGCAGCGCCGACGCGCGCGCAGGCCGGCCCAAGGAGGCCATCCCGCTGCTCAGCCGGGTGGTGGACAAGGACAAAAACGAGAAGCGCCGAGAAGAGGCGATGGCACTTTTGGCGCTGGCCTACGAGCAGACGGGGCAACCGGAGCGCGCCGCGCAACTGGCGCGCTCAGCGCTGGAGACGGCCCCGGAAAGCCCCTGGGCTCCGGCTTTCCGCTCGCGTCTGGCGGCCGCTCGGCGGGCGCTGGGCGCGGACGCCGGGCCGCCCGCCGTCCCGACCGCCCCCGCGGCGCCTCCGCACCCGACGGGCGTCATTTCCGGCTCACCCTGACGGGACGCTGTCGTTGCCCGCTCGTCCTTTCTGTTGAAGAGCGTCCCCGGGGTGAAACCGAAGCCTGCGGCGCAGCGCTTGCCTGCCGCCGAGTCGGGGCTTAAGCACCCAAAGGCGTGGCTTCTGAGGCTCCCAAGGTGCGCAATGCACGGTACCGCCCCTTTCGGGCCGTGGCGCTCGGAGCCTACCTGGTGGTGGTGCTCACCTTCTCGACGCTGGTCATCGTCAGCGTCGTGCGCTCGGTGATGGAGATGACGCCGCACCAGCCGCTCAACGCCCCGGAGCGTCTCTCAACCGCGGAGTGCGCCCGCCGTGCACAACAGCTGTACGAGCAGCTGGAAACCAGGCGCCAGGGGCTTTCCGCGGTGCAGCCGGCGGCCGAGGCCTCGCTGCGGTGGACCGCCTTCCGGGTGGCTTGGGTGAACGGGCTGCGGCAGGCCCGGGCCAGCTGCGCCGAGGACAGCCAGCGCCGGGACGTTTTCCAGCGGCTCGAGACGCTGGAAAACCTCTACACCACCTCCGCCGTCCAGTACTCCGGGGAGATGGGACCAGCGGTGGACGCCTTTCGACGTGCGCTCGGCCGACTGCGCGACGGCGGCAGCTGAAGGCGCCTCACGGACAGCTTCCGTCGGTCACCGTCACCAGCCACAGGTAGCTCACGGCGTAGGTGGTTTCGAGGGTGGTGCCGCCGTCCGGCAGCGGCACGCTGATGGGCACCGGCATCCCATTGACCAGCGGCCCGTCCGCCACCAGCACCTCCACCCAGTGCATCCCAGGCGTCTGCAACGGTCCCGGCGTGGCGAAATGCACGGTGTAGGTGGCGGCCTCGCTGCGGAAGGCGCTTCCGCTCGGAGGAATGGTGCCTTGCGCCACCAGGCCGGTGTCGGCGGTCGAGTCGACGTAATAGTCGTAATAGAGGAGGTCCGAGAGGTCAGCGTCCTCCACCGGGGCGCTGAAGGTGAGGTCCGGGCAGGTGGCTCCGCCGCCGACGGCGAAAACGCGCGTCGAGGGCTGGACTTGGGCCTCCAGAATGCTGGGCGGTTGGTTGGCGGCCGTCGGAAGAGGCTCGAGGATGTTGTCGTCCTGGGGAAGCAGGCAGGCCCCCAGGGCCGCGCTGCACCCCAACGCCACCAGTCGCGCCGCGGCCCTCACGGAAGGTCCTCCTCTGCGCCCTCCTCGGGGAGTGGGCGGCCGTCAGCGTCGGCCTCGAGCCTCTCCAGGAAGCGAAACACGGTGCGCGGGTCGACGCCCAGCTCGCGCGCCGCGCGGGTGCGGTTTCCGCCGTTGCGCTCCAGTACTTCCTCGATGTAGCGCCGCTGAAACTCCTCGCGGGCCCGGGCCAGAGGCAGGACGGGCCTCTCGTCTTGGGCGTCGAGCTCGAGGTCCTCGGGGCGAAGCACCGGGCGCTCGGCCAACACCACGGCGCGTTGGATGCGGTTTTTCAGCTCGCGGATGTTGCCCGGCCAGCCGTACTTGCGCATCGCCGAAAGCGCCTGAGGGCTGAAGCCTCGCGCCCGGCTCTTGTATTCGCTGCCAAAGCTGGCGAGGAAGTACCGCGCCAGCACCAGCACGTCCTCTCCCCGCTCTCGCAACGGCGGCAGCTTCAGGGCCAGCGTGTTGAGGCGGTAGTAGAGGTCCTCGCGGAAAGTGCCCCGACGGACCTCATCCAGAAGGACGCGGTGGGTGGCGGCCACCACGCGCAGGTCCACCGCCTCCGGCCGCGTGTCCCCGAGGCGCGTCACCTGCTTCTCCTCCAGCGCTCGAAGCAGCTTCACCTGAAGCGCCGGGCTCATCTCTCCGAGCTCATCGAGAAACAGCGTCCCGCCGGAGGCGGCCTGGAAACGTCCGGGGCGGTTCGCGACGGCTCCGGTGAAGGCCCCGCGGGCATGCCCGAAGAGTTCCGCCTCGAGCAGCGCCTCTGGAATGGCGCCGCAGTTGAGGCAGACGAAGGGGCCGTTGGCACGCGGACTGCGCCGGTGGATTTCTCGGGCGATGAGCTCCTTCCCGGTCCCAGTCTCTCCCTCCAGAAGCACCGTGATGTCGGTGGGGGCCACCTTGTCGACGCGCCGGTAGACGTCCCGCATGCCCTCGCAGGCGCCCACCAACTCGCCGTAGCGCTGCTGCTGCAGGCGGTCCCGCAGCTCGGCCACGTCCAGCCGCAGCTCGTCGAGCAGCAGCGCATTCTGAAGGAGGAGCGAGGCCTGGGCGGCAAAAATGGTGAGTAAGTCCAGTGCCTGGGCGTCAAAGCCGCCGCGAAACCGGTCGGTGCCGAGGTACAGAAGCCCGAAGGGGGGCTTCCCGTCGCCCAACGGGACGCAGAGGATGGAGGACAGCTGCAAATCCACCACCGAGGCGCTCGAGGAAAATTCCGGGTCGGCCACCGCGTTCTGCACGAGAAGCGGCTCGCCACTGCGGAGGACTTTGCCGAGCACCGTGTCCGACAGACGGTGGCGGGCGTTGGCCAGTGTCTGGCCCGAGACGTTGCGCGCGGCGCGCACCACCAGCTCTCCCTCTTTCAGGACGAGCACCAGCCCGCGGTCAGCACCGGTCAAGGCCACCGCCTCATCGAGGAGAGCTTCCAGGAGGGCGTCGGCGTCCCGGGAGGTGAGCAGCGTGGCGCTGAAGCGAATCAGACGGCGGAGGATGGTGGGTGCGTCGGCTGGCAAAGGGGCCCGGGGGGCTTCTCGCTCCTCGTGGAAGGTGAGCTCGGTTCTCCCGAGGCTGAGGGTGAGGCCGTCGGTGAGCACACACGCCTCCCGGCGTTTGCCGTCCACCCGGAAGGGCTCCTGCACCGCGCCCGCCCGCCAGGAGTCACCCTCGCGCAGCACGGTCAGGGCGTGCTCGGCCACGGCCGGGTCCTCCAGACGCACATCATTGTCCGGATGGCGCCCGACGCTGGTGACACGCTTCAAGAGCGGGACCGCCCGCGGCGCCCCATCCTGACCGAGCACGAGAAGGGTAGGCACGTCCGTCTTCACCCTCTCGCTAGAAGCGCATCCCGAAGCCGAGCCCGATGCTGCCCCGCGGGGCGGGCACCAGCTCCACCCGCGGCGCGCTGCTCTCGGCGGGCAGAGCCGCTGGTGCCGGCGGCCCCAGCGTCTCGACGTGCGTGGTCACCACTTCGGCCTGGTAGTGCAAGAGCGCGTCGAGCACGCCAGCGACGTAGACGGCGTAGAAGCCGATGCCGCTGGTGACTTTCACCACGCGCCAAGTCTGCGCCTCGTTGGCCCGGGCGGCGGGGATTCCCGTCTGGACGATGACTTGGGTTGTCCCGGGAAAAGTCTCCAGCTGGAGGGTGCGGGTGGTGAGAATGGAGCCATAGACGAAGTAGCCGACGATGCTCACGATGGCCAGGACGCCTTCGGCCACGGCGAAGCCGGTGCCGGCACCGACGCGCCCCTCCTGAAACTGGCCGGCGCCAAAGGGAACGAAATTCACCAAGACGCTGTGCTTCTCCACGGTGCGGACCGTAATTTGGCGGGACATCTGCTCCAGCTCCTTCCGCTGGGCTTCCGTCTGCCGGGCCAGGGCGGCTTGCTCCTCGGCCGCCGCCTTCGCGGCCGCCTCGCGCTGCCGGCGCTGCTCGCGTAGGAATTCGAGCTCGGCAGCCATCGCCCGGCGCTGCTTTTCGACGAAGGCCACCGTGGGGGGTGGGTAGACGAAGGGGTCGAGGCTGAAGTCGGGGTTCAGCCGCAACAGCGCCGCCATGTGCCTCTCCGCCTCGTCGAGTCGGTGCAGGTTGAAGGCGGAGAGGCCAGCCAGCTGGTGCAGAGCCACCAGGGATGCAGCGTCCAGGCCCGGGCCGTCGATGCGAGCGTCGGCGCGCTCCAGCACCTCGGCGTAGCGGCCATAGTCGTAGGCCGCCGAGAGGGCGGCCAGGTCTGCCCGGAGCGCCTCGTCCTGGGGCTGGGCAGCCGGTGGTGGGGCCCCGGCCAGGAGCAGCACCAGCTGGGCGAGGAGGGCGCTCACTGGGGCTCCAGCTTGCCAGACAGCGTCTCGCTCTGTCCGGGGAGGACTTCCAAGGTGCCAGTCCTGTCCCGGTAGCCGGGGTGCGAGACGACGTAGGCCACCTGGTGAATGAAGCGGCTTGCCGCCCGCGGAGACAACAGGGCAAAGGGCCGAAGGAGGCTCTCCTCGGCCGTGCGCCGCTCCCCGGCCACCGTCACCGTCGCGTCCCGGGGCTGGAAGTCGAAGCTGAGGTAGGCCGTCTTCAGGCGTGCCGGGAGGGCAAACGTCTGCTGGCCGCCCGGGAGGACGTCGATGACGTGGTCCACGTCCTCGCACCACTGGCAGCTGACGCGGATGGTGTGTCGCCCGGGTGCCAAGAGCAGCGCATGGGCTGCCAGCGGGTCGCGACTCGGCGGGCCGCCGTCGACACTCACCGAGCCATAGGGGCGCACCAGCAGCTCCACCGGGACACTCTCCACCCGAGGGCCGCGCTTTTCCACCGCCGTGACGGCCTGCTCAGCATGCAAGGGCGGTGGGGTGGGGGCTGACGCTGGCGGCAAGGTGCTGGGCGCCGACAGAGCGGGCGAGGGAGCCGCCGCCGAGGCGGGGGTGCCGGCGACCGGCTCGGCTTTGGCGCGGCGCACCGCCCGGAGGCTGCCCACCGCCAACAGGGCGAGGACGCCGAGGGCGAGGGCGGCGCCTAGGAGGCGGCCGCTGCGCCGCCGCCGCCGCTGGCGCAGGGCGCGCTGCAGGACGCCCTGGGCCACCGCGTCCTCGGGGCGAAGCCCGAGCAGCTGGTCCACCTTGGCCAAGGCCAGGGCGGTGCGGCCCGCGGCGAGCGCGGCCTCGGCCTTTTGCCCGAGGCCGTCCGCCAGGCGCTCGACCAGGCGCGTCCGGGCGGCGGCCGGCTCGAGGTGGAAGGCGGCCAGCTCTGCGGCGGGGTCGCCCATGCCCACCTCGGACAGCGCGGCGGCGAGTGCCGCCTCCACTTCGGCCGCCGTCGGGTAGCGGTCCTCCACTCGGTGCTGGAGGCACCGGCTGAGAATGGCGGCCAGGCCGTCTGACAGCGCGGGCGTCCGGCCCCGGGGGTCCTCGTATAACCCGTCGAGGATGCGCTTCAACATGGCGGAAGTGCTGGGTGCGGCGAAGGGCAGGGCCCCAGTCCACAGCCAGTACAGAAGCGTCCCCAGTGCGAAGACGTCTGCTTCCGGGCCGGCGGCCTGCCCGTCGATGACTTCCGGCGCCATGTAGGCCGGTGAGCCAACCAGCGCCCCCGTCTGCGTCAGGCGCTCGGCCGGGTCGAGGACGCGGGCGATGCCAAAGTCCATCAGCTTCAGGACGCCATCCTCGCGCAACATGACATTTTCCGGTTTGAGGTCGCGGTGCACCACCCCGGCTTGGTGCGCGTGCGCCAGGGCCGACGCCACCTGGTGCACCACCGCGGCCCCGAGCTCGGGTGGCCAGCAGCGCTCGCGCTCGGCGAAGGCGCGCAACGTCTCCCCCCGGACGAGCTCCGTCACCAGGAAGGCGTCCTCCAGGCCCGGGTCGGCGACGTCGAAGACTTCGACGATGTTGGGATGTTGCAGCCGGGCCACCGCCCGCGCCTCCCGTTCCAGCCGCCGCCGGGCGTCGCCGTGGTGCAACAGCAAGTGCGGGTGCAGCACCTTCACCGCCACCTCCCGCTGCAGTGCCGTGTCGAGCCCCCGGTAGACGACGCTCATGCCGCCCGTCCCCAAGAGTTCGAGCAGCCGGTAGCGGCCCAGCTGGCGACCGGCGAGGCTCATCTGCCGAAGCTCATGCGCGAAAGGCCTCGCAAGGTGCCCCAAAAAACGACGGCGCCCCTGGCGAGGGCCTTGGCCGCGGCCAAGGCCCGAGGGCGCGCCAAACCAAGCGGCAGAAGCTTAGGCGCGGCCGTCCCGGAGCGGCAATTCAAACTCAGACCGCGGCCGCAGCAACGCCAAGGGGGAAGGGTCCCTTGGGCGTTGGGGAAGGCGTCAGGCTCGGACTTCGGGAGCCGCCGGCGGGACGTCCGCCTTGGCGAGGTCCGCTGGAGCCTGGAAAGGGCTGGTTTCCAGGGCGTTGGCCAGCACCTCGTCCATGCGCGTGACGAAGATGAATTCAATCTCCTTCTTCGCCTGCTCGGGAACGTCTTGCAGGTCCTTGCGCACGCGCTCGGGGAGGATGACGCGCTTGATGCCGGCTCGGTGCGCGGCCAGCACCTTCTCCTTGATGCCGCCCACCGGAAGCACCAGGCCTCGCAAGGTGGCCTCCCCGGTCATCGCCGTATCTCCTCGGACGCGGATGCCGGTGAGTAGCGACGTCAAGGCAGTGAGGATGGTGACGCCGGCCGAGGGGCCGTCCTTGGGGATGGCGCCGGCCGGGAAGTGTAGGTGGATGTCCATCTTCTCGAGGAAGTTGGGGTTGATGCCTAGGACATCTGCCTTGCTTCGCAGGTAGCTGAGCGCGGCCTGTGCCGACTCTTTCATCACGTCGCCAAGCTGGCCGGTGAGCGTCATGCCGCCTTTGCCCGCCATTTTTGTCGCCTCGATGAAGAGCAGGTCGCCGCCCACTGCCGTCCAGGCGAGGCCAGTGGCCACCCCGGGAACTTCGGTCCGCTCGGCCACCTCGGAGTAGTAGGACTCCGGCCCGAGAATTTCCTTCACCCGCTCCGGGGTGACGGTTTGCTTGGCGTCCTTGCCCCCCGCTACGTCAACGGCCACCGCCCGGCAGCAGTCGGCGATGCGACGCTCGAGGGCGCGCACGCCGGCTTCCCGGGTGTAGCTGGTGATGAGGGTGAGCAACGCCTCGTCGGTAATCTCGATGTGGTCCGCCGAGAGCCCGTGCTCCTTGAGCTGCTTGGGGACCAGGTGCAGTCGGGCAATCTGCTGCTTCTCCTCGAAGGTGTACCCGGCCAGCTCGATAATCTCCATGCGGTCGCGCAACGGACCGGGAATGGGGTCGAGCTGGTTGGCGGTGGCAATGAAGAGCACCCGGCTCAGGTCGAACGGCACGTCCAGGTAGTGGTCGCTGAAGCTGTTGTTCTGCTCCGGGTCGAGCACCTCGAGCAGCGCCGCCGAGGGGTCCCCGCGGAAGTCAGCCCCGAGCTTGTCGATTTCATCGAGCATCATCACCGGATTCTTGGTGCCGGCCTTCTTCATGCTCTGGATGAAGCGGCCGGGGAGGGCGCCGACGTAGGTGCGCCGGTGGCCACGAATCTCCGCCTCGTCGCGAACGCCGCCCAACGACAGGCGGACGAATTTGCGCCCCACCGAACGAGCGATGGACTGGCCGAGCGACGTCTTGCCGACGCCGGGCGGGCCGACCAGGCAAAGGATGGGGCCCTTCATGTCGTTCTTCAGCTTGCGCACGGCCAGGTACTCGAGGATGCGCTTCTTCACCTTCTGGATGCCGTAGTGGTCCGCATCCAGAGTGGACCGGGCGTTCTCGATGTCGAGGTTGTCGTCGCTCTGCTTGCTCCAGGGCAGGTCGGCTATCCAGTCGAGGTAGGTGCGAGCCACGGTGTATTCGCTCGACGCCGCCGGAATGGTTTTCAACCGGTTGAGCTCTTTGGTCGCCACCTTCTCCACGTCGGGAGGCAGCCCAGCCTTCTTCAGGCGCTCCTGGAGCTCGTCCAGCTCCTCCTCTTCCTCCCCCATCTCGCCGAGCTCTTCCTTGATGGCCTTGAGCTGCTGGCGCAGGTAGTACTCGCGCTGCGTCTTGGACATCTCGCCCTTCACGGCGGAGTCGATTTTGTTGGAGAGCTTGAGAATCTCCCGCTTGCGGTTGAGCACCTCGAGGACCAGTTTCATCCGGGCCTTGAGGTCGACCGTCTCCAGGACGGCCTGCTTCTCCTCGATGGGGACGTCGACGTTGGCGGCGATGAGGTCGGCCAGATGGCCGGGGTGGTTGATGGACTCAACCAACTCGGTGGCGGCGGCCGGCAGCTCCGGCATCAGCTCGATGACTTCGCGGGCCAACTTCTTGAGGTTGATGCCGAGGGCCTCGACCTCGACGTTCTCGGCGGCGGTCTTGTCCTCCACCGCCTCCACTCGGGCCTTGAGGTAGGGCGACTCCTGGACCAGCTCCAGCACCCGGAAGCGGGCCAGCCCTTGGACCACCAGCGAGTAGTTGTCCTCGCCCATCTTCAGCAGCTTGACGATGCGGGCCACCGTCCCCATCGCATAGAGGTCATTGCTGCCTGGGTCTTCCTCCTCGGCCCGCCGCTGGGTGACGACGCCGATGACTTGGTCATCGCGAACCGCGTCTTTGATGAGGGCGATGGTCTTCTGGCGCCCCACCGCCAGGGGAAGCACGCCCCCGGGAAAGAAGACCGAGTTGCGCAAGGGCAGGATGGGCAGGACCGCCGGGATGTCCTCCTTGTTGATGGTCCCAGGGGGCACCATCGGTGCGGCCATCGCGGTGGCGGACTGGCCGCCCTTCTTCTTGTCATCCGACATATGAATCTCAACTCCGTTTCCCAACGCGGGCCACATCAGCCAACAGGACTCTGGTACCCAACAACCCCCAGGCTAGCAATCAAAAGTCCGGGGAGAAACGCAGGCTGTGGCACCGAGAAAGACACGGTTTAGCGACTAAGACAGTTTTCGGCGTCGTCAAGGGCGCCACGGTTGTCCCCAAGTGGGGAGTCTTACAAGGCGGAGGTGAAACTGCCTTGGCCAGCACCTTCGGTGTTGGGGCGTGGGAGGCCTCGGGTTGCGCCCCAAGCGTGGGGGGTTGGGGCCCCCGTTTTTTGCGAGAAAAAGCGGCTGAGACGCCTCCCCTCGGGGGAAAGAGGTTGTGTGTCGGCCGCCCTGGCGATACTGAACTTCTGTTTAGGTTAAAGGGGCGCCATGGACGCAGCACGGGGCAACCTGGAAACAGTGGAGCGCTTGCGCGCGCACATTCAAGCGCTGCAGGCGGCCCCCCGCACCCACCTCGCCGTGTTGCGCACCGGCGTGGCGGCGGTGGACGCCCTGTTGCCCGCCGGCGGCTTTCCCTTGGGGCAGGTGGTGGAGCTCTGGGGAAGCCCGGCCTCCGGCCGGACGCGCCTCGCTTTGCGTGCGGTGGCAGAGGCCCACCGCGCGCTCCGGCTGGCGGCATACATCGACGGCCCGGGGGAATTGTACCCGCCAGCGCTGGCTGCCTTGGGAGTGGATTCCGCGCGACTCCTCTGGGTGCGTTCTGCTGCGGGCCCACCGGGAAACCACCCCCAGCCCTCGCAGCTGGGTTGGGCGGCGCTGCAGCTGCTTCGCAGTGGCGCCTTTGCCTGCGTGGTGCTGGACCTCACCCACACCGGCCACCGCCTTACGCCCCAGGCTTGCAAGCGGCTCCTCGACGCTGCCTCTCATTCCGGGGGGCTGCTCTTGCTTCTCACCCCGGAGGAGGCGCCGGCCGACGGCTCCCTGCGCCTCCGGTTGGCGGCCGGCCCGGACGGGGTGCACGTGGAAGTGGTGCGGAGTCGGCAGGAGATGCGGGCTCGCTCCGCAGACATTCCCTGGGAGGCGCTCGCCGGGTGGGGCTCTTCTTCAAAGGAGAAGGGCCACCTTGTCCCCTTGTCAGCGGCGGCCGAGCCGGACAAGCCTTTCCAGCGCCCGCGCCCCTCTGAAGTCCGCAACGGCCGCTGTGGCATTCAAGGGCAGCGGCCCGGGCGGGACTTGGCCATGCCCGAGCTCGCTCCGGGGCTTTCCTGAGGTGCGCGTGGCCTACCTGCACGTGCCGCGTTTCCCGGTGCAGCGCCGGCTGGCCCTGCTTGCCGAAGCGGCCTCTCGGCCCGACGGCCGAGCCACCGCACCAAGGCCCGAGCCGCCGCTCGCGCTGGTGCAACAGGTGCGCGGCGTGCAGCGGGTACAGTGCCTGTCGGCTTCGGCTTCCACCGCAGGGGTACGGACTGGAATGTCCCTGGCTGCCGCCCGGGCCCTCGTACCCTCCCTCCGAGACATGCCCTACCAGGCCGCCGAGGAGGCCTCGGCGCTGGGCGCGGTGGCCGAAGGGCTTCTCGCCTTGGCGCCGGCCAGCATGTCGTCTGTCCCCGACGGCTTCTGGCTCGACGCCTCCGCCGCCTCGCTCTTCGGTGGGGAGCAACCCCTGCTCGAGCGCGCGCTCGGCCTTTTGCTGACGCTCGGCCTTCGCGGCCGAGGGGCGGTGGCCTCGGAGCTGTTTACTGCCCGGGCGCTGGCCCGTTTCGGTAGCGCCCGGCTGTGTGTGGTGCCCCGCGGCGCCTCGGCCCAGGCGCTGGCCCCCTTGCCACTTCAGGCCCTGGAGGGCGTAGACGCGCCGGTGCGCGACGCCCTCTGCACTTTCGGGCTTTCCACCCTGGGGGGAGTGGCGAGTCTCGCGCCCGCCCAGGTGGTGACGCGGCTCGGCGCGCGTGGGCTACGCGCCCAGCGGCTGGCCCGCGGCGAGGACGAGACGCGCCTCCTCCCGGCTCTGGTTCCGGAAGTGGTGGAGGAGCTCTGTGTGCTGGAGGCTCCGGCCGAAGCCTTCGAGCCACTCCTCTTCGTCCTCAAAGGCATGGTGGAGGTGCTGTGTGCCCGGCTGCGCGGCCGCGGGAAGGCCGCCGTGCGGCTCACCCTGACATTGCTGCTCGAGCCGGACGGCCCGCGCCCGGTGCCCCTCGTCCTGGCCCGTCCCAGCGCCGAGCCGAAGCTTCTGCTCGACCTCCTTCGCCACCGACTGGAGGACCTCCGGCTGCCTGCGCCGGTGGCCACGGTGGTGCTCAGCGTCGACGAGTCCTGCGAGGACCGCGGCCAGCAGCGCGTCCTCGGGGCCATGCCGGAGGGTGACACTGGGCTGGAGAGCGTCCTCGCCCGTCTGGTGACGGCCCTTGGCCCCCAAGCCCTGTCCTCCCCCCGGGCGGCGGAGGACCATCGCCCCGAGGCGGCCCGGGCCTTGGTGGCTTTCCATCCGCCTCCGCTCGAGCATGGGCTGCACGCCGAGCTGCGCCGTGCCCCAGCCACGCCACCACCCCTCGAGGCACGTTCCGCGGAACGCCCGGTGCGACTCTTCCCGGTGCCGGCCCCCCTGCCGGTCGAGCTCGGCCCAGCCGGTGAGTTGCAGGGGGCACGGCTGCTCGGGCGGCGTCGCGCGGTGCTGGGCCTGGCCGGCCCGGAGCGTCTCGGTGGCCAGTGGTGGACGCCGGCGCCCTTCGCCCGCGACTACTACCGGGTGCACTTCGAGGGGCTGGGGCCGGCCTGGGTGTTTAAGGACGGGCGCGACGGGCGCTTCTACTTGCACGGCTTCTTCGACTGAGCGCCCGGGTGGCAGCCGCCCGGCTACCCGCTTATCCCTACTGCCCAAAGCCCCGCCTCCCCTTTTGAGAGACATGCCCACCGGCGCTTCCACCCCCTTGCGCGTCCTCCTCGTCTCCGCTGACCCGCTGGTCCGGGCGGGGCTGCGCGCTGTCCTGGAAAAGGCAGGCTGGGCACTGGCCGCCGAGGTGGACAGCCTTGGCCGTGCCCGCGCTGCGTGGCTCGAGCTGCCCTTCGACGCCATCCTCTGGGACGCAGGCCCCACGCCCGTCCTCGAGGCGGGCGAGGCAGGCGCGGCCCCGGTGGTCGCGCTGGTGGAGGACGAGCGGGCGGCCCGGGCAGTGCTGGCCGCCGGAGCCGCTGGGGCGCTGCTTCGCGCCGTCGAGCCGGCCACCGTCGGCGCCGCGCTGTTGGCCGTCACGCACGGGCTGACTGTCTCCGACGCCAGCTTCCACCACCTGCGCCCTTTGCCGGAGCTGCCGGCCGCGGCCTCCCCGGGCGACTTCACTCCGCGGGAGCGCGAGGTGCTGGCGCTTCTGGCGGAAGGCCTGCCCAACCGCACCATTGCCGAGCGCCTCGGCATCAGCCGCCACACGGTGAAATTTCACGTCAACGCCCTGCTTCAGAAGCTGGGCGTCGAGCGACGCACCGAGGCAGTGGTGCGAGCGGCTCGCCTCGGCCTGGTCGTCCTATAGGCGGCAAAGGCCCCTCCCTTAGCCAAACGGGCAGGGCGTCAGTACTAGCCGTCGGGGCGATGTGGGGCCTAGGGCCTGACGGCTAACTTCTCTCCCCATGAATGCCACCTCTTCTGTCCCCTCCGCCGCGGTGTCTCTCTCCGAAAGCCTGGCCGACGTCACCGCCTCCGTCGGTCGCTCGCTGGTTGGCCTCGCCGGGCGGCGCTGGCCGGCCAGCGGCGTGGCCTACGCGGCGGACCTCGTCCTCACCGCAGCACACGCCGTCAACCGTCTGGAGCGGCTGGCCGTCCTGGTGGACGGCGTGGAGACGCCGGCCGAGCTGGTTGGGCAGGACGCGGCGCTGGACCTCGCCCTTCTCCGGGTGAGTGGCGCCAAGCTCGAGCCCGCTCGCTGGCGGCCCTCCGCTGGCTTGCGCCCGGGAAGCCTGGTGCTGGCCGTGGCACGCCCGCGGGGCAGCGTGCGCGCGCGGCTCGGGCTATTGGCCGCCGTCGGTGCGCCCTACCGGACGCCGTGGGGGGCGCGCGTCGACGCCGCCCTGGACGTCGAGCTGTCGGCGCGCCCGGGCCTGGCCGGCGCGGTGGTGGCCGACGTCGAGGGCCTCTGCTTGGGCCTGTTGGTGTCCGGGCTGGGCCGCTCGCGCCGTATGCTGCTGCCGACCGAGACGCTGGCCCGCACCGCGGAGGAGCTCGTGTCCCAAGGACGCGTCCGGCGCGGTTACCTCGGGGTGGGAACGCAGCCGGTGCGTCTACCAGCCGCCCTGCGGGGGGTGGCCGGACGCGAGCACGGCCTTCTTGTGGTGGCGGTGGAGGCGGGAAGCCCGGCCGACGCAGCCGGGCTAACCTTTGGCGACGTGCTGCTGCAGGTGGGGACAACCTCCACCGCCGATGTGCATGACTTGCTGGGGACGCTGGCTGAGGCTCGCATTGGCGAGCCGCTCCCGCTGCAGGTGCTGCGCGCTGGCGCCGTCCAGGAGCGCTCGGTGACGGTGGGCGTCCGGCCGTGAAGACGCTGCTCGGGCTGTCCGACGAGTTGGAGGCGCTGGTGGCGCGCGCCAGCCGCGCGGTGGTGGGTGTGGAGCAAGGCCGTGGTGCCGGCACCGGCGTGGTGGTGGCGCAGGACGGCTACCTACTCACCAACCACCATGTGGCCGGCTCCGGGCGCGCCTTGCGCGTCCGGCTGCCGGATGGGGAGGCGGTGGGGGCGGAGCTGGTGGGGACGGATGCGCCCACCGATTTGGCCGTGGTGCGCTTGCGCGGGCTCGAGCTCCAGCACCTGACGCTCGCTCCGCAGGTGCGGGTGGGACAGCTGGTGGTGGCCATCGGCAACCCCTTTCGCTTCGAGCGCTCGGTGAGCGTCGGAATTGTCAGCGCGACCGACCGAAGTCTCCCCGGACCGGGCGGCACCGTCTTCGAGGGGTTGGTGCAGACGGACGCGGCCATCAACCCCGGCAACTCCGGCGGCCCGCTGGTGAATGCCGCCGGCGAGGTGGTGGGCATCAACACCGCGGTCATCCCCTGGGCGCAAGGGATGGGCTTCGCCGTGTCCTCCCGCACTGCCACCTGGGTAACGAGCGTACTCATTCAGCACGGGGAAGTGAAACGCCGGACGTTGGGCGTGGCCGCCCGCTCGGAGTTGTTGCCGCGCGCGGTGGCCGAGGCCACTGGGCAACCGCGCGCGGTGCACGTGCTTCAAGTGAGTCAGGGCTCGTCGGCCGCCGACGCGGGACTCAAGCCGGAGGACATCATCCTCGGCGTCCATGGCGAGCCGGTGGCCAACGTGGACGACATCCACCGGCTGATGGTGCTGCGGGGCACGGAGATGGTGCCGCTGGCAGTATGGCGCGACGGGGCCCGCACCCACCTGGTGGCCGTCCCGCGCGCGCGCCAGGCCGCCTGAAGCACGGCGCTTTCTCGTGGTTGCCTTTAGCCGAGAGGCACCGTCGGCCGGCGGTCCGCTCACCGGGGTCGAAGCAAACCCCAGCCATTGAGGTGACGCCGAGAAGCGAGGGGAGACTTTGGCGCAACCGATGGTGGCCGCTCCCCGGAAGCCTTCGCCGGGGCAACGTCTGGAGATTGAACGCGGCAGGTGATTCTGGCGGTTGTTGCGGCGGTGCCGTTGTTCGCGTGCGGAAACGGCGGCGCTACGACGGACTACGCCGTGACCTTCACCGGCACCAAGTAGCCTCCCGGGCGGCCCCGCGGGCGGATGCGCCAAACCGTCGCGCGCACGCGGGGGGGGGGGAGCGACGGAAAGCGCTGCCCGTTTTGTCCGTCAGCGTAGACTCGGTCCGGCCCCCGGGGAGGTGGTTCTCTTCTTGGGAAGGAGACCCCTTTCATGGTGCGTGGCGCGGCGGGCGTGGTGTTGGCACTCCTCTTGGCTTGTGGACCAGCGGCTGCACAGCCCGCGGCCGACCCGCGCCCGGCGCTTCTCAAGCGCGCCGGCACCGAGACGCCCTTGGCGAAGGACTTGGAGGAGCTCACCGACCGCGTCGGTGGCCGGCCGACGGGCTCTCCGGCCTGCACCCGAGCGGTCACCTGGGCGCTGGCCCGCTTACGGGCCCTCAAGCTGCCGCGCGCCTACACCGAGTCCTTCACCCTGCCGGTGCTGTGGCTTCCCGGGACGGTGGAGGTGCGCGTCACCGCGCCGGAGGCCTTCGTGGTGCGGGGCGCGGCGGCGCCTGCCTCCCCGTCCACCGCTCCCCTCGAGGCACGGGTGGTGGACGCCGGGGAGGGGACACAGGCGGACTTTGCCCGGCTGGGCAAGAGCTTCGCGGGCGCCATTCTCCTCGTCCACCAGAAGGAGATGACAACCCTCGAGCAGCTCTTCGAGGAGTACATGCGCTCGGGGCCTCTGCTGGCTTCGGCGCGTGCCGGGCGGGCGGTGGCCGTCCTGCTCGAGTCGACGCGGCCGCGCGGGCTGCTTTATCGGCACCCAGTCGACTTCGGCGTGCTGGCCCCGCTGCCGGCGGTGGTCATTTCCCGCGAGAGCGCCGAACGGATGGGGCGACTTCTGGCGCACGGGGAGGTGCGGGCCCGGGTGGTTGTCCAGAACCAAACCGGTGGCACCAACGTCTCGGAAAACGTCATCGGCGAGATTCCCGGCCGGGAAAAGCCGGACGAGGTGGTGCTGCTCGGAGCGCACCTGGACAGCTGGGACTTGGGGACAGGCGCCGAGGACGACGGCGTCAACGTCGCGCTGGTGCTGGACGTGGCCCGGGCCTTCATGGAGCTCGGGCTGGTGCCGCGCCGGACGGTGCGCTTCGTCCTCTTTACCGGGGAGGAGCAAGGCATGTTTGGCTCGGCCGGCTACGCGGACCGGCACAAGGCCGAGTTGCGAGACCATGTGGCCGTCGTCGTCTTCGACGAGGGCTCGGGCCACACCAACGGCTTCGCGGTGGGGGGACGCAAGGAGCTCCGCGCGGCGGTGGCCCACGCCTTCTCCGGCGTTCCCGGCCTTCAGGAGGAGAGCGCGCACAGCCTGGACGCCTTCGACGGGATGGACACCTTCGACTTCCTGCTGGCCGGAGTGCCCACCTTCGCTGCCGACCAGGACGCGGCGCCCTATTTGCCGGACTACCACGCCGAGTCGGACGTCTACGAGCACGTCAACCTGGCCGAGGCCAGGCGCAACGCCGGCCTGGCGGCGGTGCTGGTGTGGGCCCTGGCCGAGGCACCAGCGGCCCCGGGCAAGCACCAGAGCCGCTCCGAGGTGGAGGCGCTGCTCAAGGCCACCCAGCTCGAAGACCAAATGAAGGCCTTCGGCCAGTGGTCGGACTGGGTGGCGGGAAAGCGTGGCTTTCCCCGGCCACCCTAACCAGCGCTTTACAGGGTGGTGGGGTCGACTGTCTTCCACACGCCCATGAAGCCCTCGCCATTGGTTTGGCCGGGCTGCACGTCAGAGGAGTAGTAGTAGAGCGGGTGGCCGTCGAAGGCGGACTGTGAGCTGCCGTCGGGGCGAATGAAGGTGGTGAGCTTGCTTGCGTCCACGCCGGTGGGGGTCGTCGTCCCGTCCGCCAGAAAAATGGGCCAGGTGCTGAGGCACGCGCCGGTGCACGCCGAGACGGGGGCCGCCGTCGCCGTCCCAACGGTGTCGTCGGCAAAGACGTACACCGCGCGGCCCTGGGGGTCGGCCAGATAGAGGGCGGGCCCGGTGGCCTTGGTCATCACCAACGCTGAGTAGAAGGGGATGCGAATGACGTACCAGACTTCGAAGTCATCCCCGTTGGTGTCACCGGCCTGGGCGTCGCCTGCGTAGAGGTACAAGGGCCAGCCGCGGAAGGCAGTTTGCTCGGTGCCGTCCGACCGGGTGAAGCTGGTGAAGTCAGAAGCATCGAGCCCGCTGGCCACCATCGGCGTGTCCACGTGGAAGATGGGCCAGGCCACCAGGCAGCCCTCCGCCGTGGTGCAGTTGGCGACGGGTGCCGCAGAAGCGGTGCCCGGCACGTCGAGGCCAAAGTAGTACAGCGTCAGTCCGGCGGCCGAGACGAGGTAACTCCCGAGGCTGGCCTTCGAGGCCAGCTGGAGGTTGGCGGAGGCACCTTGGGGGTTTCCTCCGGGGTTGCTTGGGGTCCCGCTCGCGCCTCCACACCCCAAGGCGAGGAGGGTTGCGAGCGCACCGGCCATCAGCCACGTGGGCATGAGCCACATCGGTAGGTCCTTGAGGGGCAGTCTTGTGCTTCTCGACATGGTTTCTCCTTGAAGGGTTTCTTGTGGCGAGCGCACTCGTGCGCCCGCTGTCACTCCACATAAGGAGCGGCGTCGAGCCGCCACATCCCCTCTTCAGGGCTGGCCCCGCTTTGGGAGGTCGAGGGGCAGAACCTGGGCCAGAGGCCCGTCTGCAGTCTTTCCGTCTGAAAGGGGGAGGGTGCGCCCCAGGGGGCCAGCACCCAAAACCCGCGCCGCCCGCGCTCGGGCGCTTTTCGCGCTGGCCCGTCGCTGGTGTTTTTTCTCGGGGCCTAACGGCCGCAGACGCAGCGCGGGACGGCCAGGCTCGAGGCCTCTCCACGTCTCAGTGCTCGAATGGCATCGCCCAAAACTTTGGCCATCAGCTGCGGACGCGAGGACACACCGTAACCGCGGTAGAGAGACTTGACGTGCGCGTGCACCGTCAGCGGGCTGATGGCCAGTGACGCTGCCACCTCCTTCTCGCTCGCGCCGGTGAGAAGACAGTCGAGGACTTGCCGTTCGCGAGCGGTGAGGGACGCCGGGACTTCGTAACGTCTCCGCGCCGCGTCCAGCTGCAGGACTGTTTCGTTGACGAAGCTCACCCGAGTCCGGCCTCCTAGTCTTAAGACACGCGACTCTGGAGCCGTTGCGCCGCCCCCAAGGGGGCCGGGGCCTCGGCGGCTGCCTTTTTGTTTGCCTGGCGCCCGGCGCGTGCTGAGGCGAGCCTCGCCCCCCCCCTTGCGTCGAGGCAACGGCAACAGGGAAAGCCCCGAGGAAGCTCTGGTCGGTTCTGTCAGCGATGTTTTCGGTACGTACAAGTCCGTCCTAGACATCTGAACGGATGAGCAGTAAGGGCTTCCTCGGCCGCGCCCATGTACGCCGAGCTCCTCTGCCGTTCCAACTTCTCCTTCCTCCAAGGGGCCTCCCACCCCGAGGAGCTCGTCAGTCAGGCTGCCGAGCTTGGGCTGTCAGCCCTGGCGCTGACGGACCAGGATGGGCTGTACGGCGTCGTCAAGGCGTACCTCCAGGCGCGCACGGTGGGGCTGAAGCTGCTGGTGGGAAGCCGGCTCACCCTCACCGACGGCCCGGAGGTGGTGGCCCTGGTGCAGGACGCAACAGGGTATGCGCACCTCTGCGAGCTCATCTCCCAAGGGCGGCTCGCCCACCCCAAGGGGCAAGCCGGGGTGCCCTGGCAAGCGCTCGCCAAGCGAGCCGAGGGGCTGTTGCTGGTGCTGCCTGCTCCGGCGCCCAGCCTGAAGGTGGCGCCGCTGGCCGAAGCTTTCCCAGCCCGCTTTTACGTTGGCCTGTGTCGCACCTTCTCCGCCGGGGACGAGGCGCGGCTACAAGAGGCGCTGGCCCTGGCGCGGGAGCTCGACTTGCCATGCTGCGCCCACAACGACGTGCACACCCACCGGCGCGAGCGCCAGCCTCTCCAGGACGTGGTGAGCGGCATCCGCCACGGAGTCAGCGTGGCCGAAGCTGGCTTTCGCCTCTTTCCCAACGCCGAGCGCACGCTGAAGGGGCCGCTGGAGATGGCCCGCCTCTTCCGGGACTTGCCCGAGGCGGTGGGGCGGACGCTGGAGGTGGCCGACGCCTGTCAATTCTCGCTCGACTCCTTGCGCTACCAGTTCCCCCAGGAGGACTTGCCCCAAGGACACACCGCGCAGAGTTGGCTGGCCGTCCTGGTGGAGCAGGGCCTTCACACGCGCTACCCGGAGGGCGTGCCCGAGGCGGTGCGCCGGCAAATTGCTCATGAGCTGACTCTCATCGAGCGGCTGCAAGTCGCCGGTTACTTCCTCGCGCTGCATGACATTGTGCGCTTCGCGCTGGGGCGCGGCATTCTCTGTCAGGGTCGCGGCAGCGCCGCAAACTCGGCCGTCTGCTTCGCGTTGCAAATTACCGCCATCGACCCGGTCCGCATGGGGCTGCTCTTCGAGCGCTTCCTCAGCCTGGAGCGGCCTGAGCCCCCGGACATCGACGTGGACTTCGAGCACGAGCGGCGCGAGGAGGTACTGCAGTACGTCTACCGGAAGCACGGGCGGTCCCGGGCCGGCATGGTGTGCGAAGTCATCTGCTACCGGGGCCGGCTCGCCGTCCGTGAGGTCGGCAAGGTGCTTGGCCTGTCGCTGGACCAGGTGGACCGGCTGGCCCGCGTCACCGAGATGAGCGGCTCCTCCACCCTGGAGCCGGCGCAGGTGCGCGAGGCTGGGCTCCGCCCGGAGGACAGGGGCGTCCAGCAGACGCTCGCCTTGGCCTCAGCGCTGGAGGGTTTCCCGCGGCACCTCTCCATCCACGTCGGCGGCTTCGTCATCACCCACGGCCAGCTGTCAGAGCTGGTTCCGGTGGAGAACGCGGCGATGGCCGAGCGGACCGTCGTCCAGTGGGACAAGGATGACCTCGCCGCCTTGGGCGTCTTCAAGGTGGACTTGCTCGGCCTGGGGATGCTCACCGCACTCAGCCGCGGCTTTCAGCTGGTGGAAAAACACGAGGGCAAGCGGCTCACCCTGGCCACACTCCCTCCCGAGGACCCGGAGGTGTACGAGATGTTGGGCCAGGCGGACGCGGTGGGCGTCTTCCAGGTGGAGAGCCGGGCGCAAATGAATCTGCTTCCGCGGCTGCGGCCAAGGAGCTTCTATGACTTGACCATCGAGATTGCCCTCATCCGACCGGGACCCATTCTTGGCGACATGGTGCACCCCTTCCTCCGGCGACGGGAGGGGCTGGAGGACGTCACCTACCCCTCGGAGGAGGTGAAGGCCATCCTCGAGAAGACGCTCGGCATCCCGCTCTTCCAGGAGCAGGCGATGCGCCTGGCGGTGACGGCGGCTGGGTTTGGCCAAGGGGATGCGGACGCGCTCCGGCGCGCTCTCACCCACAAGCGGGCTTCGGCGCTGCTTCCCAGCTGGCGTGCCCGCTTCATCGAAGGCTGCGTCCGCCGCGGCTACAGCCGCGACTATGCCGAGCGCTGCTTCGAGCAATTCAAAGGCTTCAGCCACTACGGTTTCCCCGAGTCACATTCCGCCTCCTTCGCCCTCATCGCCTACGCCTCCGCCTACCTCAAGCGCTACCACCCGGCCGCCTTCGCCGCGGCGCTCCTCAACAGCCAGCCGATGGGCTTCTACGCCCCGCACACCCTCGTCGAAGACGCCCGCCGCCACGGGGTGGAGGTGCGGGCCGTGGACGTGCGCCACTCGGACTTTGACTGCACCCTGGAGCAGGGCGCCCTGCGCCTTGGCTTCCGGGAAGTGCGGGGGCTACAGCAGGCGCATGCTCAGGCCGTGGCCAGCGGCCGGCCGGCCGGTGGGGACAGCGGCTTACGCGCGCTGGTGCGGCGAACCGGGCTCCCCCGAGGTGCGCTCTTGCGTCTGGCGCGCGCCGGCGCCCTCGACGGGCTGTGCGGCGACCGGCGCCAGGCGGTGTGGGAAGTCCAGGCGCTGAGCACCACGGACACCCAGGACCTCTTCCACGGCGAGCCGCTGGACACCTCGCCCCAGCCGGGAGGCGTGCCCAGCCTGCTCGAGCGCGTGGTGGAGGACTACCGACACACCGGGCTGTCCCTGGAGCGGCACCCGGTGGCCTTCCTGCGCGCGCACCTCACTGCCCAGCGCGCCCTGTCCGCGGCCGAGCTGCAGCGTGCCTCCCACCGCTCGCGCGTCCGCGTCGGCGGCCTCGTCACCTGCCGGCAGCGCCCACCCACCGCCAAGGGGGTGGCCTTCCTCACCCTGGAGGACGAGACCGGCATGGCCAACCTCGTCGTCCCCTCCCGCACCTTCGAGCGCCAGCGCTCGGTGGTGCTCGGCTCGGCCTTCCTGCTCGCCGAGGGCAGGGTGGAGCGCACCGGGCAGGTGGTGAATGTGCAAGTCAGCCGCCTCTCGGCCCTGGCGCTCCGCGCCCCCTCGCGGCAGCTCGCACTCCTCGAAGTCTGAGGCGTTGGCCGGCAAATGGACCCCGGCCACCTCTTCTTCAGCCAATAATCATCTCTTCCCGCTCGAGCGTCCCGCCAGCGAAGCGCTCCAGGCTAAAGCGGCTGAACAGCTCGTCCGGGTGGCCACTCACCATCCACTCCGCCATGCGTTCCGCCACGGCCGGAGCCATCATGAAGCCATGGCCCACGAAGCCGGACAGCTGCAGCAGATTTTCGAGGCCCGGCGTTCGGCCGAGGATGGGGTTGTTGTCCGGCGTCACGTCGTAGCAGCCCGCCCACTGCCGTAACACCTTCACCTTCCCGAGCGTCGGCAGCTGCTCGGTGAGCGCGCGCGAAAAGCGCGCCAGAAAGCGCAAGGTGGAGCCCTGCTCTAGCCCGGCCGGCTCGAGCGGGTCGCCCATCCCGCCGACAATCTCCCCGCGCATGGACTGGCTGAAGTAGAGGCCTGAGTCGAGCATCGAGACGAGCGGCCCCAAAAACGGCTTGAGGGGCTCGGTGCTGAGAATTTCATGCCGGTGCGGCTGGTTGGGGAGGACGACGCCGGCCAGCCTCGCCACCGCGGGGCTCCACGCTCCGGCGGCGAGCACCACCGTCTCGCAGGCAATGGGGCCTCGGTCGGTCTGCACCGCCTGCAGCCGGCCGCCGGAGCGAAGCAGTCCCGTCACTTCGGTAAACGTCTCCACCCGCACTCCGCGCTTGCCGGCGGCCTGGGCGTAGCCCCAGAGAAAAGGCCAGGGGAAAATGACGCCGTCCTCCGGGTGGAAGGCGGCCAGCACCACGTCCTTGAGGGTGAGCTGCGGGACGAGCTCCCGCGCTGCCTCGGGAGAGAGAATTTCCGTGCGCACGCCGTGGCGGTTGTGCAGCTTCGCGTTGCGCTCCAGGCGCTCGGCGATGGCCCTGCTCTTGGCGAGGAAGAGGTAGCCGCCCTGGCGCAGCCAGATGTTGATGCCCATCTCCCCGGCGAACTGCTTCATCAGCTCGACCGAGCGCTTGGCCAGCTCGATGTTGGCCTCGGTGCCCCACTGCATGCGGACGCCGCCGCCGTTGCGGCCCGAGGCCCCGGCGCACAGGTAGTCCTTCTCCAGCACCACCACGTCGGTGCAGCCCCGCTTGGCCAGGTTGTGGGCCAAGGCAAGGCCCATGATGCCGCCGCCGATGATGACGACTTGGGCCCGGGCGGGGACGGGCCCGGTGGGGCGCAGCGCCAAGGGGGAGTGGCCGGCGGAGGGCGGGACGCCGGCGGAGGGCGGCTGCGTCTCGTCCACCCGCAAGCTGGCCAGCACGCTCAGCTCGGTGGGCAAGAGTGGCGGACGCGGGGTGAAAGGCAGCACCGCCTGGGGGGAGACGCCCGGGGTGCTGGCCAGCACCTGCGCCACCGCGTTGAGGCAGCTCTTCCCCTGGCAGATGCCGGTGCCGAAGCCGGTGTAGCGCTTGATGCTCTCCACGTCTCGAAAGCCGCGGGCGATGGCCCCCTGGACGTCGTCCAGTGTGACGTCCTCGCAAGCGCAGATGAGGGCCTTGCTCACGCTTCTACCTCGCGCGTCAGGGCGGCGGCTGCCCGGCGCCCTGACTCGGCGGCTTGCGCCGCGGTGGCGCCGCCCAGGGCGTCCCCAGCCACGTAGACGCCCTCGGAGGCCGTCTTCCCCTCGGCGTCCGCGTCCACCGCGAAGACGCCCAGCTCCGGGCGAAAGACAATGCGCGCTCCGGCGTGGCAGGCCACCTCGTAGGCCGGGGTGGGGGGCACCGAGAGGACGACGGCGTCGCAGGCCACTTTTTTCCGGCCCCCGCCGTAGAGCTCGACACTGAGGGACTGCACCCGCGCGCGCCCGCTGGCCTCGAGGACGGTGCCGGAAAGCGCGCCCTCGGCCGGGGTGCGCCCGGTGTCCAGAAGCAACACCGGCGGCGCTCCCGCCTCAGTGAGGAGGTGCGCCAGGGCGGCCAACTCGGGCCCATGGCCCACCACCGCCGGGGACTCGGCGGGCAGGACGCCCCGGCGGCGCACCAAGTCGCTGACGGCGCGCCCGCTGAAGACGCCCGGCAAGTCATTGTCGATGAAGGGCAACAGCGGCGAATGCCCGCCCAGCGCCAAGAGGAAGCGTGGCGCCCGGACGAGCACCAGCCGGGGGCCCTCCGCACCGCGACCGAGGGCGGCGAGAAAGCGCCCCTGCGCACTGGCGTATAGCCCCAGCACCGTGGTGTGCAGCCGCACCGTCCCCGTCCCTTCGGCGAGCTCGAGGCTGGCCGGTGCCCCGGGCTCCGGGGCCCCCAGCCGCCAGCGCCCACCGAGGGCCTCCTCGCGCTCGAGGAGGACGAAGGGGACGCCCTGGGCGGCGAGCGCCTGGGCGGCGGCCAACCCGGCAGCGCCGCCGCCGGCAATGGCGATGGGAGTCTCAAGCCATTCCGGTGGGGCGCGCTCCTTTGCCACCGCGTCCGGCAACAGCCCCAGCCCGGCCAGGTGGCGGGCCACCTTCACCATCAGGCGCTCGGCCACCGGGACACCGGCAAACATGGCGTGGTGGTCCAGTCCGCCGGGGAAGAGCCAGTCAATGGCCGAGAAGACGTCCACCTTCGCCGAGGGGTAGCTGTTTTGCCGCTGCAGCACCATGCCCTGCTGCGCTGGGACGCGGCAGGAGAAGAGGTTGGGCGTGCCGTCGATGCGCAACAGACAGTGAGAGCAGGCAGCGGCCAGACAGAAGGGGCCCCGTGGGCGGTGGTACTTAATGCTGCGGGACAGCACGCTGTGTCCGGCGGCCAGGAGCGAGACGGCTACCGGCTCGCCCGCTCGTCCCTGGACGGGCTCGCCCTCGAAGTCGACGCTGACCAAAGCTTCCTGAGGGACGGGGACGAGGCGGCGCATGGTGGAGGCGGGCGGCCCCTTCTACGCTGGGAGGACGGGCGGCCGGAAGCGCTTCAGCGCGGCGTGGCTAGGGCGCCTCGGGCTTCGCTTCGGGGCGTGGGCGGGAGCCTTCCTCCAGCGCAGCGCGCTCGGCATCGGACAGCTTCGGCAGGTGGCGGACAAAGGCCACCAGCTTCCACAGCGTCTCGCTCGACTCGCTCTTGGAGAAGGCCGGCATGCCGGACATGCGGATGCCCGAGGAGATGACTTGGAAGAGCTCGCCGTCGGAGGCCTCCTGGGGGTCTGCCGCGGCGAGGTCCGGTGCTTCTGGGTTGAGGCCTTTGGCAATGCCGCTTGGCCGAAGCCCGGGCGCCCCATGGCAGACGAGGCAGTGATGCCGGTATTCGGCCAGCCCGCGGGCCAGCACCTCCGGCGTGGCAAGGACGGGGTTGGGCCCCTTGGGCGCGCGCCGAGCCACCGAATGGTCCACCACGAAGTTGGCCAGCCCCTCCTCGAGTCCCCACGGTTTGGCGGTTGCCGAAACGTCATAAAGGCCCGCTCCCAGCGCTGCGGCCACCGCCAGAAGGAGACCGGCCGCGACCGCCAGCCATACCCAAGGGGCTTTGCGCCAGTTCATGCCACCTGCCCGGGGGGGCCTTTCGAGGAGTCTTCAAGGAGCGCTCCCGGCGGGAAGCCCCTCTTTTTGCGTCCCGCAGCCGAGCAACATGCCATGTCGCCCGGCTGCCGAGAAAAGGAAACTGCGGCCCAACTGGGGTGAAAAGGGGGGCTCTCGGGGCAAGGGGCCCACGGGGGGGGGGGCTTGGGGCTAGGAGACGAAGCAGTTGAGGGTGAAGAGGACGAGGAGCCCGAGCCCGAGGAGGCCCTTTCCGAGCGAGCCGGCCAGCACCCCCAGCCCAGCGCCGACACCCGACTTCACCGCGTCGGCTGGGCTTCGGCGCGACAGCACCAACTCGCCCACCGCGGCCCCCAACACCGGTCCCAACAGCAGCCCCGGAAGGCCGAAGAAGAGGCCCACCAGCCCGCCTACGACCGCGCCCCACACGCCGGCCTTGGTGGCGCCGGCGCGCCGGCTGGCGAGCGCGGTGGCGGCAAAGTCGACGCCGAAGCCCAACGCAGCCACCGCAGCGAAAATGCCCACCGTCCACCAGGAGAGGACGCCCGGCACCAGAAGTTTGTGGACGAAGGCGCCGAGCGCCATCAGTGGAAGCCCGGGCACCGCCGGCAGCCAAACCCCGAGGAAGCCCACGGCGAGCAGCACCAGCGAGAGTGTCCACCCGAGCCACACCATGGCCACGTCCGTCCCTCTTGGCACTGCCCTGAGGTCGCGGCCTCAGAAGGTGAGGTGTCTGCCCTTTTGGCGCCGGCTGTAAATGCTGAAGGTGGCCGTCACCTCGCCGACGCCCATGTTGCCGGACTCGCCGATGCCCGAGGCACCGAACTCCTCCCACTCCAGGGCCGAGTCGGTGCCGTCGTTTTCCTTCAGCATCCCGCCCAGCGTCCGACGGGCGAGCTGCAGCTTCTTGTCATCGCGCGTCCAGACTGAGGTGGCGAGGTCATGGGGGTTGTCGAAGAGACAGAAGCGTACGTAACTCTCGAAGTCGGGCAGCTCCATCCCCACCAGAATGGGCATGAAAAACTCGGTCGTGGCCAAAGGAAAGTCCCCCACGCCCTTGCCATCCCAGTTGATTCGCACCGTGGTGTCCGCTCGGATGCGCAACAGGGCCGGCTTCACCGCCTCCGCGTGCTCACCGTAGGCTCCCTCGGCGCGGCCGCCCTCGCGCAGCACGCTCACCCCGGGCTGCTTCTTGGCCGCGGCCACAATGTCCAGAAGGGTCTGCGCCTTGTGCACCATAAGAGGGCTCACCACCTTGTCGTCGGTGGCCTCGCGCGGGTCCGCCACCCGCCAGCTGCCCATCTCCTCGTCGATGAAGGGCAACAGGCTATCCAGCGTCTTGGCCGAGGCAGCGATGCCGTGAAGCGAGGTGCACTTGTGCGAGCCAAAGCCGAGCTTGGCGTAGGTGAGACGGACGGCAATGCGCTTCAGCTCGGCCTCGCTGTAGCCGTCGTCTACAAAGGCCCAGTTGCAGCCGCCCCCCTCGAAGCGCAGCCGGTTGAGGCCACGGCCGGTTTGAATTTTGCGCGCCGTTTCGCTGGAGCCGGTGACCGCCACCACCGCCACCCGCCGGTCCGTGGCGAGACTGGCGATACCGCCGCCGAAGCCTTCCACCTTCTGCACGTAGGCCGGGTCCGCCCCAGCGGCGAGCAGCATCCGCACCATGGTGGTGTTGCTCAGCGCGGCGAAGGGGTGGCCCTTGTAGATGAAGGGCACCCCAGCCAGGTAGGCGCCCATCAGGTGGATGCCGGGAATGCCGTAAATGAAATTCATCGGGGAGATGATGACGCTGACCCCGGCCGGCAAGTAGGCGTTCCGCCAGTAGCTTTGGCCGGGCACCATCGGCGGCAGGAGCTCGCCCTGGATGGCTGCTTCGGCCGAGCCCTCCAGGTGGTCGGCGGCCCGCTTGGCCTCGAAGAAGTCCTTCTGGGCCTCGAGGCGCGTTTTGGGAATCTGCTGGCGGATTTCCCGCAGGCAGTCCTCGGTGAAGTAGTCGAGCATCCGGCTCCAATTCTTCACCACGTGCTTGCGGTAGCTGAAAACCTCCTCTGCCCAGGAGAGGCTCTTCCAGGCGGCGTCGGCGGCGGCCACCGCCCGCTCCACGTCCTCCTGGCTTGAGGCCGGTACCTCCATCAGCGCAATCCGGCGGTCGGCCAGGCTCCGCAACAGCGCCAGCTCTCCTTTGGCCGGCAGGCTCCACTGGCCGGCGATGAAGTTGGTGACGCGGACCGGCTTGTCTCCGGAGCGCTGGGGAATGTTGCCCGCGTGGCAGAAGAGGTAGGGCCGAAGGGCCTCCAAGTCTTTGTCCGAGAGGAGGTTGGAGAAGAGGGAGTACTCCCGGCGGCGCTCGGGGTAGAGGGCCGCGAGCGGGTCCGGGCCGAGTTGCCCGGCCGTGTTGAAGGCGCCGATGGCGGAGGCGAGTTTCGGGAAGGAGGCGGTGAGCGACATCGAGGCGGCTCCCAAGGGCGGGGGGGGGAACGGGAGCGCCTGCTATAGCGCCCTCGGGTTGGCCGGCTCAATGCGGCCGTCCCAAGAAGGGCCTTCCGCCTTTCCAAAAAGCAGGAAGACGCGGGCCCGGAGGGCGGCCCCTCAAATGGGGGTGGGGTAGCCTTGCGGCTTGCCCCCGAAGCGGGTGCGGATGACCGCCCCGAGAGACACCATCGCCACCACCACCAGCGACAGCGGCCCGAGGTAGGGGATGAGCTCGGCCAGCAGCAGGACCCCAATGCCCACCGCCAGGACGGCGGCCTGTGTCTTGCGCGTCGACTTGAGCACTGGCAGCCGCGTCCCAATCTCCGCCGCAATGGTGGTGGCGCCCATCCCCACGCCCAACAGGACGAGCAACCAGAGGACGACCAGGAAGGGCCAGCCGATGATGACCAGCACCGCCAGCATGATGGACAGGGGCACCAGGGCCACCGAGCCAACCAATCCAGCCACCGCGCACTTCACCGGCTCGCGCTTCACCTCGGCTTCAATCTGCTTCATCCGCGCCGGGACGAACATCAAGAAGATGAAGGAGAGCCCGAAGAAGGCGGCGAATTTGAGCAAGAAGCGGGGAATGCTCCAGCCCAGGCTCGAACCACTGGAGCTCTCGGTGTGGGCGTTGGTGACGTTGCGCCAGGCCTTGGCGCCCTTGGTCATGACTCCGTTGCCGCTGGAGCCGCCGAAGGACATTTGCTCGCCGTGGACTTCGGCGCCCTCGTCCACGTGGACTTCGCCACCGAAGGCCACCACGTCACCCTGCACCTCGGCGTCCGAGCCGACGTGCACGTTGCCGCCGTAGACGGCGACGTCGCCAGTCACCCGGCCGAGGACGTCCAGGTTGCCGCCGAAGACCACCACGTCACAGGCTTCCTGCCCTTCCTCCACCGTGTAGTTTCCGGTCACCGAGACATCGCACTCGTTGCTCGGGTGGTGCGGAAGTCCGCGCAGCTTCTCCTTCATCTCCCGCAGCCGGTCGCGCAGCTCGGTGCGGCGCTCAGAAGCCGCTTGCTTGCGTTCCTCGGCGGCTTGCCGGCGGTCCTCAGCGGCCTGCTGCTCGTCGTCGGCTTGTGACTCGGAGTCGGAGTCGGAGTCGGAGTCGGCTTCCTCGTCCGAGGCCTGGCCCTTGGAGCCAACGCTCGGGCTCGGCGGAGAGGGCGGGCTCGGAGGCACTGGAGGAAGGGGAGGCAGGGCTGCCAGCGCCGCACGCGGCGCGCTCTTCTGCGCCAGCTCGGCGGGACTCGGCGGTCGGAGCGTGAAGACCGAGCCGTGATGCTCGAGGGTCAGCCCGTAGGCCGCGGCCAGCGTCTCCAGCGCCTCCTCGGCCGGCACGTTCTCGAAGTGGAAGTCCCCGGCCTCCTGGAAATTGCCGCGGACCACCACGCTGAGCTTCGCGTCGTCGGCGATGCGCTTCACCGCCTCACTCAAAGGGCCCCGGTAGTTGAGGCTAATGCGGGGTTGGGCGTCAGCCGCCTTACTGGCAGCGGCGCCCAGCGCTGGCGTGGTGACCGACAGCCCGAGGGCCGCGGCGAGCGCCAGGGTGGGCCACTTCATGGATGGACCTCAATTTCCACGGTGCGGGGCGTGGCCACCCGGCGCAGGCCGACCAGCGAAAGGAAGAGCAACAGGCACAAGGAAGCGGTCAACGGGATGGCGGTGGTGGTCCACACCACCTGCAAGGCGTGGTTGAGGCTCCACAGCGCCGTCTTCCAACTGACCATCGCGCGGGCGGCGGACGCGCCGAGCAGCCCAATCGGCCCCCGGGTGGCGACGAAGCTGAGCACCGCTGCCATCAACGTCGCGGCGAGAATGGACAGGCCGGCTCGCACTTCGGCGCGCACCGGCAGCGGCTCGGCTGCCACCCGCTGCATCACTCGGGCGACCAGGTCCACCGGCGGCAGCGGGTCCGCCAGGCGAAAGAGGTCCTTCTCCAGCTGGCGGTGCTCCTCGAGCTGCTCGGCGCAGTGGGGGCAGCTCGCGACGTGCTCGGCGTACTCGTCCGTGCCGTCGAGCTGCGCCGCAAACAAAACTTCGAGTTCGGGGCAGTCCATCACGCTGCTTCCTCGGGCTGGGCGGTCATCCGCTTGCGGAGCTTCTCTCGAGCCCGGAACAGCCGGGCCATGATGGTCCCTGGAGCGACCCCCATCACCACCGCAATCTCCTTGGTGGTGCGCTTCTGGACGTAATAAAGGCTCAAAACTTCCCGGTCGTCGACGGAAAGAGTCGACAGGGCGGATTCGAGAGAACGGCGCTCTTCGCCGGCGATGACGCCATCCTCCTGGCTTGCTTCGCCCGAAGGCAGCATCTCGTGCATGTCATCCACGTTGTCGGTGAGCATGCGGCTGCGGCGGCGCAGCAAGTCCAGGCAGAGGTTTCTCGCGATGGCCATCACCCACAAGTCGAAGGGCTTGCCGTCGTCGTAGCGGTGGAGGTGTTGGTAGGCGCGCAGAAAAGCCTCCTGGGCGATTTCGGAGGCCTCCGCCTCGACGCGCAACAACCGCAGGCACAGCCCGTACACCGGCCGCTGGACGCTGCGCACCAGCGTCTCAAAGGCAGAGCGGTCCCCGCGCCGTGCGGCCTGCACCTCGGCGCGGTACGGCAGCGGGGGCGTTCGCTCGGCCAGCATGATGCCCAGTGCGGCCGGGAGGCCTGGAAGCGACAGGGAGGAGAGCGCGGTCACAGTCCTCTCTACGCAGCCCCGCCGGTGCCATTGCCCTCCACGTGCAGTGGTGCGCCTCTCCTGTGGAAACGTCGAAGTTTCAAGCTCTTACCACCTTCGCACACCTTTGCGTACCTTAGGCTTTCGAGGGTTTGCGCAGGCCCTTGTCGGCCGCTCTGGCGGCGGCCCGGGCCAACTTTTTCTCCCGCGCCTGCGCCCGAAAGCCAAGCGGCGGCGGGGCGGTGGGTAGCGGCGCCGCTGGCAGTGGCCTGGCGCGGGCCTCCGGGCGGCGGCGCTCAGCGCCAGCACCCTCTGGCGCGGGCGCCGCCGGGCGCGTCCCGGGCTCGCGCCGGGTGTACGGGGTGTGCTCTCCGGAGCGCCAGGGGATTTCCGCCCCTTTGGGCTCCTCGGCTGGGGCGCCCGCGCGGTGAAAGAGGCGCTTCACCACCAGGGTGGCGTAGCTGCCGGGAGAAAGCGTGAAGGCGACATTCAGCTTGGACAGGCCGCGATTCAACTCGTCCGGCGCCACCCGGCCGAGCACCAGCTTCTGCGGCTGCACCAGCACCGGGCGCTCCTCGTGCTTGAAGTACAGCAGCCGTTCGGCCTCGGGGATGCGGAGGGCCTCGAGCGTCAGCTTTTCCTTGCCCAGCGCCCAGCGGACGGCCTCGGCCACGCGCGGCTCCTCGAGGCGAGTGGCCGGGGCCAGCAACGGGAAGGTGGCGGTGCGCAAGAAAGCCAACGTCGCCGGGTCGGCGTCGGTGTGGAAGAGCAGCGTGCCGGCCTGGTAGCGCATCGGGAAGAGGCTGGTGCGCGGCAGCGTCAGCTGCAAAAGCCTTCGCACTCCCTCGTTCCACAGCCAGCTTTGGTAGGTGAAGAGGAGAAGGGCCCGGTAGTCGGCATCAATTTGCAGAAAGGCGCGGAGCCAGTCCTCAGGGTGCGCCCTGAGGCTGATGAGGATGCGCTCGTACCGGCGGCCCGCTTCGAAGGGACAGCGGCGACTCCAGTCACCCCAGTGCTGGCGCCAGAATTCCTTCACCTTGGCGTCGTCGGTGCGGTCCAGGCTGGAGGGCTGGGCCAGGTAATTCTTCAGCGCCGCCTCGAAGTCCCCCCGCAGCAAGTCCTTGGCGATGTAGCCCTGGCCGTGCTTCAGCGAGCCAAAGCGCTGGCTGTCGAAGTAATTCACCACCCCGAGGCGGTTCACCTCCGCGGCGGCCAACGGCAAGTGCGCCAAGTCGGCCTCGGTGAGGGCGCGCACCGTCACCGAGAAGCGGTTGGAGGTGGTGTTGCGAGCGCTCAGCGGGCGGGTTGTGCGGCCGAGGGGCTTGAGCCGGAGGTCGGGGTCCTGCATCTCCACCTCGGCCCCGTCCACCGCGATGAGCTGCTCGGTGCGCCCCTGCTTGTCCTTCAGGCCGCAGAAAGAGATGGCACCCGGGCGCAGGCCATAGCGGGCGCGGATGCGGTCCAGGGCCTCGAAGGTGGACAGCTTCTGCTTGTCCATGAGGTAGACGCGGTAGCGCCCCTCCGGGTCGGGGTCGAAGCGATAGGACTCCTTGACGCTGAAGTCCTCGGGTTTCTGCTTGAGCCTCACGGGCCTCAGCCTTTACCACCAAGCGAATGGCCCCCGCCCCCCTTGGCCAGCCCAAGCGTTGGCGCGCCGAGGGGCCTCTGGTAACCTGCCTGCTGCTGCCCGGGGTGGAAGCAGTTGGCCAGCTGCCCCGGGGCCTGACGTCGCAACACATGCCCACGGCTTGCCCTCGATGCCGAACGCCGCTGGCCCACCCCTGGCCCGCGGCCTGCCCGTCTTGCGGCGAGGCGCTGGCGCCGCTGCCCTCGGTGCGGACCAGCCCCCGCTCGGCCTACCTCACCGGCAGGCTCCTCGACGGCAAGGTGAGCGAATTCCCCCTCACCGGGCGCACCACTCTCGGACGGCACCCGGCCAACACCCTGAGGCTCGCCGACCGCGAAGTCTCCAAGGAGCACGCCTCCATCGAGCGCGCCGGGACCATCTACCTCCTCAAGGACCTCGGCTCCTCCAACGGCACCTACGTCAACGGGCGGCGGGTGCGCGAGCACCGGCTCAAGGACGGCGACGAGGTGACGCTGGGCAATTCGCGGCTCACCTTCCGCTCCGGCGACTTGCTCACCAGCACCGGCAGCCCGGGAGTGACGGTGCTCGCCTCGGCCCAGGCGGCCCCCGCCTTCCTCGCCCAAATTGACCAGCCGGTGGCGGACGACGAGTTCCGGCCGGGCGACCAGCTCAGTGACGCCAACGCGCTGCGGGCCGACTACGAGAAGCTGCGCATCGCCCATGAGTTCCACCGGCAGGTGGGCCTGGAGCGTGACCAGAAGAGCCTGCTCGACAAAATTCTCCGGGCCAGCTTCGAGCTGCTCGCCGCTGACCACGGCGTGCTCTTCCTGGTGGACGCCAAAGGGGAGCTCGTGCCGGAGGCAGTCCGCCACCGCAAGGAGCAGGAGGAGGAAGTGGTCGTTTCGGACACGGTGCTCAAGCGCGTCCTGGAAACCCGGCAGGCCGTGCTCACCGCGGACGCGGTGCTCGACTCGCGCTTTTCGGGCAGCGAGAGCATCGTCGCCCAGGGCATCCGGAGCGCCATGGCGGTGCCGCTGTTGGCCAAGGGCGAGCTGAAGGGTGTCCTCTTTCTCGACACCCGCGAGCGCACCAACGCCTTCAGCGAGAAAGACCTGAAAATTCTTTCCGGCATCGCCAGTCAGGCGGCCATCGCCCTGGAGAACGCCGAGCTGGCTCGAAAGATTGAGACCGAGGCCGTCACCCGGGCCGAGCTATCGCGCTTTCTGTCGCCGGCAGTGGCGGACATGGTGGTGCGCGGCCAGGTGGAGTTGCTCCGCATGGGTCGCCTGGCCGAGGTGAGCGTCCTGTTTGCCGACATCCGCGGCTTCACCACCATGGCCGAGGGGGAGAGCCCGCAGGAGACGGTGAGCATGCTCAACGCCTTCTTTACCGCGATGGCTGACGTCGTCTTCCGCCACGAGGGCAACCTCGACAAATTCATCGGCGATTGCGTCATGGCGGTGTGGGGCCCTCCTTCGCCCCACGGCGATGACCCGGCTCGTGCGCTGCGCGCGGCGCTCGAGATGCAGGCCCAAGTCGAAGCGCTCAACGAGATGCGCGAGTCCAAAGGGCAGCGCCCCCTGCTGGTGGGCATTGGCGTCAACAGCGGCGTGGCGGTGGTGGGCTACATGGGCTCGGCCGACCGCCATGAATTCACCGCCATCGGCGACTGCGTCAACATCGCCTCCCGGCTGTGCGGCATCGCCAAGGGGGGCGAGGTGCTGGCGGCCGACACCACCATGTCCAAGGCCGGGGCGGACTTCCGGGCCGAGGCGCTCCCGGTGCAGAGCGTGAAGGGCAAGGAGAAAACCGTCCAGCCCTTCCGGGTGCTCGGCTTGCGCAGCACGACGTCCACCGGCGCCACCGGCTGACCGCGGTGGGCTGACATACCCTCTGTTTTGCAAGGGGTAGCCGGCGGCGCCCGGTGCCTGCTAAGGGCCGGCCTTCTTTCTCGACAGTGCAGAGGGCAGGGGAGGCCACACACCGTGCGCTGGGAGCGTCGGCCAGTCGCTGAGGCAGGCCCGGAGGAGCTCCTCCGGCGTTTTTCGGCGAGAATTCAGCAACTCTCCGAGCGAGCCCGGGCCGCTGTCCGGGCGGCTGTGCCCGCGGCCCAGGAGCACGTCCAGCCCAACCGGGGCTACTTCGGCTACCGGCTGTTGTACCAGTTCGCCTTCATCGAGCCGCTGCAGGACTATGTCCGGGTGGGTTTCACCCTCGGGGCCCTGTTGGAAGACCCAGCCCGCTTGCTTCTGGCCCAGCCCTCCCGCGCCGTCCGCTACGTGCGGCTCGAGCGGCCGGCGGACGCCCGGCGGGTGGAACTTGCCACGCTGCTGCAGCTGGCCTCACAAGTGGTGCCGCCCCGCCGCCCGGCGCGCGGCCGAGTGCAGCTACAGCGCGCCGGCCGCCCCAAGGGGCGCGGGCGCGGGGCCTGAGGGCGGCTTTTGGGGCGCGGTTGAGCCACTGGGCGCGCAGCTGGGTGGGCGTCTGGCTGCTGGCTGGCTGCGCCCATGCTCCAAAGGAGGCCCCCTCCCAGGACGTCCTTCAGGTAACGGAGCTCGCCGCCCGGTACGCGCTGGAGCACGATGTGCCACCGGTGCTGCGCGAGCCCGCGGCGGTGTGCCTGGAAGTGGACGGGCAAGCGCCGCCCCCGGAGGTGCTGTCGCGGCTGGCCAGCAGGGGCCTCCACCTTTCCCCGGGCGCCTCAGGCTGCGCCGGGCCACGGGCCGTCCTCGTCCAGGTGAGTGGTGTGGCCGTCTCGGGCGAGCGCGCCAGCGCCTGGGCGGGCGTCCGGCTCGGCCGTGCCGGACTGCTCACCTTGCGAAAGCTGCAGGGCCAATGGCAGCTGCTGCGGCCGCCCGGGCCAGAGGGCGCCGGGCCGCAGCTCAGCCTGCCGTTGGGCTCCTAAGCCGGCTACTCCGGACGCTTGGGAAAAAAGCGCCGCACCCGCAACTTTCCGAAGCGGTTTCCGAAGAGGTACCAGCTGAAGGCGGCGCCGAAGAGAGCCGCGGCGGCTGCCACCCCGAGCACCCCCAGCACCGGTAGACCGCGCACCGTCCAGGGCACCTGGGCGAAGGAGAGGAAGGCGCCGACAATGAAGCCGCAGGCGCACAGTCCGAGGAAGCCGATGACGGCGACGCTGCGGAGGCTCTGGTTAATTTTTTCGAGCTCCGGGCTCTTCACCGCAACCCCAAAGCGGCCCTTCTCGAGGTCGAGCAGGATTTGAGACAACTGGGTGGGCAAGTCGCTGGCCAGCCCCTGGAAGCGGAGCAGGGTGCGCATCAGGCCTCCCCGCAGTTGCGCCGGGTCATAGCGCTCGGCCAACAGCTGCTTGGCGTAGGGGAGGGAGACGGCCAGGACGTCCAAGTCCGGGGCCAGCTGCCGCAGCAGCCCCTCCACCGCCACCGCCGCCCGAGACAAAAGCGCGTACTCGCGGGGGATGCGGATGCGGTACTTCACCGCCAGGTCCAACAGGTCGGTCAAAAGGTGCCGGGTGTCCACCTCGGCCAAGGTGCGCGCCGCCGGTAGGTGCGTCTGCAGCAGCGTCTCGACGTCGGCCCGGAAGCCGACCAGGTTGGCGCGCGAGTCCGGAGCGCCCATGCGGTACAGCAGCCGGGCGACGGAATCTGCGTCCTTGAGCGCCACCGCCACGCAGAGCAGCACCAGCGTCTCCTGCATGGCCCGGGTGAGGCGACCGACCAGACCGAAGTCGAGCAGGCCGACGACGTCCCCGGGCAGCAGCAGGAAGTTTCCCGGGTGCGGGTCGCCGTGGAAGAGGCCGTCGGCGAACAGCTGCTGGAAGCTCTCGTCCACCACCACCTTGGCCAAGGCCTGCCGTCGCTCCGGGCTCAAGTCCGCCTGCACCAGGCGGGTGCCGTCGAGGAACTCCAAGGTGAGGACGGTGGAGGTGGTGAGCTCGTCGAAGACGCGCGGGATGCGCAGCCCTGGACGGCCAGCATGGGTGGCGGCGAAGGCCCGGACGTTGGCCGCCTCGTGAATGAAGTCCAGCTCTTCGTGGATGGCGCGGTCAAATTCCTCCACCATTCCCAGCGGCGAGGAGATGCCCGTCTCCTCCACCGTGGCCTCGAGCAGGCGGGCCACGGCCCGCAGCACCGCCAGGTCCGCATTCACCTGCGCCAGGATGCCGGGGCGCTGCACCTTCACCACCACCTCGTCCCCGGCCCGGGTTCTCGCCCGATGCACCTGGGCGATGCTGGCCGCAGCCAACGGGACGGCCTCGACCGAGGCGAAGAGCTCCTCCCACGGCTGGCCGAAGGCCGTTTCCATCTGCGCTCGCACCTGTTCCAGAGGAATGGCCGAGGCCGAGTCCTGCAACAGGCGGAGCTCGGCAATGAATTCGGCCGGCAGGAGGTCCGCCCGGGTGGAGAGGATTTGGCCCAGCTTGACGAAGGTGGGCCCCAGCTGGTCGAGCAGTCGGCGAAAGCGCCGTGCCGTCGACTCGGCTTGGGTGTCCGCCAGCGGCTCGAGCTGTCCTGTCGGCCGTCCAAAGTGGCGAAACAGGCCGGCCCGCTCCAGCAAGTCCGCGAAACCGTAGCGGGCAGCGGTGGTGGTGATTTGGCGCACCCGGTTGAGGTCGGCCAGCCTCACGCGCGCCCCGTGGCCGGCGCCCACGCCGAGGCGTTGAGACGGATGTAGTCGAGGACGTACGGCGGCTCGTCCCGTCCGGCCGCCTCCACCAGCGCGGCAACGAAGGTTTCGGCGCGCTCTGGCTGCAACCGGGCGACAAAGGGACGCACGTTGACGTGGCCGATGAAGTCCCCGAAGGCCGCGGCGTCGGAGAATGCGGTGGGGCGCGTCTCAAGCCAGGTGTGCACCCGTGTCCAGCCGGCTGTGCGCAGCTGCGCTGCCGTCTCCTCTGCACTGGCCAGGCACCACGGCTCCCTCCAGCCGACGAAGGCGTCGGCATATTGCGGCGAGCCGGCCAGGGCGGTGGCCCGCTCGTGAAGGGTGTGGAGGTTTCCTGCCCCGCCGCATTGGAACTCGAGCTGCCCACCGGGGCGAATGACGCCGAGGAAGGCGCGGTAGGTAGCCGGGTGGTCGAGCACCCAGTGCAGGGTGGCGGTGCTGAGGATGGCGTCCAAGGGGACGCCGACCGGCAGCTCCGGCAAGGAGGCCTGGAGGAGCCGCACTCGGCTGCCGTAGACGGCCAGCTCGCGGCTGGCCACGGCCAGCATGTCCGGGGAGGCGTCTAGGGCGATGACCTGCCCGCGCGGCAGACGCTCGGCGAGAAGCCGAGTGAGTTTCCCGGTACCGCAGCCAGCGTCGAGGACAGTTTCCTCCCCGTTGAGCTGCAAGCGCTCCAGCACCTCGCGGCCCCAGGCCGTCTGCGGCGCCGAGACGCGGTGGTAGGCGGAGGCATTCCAGTCGGGGCCGCTGTCCAAGAGAGCCAAGTCCTTCCTTGCCCCCCTTTGGGGGTGGGCCAGCTTCAGCTACCACGAGCGCTTGCCCTGGTGCGACGAGGCCCGGGCGGCTGGGGGGGGGCTGTCAGCACCTTCTGCTACCCAACACCCCTCAAGGTGCGGCCTTGCCTGTGGCCATTGGGGGCCAGCCGCCGCGGGAGGCGAGAGGCGCTGTGAGAGAGGGTGCGGTGGTGCCGCTAGCGGACGTGCCGTCGCCAGAGCCGAGCGGCGCGCCCCGGGACACGCCGATGATGAGGCAGTACCTGGAGATGAAGGCCCGGGCGCCGGATGCTTTCCTCTTCTTCCGCCTGGGCGACTTCTACGAGCTCTTCTTCGAGGACGCGGTGCGGGCCGCCGAGCTGCTGCAAATTACCCTCACCGCGCGCAGCAAGGGCCCTGAACGGGTGCCCATGTGCGGCGTCCCCTTCCACGCCGCACGGCGCCACGTGGCCAAGCTGCTCGACGCCGGGCACAAAGTGGCCATTTGCGAGCAGGTGGAGACGCCGGGTACCTCGCCCGGCCTCGTCCGCCGCGACGTGGTGCGCCTGGTGACGCCGGGGATGGTGCTCGATGAGGAGGTGCTCGAGGCGTCCTCGCCCAGCTGGCTGGCGGCGGTGGCCGTCGACAAGGGGCGCTGGGGGGCGGCGCTGCTCGACGCCTCCACCGGCGACTTCCGCGCGGCTGAAGGGGACAGCCCGAGCCAGCTTTGGGAGTGGCTGGGTGTGGCCTCGCCTCGCGAGTTGCTCCTCCCGGAGGGTGCGCCAGCGGAGGTGCTGGAGGCGCTCCAGCGAGCCCTCCCCTCGGTGCCTCTCTCCACGGTGGGCCCGGACGCCTTCCACCCGGTGCGGGCGGCAGCCCTGTTGCGCGCCCACTTCCAGGTGGCATCGCTGGAAGGGTTTGGCCTCGGCGGTGCCCAGCTGGCCACCGCGGCCGCCGGGGCGGCGCTGCGCTACCTCAAAGACACCCAGCGCACGCCGGCCGCCCACGTCACTGCGCTGAGGCTCGAGCTGCTGGGGGCATCCCTCACCCTCGACGCCGTCACCCGCGCCAACCTCGAGCTGGTGCGGACGCTTCGCGACGGCAGCCGCAAGGGCTCATTGCTGGGAGTCCTCGACAAGACGGTGACGCCGCTCGGCGCGCGCAAGCTGTCGAGCTGGCTGCTCGCCCCCTTGCGCAACCTTCCGGACATCGAGCGGCGGCTCGACGCGGTGGAGGAGCTTTCGACAAAGCACGTCTGGCGCGAGGTGTGGACAGGGCTTTTGCGTCAGGTGCGGGACGTCGAGCGACTGTGCGGCCGTCTGGCGGTGGGGGTGGGCAACGCGCGCGACCTCTCCGCGCTCAGCCACTCCTTGAGCGTCCTTCCCGAACTCACGGTGGCCGTCGGAGGGTGCCAGGCCGGGCTGTTGCTGGCCCTGGCAGCGCCCCTGGCGGCGCATGGCGAGCTCCAAGCGCTGCTCGCGCGGGCGGTGGCGGAGGAGCCTCCGCCCACCCTCGACGAGGGGGGCCTCTTCCAGCCCGGCTATTCGGCGGAGTTGGACGCGCTGGTGGCCCTCAGCACCGACGGGAAGAGTACCCTTGCTCAGTTGGAACACCGCGAGCGGGAGCGCACCGGCATCCAGAGCCTGAAAGTCCGCTACAACCGCGTCTTCGGCTACTTCCTTGAGGTGACGCGGGCCAACTTGCACCTGGTGCCGGAGAACTGGGAGCGGCGGCAAACCATGGTCGGCGCCGAGCGCTTCGTCACCCCGGAGTTGAAGAGCTGGGAGGAGCAAGTACTCACTGCGGAGGAGCGCCGCTGCAGCCTCGAGCGCCGTCTCTTCGAGGAGCTGCGGGCGCGCGTCCTGGTGGAGCTCCCGGCGCTGAAGGCCACCGCCGACGCCCTGGCCACGCTCGACGCGCTTTTGTCTTTTGCCAAGGCGGCCGCCGAGTACGGCTACAGCCGGCCCCAGCTCGACGCCTCGGGCGCTTTGGAAATTGTAGAAGGCCGCCACCCGGTGGTGGAGCGGCTGCTGCGGGCCGAGCCCTTCGTCCCCAACGACGTGCGCCTCGCCTGCGACACAGCCCAAGTGCTCATCCTCACCGGGCCCAACATGGCCGGCAAGAGTACCGTCATGCGCCAGGTGGCGCTGGTGACGCTTTTGGCGCAGGCCGGAAGCTTCGTGCCGGCCAGGCGCGCCCGCATCGGACTGGTGGACCGCATTTTCACCCGCGTCGGGGCCTCGGACAATGTCGCTGGCGGGCAAAGCACCTTCATGGTGGAGATGGCGGAGACGGCCTCCATTCTGCACCACGCCACCCGCGACAGCCTGGTGGTGCTGGATGAGATTGGGCGCGGCACTTCCACCTACGACGGCCTCTCCATCGCCTGGGCGGTGGCCGAGCACCTGCACGACCGCATCGGCTGCCGGACGCTGTTTGCCACGCACTACCACGAGCTGACGGACTTGGCGCTCGAGAAGCCACGGGTGCGCAACGCCTCGATGGGAGTGCAGGAGACAGGCGGACGGGTGGTGTTTTTGCGGACGCTTTTGGAGGGTGGCTCGAGCCGCTCCTACGGCATTGAGGTGGCTCGGCTGGCCGGGCTGCCGGGCCCGGTGGTGCGCCGGGCCCGCGAAGTGCTGGGAAACCTCGAGGCGGGCGAGCTCGACGCTGCAGGGCACCCCCGCGCCGCCCACCGCAGCCCGCCGGCTCAGGAGCAGCTGCCGCTGAAGCTTCCGGTGGCTGGCTCCGCCACGGCCGAGTTGCTGCAGGCGCTAAGGGCGCTGCGCGTCGACACGCTGACGCCGCTTGCCGCCCTCAACTTGCTTGCCGAGCTGCAGGCCAAGGCCAGCGAGGCAGAATAGCGGCAGCTGAAAAATTGCCGGGCGCCGGTGCGGGTGGTGACATGCCTGTGGCTTTTGCCCCCACCGTGTCGCGCCTCCTCGCCCTCGCTCTGTTCGTCCTGTCCGTGTCGCCCGTGCGGGCGGCCAATGTGGATGCGTCCGAGCAGGCCTACCAGCAGGCCCGCCACGCCTACTACGTCCTCAAAGGGGACGCCGGACGGCGCCGCTACCGTGACAGCTGGCTCGGGGTGGCCCACAAATTCGAAGCGGTGGCGCAGAAATACCCCGCCAGCACCCGAGCCCCGGACGCCCTCTTCACCGCGGCGGGACTTCTGGCCGAGTTGAGCCGCATCAGCCAAGTGCCGGAGGACTTGAGTGGCGCGGTGGACGACTACAAGAAGCTGCTCGAGCGCCACCCACGCCACAAACTGGCGGATGACTCGGCCCTGGCGCTGGCCCGACTGCAGCTCGACCGCCTCGGGCAGGTGGAGGTGGCGCGCGCCACCCTGCAGCACGCGCTCACCCAGCTGCCCAAGGGCGACCAGTACAGTAGCCTCAGGACGCTGTTGGCCTCGTTGCCAGCAGAGACGCCCAAAAAGCCGCCCGCGCCGGTGGTGCGACGGCCGGCACCCAAGGCGGTGCGGGACTTCCCGGCCC
Organism: Myxococcaceae bacterium; assembly: GCA_052143535.1. Taxonomy (GTDB): domain Bacteria; phylum Myxococcota; class Myxococcia; order Myxococcales; family Myxococcaceae; genus JADGRA01. The sequence continues at coordinate 197,749 of JBKQSS010000061.1, read as the reverse complement.
TCAGTAAGGCTGCCACGCCGGCACCGCCGAGCGCGGCCGCCGTCGAGCCCACGGCCGTCAACAAACCGCCGGTGGCCAGCCCACCGACGCTCGCTGCCGCCGAGGCGCCGGCCGCCGAAGGCGTGGCGGAGGCGCCCGCGCTTCCACCGGGGCCCTCGGTGCGGGAGCGGATGAAGTCGTTGGGGCGGCAGACAGGGGGCGAGGTGACGCTGGCCGAGCAGCTCGGCCTCAAAATCCGCCGGGTGGTGATTGACGCTGGCCACGGCGGCCACGACACCGGCACCGTCGGGCCAGGCGGCACCCAGGAGAAGACGGTTGCCCTGGGCATCGCGCTGCGGCTCGGGCAGGTGCTCACCGACGAGGGGCTGGAGGTGGTTTTCACCCGCGAGGACGACCACTTCGTCCGCCTCGAGGACCGAGCGCGCCTGGCCAACGAGGCGCACGGGGACCTCTTCATCTCCATTCACTGCAACTCCGGCGCCGAAGCCAGCTGGCGAGGCGTCGAGACGTACACCCTCAACCTCACCGCAGACCGCTACGCCATTCGCCTGGCCGCCCGGGAAAACACCTCCTCGGCGAAAACCATGTCCGACCTCCAATTCCTGCTGGCCGACCTCGCCACCCGCGCCCACACCGACGAGTCTGGCCGGCTGGCCGAGCGCGTACAGCACAGCATGGTGGCCCGCATGTCCCTCAAGTACCCCAAGGTGAAGGACCGCGGCCGCAAGGAGGCCCTCTTCTACGTGCTGCTGGGGGCGAAGATGCCGGCAATTTTGGTGGAGACGGGCTTTCTCTCCAACCCCGAGGACGAAAAGCGGCTGGCCAACGCGGGTTACGAGGACGAAGTGGCGCGCTCCATCGCCGCCGGGGTGCAGGACTTTCTCGGCTACCGCGAGCGGCTGGCAAAGGTAGACACTCGCTGAGGCCTTCCCCACGGGGCGGTTAGAGTTGAGAGCCGAGTCGGGGCTGAGCGCTCCGGCCACCCCCTCGCCGTGACGTCCTTCGAGCTCCCCCACTTAGCGCCGCCGCCTGCTCCGCCCCCGAGCCACCGGGAAGTGCGGGCCCAGCTACCGGGGCTCCTTCCGGGCCCTGCCGCCTCCCGGCCGGCCCGCGCCCGGGCCCAACGGGAGGCGGCCTTCGAGGCAGTGCGCGCCTTTCACCGCCAAGGCGGCGCGGGCCTCTCCACCGCCCGGCTTCTGGCGGCCGCGGCCGACGCGCTGGTGGAGGGGCTGTGGGCGGAGCTCGAGGCGGAGACACCCCTCACTGGCTCGGCCCTGGTGGCACTCGGCGGCTACGGCCGCCGCGAACTGAGCCCTGGCTCGGACTTGGACTTGCTTTTGGTGCACCACCGGCGCCGCAGTGCCGGGGTGGCGGAGCGCGCCCGGCTTTTGTCGACGCTGTTGTGGGACGCGCGGGTGACGGTGGGCTGGAGTGTACGCACGCCGGAGGAGACGCTGGCGGCGGCGGCCGAGGACGCGACGCTTCGCACCGCGCTGCTCGACGCCCGGGTGCTGGTCAGTCAGCGCACCCTGGGGGAGCGCTTCGTGCGCGAGGTGCTGTTGCCTCAGCGCACCCGCAAGGCCGAGGCCTTCATCGCCGCCAAGGTGGCCGAACTCCGCGAGCGCCGGGAGAAGTTCGGCGACTCGGTGTTTCTCCTGGAGCCCCAGCTCAAAAGCGGCGAGGGGGGACTTCGAGACTTGGAGACGGCCCTCTGGGTGGCCCAAGTGCGCTTCGGCGTCCGGGGCCTCGGCGGCTTATTGGAGGCGGCCATTCTCCCAGCCTCCGAGGTGGCGCGGCTGCGGGCAGCACGCGACTTCCTGCTGCGGACACGGCACGAGGTGCACTTTCTGCGCGGCCGCAAGGAGGACCGCCTCACCTTTGACCTCCAGGAGTCGGTGGCGCGCTTCTTCCGCTATGGACAGGGCGACGGGCTCCCGGTCGAGCAATTCATGCGGGACTACTACCTCTCCGCCGGTATTCTCCGGCGCGCCGCCGACGCCCTCATCGCCCGCGCCGAGGAGCAGCACGCCCCCAGCCGCGGCCCTTTCCGGGCTGAACGGCGGGTGGGCCCCTTCAAGGTGTTTCGCGGCCGGCTCACCGTGGACGGAGATGCGGAGCTCTTCCAGCGCGAGCCGGCGTCGGCGGTGCGCCTCTTTCACGCCGCCGACGAGCTCGGCGTCCCGGTGTACTCCTGGGCACTGGACCACGTGGTGCAGGCCGCTCCGGCGCTGGCCGAGGCCAGGGGAAGCGAGGCGGTGGTGGAGGCTCTGCGCGCGCTACTCATCCGGCCCGGCACGCGCGGGGAGGCGCTCGAGGCGATGCATGCCTTGGGCCTCCTCGGCGTCCTGGTGCCGGAGTTTGGCCGCGTCACGGCCCGCCACCAGTTTGACCTGTACCACGCGTACACGGTGGACGTGCACACCCTCAGGGCGCTGCGCCGGCTCTACGCCCTGCGCGCCGGGGACTTCGTGGAGACCGAGCCCGAGCGCACCCGGGCCATCCGGGACCTGGCCGATGTGTTGCCACTGGTGCTCGGGATGCTGCTGCACGACGCCGGCAAAGGGATGGGCGGCGACCATTCGGAACGGGGCCGGGAGCTGATGGTGGCGCTCGGGGCGCGGCTCGGTCTGTCTGCGCGGCAGCAAGAGGTGGCCGAGTTTCTGGTCCTGCACCACCTCACTTTGAGCCACCTCGCCCAGCGCCGGGACCTCTCGGACCCGCAGCTGCTGGCCGACTTCGGTCGCCTGTGCGGGGACTCCGAGAAGCTCACCTGCTTGGACCTCCTCACCTGGGCCGACATCTCCTCGGTGGCCCCCGGCATGTGGACCGAGTGGCGGGCCCGGCTGGTGCACGAGCTCACCACCAAGACGCAGGCGCTGTTGGCCGGGCAAGGCTGGCACGGCGAGCGCGAGGCCCGCGAGGCCTTCCGCCAGCTGTGGACGCGGCGCTTCGGCGCCGAGGAGGCCGAGCGGCTGCTGGCGGCGTCGGCCGACCGCTACCTCGGTTCGACGCCGCCCGGCTCCGCGGTGCTGCATGGGCTGCTGTTGCGTCGGGCCCGGCGCACCGGCTTCGCGGCGGCGCTGCGCCGGGTACCGGAGCCACACCACGCCGAGCTTCACCTGGCGGCCAAGGACCGCCCGGGGCTATTGGCGCTGTGGAGCGGTGTCCTCGCCGCTCATGGCATCGACATCCTCAGCGCCCGCATCGCCTCCACCACCGACGGCGCGGCGCTCGACGTCTTCGAAGTCCGCAGCGCGGCGCGTCGGCCGCTGGAGCGAGCGCGCTGGCGTCGAGCACGTTCGGACCTCCGCGCGGTGCTGGAGGGCAAACTGGATGTCGGCGCGCTGCTGGAGCGTCGTCGCCGGGCCGCCGCGCTCTCCAGGCGACTGCCAGGGGTGGCCACCAGGGTAAGCGTGGACAACGGCGCCTCGCGGGACTTCACGGTGGTGGACGTCCGGGCCGAGGACAGACTGGGGCTGCTGCACGAGGTGGCCACCTGCTTTGCCGACGCGGGGCTGGAAATTGCCTTGGCCAAGGTGGCCACCGAGGCCAACCGCGCCATCGACTCCTTCTACGTGGCCCAAAGGGGCGGAAAGGTGGAGTCCCCGGCGGCCCTGGAGGCCCTCCGAGAGAGACTGGAAGCGGTGCTCGCCCCGCCGGCGCCGCCCCTGACGCAACCGGTCGAGTCTCGCGGAGCGGAATGAAACGCCCTCGCCCGGGGTTGCCTCCCCGAGCGTCAGGCTCCCCGAGACGGCGGACGCCCCCTTGCACACTAACCCCTTGTGAAGTCGAGGGTTTGGTTGCTTGGGTGCTCGCCGTCTGTCGACCAGGTCCCGTGTGTGGGGCAGGGCTGCAGAGGGCGGGCGAGGCCAGGCCAAGACAGGAGAGACATGTGATGTCGGCAAAGGACAGCAAGGGACAGATGAGTGTGGCCGAGGCGGGCCGCAAGGGCGGCGAGGCGGTGCGCAACGAGCGCGGCCGCGAGTTCTACGAAACCATTGGCCGTAAGGGCGGCGCGACGGTGAAGGCCGAGCGCGGCCGTGCCTTTTACGAGGAGATTGGGCGCAAGGGCGGCGAAACCGTCAAGGCCGAGCGCGGTGTGAAGTTCTACGAGGAGATTGGCAAGAAGGGCGGCGACCGCGTCAAGGCCACGCGGGGCTCGAGCTTCTACGAGGAGATTGGCCGTAAAGGTGGCCAGAAGGTGAAGCAGCTCATCGAGGACGGCAAGCGCGCCGCCCGGGCTGCGGCCGAAGCGCAAGTCGCACTGGCCGAGCCCTCCAAAGCCTAGGCAACAGCCAGCAGCCGTCCCGAGCCCCGGGGCGCGGGGCCCTCGCCTCCGCCCCTGCGGCGGGGCAGCGCCTTCCCCCCGGGGGGACCTCGGGCCTGCGCGTTGGCGGCGGCGGAGCGCTCGGGCTAGGAGAAGGGCCTCCCGTGCCCGCTCCGCTCGCTCCGATTGATGCCGAGCACCCGCAGCCGCGGGCCATCGAGCGAGCCGCCAGGGCCCTGGCCGACGGCGAGCTCATCGCTTACCCCACCGACAGCTGCTACGCGCTCGGCTGCGACGCGCATTCCAAGCGCGCGGTGGAGCGGCTCTATGCCCTCAAGGGGCGCGACCACCGCAAGCCCTTTGCCCTTCTGGTGCCGGACCTCAGCGACGTCGCGCGCTACGCCATCGTCAGCAATTTCGCCTACCGGGTGCTTCGCCAGCACACCCCGGGCGCCTTCACCTTCGTCCTTCCGGCGACGCGCCTGGTGCCGGAGCTGCTGCTCAACAAACAGAAGCAGGTGGGCATCCGCGTGCCGGCGGCACCGGTGGCCACTGCCCTCGCCGCCGCCCTCGAGGGGCCCCTCGTCACCACCACCGCCAGCGCCGAAACGGGCGAGCCGCTGGCCGACCCGAGGGACATCAAAGAGCGTTACGGGCATGCCCTGGCGCTGGTGCTCGACGCCGGGCTGCAGGAAGGGCACCCCTCGACGGTGGTGTCCCTCCTGGACGACCAGGTCGACATCCTCCGACAGGGCGGAGCGCTCTTCCCGCTGCATTGAGCGCCTCGCTTCTGGCTCCGGCTAACCTCTCCCGCGGGCGGGGGGGAAATTGCGACGCGGGCGGCCAAGGGTAGGGTGGCAAAAGAAGAGTCCCTCCCCGTGACCAAGCTCACGCCCTTTCTCGACAGCTTCGTCGGTTACCTCCGTGCTGAGCGGGGACTCGCCAGGCGCACCGTCGAGGCCTACGCAGCCGACCTGGTGGAGTACCTCGAGGGGCTCGAGTCGTCCGGCGTCCGGACCCCGGACGCCGTCAGCGCCGCCCACGTCCGCCAGCACCTCGACGCGCTGGCCGCGCGGGGTCTCTCCTCCCGCAGCCAGGCACGGCACCTGGCAGCGGTGCGCGTCTTCCACCGGTTTCTCCTCAGCGAGCAGCACGCCGCGGCCGACCCCACGGCCCACAGCGAGACGCCTCGGCTCACCCGGCGTCTTCCGGTGGTGCTCAGCCTCGAGGAGGTGGAAGCGCTGCTCGACGCCCCCCGAGGGGAAGGCCCCTCGGGGCTGCGGGACCGGGCGATGCTGGCGTTGCTGTATGCCACTGGCCTCCGGGTAAGCGAGCTGGTCTCCCTTCCGCTGGAGGCCCTCAGGCTGGACGCTGGGTTTTTGCAGGCCCGCGGCAAAGGCAACAAGGAGCGGCTGGTGCCGGTGGGCAGCCGTGCGCTCGAGGCGGTGCGCGCCTACCTGGCGCACGCCCGCCCGGTGCTGCTGCACGGCCGGGCCTCCTGGGCGCTCTTCGTGACAGTGCGCGGACGGGGCTTCACCCGTCAGGGCTTCTGGAAGCTGGTCGGCCGGTACACCAGGGCCGCCGGCATCGACAAGCGCGTTTCCCCCCACAAGCTGCGCCATTCCTTCGCCACCCACCTCGTCGAGCGCGGCGCTGACTTGCGCAGCGTGCAGGCCATGCTCGGACATGCCGACCTTGCCACCACCCAGATTTACACCCACGTGGACGCCAAACGGCTGCGGAGTGTCTACGACAAGGCCCACCCGCGCTCCGGCCCGGTACGCGAACGGCCGGCCTTGCGGTAGAAGGCGCTCCCCCCATGCGCATCCTCTCCGGCATCCAGTCGTCCGGGAAGCAGCACCTCGGCAACTACTACGGCGCCATCCGCCAATTCGTCCGCTACCAGGACCTCGGAGAGGCGCTCTACTTCATCGCCAACCTACACGCGCTGACGACGGTGAAAGACGGTGCCACCGCCCGGGCGTTGACGCAGCAAACGGCGATGGCCTTTCTCGCCCTGGGCCTGGACCCGTCCAAGGCCTGCATTTTTCGCCAGAGCGACATTCCAGAGGTGCTCGAGCTGTATTGGATATTGGGGACGGTGGTTCCTCAGAGCAACCTCGAGCGCGCCCACAGCTTCAAGGACAAGGTGGCCAAGGGCCTGGCGCCCGAGTTTGGTCTCTTCGCCTACCCGGTGTTGATGGCGGCCGACATTCTCCTCTACCGCGCCGACGGAGTTCCGGTCGGCAGAGACCAGGTACAGCACCTTGAATTCACCCGCGACTGGGCGACCAAATTCAACTTGGCCTACGTCCCCGGCTATGACCCGGCCGACCCGACCGGGACGCGTACCGGCCGGCCGGGGCTGCTGAAGGTTCCCGAGGCGCTGCTCGAGCAGGAGGCCGCCGTGGTGCCGGGAACCGACGGTGACAAAATGTCCAAGTCCTACAACAACACCATCGACGTCTTCGCCGATGACGCCGAGGTGAAGCGCCGCATCATGGGCATTCGGACAGACTCCACGCCGGTGGAGGCCCCCAAGCCCTTGGACAGCCCGCTCCACGCGCTGCTCCGGTTGGTGCTGCCGCCGGGCCAGTTTGCCGAGGTGGACCGCAGCTGGCGCGAAGGGGGCCGCGGTTACGGGGACTTCAAGAAGACGCTGCTGGCCGGCTTTCACTCAGCCTTCGACGAAGCCCGCGCGCGCTACCGCCAGCTGGAGGCCCGACCGGCCGAAGTGGAAGACATTCTCAAAGACGGTGCTGCGCGGGCACGCGCACTGGCCGCCCCAGTCATTGCCGGGGTCCGCCAAGCGGTGGGACTCTAGGCAGGCCCGATGCGTCCGCCCATTCTCGTCTTCGACGGAGGCCTGCGCGTCTACGCCTCTCGCGCAGCGGCCGAGCGCGCCCTTGGCCCCACTGGGCCGCGCGCGCTCGACGCCTTCGATGGCTCGGGACGGCCGCTGCGGCTGCTCGATGGGGGGCGGGGCTGGTTCGGCCTCTTCCACAGGGAAGGGGTGCACCTCGCGGCGGCGGGGGCAAGCACCGCGGGCGGACGAGCAACACTGAGGGCACGGCTGGCGGAGGCGCTGGTGCAAAAGGGCGCAGCCCGAACGTGGGCGGAGGGAGCGCCGCTCGGGGCGCTGGTGGCCGAGGCGGCACGTCGACTGCCTGGCTAAAGCCGGGGGCCCCTTCGACGAAGGCGCGCAAGACTAGGGACACGCGCTCGCAGCACAAGGCACAAAAAAGGTGCCGGCCCCCGTGCAGCGCACAAGAGGCGTGGGCCACCTCGAGAATGCCCTCCGGCGCGTTGACCCGGTTTGTCAGCGGCTGGTAGGAGACTGCTCCTGCCGCCCGGACCTTCTCCCGGCGGTGTCCCTTCCCCGCTTCGCGCTCCGGACCACCCGTCCCCTTGAATCCCACCACAGACCGAGACGCCGTGCGTGCAACTGACGCGGTGGGCGCCGAGTTCCCCCCGGGGGAACCACCCCTCGGCACCAGCGGGGCCTTCCGCGTCGCGCTTCCCAGCTTCGAGGGACCGCTGGACCTGCTCCTTCACCTCATCCGCGAGCACAAAGTCGACGTCTTGGACATTCCGGTGGCGTTGATTGCGGAGAAGTACAACGCCTCGCTGGAGCTGATGCGCGACCTCAATCTCGACGTGGCCGGAGAATTCCTGGTGATGGCCGCCACGCTGGCGCACCTCAAGAGCCGGATGCTGCTGCCCCGCACCGAGACGGCCCCTGGCGAGTTGGACGCCGAAGCCGAGGGAGACCCGCGGGGCGAGCTGGTGCGTCGGCTGCTCAACTACCAGAAGTACCGGGAGGCGGGGCGTGAGCTCGCCGAGCAGCCGCTCCTCGGCCGGGACGTCTTCGCCCGACAGCAGGTGTGCGAGATGGACGAGCACCGCGGACCGGCTCCGCTGGCGGACCTCTCCATCTTCCGGCTGATTGAGGCGCTCGACTCCGTCCTCAAGTCGGTCGCTCCGGAGGCCCCACTCGAAATGCGGCGGGAGCAGGTGAGTCTCTCTACGGCAATGGAGCGAATTCTCACTGGACTGCGCGCCCAGCCGGAAGTGACGTTCCTGTCTCTCTTCGAGGGCCAGCGCACGCGCAGCGCGGTGGTGGTGACATTCCTCGCCCTGCTGGAGATGGTGCGCCTTCGACGGGTGCGGGTCCGTCAGCCCGAGGGCGGTTCGGACATCCTGGTGGCCGCACAAGGCGAGGCCCTTCACGCCCCCGTCCCGGAGGTCGACGAACGTGAGTACAGGTGAAGGGCCGGGCACCGGCGGCGAGAGGCGGGGCGGGCCGTCCCCTTTCACCGACGCCGAGGTGAAAACTACCCTTGGGCCAGCGGGCGAGGCGGAGCTCGAGGACATCGCGCCGGCGGACATCGACGAATCCACCGTGGAGCTCGAGCCGTTCGACAAGCTCGTCCACCGCAGCCGGCGCCTGCCGGAGAGCCGGGTGCGGGCCATCCTCGAGGCGCTGCTTTTGGTGTCTGACCGACCGGCCAGCGTCGAACAGCTTCACGAGGCGACCGGCATCGACCGGCCGCGACTTCAACAGGCCCTGTTGGAGCTCTCCCAGGGAATGGCCGAACGCGCCGGAGGCCTGACGCTGGTGGAGGTGGCCGGAGGCTGGCAGCTCCGGACCCATCCGAGCAGCGTGGAATACGTCCGACGGTTTCTCCGCGTCCGACCCCAGCGGCTGACGCGCGCCGCAGTCGAAACCTTGGCCATCATCGCCTACCGACAGCCCGTCACCCGTCCGGAAATTGAGGAAATCCGCGGCGTCGACTCATCAGCGGTGGTGAAGGCGCTTCTCGAGCGACGCCTCGTCAAAATTCTCGGGAAAAAGGAGGAGGTGGGCCGCCCCATCCTCTACGGGACGACGCGCGAGTTCCTCGAATTCTTTGCGCTCAAGGACCTCTCCGCGCTTCCCACCCTCCACGAGTTCCACGAGCTGAGCGAAGAGCACGAGGCCATCCTCGAGCATGAGACGCCGCGGCCAGCCCTCACGCTGCGCGACCTCTCCGACCCGGACTTCGGCCGCAAGCTCGAGGCAGCCAGCCCTTCCGCAGAAGCGGCGCTGGCCGAGTTGGAGGGGGCCATCGCCCACGCGGACCGTCAGGCCCGCGCGGCGGCGGCGGCCCTGGGAAGCCCGCCGGCGCCGCCGGCGGTCGGGCCCGAGAGAGAAGAGCCCTAGGCTAGCCATGGCTGAACGACTGCAGCGCTACCTGGCCAGGGCCGGTGTCGCTTCGCGGCGGCACGCCGAAGAGCTCATTACCGCCGGTCGGGTGACGGTGAATAACCAACTGGCCAACACGCTCGGCACCAAAGTCGAGCCCAACGACTTGGTGGCACTGGACGGCAAACTCGTCATGCCGCCGGACCAAGTCTCTTGGTACGTGCTGTACAAACCGACAGGCGTCGTCACCACCTTGAACGACCCGCAAGGCCGCCCCACCATCCTCGGCTTTCTGGAGGGCCTCGCGACGCGGGTATTCCCCATTGGCCGTCTGGACTGGGATGCCGAGGGAGCGCTGCTCGTCACCGACGACGGGGGGGCGGCGCACCGGCTGCTTCACCCGAGCTTTCAAGTGCCGCGCACCTACCTGGCCAAGGTGAAGGGCGTCCCGTCCGACGAGGGCCTGGCCCGCCTGGTGACAGGCGTCCGCCTCGAGGATGGGCCTGCCCGGGCACTGGAGGTGGAGCGCTTCCAAACCACGGAGCGCAACACCTGGGTGCGGGTGATGGTGGGCGAGGGCAGGCCGCACCTGGTGAAGCGGCTGTGCGCGGCCATTGGACACCCGGTGCTTCGGCTCTTCAGGCCCCACCAGGCAGGCATCTCCGTGGCCGGTATGCAGCCAGGAGAAATCCGCCCGCTTCGGCCGGAGGAACTGGCGCTGATTGAAGCCGTCGCGGCCGGCCAGCCCATTCCCCCGATGACACTCAGCCTGCCGGCGCGGCGTCACGGCCGGGCGCAAGACGACGGTGCCGAAGAGGCGGAGGGCGAGGGCAAGGCGCCTCCCAAAGGCCGAGCCCCACCGAGAGGCAGAACGAGGGCAGCGGGGGGCACTGCGTCCGGGTTTCCCGGGCGCGGACCGCCGTCCGCGCGCCCGGCTGGGCAGCGCAACCGGCCCCAGGGACACGGAAACTGGCCCAGTGCGCGTCCCGGCCTAGCGCGGGAAGGCTCGGGCGCCCCGTCCCGAGGGACAGCATCCGGCCCACCGGCGCGCGGCGCGGGGGGCTTTTCCCCAAAGCGGCCAGCCGGGGCAGGGTGGGCTGGCGCGCGCCGGGGCCCACCCGGCGCACCCGCTGCCCTCAAACGGGCTGGCGGCCCGGGGCGCGGCGCGCAACTCGGCCGTCCGGAGCAGGGCGGACGCGACGTCCGTGCCAAACCGGCAGGGGGAGGCTGGGCCGGCGCACGCCGAAGCCCGCCCGGTGCACCGGCTTCTTTCCAACGCAGTGGCGTTTCCGAGCGCGGCCGTCCGGAGCGCGGTGGACAGGACGTCCGTGCCAAACCCGCCGGCGGAGGCTGGGCCGGCGCACGCCGAGGCCCACCGGGTGCACCAGCTGCTTTCCAACGAGGTGCCGCCTCCGAGCGCGGCCGTCCGGAGCGCGGTGGGCGCCCGTGGGTGGGCAAGCCCTCGGGTCGTGGCGGGGCGAGCAGACGCCCGGGGCCACCCCGTGCCCCAGCTGCCTTCCAACGAGGTGCCGCCTCCGAGCGCGGCCGGCCAGAGCGCGCCGGGCGCGACTTTCGCCTCAAGCCCTCAGGCGGAGGTTGGGCTGGCGGACGGCGGGGGCCAGCCGGCGGAGAGGGCGGCCCGGCAGGCGCGAAGGGCGGCTTGCGGCCGTCGAGGGGCCCGCCGCCGGGGCGGAATTTCTCCTCTCGAGGCCCACCGCGGGAGCGGCCGTCGGGTGCAAGGGACTGGACGGCCTCAAAAGAAGGCCACTCCGGGCGCCGCCCGCGCTTCGGCCCGCGCACCGAGGCCGGCGGCGGGCGCCCAAGGCCGCCTTCGGGAGGCCGGGGTGGTCCGCCGCGACCCCTCGGCGGAAAGCCGCGTGGCCCACGTCGCTGAGAGCGGGCCCACACCCCGTCGTGCTGGGGTGGTAGAACCTCCCCGCAACCCATGGACTCCGCGCAGCTGAAGTCCGACGCCAGCGCAGCGCTCGCGCACGGCGACTTCGCTCGGGCCGGCGCGCTCTTCGCCTCGTACTGCGCAACGGCGCCCACTGACCGGCAGTCCTTGTTGCGTATGGGCGACGCTTGGGCCCGCGCCGGCGAGCGCACCCGCGCCATCGACGCCTATCTCGCCGCCGCCCAAGGCTTCGCCAACGACGGTTTCCTCGCGCGCGCCATCGCTGCGAGCAAGCTCGTCCTCGAGCTCGAGCCTGGCCACCAGCGCATGCAGCGCATCCTCGCGGACCTCTACGCGCAGCGGGGCGTGGGGCCCGGCGTCGGACGCCGTCCTCGTGCGGCGTCCTCGCCTGCACCTCCTTCGGCTGCAGCACCAGCCCCGACTGCCGCCGCGCCAAACACTGTGGCCACCGCTCCCGCCGTCGAGGAAGAGGCACCGGAGCTGATGGTGACCGAATTCGTCCTCCAGACGGTCGAGCCCGAGCGCAGCCTCGAGGAGGCGCTGACGGAAGCCGTCGGCAGCCATGGCGCGCACGAGGCTGCGTTGCCGACGCCGGAGGCACCGCCGCTCGCTCCGGTGTCGCCTCCGATGCTCTTCGCCAGCGCGGCGCCGCCCGAAGCGGAGTCAGCTGTCACTGCGGCCAGTTCCGGTGCAGCGGCACGTTTTAGCGAGCTCTCCCTGGACGAGGCCGAGCTGACCGTCGCTCCAGCCCCCCCCGCCGCAGCGGCGAGGCCGCCGCCCCCCCGCTTCACGCTGGCCGAGCCCGGTCCCGCCCCGGTGGCCACGCCAAGTCCGGTCGAGTCCGCCCCCACCGCCCTCGAGCCACCTCCGGAGGCTCTGGTGGCGCCGCCGCCGGAGGCCGCGGAGGCGACTGAGGCCCGCTACATCGACCTTTCTTTCGACGACGACGAGCCCCTGGAGGCCTCGTCGGCCGAGGGTGCGCCTTCCACTCAGCAGGCGCTGGCGGACGAGCCCATCCCAGACAGAGCCTCGGTCAGTGCCAATGGCGCGGCCGAGGCGCTGGCGCGTGCCGTCCCGAAGGCGCCGCTCTTCTCGGACCTATCCAGTGAGGCCTTCGTCGAGTTGGTGGAGCGCTGCCCGCTGCGGCACTTCTCCGCCGGAGAGCGAATCCTCCAGCAGGACGCGCCCGGGGAAGCCTTCTACGTCATCTGCGAGGGCCAGGTGGCCGTGCGGCGCGAGGAGGGGTCCACTGTCCTCGAGTTGGCGCGTCTTTCAGAGGGCGACTTCTTCGGCGAGATGGCCCTTCTCTCTGGCGCCCCCCGGGTCGCTTCCGTCGACGCCCTACAGGACGGCACCTTGGTGCTGGAGATTTCGACGGCGTTGCTTTCCGAGCTGACCCTGCGCCACCCCGGCGTGGCCACCGCGTTGAAGAAGTTCTGCCGTCAGCGGTTGGTGGGCAACCTGATGGCCACCGCAGCGCTCTTTCGGCCGCTCAGTCGGGCCGACCGCCGGGAGCTGGCTTCGGGGTTTCGAGCCCGCGACGTACTCGCCGGAGACGTCGTCCTGCGCGAGGGTGGCCGGGGCGATGGGCTGTACCTGGTCCTCGCTGGCCTGCTCGAAGTCTCCCGGGGGGGCTTCCGCATCGCCAAGCTGGGCCAGGGCGAAGTCTTCGGTGAGACGTCCTTGCTCGGCCGAAAGCCAGTGGTGGCGACCGTTCGCGCCCTTCAGCGCACCTCGCTGCTGCGGCTTCCTGAGGAGGACTTCGCCCGGGTGGCGGAGCGTTACCCGGCAGTGCGGGCACACCTGGAGGCACTCCGCGACGCTCGCGCGCGGGAGAATGCACGCATTCCCATCGACCCCGGCGAGGCGGCGGCGTTACTGGTGTGAGGTCTCACCGCGGGGGCCTCCTCGAATCGCTCGGGGTGGGTCGGCCGGTATACGCTAGCGACCCGCGTGACACTCCGTTCGATTTGCATCGCCGCACTGGCCATCTGTGCCTGCAGCCACACCAGCCAACTCGCTGGGGCGGAGCTTGACCGCGTCCAACGGCCTGCATTCGTGGGGAGGCTCGGCGAGGGAGCCGGGCCGAAGGCGCAAGGGCTCGCCACCGCGTCTGTGTCCGAGGCCGAGCTTCTGGCGGCGATGAATGCTGCCATCGGAAAATTCGAGGTGTCAGAGCGCATCCGGAGCCAGTTGGCGGTCGCGTTGCACGCCGAGAAGCCTTGGTCCAACGCGGTCCCGGCAAGTCAGGTGGCCAGCGCGCTGGAGACGTTTCTCGTCGAGCGCGTCCCGCCAGTGCCCCCGGACTACAGCCGGCTCAAACCGACCGGCGCCGACGCGGTGCTGGAAATTGTGGTGGAGGACTTCGGCGTGCGTCCAGATGGAAGCGCAGCGCAAAGCTACCTGCGCGGCTACGCGCGGCTTTTCCTCCTCGACGACGGCACGGAGTTGTGGCGTGCCGACTTTCAGCGCTCCGGCGGCAGCCAAGGGCTTGCGCCCTTTGCCCCGGCGACGTTTCAGTCCAACGCGACTCCCTACGGAGACCAAATGCGCGCGCTCCTCGACGCCTCGGCGTTGAGTCTGGCGCAGCAGCTCAGTCCCACCGGCCTGGCTGGCCGGCCCACCCAACCGGCATCGACGGGCCCAGCCGTGCCGGTCGACGCCGACAAAGACCAGAGTGGCAAGACGCGCGCTCCAGCGCCGGATTTGACGCAGCCCGCCGACACCCCGGCGCCCAATGACCGCACCAAGCCCAAGTCGCAGCCGGCTCCTGACCTCACTCCCCCCAGCGAGCAGCCCGTCACACCGAAGTAACCCACAGGGTGTCTCTGCCTCTCCCCATCCAGCTGGACGGCGCTGCCGGCGGCCAAGTGCTGCGCACCGCCCTCACGCTCGCCCTCGTCACCGGAGCTCCCTTCCGGTTGCATCGCTTCCGGGCCGACCGTCCCTCCCCTGGGCTTCGTCCGCGACACCTGGCCTTGTTGCGAGCGGCAGAGGCGCTGGGTGGGACAGCCGAGGGCGCCACGCTGGGCGGCCTAGAGGTGGACTTTCACCCGACGCCGGTGCACAGCGGCGAGTACGTGCTGGAGCTGGGACCCACCGGGAGCGCTCCGCTGGTGTTTCAAATGCTCGCCTTCCCGCTGGCGCTGGCCGGCGGGGGAACGGTTCGACTGCGGGGCCTCACCCATGCGCCTCAGGGGACCTCGTACCACCACCTGGCATGGGCCTGGCTCCCACTGGTGGCCGCCTATGGGCTGCGAGCAACGCTGTCGCTGCTCCAGGCTGGGTTTTCGCCGGACGGGGTAGGGGAATTCCGAGCCACTCTGGAGGCCATGGGGCCGCCACCGTTGCGCGTCGAGGTCCCGGCGCGCGGCACACTGCACGACGTGGCAGTCCGGGCGCTGGTGGGCGGGCTGCCGTTCGAGGTCGCTGGCCGCGCCACGCGCGCCGCGGTGACCGCACTGCGCGAGCGGGGCATTTACTGCAGCGCAGAGAATCTCCCGCTTCCGGTGGGGCGCACCGCTGGGTCCGTCGTCTTCATCCGAGCACAGTTTGAAAACACCTTCGCCGCCTTCACCGTGGTGGGCGAGAGAGGCGACGCGCCGGAGGAGGTCGGGGCGCGGGCCGCAGCAGCCCTTTCGGCCTTCATGGAGTCCGCTGGCGCGCTCGACGAGCGGCTGGCCGACCAAATCCTCCTGCCCGCGGCGCTGCTCGCCGCCGGGACGCTTGGCCCCGTCGAGCCAGGCTCGACACGCTTCACCACAGCCCGGGTGACGCCCCACCTCGAGGCGACGCGCGCCGTGGTGGAGCGGTTCCTCCCGGTCGAGGTGTCGCTCGAGCCGGGAGGCCGGCTTGAGGTACGGCGGTTGCCGCAGGGGCAGAAATGAGGGCGCTTCTGGCCGCGTTGTGGAACGGGTTGGTCGCCGCGAGCCTTGTGCTGCGCGTCCCGCTCCGGCTGCTCGGCCACCGGCCTCCGCCCGAGTACGTGCGCTTTCGCCTTCGCGGCGACCCGCCCTACCGCGCCAGCCTGCGCCGACGCTGGCCCTGGCGCCGCTCGGCCGGAGCCGAGGTGCGCGTCCTCGAGGAATTCCGCCAAGCCCTCGAGCGGCTGTCCCGGGACGTCCGGGTGAAGGGAATTGTCCTCGAGGTCTCTCCGCTCGGGATGCCGGCCGCCAAGCGGCTTTTGGTGGCCCAGTGGCTGGAGGCCTTCCGGACGTCGGGCAAAGAGGTGGTGGGCTTCTCCATTTCCCCAGGGAACGCAGAGTACGCGCTCCTCTGCGCTTCAACCCAGGTGGTGCTTCCGCGCCCGGGGCAGCTGTCCCTAACCGGTTTCCTGCTCGAGGCAACTGCCGCAGGCGCCGCACTCGAGCGGCTCGGCATCCGAGCAGAATTCGTCCGAAGGGGGGACTTCAAGACGGCACCGGAGCTTTTCACCCGGAGCGACGTCTCCCCCAACCAGCAACGCCTCATCGAGGAGTTGCTTGATGACCGGCACCTGGAACTGGTGGAGGCGGTGGCCAAAGGGCGGCGGCTGGACGCTGCCGACGCCGCGGCGCGGGTCGATAGAGGGCCCTACAGTGCCGAGCGCGCCTTGGCGGCTGGGTTGGTGGACGGGCTCGCTGACGAAGCCGAACTCCCGGTTTTCCTCGGGATGACGCGCGGCGAGGACCGCGAGGGGCAGGTGCCGGCCTTCTCGGCCTACCTGCGCTCGCTCCGCGTCCCGGTGGTGCACTGGGCGCGCCTGCGGGCCAGGCCGCGGCTGGCCGTCGTGCCCCTCAGCGGTGTGTTGGCTGACGGCGATGGGAATGCCTCCCGGCCTTGGCCGGCCGTCGCCGGCGCCGAGACGCTGCTCGCGGCCCTCCGCGCCTGTGCGCGGGACACGCGCTGCCCGGCAGTTCTTTTGTACGTCAACAGCCCCGGGGGAAGCGCGCTGGCCTCGGAGCGCGTTGCCGACGAGGTGAGCCGTCTTGCCCAGAAGAAGCCGGTGGTGGCCTACACCGACCGCGTCTCGGCCAGCGGCGGCTACCTGGCCTCGCTCGGCGCGGCTGAGCTGTGGGCCGGCCGGCACGCGGTGGTCGGCAGCATCGGCGTCTTCGCCGGGAAATTTGACACCCAGGTGCTCCTCGAGCGGCTGGGCATCCACCGAACGGCGTACACCCGCGGGGAGCATGCTGGGCTCGGAACGGCGGCGCGCCCGCTCACCGCCCCAGAACGGGAGGCGCTCGAACGGGAGGTGGAGGAGATGTACCAACGGTTTGTCGCGCGCGTCGCCCGCAGCAGGAAAATGGAAGTCTCGGCGGTGCTCGCCCGGGCTGAGGGCCGCGTCTTCACCTCCAGCCGCGCGCTGGCCGAGGGGCTGCTCGACCGGCTTGGGACGTTCGAGGAGGCAGCGGCCCGAGCGCTGGAGTTGGCGGGGGCACCGCGGACGGACTTTGACCTCACGGTGTATGGCCTGCCCAAGCGCCGCCTCGGACTGGCGGCGCTTTTGCCACGGCGCGCCCGGGTGGTGGCGCTCTGGTGGCCCTGGTTCACCGGCGACGGACTGGGGGGGACCGAGGCCTTCGGGGTACGAGCGTGAGGGCTCGAGAAGGCGTCCTCTCAGTGATGGCCCTGCTCGGGTGCGCCGGCGCGCAGTCGTCTTCGCCGGCTCAGAGCTACCTGGCCGCGCTCGACAGCGGGCAACTCGACGCGGCCTATGCACTGACCAGTCCGGCCTTTCGCGACCAGGTGTCCGCCGACGAGTTCCGCGCCCGCTGTTCGGACCCGGCTGCCCGGGCGGCGCGCGCTGCGGCCGTCCGGGACGGCCTCGCCGAGCTGGCTCGCGCCGCGCCGGAGCTCTTCGGCAAGGACGTAACCGAGGCCCCGGAGGCGGTCATCCTCCGATTTGTCGCCGCCGTCCGGGCCGGCCACTTTGAGAAGGCCTGGGCCTGCCTCTCGGCGACGTTGCGCAAGCGCTACAGCGCAGAGCTGCTCTCCCAGGACTTTTACGCCGAGCCGAGTGCGTCAGCGCGCCTCGAGCGGGCCCTTCTGGCGGCCGAGGGAGTCCCGGCCAAGGACGGCCAAAGGGTGCGCTTCCCGGTGGCTGGCGGCGGCGCCGTGGTTGTCCTGCAGGAGCAGGACGGCTGGAAGCTCGAAGCGCTGGAGTGAAGCGCGTGAAAGCGCCCCGGAGGGGACCGGCTGGGCGTTATGCCCGCCTTGACAGCCCAGGAGAAGGACCCGCAAGGTGCGCGCTCCTCTCAAACGGATTGGTTGGAGGTTTCAGCGCAATGGCGGTTACCGAGCAGGAAGTGATGGCGGCTCTCGCAACGGTCATCGACCCCGAGCTTCATGTCAGCCTCGTCCAGGCGGGCATGGTGAAGGCGGTGAGCGTCGAGAACGGCCGAGTTCGCGCGAAGATTGAACTCACCACCCCGGCCTGCCCGATGAAGGGAAAAATCCAAGCCGACGCCGAGGCCGCCCTGAGGGCGGTAGCTGGGGTGACGGGACTGGACATCGAGTGGGGGGCCCAGGTGCGCGCCGCGCCGCGGGGACAGAACCCGATGCTTCCCCAGGTGAAGCACGTGGTGCTGGTGGGCGCCGGCAAGGGTGGCGTCGGCAAGAGTACCGTCGCGGTGAATCTGGCCGCGGCCCTGTCCCAGTGCGGCGCCAGCGTCGGGCTGCTCGACGCTGACTTCTACGGTCCCAGCATCCCGTTGATGACCGGCCTGTCCGAGAAGAAGCCAGTCAGCCCGGATGGGCAGCACCTCGAACCGCTGGTGGCGATGGGGATGAAAATCATGTCCCTTGGCTTCCTGGTCGAGCCGGACCAGGCCCTCATTTGGCGCGGGCCGATGCTGCACGGCGCGCTCCAGCAGCTGATGCGCGATGTGAATTGGGGAGCGCTCGACTACCTGGTGGTCGACCTGCCGCCCGGCACCGGGGACGTCGCCCTCACCATCTCCCAGTCCATCCGCTCCTCCGGCGCGGTGCTTGTCACCACGCCCCAGGACGTGGCCCTGGCCGACGTGGTGCGGGCCAAGCAGATGTTCGACAAGGTGCACATTCCCGTCCTCGGCATTGTCGAGAACATGAGCACCTTCATCTGTCCCCACTGCCACAAGGACACGCCGATTTTTCACCATGGTGGCGGGCGCCGAGCGGCGGAGATGTTCGGCATTGCCTTTCTCGGCGAGATTCCTTTGGTGCTGTCGGTGCGGGAAGGCGGGGATGCCGGTCGACCGGTGGTGGTGGCGAGTCCCGACAGCCCGGAGGCCCAGGCCTTTCTGGCCATGGCCAAAAACATCGCCGGGCGGGTGTCGGCGGAGACTGCGCTGACGCCGGCGGTGGCCAGCGCGGGTTGAGTGGGGCCCGCTCTGCTAGGCTCCTGAGGAGCGACGTGAGCTCCAAGGACCCCCTCGACCTCGACGAACCGCTCGGCGACGAGCCGCCCCAAGCACCTTTTCTCGGGCTGGTTCCGGAACTGATGCGCAAGGCTGCCTTCGCCGGGCTGGGCGCCCTCTTCATGACCGAGGAAGGGCTTCGGCGAACGGCAGCTCAGCTGCCCTTGCCCAAGGAGGCGCTGGCCGCGCTCATTGCCCAGGCCGAGCGCACCAAGGACGAGGTGACGCGGGTGTTGGCCGAGGAGCTGAGGCGCTTTCTGCGTTCCGACGGCCTGAAGCGCGAGCTGTCCCAAATATTCGCCGGGATGAGTGTCGAGGTGAAGGCCCGCATCCGCCTGGTCCCGGACGAAAAGCCCGGCCTGCCCAGCCGCCCGTCGGTGAAGGTGACCGCCGCTCCAGCGCCCCGCGCTCGGAAGCGCAAGACCTCGGAATGAAGGACGGTCCTCTGCGGCACCCCTTTGTGCGCGGCGTGCCGCTTCTGCTCTTGGTGGCCGCCGGCGTCTTTCTCTGGCGGAGCGAGCTCTTCCCCCAGCCGCGGACGCTGGTCTGGGAGTTGCCTGCATCCGTGGACGTGGCGCGGGCCGAAGTCCAGCTGTGGAAGGGCTCGGAGCTCGTCGCCCGGGCCGAATGGCCAGCCCACCCGCACGGGCCGCTGCTTCAGCAGCTCCAGCTGCGCGCTGGCCGCTACCGCGCCCTGGCCTTTCTCGAGCTCGCCGGGGGGGACACCGAGCAGCATGCCCAAGAGGTGCAGCTCGGGTCGGAGGAGACGCTGCGCCTGCCGCTTCGGCCGCGTTGACCCGGCTCAGCCGGCAGGCGTAAGAGGCGCGCGGCCAGTCTCGCTGGCCAAACAGAGAGGGCACTGTCTGCCATGGCGAACGAGCACGTGTTGGTGGTGGGGGCAGGGCAGATGGGGGCAGGCATCGCCCAGGTGGCGTTGGTTGCGGGCTGCCAGGTTTCGCTGGTCGACGCCTCCGATGAGGCTGTTCTCCAAGGCGTCGGAAGAATCCGCGCCGGCTTCGAAAAGCT
Source organism: Myxococcaceae bacterium (assembly GCA_052143535.1). GTDB lineage: Bacteria > Myxococcota > Myxococcia > Myxococcales > Myxococcaceae > JADGRA01. The sequence goes on along the minus strand of JBKQSS010000061.1, from coordinate 177,977 downwards.
GCGCGACAAGGGCAAACTGGACCCCAGCTTAGCGAGTGCCGCCCTCGCCCGGCTCGACACCCACACTGCGGTGCGCGACGTGCGCGAGGTGGATGTGGCGATCGAGGCCGTCACCGAGAACGAAGAGGTGAAGAGGCGCGTTTTCCAGGAGCTCGACGCGGTGGTGCGGCCAGGTGGAGTGCTGGCCACCAACACCTCCTCCATTCCTGTCACCCGCGTCGCCGCCTCCACCCGGCGCCCAGAGGCGGTCATCGGGATGCACTTCATGAATCCGGTGCCGCTGATGCAGCTGGTGGAGGTCACCCGGGGTGCGGCCACCTCGGACGAAACCTACCAGCGCACGCGCCAGCTCGCCGAGCGAATGGGGAAGACCGTCGTCACCAGCCGCGACTTTCCGGGCTTCATCGTCAACCGGATTCTCATCCCGATGCTCAACGAGGCGGTGTACGCGCTGATGGAGGGTCTGGGCACGGCGGAGGACATCGACACGGCGATGAGGCTCGGCACCAACCAGCCGATGGGCCCTTTGCAACTGGCCGACTTCATCGGACTGGACACCGTGCTCTTCATCGCCACGGTGATGCATCAGGGGCTCGGTGACCCGAAGTACCGTCCCTGTCCGCTGCTGCGTCAGTACGTCGACGCGGGCTGGCTCGGCCGCAAGTCGGGCCGTGGTTTCTACACGTACTAGAAGAAGAGGAGTCCCCGTGAACGAAGAGACCGTCCGACTCACCTTCGAGGGCACCACGGCCACTGTCACCGTGGACCGACCCAAAGCCCTCAACGCGCTCAACACCTCCACCCTGGAGCAGCTGGAGGTAGCCCTGGCCGCCGTCGCCCAGCAGCCACAGCTGCGGGGGCTGATTGTGACTGGAGCCGGAGAAAAGGCCTTCGTCGCCGGGGCGGACATCGCCGAGATGATGAATCTCAACCTCGAGCAGTCGCTGGCCTTCGCCGCCCGCGGACACCGAGTCTTCGACGCGCTGGAGCGCCTGCACTGCCCGACGCTGGCTGCGGTGAACGGCTTCGCGCTGGGAGGAGGCTGCGAGCTGGCGCTCGCCTGTGACTTCATCTACGCCTCGGAGAGCGCGAAGTTTGGGCTCCCCGAAGTGTCCCTCGGCATCATTCCAGGCTTTGGCGGCACCCAGCGGCTCAGCCGACTGGTCGGCCGGGCCCGCGCCAAGGAGCTCATCTTCACCGGGGACATGCTGGACGCGGCGCGCGCCAAGGACATCGGCCTTGCCCTGGAAGTGGTGCCGGCAACCCAGCTCTTGGCCCATTGCCACGCTGTCATTGGGCGCATCGCCAAGAAGGGGCCACTGGCGGTGGCGCGGGCCAAACGCGTCATCGCCCAGGGCGCCGACCTGCCGCTGGCGGCGGCCAACCAGCTCGAACGCGAGGCATTCGCCGACTTGTTCCAGTCGAGCGACCGAAAAGAGGGAATGACCGCCTTCCTCGAAAAGCGTCCTCCGGCCTTCCGGGGCGTCTGACGACGGCCGCCGTCGACATTCACCCCCGTCGACCGCTAAGCATCTCAAGAGCGAGGAGTGACATGAATTTCGAGCTCACCGAGCTGCAACGGCACACACAGCGGCTCTGCCGCGAGTTTGCCGCACGCGAGCTCATTCCCCATGCCCGGCAATGGGACGAGGAGCACACCTTCCCGGCCGAGGCGGTGAAGCACCTCGCCGAGCTGGGGCTACTCGGGGTGGCGGTCCCGGAGCCGTATGGGGGCGCCGGGCTGGACAGCGTGGCCTACGCAGTGGCCATCGAAGAAATCAGCCGGGGCTGTGCCTCGACCGGCGTCATTCTCAGCGTCAACAACTCTCTCTACTGTGACCCGGTGCTGAAGTACGGCACCGAGCAGCAAAAGCGCACCTTCCTGGTTCCCTTCGCCCAAGGCCAGAAGCTGGGCTGCTTCGGGCTGACCGAGCCCGAGGCCGGCTCGGACGCAGCGGCGCAAAAAACCACCGCCGTCCGCAAGGGCGACTCCTATGCCATCAACGGCAGCAAGAACTGGATTACCAACGGACCGCGAGCAGACGCCATCGTGCTCTTTGCGATGACTGACCGGGAAGCGGGCCACCGGGGCATCTCCGCCTTCCTCGTCCCCACCGACACACCAGGCTTCATCCGCGCCAAGCCGGACCGGAAGATGGGCATCTGCGCAGCCCATTCCTGTTCCATCTTCTTCGAGGACTGCCGGGTTCCAGCCCAAAACCTCCTCGGCCTGGAAGGGGACGGCTTCAAAATTGCCCTCTCCACCCTGGACGGCGGGCGCATCGGGATTGCGGCACAGGCGCTGGGCATCGCTCGAGCGGCGTTCGAGGAGGCCCGCGTCTACGCCCTCGAACGAAAGACGTTTGGCCAGCCCATCGCCCAACACCAGGCCATCCAGTTCATGCTGGCCGACATGGCCACGGAGCTCGACGCGGCTCGACTCCTCACCCACCAGGCGGCACGGCTCAAGGACTCGGGCGTGCGCCACTCGGCCGAGAGCGCCATGGCCAAGCTTTACGCCTCGGAGATGGCAAGCCGGGTGGCGAACAAGGCTCTGCAAGTGTTCGGCGGACAAGGCTACAGCAAGGAATTCGATGCCGAGCGGCACGTCCGCGACGCGCGGATTACCGAGATTTACGAGGGAACGAGCGAGATTCAGCGGCTCGTCATTTCTGCCAACCTCCTGAAGGACTGAAAACCACCCGGTATGCTCCTCCTCTTGACGCTGCTCCTGCTGACGCTGCCCGGGGCCTCCGACGCCGGGCCGTCGGCCGTCACTCCGGACGTGCCCGCCGCTCCCCCATCGCCTCCGGTGCGAGCCGTGGACGCGAGTCAACTGCCCTTCACCTCGGACTCCATCAAACAGGTGGTGGGCTCGCACCAGCCGGAGATTCAAGACTGTTACGAGAAGATGCTCGCTGCCCGACAGCAGAAGCTCCAGGGAAAATTGATGACCCACTTCGTCATCACGCCGGCAGGAACAGTTTCCGGGGCGAAAGTGGAGAAGCACGGGACCACGCTCAAGGACAAGGACCTCCACGCTTGCATCGTGGGGGTCCTCTCCAAGCTTCGCTTCCCGAAACCGACGGATGGGAAAGACCACCCGGTGGATTACCCCTTCAACCTCCAAGCGGTCGACTAGGACGGACGGGCGAAACGAGCAGATGGACCTCGAGCTCAACGACACCCAAGCCCTGGTGCGGCAGACGGCGCGCACCTTCGCCCAAGAGCGCGTGCTGCCGGGGGCGCGGGAGCGGGACCGGCAGGGGCTCTTCCCGACAGACTTGCTGCGGGAGATGGCTGGCCTCGGGCTGATGGGCGTCAACGTCCCAGCGCTTTACGGCGGAGCCGAGGCGGGTGCCGTCTCCTATGCGCTGGCGATGATGGAGATGGCCTCCGCCTGTGCGTCGACCGCCGTGGCCATGGCCGTCACCAACATGTGTGCCGAGCTCATCTGCGCCTTCGGAAGCGATGAGCAGAAGCGCAAGCACGTCAGCCGCCTGGTTTCTGGCGACGCTGTGGCGGGCGCCTTTGCCCTCTCCGAGCCCCAGTGCGGCAGCGATGCGGCCGGACTCATCACCACCGCGGTGCGCAGCGGCCAGGGCTGGGTCCTTAACGGCGCCAAGCAATGGATTACCTCCGGCGCTTACGCCGGCGTGATGGTGGTCTGGGCCCGAACCGGTGGCCCGGGGAGCCGTGGGCTCTCGGCCTTCATCGTCGAGGGTGGGACGAGGGGAATGCAGGTCGGCCGACCCGAAGACAAGCTTGGCCTCCGGGCGTCCAACACCGTCCCGCTCCTCTTCGAGGACTGCGCCCTTCCGGGCTCCGCCTTGCTGGGGGGCGAAGGCGAAGGCTTCAAGCTGGCCATGGTGGCGCTCGACGGCGGACGCATTGGGATTGCGTCCCAGGCCTGTGGCGTGTCGCGGGCGGCGCTCGAGGCAAGCGTGCGTTACGTGCGGGAACGACGGGCCTTTGGAAAACCCCTCAGCGACTTCCAGGCGGTGCGTTTCGCGCTGGCCAACATCCGCACCGAGCTCAGTGCCGCCGAGTCGCTCACACTCCGGGCGGCCTGGCTCAAGGAGCAGCAGCGCCCCTTCACGCAGGAGGCTTCCATGGCCAAGCTTTTTGCCAGCGAGATGGCCAACCGGGCAGCCGACAAGGCGGTGCAGCTGCACGGAGGCTACGGCTACATCGACGAATTCCCTGTGGAGCGCTACCTCCGCGACGCGCGCGTGCAAACCATCTACGAGGGGACGAGCGAGATTCAGCGTGTCGTCATCGCCCGGGAAGTACTGCGGGCGGCAGGCTAGCCCGTTCCCGTCCAGACCCGAGGCCCCTGGGGTGGCCGCGAAGAAGACACGGCCCCAAGTCCTCGCTCACAGAGCCGCTTGAAGGGCCGACCGGTATTCGCCCCGGCCAGCCAGGTCGTTATGGCCGAGGCCCGGCATGACGCTCATCGACGCCACTCCCCTGGCAAACCGGCCTAGCAGCCGCTCGGTGCTGGCATGTGGAATGACCTCGTCGTTTTCCGCCTCGATGAGAGTGGTCGGCGCTTTGACGGCCGGCGCGTACCTCCAGGACTCGTATTTGTCGAGCAGCAGCCAGGAGACGGGGAGAAAGGGGTACGCGGCCGCGGCGAGCTCTTCGATGCTGTCGTAGGGCGTCACCAGCACGAGGCGGGACGCGGGTTGCTCGCTGGCCAGCCGCACGGCGACGCCCGAGCCGAGGCTACGGCCGATGATGGCCACCTCGGGATGCTCGGCCTGAACCCTCTTGAAGAGCGCCGCCGCGTCGCGGTGGTTTGCCTCCTCCGTGGGGTGGCCGGTGCTGCCTCCGTAGCCTCGGTAGTGCAATAGGTACAGCGCATGCTCTGGGAACCACTCGTCAAAGGAGGCCAGGTTTTTCGAGACATCTTCCCCGTTGCCGCCGAAGTAGAGGATGGCTTTCGGGCCGGCGTGCGGCCGCACCGTGACTACCAGTTCCGCACCGTCGACGGCCAAGCGCAGAGTTGATTGCGGCGCGGTGACGACGCGGGGCACCGGGTGGTACAGCATGGAGCGCTGGCCCAGGTACACGGCCGTGCACAGCCCGAGGTAGGCGAGCCCGGCCACAGCCACCAGGATGGCGAGGGCCCGCCTCACGAGGCTAGCGCCACTTGATGTTGCATCCGAGGCTCGGCACCTGCGCCTCGGGCACCGGCTGCCCGGACAGGGCGGACTCCAGCGCTCGCCGCAAGTCGCTTCCCGTCACGGGCTTTCCGTTGCTCGGCCGGCTGTCGTCCAGCTGGCCACGGTAGACGAGGCGGAAACCTTGGGCACCGCGCTGGTAGAGGAAGAAGTCCGGCGTGCAGGCGGCGTCGTAGGCTCGAGCCACCGCCTGGCTCTCGTCGTAGAGGTACGGAAAGCGGAAGTCCTGTGCGCGCGCCTGTTCGGCCAGGCTCGCCGGCGCGTCGTCGGCGTAGGCCGCCGCGTCATTGGACGAGATGGCCACGACGCCCACTTCCTTGCCCTCGTAGTCCCGGCCCAGCCTGGCCAGCTCGGCCTGGACGTGCGCGACGTAGGGGCAATGCCTGCAGATGAACATCACCAAGAGTGCGCGGCGCGCCGAGAAGTCCTCGAAACGCACCGTCTTTCCCGTCCGGACATCAGGCAGCGCGAAAGGAGGGGCGATAGTGCCGAGTGCAACCATGGTCGACGGAGTCCTGGACATGGCAAAGCTCCCCGGGTTGGTGAAAGCTCACTACGCGCGAAGCGGGCCAGGAAGCAACGCTGCTGCTCCCCACACGCCCGCTGGCACCCGTCTGGCTAGCCCGTCCCCCCCGGTCCTCTGAAGGAGCTTCTCCCGCCCGTGTCCTCCGCCCACCCCGTCGGTTTGCTCGCCCTCACGCTCCTCGGCCTCTTTCCCCCCGCCGTCTGGGCGGCCGAAGGCCCAACGCAGCCCGACGCCGGGCCCGGGGCTGCGGCCTCTGCTCCGAGGCCTTCTGCCGCTCCCCTGGTGGAGGCGCTGGTGGCCAAATATGGGGAGGGACAGCGCGCGCGGGCGGAGCAGGGCGTGCGCCAGGTGCTGGCCTTCTGGCGCCCGGACTCGGACGGGGACGAGAAGGCACTGGCAGACTTCGTCACGAGCCAATTCATCGCCGACGCCGCCACCCTGGAACGGACGCTCGCGCGCTTCGAGGAGGCTCTCGAGGCGGCCGATGGCCACTTCCTGGAGGTCGGCCGCACCTGGCGCAGCGGCGCCGAGCTGGAACTCGGCCCGGAGTTGCCGCTGGACGCCTTCCTCGCCGGCACCGAGCCTGCGGCGCACCTGCAGGAGGACCTCTTCGCTTCGAAAATTGCCTTCGTCGCGCTCCTCAACTGGCCACTGCCGACGTTGGACGAGATGGTGGCCCAGGGCCCGGGCTGGACGCGCCGGCAGTGGGCGACGGCGCGCCTCACCCGGCGCTTCTCGCTGCGTCCAAGTGGTGCCGCCGAGGCAGCGCGCGCCGCAGCTGCAGCACGCGGAGAGGCCTACATCGCCGGCTACAACCTGTGGGTACACCACCTGCTCGGCCCGGACGGGATGCGTCCCTTCCCCAAGGGCAAGCGCCTGCTCAGCCACTGGAACCTACGGGACCAAATTAAGGCCGACTATGCCGAGGGCCCCTCCGGACTTGTCCGCCAGCGGCTGCTGGTCGCGGCGATGAATCGCATCGTCACGCAAGACATTCCAGTGGCCGTCATTGACGACCCGCGCCTGGACTGGGACCCGGTTGCCAACACGGTGCGCCTGGCGCCGGCCGGCGAGGTGGAGGAGCGGCCCGCCTCGCAGACCGGGAGCGGGGTGAGGCCGGCGGTGGCCAGCAGCGAGCGAAAGCCCGACACCCGTTACGCCGTGCTGCTCGAGACCTTCCGCTCGGCACGTCTCGCCGACCGGGACTCGCCCTTCGCCCCCACCGAAATTGACCGCCGCTTCCAGTTCGACACGGAAATTCCGGAGGCGCGCATCAAGGCGCTCCTCGAGGCGGTGGTGTCCTCACCGCTCGTGCCGCAGGTGGCTGCACTCATCGAGAAGCGTCTGGGACGGAAGCTCGAGCCCCAGGACCTCTACTACGCCGGTTTCCTCGCACGCTCGAAGTACCCCGAGGCCCAGCTGGACGCCATGACGCGCAAGCGCTACCCGGATGCGGCGGCTTACAAGAAGGACATTCCGCGGCTGCTACGGGCCCTGGGCTTCAGTCCACAGAAGGCCGCCTGGCTGGATGCCCACATTGTGGTGGACCCGGCCCGTGGCTCGGGCCACGCGTTGGAGGCGGCACGACGCGGGGACTTCCCCCACCTGCGCACGCGCATCTCGCCGGGCGGGATGGACTACAAGGGCTACAACATTGCCGTCCACGAGATGGGCCACAACGTGGAGCAAGTGTTTTCGCTGTATTCCGTCGACAGCACGCTGTTGCAAGGTGTGCCGGGCAATGCCTTCACCGAGGCGCTGGCCTTCACCTTCCAGAACCGCGACCTGGAGTTGCTGGGCCTCGGCGCACCCGATGCCCAGGCCGAGCGGCTGCGCGTCCTCAATGACTTCTGGACGACCTACGAGATTTCCGGTGCAGCGCTGGTCGACCTGGGCGTCTGGCGCTGGCTGTATGCCCATCCCGAGGCCACCCCGAGCGAGCTGCGCGAGGCGACTCTGGCCATCGCGCGCGAGCTGTGGAACCGCTACTACGCACCGGTGCTGGGCGGTAAGGACTCGGGCCTGCTTGCCATCTACTCGCACATGGTGGACGCGTTCCTCTACCTTCCGTACTACCCGCTCGGCCACCTCATCGCCTTCCAGCTGGAGGAGAAGCTGAAAGGCACCCACAGCGGGGCAGAGTTCGAGCGAGTGGCCTCCTTTGGACGGGTGACGCCGGACTACTGGATGGTGCACGCCACTGGCGCCCCTGTCTCCGCGGAGCCGCTCTTCCGGGCGACCGCGACCGCATTGGCCGCCGAAACCTCCACACATTAGTCCCAGCACGCCATGCAGCAAGGCGATGCCAACGACGCGCCTTGGGGGCGTTCCGCCCTCCAGCGAACTAGCGCGCGACCGCGTTGATGGTTCCGGCGCCCCAGTCTCCCCAGTAGACGCTGGTTGCATCCACGGCGATGGAGTCCGAAGTCGTTCCCGTCGCCAGAGTCACCGGTGTGACGCTTGAACGTGGAATCTTCTTCACCGTCGCGGTTGCAGGGTCGCTCCAATAGACGTCTCCTGCCTCGACCGCGATGTTGCCCTCGGCGCCGCTTATCGCCAGGACGACCGGCGTGCCACCAGAGAGCCCTACCGTCTCGACTCCACCTTCGGGGTAAGAGACGAAAGCTCCAACCGTGTAATAGACGCCCGTCGTATCCACGGCGATGCCTTGCGGATAGTAACCGGTCGCCAGCGTCACCGGCGTGCCACCGGAGAGCCCCACTCTTACGATGTTCGCTGCCCCGTACGGGGGAGGGGACGAGTCGCTGGACTCGGTATAGTAGAGGCCGGTGGCATCCACAGCGATGGCGTACCCACTGGAGTCCGTGCTGCCAACCCTGTTCGCAACTGTCACCGGTGTGCCACCAGAGAGCCCGACTTTTTGCACGCTGAACTCGTCCGTCCAGTAGACGCCGCTCGCATCCACGGCGATGGCGAGTGGAAAAGCCCCCTCGACGAGCGTCTCCGACGTGCCGCCGGCGAGGGCGACTTTGGTGACCGTGCCGTCCGAGATGTCCGCCCAGTAGACGCTGCTCGCATCTACCGCGATTCCAAGTGGATAGGTGCTGCTGGCGAGCACCACGGGCGTGCCGCCGGCGAGGGCAACCTTCATCACCAAACCCGCCTGGTCTGAGTTGGACCTGTCGGTCCAATAGACGCTGGCCGCATCCACGGCAAGGTTGATCGGGTGCTGCCCGGAGGCAAGAATCCTTGGGGCCGAACCACAACCGCACACCACGAACAGAGCCGACGCGACGCTCCAGAGTGATGCCCGCATGGCTCCTCCCCCAGGGCCGCTCCGCCCCTTGCAGCCGCTCGAAGAAGGGTATGCCAGCCACTGCGACCGGGCCACTGGCGGGTTGCCACCAGCAGGGAGCCCGGCAGTGCCAGGACCGGGCGTCTAATGCTTCTTCTGGATGCTGCCACTGCCGCGGGTGACGGCGCTCACCACGCTCGCCTCGCCCGACCAGCGAATGTCACCCGAGCCGTTGACGGCGAATTGCACCGCCCCGCCGGCGATGTGGAGCTCGGCGTCCCCCGAACCGTCAACTGCCACCGAGGCATTCTTGGCCGAGAAGCTTTCACCCTTGAGGTCTCCGGAGCCTGCGATGGTGACCGAGAGACTCCCGGTGCTTCCCGCCAAGCTCACATTGCCTGAGCCGGCGATAGACACGGTCATGGCCGAGGACTTTCCGTTGTAAGTGATGTCCCCCGACCCGGAAATGCTGAGAGCCACGTCGCCACTGCGCTCGAAGCCTTGCACCTCCACGTTGCCGCTGCCGCTAATGGAGACGCCGCGGAGCTCGGGCAGGGTGAGGGCGATGCTGTTTTTACCCCGGAGGTGGAGCGAGTGCTCGGTGGAGGTGATGACCAGGGTGTCGCCGTGAACCTCTGTCGAGATTCGGCTGGCCATGTCGCCGTCACGGAGGTCCAAACCCAGCGAGAAGTCCTTGCCCGGACGGATGGTGACGTCGAGTGGAAGGTGCAACTCCACCTTGGTGAAGCCTTGAACCGAGCGCGTGACGGTGTCGGCCTGGACGGGAAGGACGACGAGGGACGCCGCCACCAGGGCAGCCCGTGGCAACCAAGCGTGCATGACAGCCCTACGTGCGACCGCAGTCCTCATTGCCTGACCTCCCGCTTGGGTGAAAACCCGCCGTCCGCGCCCGTTTTCCCCCGGGGACGGCCCTTCCCGCCCGCCGAGGGGCCGGGTAGGCTTGACCTCACCCGGACCCCGCGCCTAGGTTGCGCGCGCCCCTGGCCTCCTTAGCTTGGAGGGCTGGGCCATGGGCAGCCCCGGTGCTTGAACCCCACGCCGAGGTCTGTCCAAGCATTGCCAACCCCTGGGGCGGTTGCAGTACCCGAAGGATAACTTTTTCATGCAGCAGAACGTGAACCAGCCGGTCGGTATGGACGGCGAGGAAGATTTCGCCGCGCTCTTCGAGGCCTCTCTCAAGGACCGTGGGCATGATGGCCTCTTGAAGGAAGGCGACCTGGTCAAGGGCACCGTGGTTCAGGTGACCAAGGACTACGCGGTCGTCGACATCGGCTACAAGTCCGAAGGGCAGATTCCCATCGGCGAGTTCACCAACCCGCGCGGCGAGGTGACCGTCCACGCTGGCGACCCGGTGGAAGTCCTCCTCGAGAGCCGCGAAAACGACACCGGCATGGTCGTCCTCTCCAAGGAGAAGGCCGACAAGATGCGCATCTGGGACGAGATTTCGGCTGCCTGCGAGCGAGACGAAATCGTCAAAGGCGTCATCGTCGGCCGGGTGAAGGGCGGGCTGAGCGTCGACATCGGCGTGAAGGCGTTCCTCCCCGGAAGCCAGGTCGACATCCGCCCGGTGCGGAACCTGGACCAGTACCTGGGCAAGGATTTCGAGTTCAAGGTCATCAAGTTCAACAAGAAGCGCGGCAACATCGTCCTCTCTCGCCGCGTGCTGCTCGAGAAGCAGCGCGAAGAGCTGAAGAAGGAGACGCTGAAGAACCTGCGCGAGGGTGCCGTGCTGAAGGGCGTGGTGAAGAACCTCACCGACTACGGCGCCTTCATCGACCTCGGGGGCATCGACGGGCTCTTGCACATTACCGACATGTCCTGGGGCCGCATTGGACACCCCTCGGAGATGTTCAACGTCGGCGACGAAGTGAAGGTGGTGGTGCTCAAGTTCGATTCCACCCAGGAACGGGTCTCGCTCGGCCTTAAGCAAATTCAAGAGGACCCGTGGCACCGGGCGGACGAGAAGTACCCAGTCGGGACGCGCATTCACGGCAAGGTGGTCAGCCTCACCGACTACGGCGCCTTCGTGGAAATTGAACAGGGTGTCGAGGGGCTGGTCCACGTCTCTGAAATGTCGTGGAACAAACGCCTCAAGCATCCGAGCAAGGTGCTGGAGGTGGGCCGGGACGTCGAGGCGGTGGTGCTCGACATCGACCCCAAGGCCAAGCGCATCGCCCTCGGGATGAAGCAGACCGAGCAGAATCCCTGGACGCTGCTCGAGGACAAGTACCCCATCGGTACCCAAATCAAGGGTCAGGTCCGCAACGTCACCGACTTCGGCATCTTCGTCGGCGTCGAGGAGGGTGTGGACGGGCTGGTCCACGTCTCAGACATCTCCTGGACCCAGCGCATCAAGCATCCGGGCGAGATGTTCAAGAAGGGCGACGAGGTCGAGGCGGTGGTGCTCAACATCGACGTCGAGAACGAGCGCTTTTCGCTGGGCATCAAGCAGCTTCACCCGGACCCCTGGGACACGCTCAGCGAGCGCGTTCCGGTGGGCAGCCGCATCAAGGGCAAAATCACCAAGACCACCGACTTCGGTGCCTTTGTGGAGATTGAGCCCGGCATCGAAGGCCTGGTGCACGTCTCCGAGCTCAAGGACGAGCGCGTGGAAAACCCGCGCGACGTGGTGACCGAGGGCCAGGAGGTCGAGGTGAAGGTCATCGACATCAACACCCAGGACCGGAAGGTGGCGCTGTCGATGAAGGCGCTGCTTCACGAGGGCGGGGATGACTACAAGGAGTACCTGCGCAAGCAGGCCGAGGGCAGCCGCGCCCGCCTTGGCGATGTGATGGGCAGCAAGCTGAAGCGCTGACCCCGCGCTGCCGACTAGCGCGACAAAAAACCGAGGGCCGGCTCCCGCCTCCACAGCGGGGTCCGGCCCTTCGCATTGAATTTCCCGGGTGGCCCTTGGCCCACTGCGTCAAGACGACTCGGCGGGCGATGGGTGCCTAGCACCCCCGGGGCCGCCCACCTTGACCGGAGTGGGGTCGGGCATCATAAGCGAGCCAACCGGCCGCGAGGCCCAGTGGGAGTCACCTTATGGCGCGCGAAGTCGTCATTGTCGGAGCAGCACGGACACCAGTTGGTTCCTTCCTCGGGGCCCTGTCCCCGCTCACTGCCCCGCAGCTCGGGGCGGCGGCCATCAAAGCGGCCCTGGAGCGCTCGGGAGTCCCGGCCGCTTCGGTGAACGAGGTCTGGATGGGCAATGTCCTCCAGGCTGGTGTGGGTCAGGCTCCGGCCCGTCAGGCGGCGCTCTTCGCCGGCCTGCCCGACAGCGTGAGCTGCACCACCCTCAACAAAGTCTGTGGCTCGGGCCTGCAGGCGGTGGTGGCCGGGGCACAAGCCATCGCCCTGGGGGATGCCGAAGTGGTGGTCGCCGGGGGGATGGAGTCCATGAGCAACGCCCCCTACTTGAGCCACACCATGCGTACCGGTGCCCGCATGGGCAACGTGGAATTCAAGGATGCGCTCATCCTGGATGGACTGTGGGACGTCTACAACCAACAGCACATGGGCATGTGTGCCGAGGCTTGCGCTGCGGAATTCAAAATCAGCCGCGCCGCTCAGGACGAGTTTGCTCTTCAGTCCACCAACCGCGCCATTCACGCTCAGAAGGAAGGCGGCTTCAAGGCGGAGATTGTCGGGGTGAGCGTGCCTCAGAAGAAGGGCGACCCAGTGCTGGTCACTGAGGACGAGGGCCCGAAGTTGGCTAAGCCGGAGAAAATCGCCACTCTCAAACCCGTCTTTAAGAAAGATGGGACAGTCACTGCCGCAAATGCCTCGAGCATCAATGACGGTGGGGCGGCGGTCGTTTTGATGAGCGCCGACCGGGCCAAGGCCGAAGGGCGCACCGTCCTCGCCCGCATCATCGGTCAAGCGACCGCGGGGCGAAAGCCAGTGGAGTTCACCATCGCCCCGGCGGACGCCGTCAATAAGCTGCTGTCCAAGACGGGCCACCGGACGGGCGACGTGGACCTCTGGGAAATCAACGAGGCCTTCGCAGTGGTGTGCATTGCCAACAACCAGCTGCTGAAGCTGGACCCCAGTAAGGTGAATGTGCGCGGCGGGGCGACTTCCATCGGCCACCCCATCGGCGCCTCGGGGGCGCGCATTCTGACCACGCTCCTGTACGCGATGAAGGACTTCGACAAGAAGCGGGGCGTGGCCTCCCTCTGCATCGGCGGCGGGGAAGGCATCGCGGTGATGGTGGAGCGGCCGTAGTCGACGAAGCCAGTGGCCAGCAGTCTTCCACCCCCGCCTGGTTTCTTACTGCGCACCGGACAACGGTGGCGGTACGAGCTTCCTGCCGCCGGCTTTATCGCCTGCGGCATCGGGCTGCTGCTCGGCGGTGGCCGACGCAGCCCGTTGTTGCTCGGGCTGTCACTGGCGAATTTCGTCCTGATGTGCGTCTGGGCCCGCTGCCCGAAATGTCGGACCGCCGTGGTCTGGCGCGTCCTCACTCGGGCCAGCCTCTGGCGGTGGATGAGCGCCGTCCTGGACCTCCGTCAATGTCCGGCCTGCCGCTTTGAAGGTCCGACCAGCAGCGCCCAAGGCTGAGACTCCTTCCCCCCCAAGAAACTGCGGGACGGCCAGTTTGCCCCCGTCCTGCGCCCCCTCCCCGGGCGGGGCTAAGGCGCCCGAGGTCAGTAGCGTCTTCTGGCGACTCCGGCCGCTCCTGGCGTACAAGCCAATTCATGGCCACCCCTCAGACGCCCCCCGGGGCCTCCCTGGAGCGATGACATGAACAAGGTCGTGGCGTCAGCCGACGCGGCAGTTGCGGACATCCCAGATGGTGCCGTCATCATGAGTGGCGGCTTCGGCCTGTGCGGAAACCCCGAGAACCTCATCGCCGCGCTCCACCGCAAGGGCTCAAAGCACCTCACCATCATCTCCAACAATTGCGGCACCACCGAGCTGGGGTTGGGCATCCTCCTCCAGGCCCGACAAGTGAAGAAGATGGTGGCCAGCTACGTAGGCGAGAACAAGGAATTCGAACGGCAGCTGCTGGCCGGGGAGCTGCAGGTGGAGCTCAACCCGCAGGGGACGCTCGCCGAGCGCATCCGTGCCGGCGGTTGCGGCATCGGCGGTTTCTTCACCCCAACCGGAGTGGGCACAGAAATCGCCAAGGGCAAGGAAGTCCGCATCATTGACGGACGTGAGCACCTTCTCGAGTTGCCTCTTAAGGCTGACTTCGCGCTGGTCCGCGCCTGGAAAGCGGACAAGTGGGGCAACTGCATCTTTCGCGAGACGGCCCGCAACTTCTCTCCACTGATGGCGATGGCCGCCAGGACGACCATCGTCGAGGCCGAGCACCTGGTCGAGGTCGGCGAGCTGGACCCGGACCAGGTGCACACCCCGAGTATTTTCGTCCGGCGCGTCTTCCAGGGCCGCGACCATCAAAAGTGGATAGAGAAGCGAACCGTTCGCCCGCGTCGCTGAGCCCAAAGGAGACTGTCATGGCGTTGACTCGTGAGCAGGTGGCCCAGCGCATCGCCCTGGAGCTGAAGGACGGCTTTTACGTGAACCTTGGCATCGGTTTACCGACGCTGGTGGCGAACTACATTCCCCCCGGCATCGACATCCTCCTGCATTCGGAGAACGGTCTTTTGGGCATCGGACCGTGGCCACTGGAGGGGGACGAGGACCCGGACCTCATCAACGCCGGGAAAGAGACGGTGACGGTCGTCAAAGGAGCCTCCTTTTTCGATTCGGCGGCCTCCTTCGGGATGATTCGAGGCGGGCACATTGATTTCGCCGTGCTCGGCGCGTTGGAAGTGAGCGAGCAGGGCGACTTGGCCAACTGGCTCATTCCCGGCAAAATGGTGAAGGGAATGGGGGGAGCGATGGACCTCGCGACTGGGGCTCAGCGCATCTACGTCGCCATGGAGCACGTCGCTAAGGACAAACCGAAAATCCTCAAGAGGTGCACCCTGCCGCTGACACGCCCGCGGTGCGTCCACCACATCGTCACCGACCTCGCCTTCATCGACGTGACTCCGGACGGCCTGCTTCTGCGCGAAGTGGCCCGGGGGGTGACCCCCGAGCAGGTCCAGTCTGTGACCGAGCCCCGCCTGCGCATTGCCCCCGACCTCCGGGAAATGCCCGTCTAGCGGACCCGGACCAGTTCCTCTGCTAAACTCTCCCGTGGGTGCTCCCGAGGGGCACCTCCTCGGGTCATGGTGGATAAGCCGGACAACAACAGCGGGCGCCGCGCCGACCGACTCCAGCACGAGTTGCTGGTGGCGTACCGCTACCCGACGGTGGACGGCTTCCTCACCGACTGGGCCACCAACCTGTCTCGAGGCGGCATCTTCATCAACACGCGGAGCCCCGCGGGCTTAGGCACGGTGGTGCGCCTCATCCTCGAGCTGCCGGGAACGCCGGTCCCGTTTGAGCTCCGCGGCAAGGTGGCCCGCGTGCACGAATTCGACAACCCCACCAACCAAGTCCCTGGCATGGCCATTGAATTCGTAGACGTGGACGACGCGCTCAAAGCGAAAATCGAGCAGTTCGTCGACCAGCTGCGCCAGGCGCTTCCGGACGCCGGGCGCATCCCCCGGACGCTCTAGGGCTCGGTGGGGCACCGGCCCGTCACAAAGCCAGCGGCCCCAACGCTGGAGGTGACGGTGGAACGCCTCGGACTGGAAGGGGAGGGCATCGCCACCTCCCAGGGGCGAGCCCTTTTCATCTCGGGTGCTTTCCCCGGCGAGCGCGTTCGGGTCCGACTGGAGGCGGCCGCGAAAGTCCTGCGGGGACACCTCGAGGCCGTTCTCGAGCCAAGTCCCGAGCGGCGCGTGCCCCCCTGTCCACTGGCCGACCGGTGCGGAGGCTGCGACTGGATGCAGCTTGCACCCGCCTCCCAGGTTCTCGAGAAGCAGCGTCTTGTCCTCGACGCCCTGACGCACATTGGCCGGCTGCCGAGTGGCAGCTTCGACGTCCGTCCCACGGCCGGAGCGGGAACCGACAGCGGGACGCGGCGCCGCGCCGTTCTCCACAAGGCAGAAGGCGGCCTCGGCTACTACGGACGTCGCAGCCACGCGCCCGTGGCGGTGGACACTTGCCCCGCGCTCGTCGCCTCGCTGGCACCTTTGCCCGGGCGATTGGCTCCGCTGTTGCGCCCTTTAGGCCACGCCCTGCAGGCGGTACACCTCCTCGCCGAGGGCGACTCCATCTCGCTGGCGCTGGCGCTGGACGGCCCAGTACGTGCTCGCGTCAAGGAGGCGGCGGCGACACTGGTTCGCTCCGGCATGGCTCAAGGCGTGGTGCTGCTCGAGCCCGAAGGTCGGACGGAGGACGTCGGCAAGCCGGTGCTCGAGGCTTCGGCGCCGGGCGGCCCATTGGTGCGCCTCCGCCTCAGGCCAGAAGCGTTCGCCCAGGCCCATGCCGAGGGGGCTTCGGTGCTGGTGGAGCGAGGTCTGGAGCTCCTCGCGCCGAGGACGGGGGACCGTGCGCTCGAGTTGTATGCCGGCAACGGCACCTTCACATTTGCGCTCGCGGCGCGCGTCGCCTCGGTGGTGGCCGTCGAGTCCGTCCCTATCTCCGTCGCACTGGCGTCGAGCGCAAGTCGAGCTGCGAAAGTTCAAAACATTCGCTGGGTGCAGGGAGAGGCCAGCCGCGTCAGTGAAGGGCTTCTTCGGGAGGGAGCCCGCTTCGACGTCCTTCTGGCGGACCCACCCCGCACCGGCGCGCCAAAGCTCGCCCGGCTGGCGCGTGAGCTTGGCGTCCGAAGGGTTTTGTACGTCGGGTGCGACGCTGGCTCGCTCGCCCGCGATGCTGGCCGCCTGGTCGAGGTCGGCTTCCGGCTCGAGACAGTGCAGCTCGTCGACTTATTCCCCAACACGCACCACATCGAAGCCCTGCTCGTGTTCTCGGTTTAGCCCGAGCGCGTCTCCCCACCGGCCCGACGACGCGTTACAGTCAGCTCAGCCACGCCATGGAAGCCCGCGTCGTCGAGTTTGCCGAAGTCCTTCGTCAGAACGGTGTGCGCGTGAGCACGTCCGAGGTGATGGATGGGGCCCGTGCAGCGGCTCTGGTCGACCTCTCCGAGCGAGACAACCTGCGGAGCGTCCTGCGAACAACGCTGGTGAAGCGGTCGGCCGACGTCGAAGTCTTCGACCGCGCCTTCGGCCTCTTCTTTTCGGGCGTGACGCGCACGCTGCAAGCCCTCGAAACCTCCCTCCTTGCCGCCCTCGAGGAGCAAGGGCTTCTCTCCGGCGATGAGTTGGCGGAGGTGCTGGCCGGGCTTCGGGCTCTCGGGGGCCAGCTCGCTCCACTCAGCGAAGCGACCATCGCCGGAGACCGTGCACGGCTCGCACACCTCTTGCGCGGGGCCACACTCCAACTCGACTTCAGCCAGCTGCAGAGTCCGCTGCAGTCGGGCTTCTTTGCGCGCCGCCTTCTGGCCGCCGCCGGAGGGGACCGGCTCCAGAGCGATACCGAGGCCCTGGAGGCCGAGCTGGCCCGCCGAGGACTCTCCACCGAGGGACTGGAAGTGGTGAGCCGGCAGCTCGCCGCGGCGCTTCGGGGGGTGGAGGAGGCAGCCCGTCGAGAGGTGGAACGCCAAGTCAAGGCACGCATTCGGCGCACCGACGGTCCGCTCGCCGAGCGCAACCTGCAAGGTCTCTCGCGCGCCGAGCTGGCGCTCGCCGAAGCTGCCGTGCGGAAGCTGGCGGAACGGCTGAAGGCACGGCTGGTGCGACGCGAGCGTTCTCGACGCAAGGGCACGCTTAACGTCCGCCGGACACTTCGAAGAAACCTGGTGTGGGGCGGAGTGCCGATGGTGCCTCGGTTTCGCTCCCGACGGCCGGAGCGACCCGAGCTGGTGGTGCTGTGTGACGTCTCCGACTCGGTGCGAAACGTTAGCCGTCTGATGTTGCTCTTCATGCACACCCTACAATCGCTCTTCGCCAGGGTGCGCTCCTTCGTCTTCGTGTCGGAGTTGGGTGAGGTTACCGAGTACTTCCGCCGCCT
This sequence comes from Myxococcaceae bacterium, assembly GCA_052143535.1. Lineage (GTDB taxonomy): Bacteria > Myxococcota > Myxococcia > Myxococcales > Myxococcaceae > JADGRA01. Next base: position 160,015 of record JBKQSS010000061.1, on the reverse strand, counting down.
CGCGCCAGAGCAGGCCATCGACCGGGCGGTGGCAGGCCAAGCGGTGTCGCTTCAATCGAATTCGAATTACGGGATGGCGTTCGCCCGCTTCGTTCAGCGCGAGCTGCCCAGCGTTCGCGGACGCACCACCGTCTTGGTCATTGGGGACGGGCGGAACAACTACAACGCCTCAGGCCTATGGGCGCTGCGGGAAATCCGTCGCAAGGCGCGCCGCCTGCTTTGGATTTGTCCGGAAGAAGAGCGCGCCTGGGGGTTTGGGGACAGCGAGATGCGGAGCTACGCAGGCATCTGCCAGCAGGTGACCGTCGTCCGCAGCCTGGAAGACTTGACGCGGGTCGCCGATGCTCTGGTGCCTCGATGACGCGTCGCCCGGGAACCACCGACAAAATCTTTGGACGAGCGGATGCGCCGACGCTCGCCCTCTCGACCGTACGTCTCGATGTCGACCAACTGCGGCAGTTGCTCGTCTTCGAGCGCACCCTTCGTCGCCTGGCGCCTCCCGGTTGTTCTGCGGAACAGATGGCGCAGGCTCATTCGGCGGCCGTCGGCAAGTCGGGGATTGCTCCGTCGGAAGTCGAGGCCCCGCTGGCGTTGCTGCGACGCTTCGCCGCCAATCGCACGCTTTCAGCGAGCCTCAAGGAGCGCTTGGACCGACTGAGTGTGCGCGCCCCGCATGACCTGGTCGCCGGTGGGCAAGCTGCCGAGTTGCGTCGTCGCCTCATCGCCCTGGATGAGGCCCTACACACCCGGGAGGACGCAGCAACGTGCCGCGTCCTCGAGAATCACACGGCTGAGATTCTTGCCCTTTTCGCTGCGTCTTCCACCGGCGACTAGAGAGTGCAGCCGGTACCTTACAGCTCCCGTTCATACTCGACTGGTGCATCCAAGGCCCCTTGTTCCTAAGCTGAAGCCCATCACGAGATGCTTGCGGCACTGGTCCTCGCGGCGACAACTGGCGGCTTCCCGGGCGTGTACCCGGCGGACCAGGAGGTCATCGGCTCGGTCCAGACCCACCAAGTGGTCCAGGACGAGTCCCTTATTGAAATCGCCCGCGACTATGACCTCGGCTTCAACGCCATCGCCGAGGCGAATCCTGACCTCGATCCCTTCATCCCTGAAACAGGCGCGCTGGTGTCAGTACCGACGAGTTGGATTCTCCCGCGCCAGGCCGCTCCTGGAACAGTGGTGGTCAACCTGTCGGAGATGCGGCTCTACTTCTTCGGGCGTAGGGATCGCCACGGAGAGAGCTGGGTGCTCACCCTGCCCATCGGAATTGGAGTCGACGGCGCAGCAACGCCGCTGGGAAAATTCCAAGTTATTGCCCGCGAGCGCGATCCGGTCTGGCGGGTTCCGGCATCCATCCGAAAAGAGGAACCCGAACTCCCGGCCATCGTGCCACCGGGTCCGGACAACCCGCTCGGCACCCATGCCCTTCACCTCTCCGGCCCCTTCATCCTCATTCACGGCACCAACAAGCCGTGGGGCGTCGGCCGCCGAGTCAGCCACGGTTGCCTCCGGCTCTACCCGGAGGACATCCCCTGGCTCTACCGGGTCGTCCCAGTTGGGACCGAGGTGGTGATAGAGCGCGAAACGGTCAAAGTCGGCCTACAAAACGGGCGGGTCTACGTCGAGGTGCATCCGGACGAGGACGCCCACGCCGACAACGCCGCACTGGCCAGGCAACTCCTCATCGACAGGGCTGTGCTCAAGCGAGTGAGCGCCTCCAAGCTGAAGGAGGCGCTCAAGCAGCAGAGCGGGATGCCAGTCGATGTGACGCGCTGACGTCCCGCCCTTCGGGACGCTTACTTCTTCTGATGAAGGGTGAAGGCCTTGGTCGACTTGTGGGCGCTGGCCTCCGCCGCCTGCGCTGCGGCCTCCGCCCTGGCAGCTGCTGCCTCGGCGGTTTGGGCAGCTGCCTTGTTGTCGGCAACTGCGGCCTTAAGCGACTGGATGTCGGCTGTCTGCGTGGCTTCCTGCTTCTGGAGGTCAGCTAGCTGCGCCTCAACCTTTGAGAGGCGGTCATTGACCGGGTCAATCTGCTGTTTGACGTACGCTTCGTTGACACCGCAGCCGCTGGCGAAGAGGACCACCAGCGTTGCGGCGACTCCTACCAGTCGTTTCATGTTTTTCGTCCTTTCCGGTTAGCACTGCCAACCGAGGGGATACCCCTAGGTAGGTCGTCCAGGGGCGACAGTCAACCGGTTGTGAGAGTCCGCTGGCGCCGGGCGGTCAGAACTTTACCCACACCCCCGCCGCGACGCTGATGGCTTGGCTTCCAAAGGCGGAGTTCGCGGCACTGGCCAGCGGGAAGTCGAAGAGCGCTTCGAGGTACAGATTGACGATGAAGAGCTGGAGTTTCAGCCCTCCCGCCGCCCGGAGGTACCAAATCGCGGAGCCTGGCGTGACCTGCACCGGAAACGACACACGGGCGTAGAGGAAGAAGGGCAGGTCGAGCGTGATGCCGGGACCCACGTAAATGCCGGTGTTCGGGTAATCCACGTTGGTCGGCGACAGGTTGAATTGCCCCTCAACATCGAGCGCGATGAAGCTAATCGGGTACCAGCTGAGGATGAGGTCGAGGTTTGACAGCCAGACCTGGCCCGCGTCGTAATGGTAGGTGGTGCCCGCCATCTGGTCGCTCGGCTTGGGAGCCCCGGTGTTGACGTACATCGGGACGAGGTAGCTGAGGCGCACCCCCCAGTCCTCAGCGTGAGCTGCCACTGGCGCGACCAGCAACGCGGCGAGCAGCAGCGAGGCTAAGCGGCGGCGATTCATGAGGCCTCCCCGGGCTTCTCAGTGCCCTCGAATTCACAAGTCTGGCCCAATGTCGAGCGGGGTGCACGCACATTGCCGCGGGGGAGTGCCCGTGGGGCGGCCTCGGGTTTCGCTCGCCGGCTCCTCGACCGACGTAAAAAGAGGCAGGTCCGTATGCGTTCCCGGCCTGGAGACCAGCGCCCAGGGCCCAATTGAGCTCCTTGGCCCGGCGCCCCCTGGGGTGGAAATCGACGAAGCAACGCTCGTAGCCTGACTCCCCATGCCCGGCGAAGGCTCCGCGCTGAGCGCACCGCGACAGGGTCTCGCCTGGCCGGTCATTGGCGCAGGGTGGACGCTACTCGCCGCCTTCCTCAGCCTCGGGATGCCCCCCGTGGTGGACCTGCCCGTGCAGGCTGCCCAGCTTGAGACCCTGGCCGGGCTCGTGCGGGGTGACCCACTGCTGAGTCAAGTCTACGAGCTTCGGTGGACGCCCGGTTACGGGCTCGTTCACTGGCTCTTCCTGCCGGTTGCCCTTCTGGCCAACGGCTCCGTGGCGGCGCGCCTGGCCTGGTTCACCTGCCTCGAGCTGTACGCGCTGGGGAGTCTGCTGCTCATCCGTCAGCTCAAACGGCCAGACCTGACCCTGCTCCTCACTCTCCCGTTCGCCTTCGGCATTTCCTATTACTACGGCTTCCTCTCGGAGCTGTTCGCTCGCGACCTTGCCATCTTGACGCTCGCCGCCTTCTGCGTCTCTGGTGGGCACGACACGAGAGGTGTCCGAAGTCTCTTCTGTCTGGGGATGTTCGCGACCTGGCTCGCCCACCTCTTCATCTTTTGTGTCCTGTTGGGCGTTCTGGCCGCAGTGGTCGCCGCGCAGCGGTTTCAGGCCCGTTCAGTGCGTCTGCTTCTCCTCGGCGCCGCCGGGCCCCTCATCCTTACCCTCCCGGCGCTGCTCGCTGTGGGGGACCGCTCGGGGGCTTTTCACCCCGTTTACGACCTCTATGCGCACACCCCGGGTTGGTTTTTCCGCCTCTTTCGGACCGAGGGGCTGCTCTCGGTGGCCCTGCCACTGCTGCTCGCCGCAGTGATGGCAGCCCTCGCCTGGCGGCAGCGGCACCAGCAGCCCAGAGCGCCCATCGCCGCCGTGCTCATGCTGGTGGCGATGTTTGTCCTTTGCCCGAGGTCCTTCTACCTGGAAGCCGGCTTCAACATGGCCAATGTGCGTCTTCCGGCACTGATGGGTCTGGCGGCCGTCCTCGCGGCCGACGTGACCGGCCTCCCTCGTCTCGCGCGAGGCTGTTTGTACGCGCTCACCCTTGTCTCGCTCGCCGAGACCGCGCTCTTTCACCACCAGATGCGCGAGGCGGTCGCCGGGCTCAGCGCGGTCGAGCGCACCGCTCCCGCCGGCCGCCATGCAACCCTCCTGCTCAGCAGCCAAGCCCTGCCTGGGACCCGGCTCCCCTACCTGGAACATGTGGGCGAATGGGTCACAGCCAGCCGCGGAGGTGTGGGACACCACCTGCTGGCCGATTCACCCCACTTTCCGGTGCACTTCCGACCGGGCATGGAACTTCCGACAACTCTAGGGGACTTTACCCCGGCGCAGCTGGCACAGCTCGATGAGGTCTTCGTGTTTGGCGAGGGCGACGTGCCTCCGCAACTGGCCGGCTTCTGCGAGCGCATCCGCGTCAAGCGCTGGAGGCGGCTCGACCCCTGCGCCGCTGGGGTACCTTCCGGCGACTGACGCCGGCCACCTCCGAGGTGGCTAGCCCCAACTTTTCCTGGGCTCTGGGGTCCTTCCACCGGCCACGGGTGGTGCCAAACCCCTCCAACTCGTGCCGCCGCGTCGCCCGGCCCGCCAGCTCGGGGGCCGCGGCGGCGGGTATGCATTCCGCGACTCCCAACCTCCTCTAGCGAGCTCAAGACCCCTCTGTAGCGGCAAGATGGGGCGTGGCGGGCATGCAACCGAGGTTGAAGCTCGAGGTTGACGGCGCTCGCCAACCACACGCTATACAGTCAGCGGCGCCCAACAGCCCTGACACCAGATGCCCGACTCAACCCCAAGGAACGCCTCGGCCTCCTCCGCGTCGGCCAAACCCCAAGAGGTGAAGAGGTTTTTCCTCCACACCTTCGGGTGCCAAATGAACGTCAACGACTCGCTCCGTATGGGGGAGTCCTTGGCGCAAGTGGGTTATCGGCCGACGGCCACTGCCGAGGACGCGGACCTCATCATCCTCAACACCTGCGCCATCCGAGAAAAGGCCGAGGACAAGATGCTGTCGGCTCTCGGTCGGTACCGGGCTCTGAAACTTCAGCGCGGAGCCCTGCTTGGGGTTGGCGGCTGCGTCGCACAGCAAGAGAAGGCGAAACTGTTGGAGCGGGTGCCCTACCTTGACTTCGTCTTCGGCCCGGATGCCATTGTCCGGCTCCCTGACATTCTCCGGCGCGTCGAAGTGGACCGCGTTCGAGTCGCTGAAACCGCTTGGGTGGAGTCCGAGGACTACGTCTTCCCGCGTGCCGACCCGAGCTCCTCCGCAGGTAAGGTGAGCGAATTCGTCACCGCGATGAAGGGCTGCGACAACGTCTGCAGCTTCTGCGTCGTGCCTCACACCCGCGGGCGGGAAGTGAGCCGTGCCTTCCCCGAAATCCTAAAGGAAATCGCCAGCCTGGTGCAGGTCGGCGTCCGCGAAGTCACCCTCATTGGACAAAACGTCAACAGCTACCGGGGGGGCATCCCTTTCGCGGAGCTCCTGCTGCGCGTGGCCCAGGTGCCGGGCGTGGTGCGGGTTCGCTTCACCACCAGCCATCCCCACGACCTTTCGGAAGAGCTTGTCGAGGCGTTTCGAATCGAGCCCCGCATCGCCCCCCATTTCCATCTCCCGGTCCAGAGCGGCAGCGAGACGGTGCTCAAGCGCATGCGACGGGACTACACGGGGCAGCAGTACCTCTCCAAGCTTGAAGCTCTGCGTGCCGCTAGGCCGGGCATCGCCGTCACCACCGACATCATCGTTGGCTTCCCCGGTGAGACGGAGGAGGACTTCCAGGCCACCCTGGCACTCACCGAAGCGGTGCGCTTCGAGAACCAGTTCTCCTTCTGCTTCAGCCCTCGTCCTCGCACCACCGCCGGTCTCAAAGAAGCCGAGTGGGGAGAGGTCCCTCACGCCGTCAAGGTGGAGCGACTCGACCGACTGCAGCGTCTGCAGCGGCGCATCACCCAAGGGATACTCGCCGGGGAGCTCGGCAAGCGAGTCGAGGTCCTCGTTGAAGGGCCATCCCGTTCAAACCCCCATCGACGGTTCGGCCGCACTCCCGAAAACCGAAGTCTGAGCTTCGAAGGAGACGCTCCGGCCGGTGCTCGGGTGCTCGTCAAGGTGACTGGCAGCTCACCGAGCTCACTGTCCGGCGTCCAAGCGGAGGTGGTCGACCTGCCGCCGATTTTCCCCGAGCAGTGCCGCTCAGCAGAGGCCGGGAGAAGGGAGTCGCACCATGGCCATCCGGAGCTTCCAGGGAGTTAGCCCGCGATTGCATCCGTCGGTCTTCATCGCCGAGGGCGCTCAGCTCATCGGCGACGTTGAAATCGGCGAGGACTCTTCCGTCTGGTACAATACAGTGCTTCGCGGAGACGTGAACTACATTCGGATCGGGCGCCGAACCAACATCCAGGACCTGACGATGTTGCACGTCCACAAGGACCGCTTCGCTTGCACCCTGGGCGATGACGTCACAGTAGGGCACCGCGCGGTGGTGCATGGCTGCACCGTGGGAAACCGCGTGCTGGTGGGCATCGGCGCCGTCATCCTGGACGGAGTCGTGATTGAGGACGACAGCTTCGTCGCAGCCGGAACCCTCCTCACCCCGGGCACCATGGTCCCGGCCGGCTCGATGGTGATGGGTGCCCCTGGAAAAGTGAAGCGTGCCCTGACGTCGCAGGAGCGGGAGGGCTTGCTGGCCAGTGCCGCCGGGTACGTGCTGAACGCCCGTGCGCATCGCGGGTGAGCCAAGACCCGCGATCCGAAGGGCAGGGGAGTGGTAAGAGAGCTGCCCGATGGCGGCTCTCGATGCGCTCAAGGCGTCTGCCCTGTTGAAGGGCTTCACTGACACTGGCCTGCAAATCCTCGCCGGCATCGCGTCGGACCGCACGTTCCCGCGCGGCGCGCCCATCTTCGTCGAGAACATGGTGGCCGAGTCGCTCTTCATCATCGGCCAGGGCAAAGTCTCTATTTCGGTCAAAGGCAACAACGGGGAAGAGATTCCGGTGGGAGAGCTCGGGCCTGGAGACTCGCTCGGCGAGCTGGCCCTTCTTCAACAGGGCCAGCGCATGTGCAGCGCCGTCGCGCTGACGTTGGTGAGTGCTGTCGAGGTGAGAAGCTCGGATTTCCAGAGACTTCTCGGCCAGAAGCCCCAGGCTTGCCTCAAGCTCCTGATGGCCATCGTGGCCCAATTCTCGGCCCGGCTGGCTGACAACCGAGAGTCTCTGCGGACGTTGCTGCCGCGCGGCTCGCTCCCCAGGGCGTGACGCGAGCGTGGTAGGGTGTCGACGCCGTTGGCGTACGCACCGTCGAGTTTTCGGTGGAAAATCTCCTCAAAGCGCTGCTCATAGGCAGTCATGGCTGGCCAGCCTATGGGACCATTTTCGGAATCCTCGTCGCTTGCGGCATGGGGATTCCGTTCCCAGAGGATGTCTCACTCATCCTCGGGGGCTACCTCGTCTTCCAGTCGCCCGCCAACCACCTTTACCTCATGGTGGCGACTGGCTTTCTCGGCATCCTAGCCGGTGACTCACTCATTTACGCGGCGGGTCGTCGTCTCGGAAACCGAGCTCGCGCCGAACACGGACGTCTGCTTCGCCGGCTGCTGACGGCAGAACGACGGGCCAAGGTGGAAGCGCTTTTCGCTCGTCACGGCGAGAAAATCGTCATGGCCGCGCGCTTCATGCCCGGTGTCCGCGCCGTCACGTTTTTCACCGCCGGCTCGGCGGGAATGCCTTATGCGCGCTTCATCTGCTTCGACGGATTGGCCGCATTGGCGTCTGCGCCGGCATTCGTCTTTCTCGGTTTTCGCTTCGGTCGGCAATTGCAACGCGGCATCGAGCTCATCAAGCGCTTTCAAATCGCGACCGCCATCGTCATCGTCGTGAGTGTCTGTGTGTGGCTCGGCTGGCGGCGCTGGCGCGACGGTCGGCGCAAGCCACTGGCAGAGGCCGACGCTCGCGTCGGACCGGCTGAACGCCGCGGGACCCTGGGGGGAGCGGGGCGGCCTCGGGAGCGGTTCTCGAAACGAAAAATCATGTAATAACAATATCTTGGCGATCATCTGGGGCCCGTTGGAAGGGCCCTCGGCTCGCTTTTGGCAGCCCGGCCGCGTATAGAGCGCCATGCTGAACGACCCGCTGCGTCTCGCGCTCACGTTCGACGACGTGCTGCTCCTGCCGGCGGAGAGTGCCGTCCTCCCCAAAGACGTCGAGCTCTCCACCCGGCTCACCCGAAACATCCGGCTCAATGTGCCGTTGCTGTCGGCCGCCATGGACACGGTTACCGAGGCCGACACCGCCATTGCCATGGCGCAGCAAGGCGCCCTGGGCGTCATCCACAAGAACATGCCTCCTGAGCGGCAGGCCGCCCAGGTGGCCCGGGTTAAGCGGTTCTCGAGCGGCATGGTGGCGGACCCGGTCACCGTCGAGCCGGGCGTCCCCCTGCACGTTGCCACTGAGCTGATGCGTCGCCACGGCATCTCTGGCATCCCAGTGGTCAAAGCCCGGAAATTGCTTGGCATTGTGACGAGCCGCGACGTGCGATTCGAGCAAAACCTCGACCGGAAAGTCGAAGACGTGATGACGCGAAAGCTCATCACCGCGCCAGAGGGCGTGAGCAAGCGCGCCGCGATGGAGCTGTTGCATCAGAACCGGATTGAGAAGCTTTTGCTCATCGACGACCAGGGGGAACTCCGCGGATTGATGACCATCAAGGACATCGAGAAGACGAGGGCCTTCCCCAACGCCGCGAAGGACGCCAAGGGTCGGCTGCTGTGCGGGGCGGCCGTAGGCGTCGGACCGGACCGAGAGGCCCGAGTCGAGGCCCTGTTGCGCGCCGGATGCGATGTCATCGTCGTGGACACCGCTCATGGCCACTCTCGGAGCGTCTTGGATGCGGTTCGTGACACCCGCAAATCGGCCACCGGGTTTGAGCTCATCGCCGGCAATGTCGCTACCGCGGATGGCACCCGCGCATTGATTGAGGCCGGCGTGGATGCGGTGAAAGTAGGAATCGGCCCAGGAAGCATCTGCACCACCCGGGTGGTCGCCGGCGTCGGTGTGCCCCAGCTAACGGCAGTCGATGACTGCGCCCGGGCGGCCGACGCCTTCGACGTCCCCGTCATTTCCGACGGCGGCATCAAGTACTCCGGGGACGTGGTGAAGGCGCTGGCGGCCGGAGCCAGCTCGGTCATGATTGGGTCGCTGTTCGCTGGCACCGAGGAAGCGCCGGGTGAGGTGATTCTCTACCAGGGCCGCTCCTACAAGCATTACCGCGGGATGGGTTCGCTCGGCGCGATGAAGCAGGGTGCGAAGGACCGCTATTTCCAGAGCGATGTGGACGAGGAGAGAAAGCTCGTCCCGGAGGGCATCGAGGGACGAGTGCCCTACAAGGGCTCGCTCGCGATGAACGTCCACCAGATGCTCGGCGGGCTCCGCAGTGGCATGGGGTACGTCGGCTGCCGGACCATTGATGAGCTCCGGCACAAAGCTCACTTCGTCCGCATCACCCCATCGGGCCTCCGCGAAAGCCACGTGCACGACGTCATCATTACGGAGGAAGCACCGAATTACCGTCTGGAGTAACCCGGTCAGCGCCCAGCCGACGGCCCCCCATGCTTCGACACGCCGCCCCCAAAGCGGTCGTCGACGAGCGCGCCCGGGCCTCGAGCGCAAGTTCGGCGGGCCGCTCTTGCTCGCACCGGTCGGGCCCCGCGAAGTCAGACCGGTCGTATTAAGAGAGGGCGATGGCAAGGCGAGAACCGACGGCGGGGCCGGGAGACAGTGGGGCAATGGTGACGAACGGCAGTACGGCTGGGCCCGCCGCGGCGGGCACGCGGACCCCTGGCCACCTCCATGACGAGAAGGTCCTCATCCTCGATTTCGGCAGCCAGTACACGCAACTCATCGCCCGCCGCGTTCGAGAGCTTGGCGTCTACTGCGAGATTCATCGCCCCGACTTGCCGATCGCTCAGGTCCGCGCCTTTGCACCGCGCGGGATTGTCCTCTCCGGCGGACCCATGTCGGTGGAAGCGACCGGAAGCCCCGTTTGCGACACGGGCGTCTTCGATCTTGGAATCCCAGTGCTTGGTATCTGCTATGGGCTTCAGCTCATGGCGAAGCTCCTGGGGGGCAAGGTCGATGCCGCCGCGCATCGCGAGTACGGCCCTGCTCAGGTCGAAGTCCTGGCTCCCCGCGGTCCGCTGGCACCCTTCACTTCCGGCGAGAAACTCGATGTCTGGATGAGCCACGGGGACCGGGTGGAAGCACTGCCGCCCGGTTTTGTTCCCATCGCCCGGACCTCGAATGCGCCCTTTGCTGCGGCTGCGCACTCCGAGCGCCCGATTTACGGCATCCAATTTCACCCCGAGGTCGTGCACACGCCGCGCGGCAAGGAGATCCTTCGCGCCTTTCTCTTCGGTGTCTGCAAGCTCTCCGGTACTTGGACCATGAAGGGCTTCGCCGAGGAGGCTGTCGGCGCAATTCGACAGAAAGTCGGCTCAACGGGCAAGGTCATCTGCGGTCTATCAGGCGGGGTGGATAGCTCGGTCGCTGCACTCCTTATCCACCGTGCCATTGGGGACCGACTGACCTGCATTTTCGTCGACAACGGGCTCCTCCGTGCAGGGGAGCGTGAGCAAGTCGAGGCGCTCTTTCGGGGCTACTTCCATGTCCCACTGCGCACCGTCGACGCAAGAAAACGCTTCCTCGACGCGCTGGCCGGGGTGACAGACCCGGAGAAGAAACGAAAAATCATCGGCCGGGAATTCATCGCCGTATTCGAAGAAGCGGCTCATGAGCTGCGGGACGCGGATTTCCTCGCCCAGGGTACGCTTTATCCGGATGTCATCGAATCGGTCTCCACCAAGGGGCCGTCGGCAACCATCAAAAGCCACCACAACGTCGGTGGGCTCCCCGAAGTCATGAAGCTGAAGCTGGTCGAGCCGCTGCGAGAGCTTTTCAAGGACGAGGTCCGCGAACTGGGACGTGAGCTCGGTCTTCCCGAACCGATGGTCCGCCGCCAACCATTCCCAGGACCTGGGCTCGCGGTGCGCGTGCTTGGCGCCATTACCGAGCCACGGTTGGAGCTGGTCCGTCGAGCGGACCTCATCGTCCAGGAAGAAGTCCGCGCCGCAGGCCTCTATGACAGCGTCTGGCAGGCCTTCGCCGTCCTCCTGCCGATTCAGAGTGTGGGGGTGGCGGGGGATGAACGAACGTACGAGTCGACCTGTGTCATTCGCGCAGTCAATTCCGTCGACGGCATGACTGCGGACTGGGCCCGTCTGCCCCACGACTTGCTGGGACGAATGTCCGCTCGCATCACCAATGAGGTGCGCGGCATCAACCGCGTGGTCTACGACATCTCGAGCAAGCCGCCTGCGACCATCGAGTGGGAATAGTCAGCAGTGGCTCCCGACGCAAGCACTGCTGGCATTCCGCAGGATGCGTCTCTCCGCGGATGCTTGCGGACAGATGCCCTCACGAAGAAGCGCCCAACCCCCGCCCTTGACGTCCTGCGCCGGCGCGCGGAACCCGCGGACGGAGGGGTTAAAGTGACGCGGCGCCGCCCGCTTTACCGGGTCCCGGCACCCGGTGCCGCTGGCGCTCCGCTGGGAGCAATTTCGTTCAAGACGCGCTTGGCTCCGTAGATGCGATCAAGTGCCTGCAGAAGCGCGCTCGAATGGACGCTGACCGCCCGGTTGTTCGCATCGTCGAAGACGTAGTCTCCGCCCAGCGAGGGGATGTTTCCGTCGAAGATGAGACCGACGACCTCTGCCTTCTGGTTGATGATGGGCGACCCCGAGTTCCCGCCGATGATGTCGTTGTCAGAGACCTGGTCGAATGGCGTCTCCAAGTCCAGCCGAGGACGCGCCGTGAGCCAGGACTTCGGCAATTCAAACGGGAAGGCCCCGGTTGCCCGCTGATAGGCCCCTGAAAAATGCGTAAAGGCAGGGACTGCACGCTTTCCTCCCAGGCTGTCAGTCTCAGTCCACCCTTTAATGGTTCCGAAGGAGAGCCGTGGGCTGAAGGTTGCATCGGGGTACGCGCTCGTCCCGCTGAAGGCGAAGCGAGCGCGCGCCAGCTTGGCGGATTCTTGGGTCACGACGGAGTCCACATCCTGCTCAAAACGAAGCCGCATCGCACGTGCATCGGGATCGACCAGGCGAGCTAGCTCAATCATCGGGTCCTTGCTCGCGGCGAGAGCGGCAGCGCCCCCCGCCTTCAGCGCGAGGCGGACCTTCGCCTCGCCGAGCTTTGTTCCCTTGATGACCTCGGTCGCGAGCTGGCGAGGCGACTTGAGCCCGAACACTTTCTTGACCAGCGCATCATCGGGACCGAGCCACTCGCGCAACTTGGTGAGCGAGAACGTCAAGAGCTCAATTTCTAGGTCTGTGTGAATTGGCGCGGTGCTGGCCAACCGGGCCTCGACGGCCGGTTGGCGCGCGTCGGTGAACTCGCGTAGGCGCTCTCCGTTGGGCTTGGCAGCCTCGGCTGCCAAGCGAACGAGAATCCGGGCGTTTGCGAACAGCTCCCCACGAAAGCCTAAGGGCGTTCCAACCACCCGAGTTAGGGCCGGTGCCCCCTCAAGCAACATGGCTCGGACATAGAAGCTCCGGTAAGCCGTTTCGGCCTTGGCGATGGCCTCAAAGGCGCCGGCCGTGTCGCGGAGCTTCGGGTCAGCGCCGAGCTTGGCTTTGAAAACCGCTTCAGCGGCGCGCTTGCCTTCCATGAAGCCCTGGTCGACCAAAGTTGCCTGCCGGCCCTTCCACGCCTTGAGGCTGTTCTCGACGCCAAAAATGTCAGACTGACTGACTCGCTTCTGCTCGGGACCCTTAGTTGAAAACTCCTCCAGAATCCCTCGCTCCTCGGAGAAATAAATCTGAGCCATCGGCTGCGAAACGTCCCGGATAAACTCAAGCTGCGCGACGGTGAAGAGGCGATCGGTTCTCCCGGGGTTACCCGCCACGAAGACCAGGTCGCCCTCTTTGGCGCCCGCTGCACTCCAGCGCAGCCACTCGTCCAGCTTCACCGGTTTCCCGTCGTCGTAGACACGCACGAACGACACGTCCAAGTCGTAGCGAGGGAATTCAAAATTATCCGGATCGCCTCCGAAGAAGGCCACTTCGAACTCAGGCGCGAAGACCAAGCGGACGTCCTGAAAGCGCCGGTAACGGTAGAGGTCGTACTTTCCTCCGGCATACAGGGTGACGACGTCGCACCGAAGCTTGCTGCTGGTGGCGCACGACTTCTCGACCTCGCTCATGGCTTGCCGCTCGGCCTTGGAGAAATCTGCGCCGCTTTTGCCGGCGGTCGCGCTTTGTATGCGCTGAGTTACGTCAGTAATCTCAAGCAGCTGGTTCACCTCCATGGCGGGGCATTTCCGCTCCTCGGCAGGAGTACGGGCGTAAAACCCTTCCGCGATGAAGTTCTTTTTCCCGGTGGACAGCTCCTCGATGCAGCGATGGGCGCAATGATGGTTGGTCATTACCAGGCCATCGGGCGAGACGAAACTGGCTGAGCAACCGCCTGCCAGCCGGACTGCAGACTTCTGAACGTGGTCGAGCCACGCCTTGTCGGGAGCGAAACCGTAGCGCTCTTTGACCGTGGCGCTTGGGAAGTTGTCGAATGTCCACATGCCCTCGTCCGCTTGGGCGGTACCAGCAACGAGGAAAAGGGCGGCAACAGGAATCAAAAGGCGCATGGAAATGGGGACCGGCCTGTCAAGAGGTTTGGAAAAGGGAGGTCTTGCGACAATTGGGGCCCACGTCAAGCGGGATTAGAGCCCCCGACAACAGTAGCCCCGGCCCCCACTGCCAAGCCGTTGTCTCCCCGCCGACAGCGGGAGCAGAGTGAAGCATGGCTGATGCGCAGACTGTTGGGCTCCTCGTCGAAACGGTGCCCGGACCCGGTGTCCTACATCAACTCACCGGCGTCGTGGCTCGACATCAGGGAGACATCACCTCGGTAGAAATTGTCGAGCAGTCGGCTTCCGGCGCTCGCGTTTCCTTCGAGGTGGCTTTACCTCTGCAAAGCGTTTCTCTGTTGAAGGGAGACCTCGAGGCGCTTCCCGTGGTGCGGGCGGTCGCCATCGTTCCGACGCTGGGGACCATCTACGGTAAACGGCTCATCATCATGGGAGGCGGCGCACAGGTGGGGCAGGTTGCCATCGGAGCCATCTCCGAGGCGGACCGTCACAACATCCGCGGCGAGCACATCTCCGTGGACACTATCCCGTTGGTTGGCGAGAAGGCGCTGGCCGAGGCGGTACGGGCGGTGGCCCGACTTCCCAGAGCAACTGCGCTGGTGCTGGCGGGCTCGTTGATGGGCGGCGAGATTGAGCAGGCGGTACGCGAAGTGCGGGCGCGGGGGCTCTTGGTCATCAGCCTGAACATGGCGGGCAGCGTTCCAGATGCTGCCGACTTGGTGGTGACCGACCCAGTCCAGGCAGGGGTCATGGCCGTGATGGCCGTCGCCGACACTGCGAAATTCGCTCTGGAGCGCCTGAAGCGCCGCGTCTTCTAGCGCTCAACACTGAGCACTGCGAACGCGCGCACTGGAAAAGAGGTCCCGCCGACCAGGGCAGGAGGGGCCGCGGTGAAACGAAAACCCACCGACGGCAGCAACTCAAGTCCGCGCAAGTGTTCCACGATGGGGATACCTGCTGCGAGTAGCACGGTGTGGGCTGGCCTTTCCGGGTCTCCCATGTCGTCGATGTTGGCGCAGTCGATGCCCACCAAAGCGACTTCGGCCCTCACCAGCGTCTCGCAGGTCGCACGGCTGAGAAATGGCCCAGAGCGAAAGTAGCCCTTCGTATCCCAGAGCCGGGACCAACCGGTGCGGAAGAGGACGGCATGGCCACGACAGGAGCGTGCAGCGAGAGCCTCAGGCCCGGTTGGCCCGTCTGGCGAGGCGTCGATGACAATGCCGGGAAGATTCACCAGGCTCTCCAGCGGCAGGGACGCCAGGTCTGCCCCGGAGGGGAAGCGATGGAACGGCGCATCCACATACGTGCCCGTGTTCCCGCCTAGCGCGTAGGTTCCAAGATGAAAACTGGTTCCAGGCGCGTATGGCCCGGTGTCGCTGTGCGTACGGATGGCCCCGAAGCGCGGCGCCGGAACGCCCGGATAGGCCGCCATTCCGTCTCGGATGGCGTGACTCAAGTCGATGACAACCATTGGCAAAGGGCAGGGTGTCTAATACCCCTGGATGTAGCCTTGCATTTGCTCAATGAGGAATTGCTTATCCTCGAGCATCATCTGGATGACGTCTCTCATCGAGATGATTCCGACTGGCTGACCGTCCTCTTCGACGAGCAGATGGCGTGTCTCATGCTCCTTCATCCGAGTCGCGCACTCCACCTCGGTGATGGAGTTCGTAATTGCGGGCAGGTCTCTCCTCATCGCTTCCGCAATCGGGGTGTCATTCCCCAGCCCTCGCGCCATGACCCGGGTTGCGAGGTCTCGCTCGGTCACCAAGCCGACCACGCGATTGTCCTGCCGCACGGCGACAGCTCCAATTCGGTGCTTGGCCATCAGCGTCGCTGCTTCACTGCAGGGCGCGTTACCATCCAGGCCAATCACTGTTCGGATGACGTACTTCTCAATGCTAGCCATTTGCCCTCTCCTCCTTGGGGCCAGCCAGCAGAGCCACGGGCAGCGCCGGGGCCGGTCTCAGTTGCTCCATAGCCCTCTTTGCCCTGCGCTCGCCTGACGCAGAGCGGCGCTGCTCCGGAATTCCGGTGGGGCTGAAGCGGGGCCGTGGGTTAGGCTCGCGCCCAGGCGTCCATGCCTCACCACCAGACCGTTGGGACGACACGCTACGTCTTCGAGGACTTGAAGACCCTGCTGGCACGGGCCAGCCCATTTCGGTCGGGGGATGCGCTGGCTGGCGTGAGCGCAAGCGACGCTGCGGAAAGGGTCGCCGCTCAGCGAGCTCTCGCTGAGGTTCCCCTCAAAACCTTCCTCCTCGAAGCTGTCGTCCCTTACGAGTCCGATGACGTCACCCGTCTCATCCTCGACTCTCATGACAGCGAGGCCTTTTCAAAGGTGGCCCACCAAACGGTGGGTGAATTTCGGGACTGGCTGCTCTCGGACGCGGCCAATGCCGGGACTCTCTCGGCTCTAGCACCTGGCCTCATGCCGGAAATGGCGGCGGCGGTGTCCAAGCTCATGCGCCTTCAGGACCTCGTCCTGGTGGCAGCGAAGTGCGAGGTGGTAACTCGATTCCGAAATACCCTCGGTCTGCGCGGGCGAATGTCCACCCGACTCCAGCCGAACCATCCCACCGACGACTTGCAAGGAGTGGCCGCCACCATCCTCGATGGTCTCTTCCTCGGAGCAGGAGACGCTGTCATCGGTATCAACCCCGTCACCGACAGCATCGAGCGCTTTGTCGAGCTCACGTCTCTGGTGGATAGAGTTCGCACTCATTTGGACATCCCCACCCAGTCCTGCGTTCTTGGGCACGTCACCACAGCCCTGGCCGCGATGGAGCGCGGCGCTCTGGTCGACCTCGTCTTTCAGTCCATTGGAGGAACCGAGGCGACCAACCGAAGCTTTGGCGTGACCATGAACGTGCTCAAGGAGGCACGAGAGGCTGCAGTTGGTTTGCGCCGCGGAACGGTAGGGGACCATGTCATGTATTTCGAAACTGGTCAGGGGAGTGCGCTCTCTGCCAACGCCCACCATGGGGTCGACCAGCAGACAATCGAGGCAAGGGCCTACGGTGTGGCGCGCGCATTTGCCCCCCTTCTGGTGAACACCGTGGTCGGCTTCATCGGTCCGGAATACTTGGCCGACGGCAAACAGATTACGCGCGCGGGCCTCGAGGACCACTTCTGCGGAAAACTGCTCGGGGTGCCGATGGGCTGTGACGTCTGTTACACAGTTCACGCAGACGCGGACCAAGACGATGTCGACACTCTTCTCACGCTGTTGGGCGTCGCCGGCTGCAACTACATCATGGGAGTGCCCGGCTCGGACGACGTGATGCTCAATTACCAGAGCACCTCGTTTCACGATGCTCTGTACGTCCGGAAGGTGCTGGGCAAGCGGCCCGCTCCTGAATTCGAGGCCTGGCTGGAGAGGACCGGCCTGGTGGACTCGGCTGGTCGCCTCCAACAGCTCGAACTTCCGTCGGCATTTCGCCTTTTGCTCGGTGGCGCATGACCTTGGTCAAGGACAGCTGGGCCGCTCTGCGACGCTATACGCCAGCGCGCGTCGGACTCGGTCGGACGGGAGTCTCATTACCAACTGCTCGGCACCTGGAACTCCAGGAAGCCCTTGCTCTGGCGCGAAATGCTGTCCACGCAGATTTCGAGCCGGCCGCCATCAGTGCCGAGCTCCGTGCACTCGAGCTCGAGTCGGTGATGTGCGAATCGGCGGCTCCAAATCGGGAAACGTACCTGCGTCGGCCTGACCTCGGTCGACGCCTCTCCCCCGCGAGTCGTGCCACCCTCGAGCTGCTCCAAGGGAGCCCCGTTGACCTCGCGCTCGTCGTGGCCGATGGGCTCTCGGCCGCAGCGACCAAAAGCCAATCCGCTGCGCTGCTAGGTGCGCTGAGAGACCTTCTTCCCACGGCCAGCTGGCGGTTTAGTCCAGTGGTTTTGGTGCGACAGGGTAGGGTAGCGGTGGGGGACGAAGTTGCAGCGCTTCTTGGAGCCCGCGCCGTTGTCGTCCTCATTGGGGAACGGCCAGGCCTCAGCGCAGCAGACTCACTCGGGGCCTATGTCACCTGGGCGCCGCGGGTCGGCTGCCGTGACTCAGAGCGCAATTGCATCTCTAACATCCGTGCCGAAGGCCTTTCCATCGCCGACGGGGCCCGCGGTCTGGCAGCCCTGCTCAGCGCAGCTCGAGCCCATCAGCGGACCGGCGTCGCTCTGAGCCAGCTTTTGGCAGGGCAGCCGAGCATTTCCGGAGCTGTCCCTAGCGGTCGTTGAAACCGCCTCGCTTGAAGGGTGCTGTGCGGTGGGGCGCCGAACCGACACCGCGGCCTCGGCGAGAAGCTCGTACCCGGCCAGGTCGTTCTCGCTTCGGCGGATGTGGCGGGCACCCGGTTGAGCAGGCGTCTACTATCCCGCGAGGCGCGTCTGCGCTGGCCGGCTCTGCACCAAGGTAATGCCAACGGCCACCGCTGCCAGCCCCAATCCATCGGCCCAAGTCACTTGCTCGCGCAGCAGGAGCGCCCCGAAACCCAGGCCGAAAATTGGGCTCAGGAAATAGAAGGCACTCACCCGGCTGGCCTCTCCGTGACGAAGGAGCCAGAACCAGACGAAGGATGCTCCGACGCTCATCACCAAGACCAGGTAAGCAAAGCTTCCCCAGACCAGCGCTGTAAACGTCAATTGAGGTTGTCCCTCGACGAGCCGGGCCAGCGGAAGCAAGACAAGGGCCGAGGTGCCAAGTTGAATCGCGTTGGCAGCAACCAGGTCTTCGTGAATTTTGAGGCGCTTGAAGACGACGGTGGAGGCGACCAGCGCCAGCACCCCAAGGAAACCAACAGCAACATCAAGCGGACGCGCTGACGAAGACCCAGCTCGAGACGCCATCGCCACCAACACCCCGGCGAAGCCGAGGAGCAGTCCGACAGATTTGCGCGGCGTGAGCGGCTCGCTGAGTAACACCGGCGCCACCAATGCGAGGACGAGCGGATTGGTACTGGCGATGATGGCGCCCATCCCGGCCGACAGGTGCCGGAGCGCCTCGTACGTGAGGCCCAGGTAACCGGCGTTAGCCAGTAAGCCGAAGGCGGCGAGCGACGCCCATGAGTTCAAGGAACGGGGCCACGGCCGGCGCAGTGAGAGCGCGAGAGCTAGCTGGATGAGGCTCGCGGCGACCAAACGCAGAGCGAGCACCCAGAGTGGCTGCCCAAGCATCGCCAGCAGGCGACTCGGAACGAATGCCGACGACCAGAGAAAGACATAAGAAAGCGCGAGGGCGGTCCCTTGGACTCCAAGGGCGCGTCGAGGCGCCACAATTCTCGCGTCGATGCTTCGCGCTCCTCTCGAATTGGCACCAGCGACGTCGGGCGGCAGTTAAAGGCGTGGGGATAGCAAGCCAACAGCTCGAATGCCCGAGATTCAGCTGGACTCAACGCGCGAGAGAAGCACCTCCCAGCGCGCATAAAGGCGATCGACCTCCGCGGCGGCCAAAGCCAGCTCTGCCCGGGCACGCGTTGAAGCGCCCGTATCCGAGTAGACGCCCGGATCGACGAGCGCGGCTTCCGAAGCCTCTCGGCGTTTTTCAGCAGCTTGGATTGCGGCCTCCATTCCCTGCAGCTCGCGTTGGTCCAGGTAACTGAGTCTGCTTGGCTTGGCACTGGTGGTTGGCGTTCTCGATTCAGAGTCCGATGGCTTGACGGGCGGCCTGGTTCGGGCCGAGAGCGCGACCTGTGCCTTCAGCCGCCGGTACAGACTGAAATTCCCCGGGTAGGCGACCACAGAGCCATCGCCCTCGACGGCCAGAATGCGAGTGGCCACCTTGTCCAGGAAATAGCGGTCATGCGTCACGAGCAATACTGCCCCGCCGAAGCCCAACAGCAGCCGCTCGAGAACGTTCAGCGTCACCAAGTCCAGATCATTGGTCGGCTCGTCGAGGACGAGGAGGTTGGCCCCCATCAAGAAGCTTCGAGCCAACAGCAAGCGGTTCCGTTCGCCCCCGGAGAGGGCCTTCACCTGCATGCGCTGCATGGGGACCGGGAAGAGTAGGTCGTCGAGGTAGTCGCGAAGCGCGACCCGCCGACCGCCGAGGTCCACAAAGTCTTCACTCCAAGCCGCTTCGTAGACGGTCTGCTCCGGGTCCAGTTTGGCCCGGGCCTGGTCGTAGTAGGCGACACGCGTGTTTTTTCCTCTGACCACCTCGCCCCCCGACGGCGCGAGCTCCCCGAGGAGCAGGCGCACTAGAGTCGTCTTGCCGGCGCCATTGGGCCCCACAATTCCTATGCGTTCGCCGCCCTGGACGATGACGTCCACGCCTTGGAGCACTTCCCGGCGACCATAGGAAAAGGCCGCTTGGCGGGCTTCGAGCACCGTGTGCCCAAGCCGTGGTGTGGCCACCGTCTGGAGTTCGGGCACACGCGGGCGCACGAAGCCGCTCTCGGCCATGAGTTTTCTGGCGCGTTCGATGCGGGCCTTGCTCTTGGTCCTTCGGGCCTCCGGGCCGCGACGAAGCCATGCCACCTCCTGTGCAATCCATCGGTCGCGCTTGTGTCCAGCGAGTTCCGCGTCCGCTTGAGCGACGAGCTTCTGCTCCAGGTAAGCCTCATAGTTCCCGGGGTAGGAAATGACGCCCGAACCAGGCTGTATCTCGATGATGCGGTCTACGAGATCGTCCAGGAAGTAGCGGTCGTGGGTAACAAGGACTAGCGCTCCTTCAAGGTCGTCAAGCGCCTCCTCTAGCCACTCCACGGTGTCTGCGTCGAGATGGTTGGTAGGCTCGTCGAGAAGTAGCAGGTCGGGCCGCGAGAGTAACGCCCGGGCGATCGCGACCCGCTTCTGGAGACCTCCCGAGAGCTCACTGATGGGGCGGTCCCAGTCCTTTACGCCCAAGCGATCGAGCAGCGTCCGCGCCAGATGCTCGGTATCCCAGCCACCCAAATGCTCGATTCGCTCGGACAATGTGGAGAGCTCGGCAACGGCTCGGTCCAATGCGGGACCGGAGAAATTCGCAAGTCGGTCTCCTAGGTCTCGATGTTCCGCGAGCGCCAGGCGGAGTGGCGCCTGTGCAACTGACAGCTCGCCCGCGACCGTTACGCCAGAAGGGAAGGTGGGCTCCTGCGGCAAGTAGGTGATGCGCGTCCCGCGCCGGAGCTGCCGTTCGCCAGCGTCGGGGACCATCTCGCCGGACAGCAGCTTGAGCAGCGTTGACTTTCCTGAACCGTTGACACCCACCAAGCCGACACGCTCACCTTCCTCGACGACCATGGTGAGGTCATCGAAAAGCACGCGACTCCCGAAGGAGAGCGAGAAGCCGGCGGCGCGAAGAAGCGTCATTTAGGCAATGCCATGCGCAGGACCGCGGCACGAGTCAAGAGCTGCATGTCGAGCCCCGGTCCGGTTTAAGGTGCACGAGCGATGAGCCCCTGGTGCGTCCTATTGGCAGTCCTCATGGTTGTAGCGGGCGTCATGCACTTCGTAGCCCCCGCCGCATACGCTCGAATCGTTCCGCGCTGGCTTCCGGTGCCCAGCACCCTGGTCCTGGTGAGCGGGGTTTCCGAGATTCTCGGTGGCCTCGGGTTGCTCTTAGCGCAGACACGCGCCCTGGCGGCCTGGGGCCTCATAGCCCTGTTCATCGCCGTTTTCCCGGCCAACGTGAACATGGCGGTTCACCGCATCGGGTTTGGCCGTCGGCCCCCCCCCGCCTGGCTGCTGTGGGCCCGGCTTCCCCTCCAGGCGGTACTTATCGCCTGGGCCTACGTCTTCACCTAATGAGTCTGGCACGGCGCTCATTTCTCAAGTTCGCGGGACTCGCCGGTCTCTTGCCGCGCATTGCCTGGCCGACAGCAGGCCAGTCGGTCCGAGCAGACCTAACTCTTCACATCAGCAACGGCCTAGTCGAGCTCTCACCGGAACACATCGTCTCGACGACGCTCTACAACGGGCAGTTTCCAGGACCGATGGTGCGATTGAAGGAAGGGACGCCCGTCGTCATCGACATCTACAACGACACGGACACGCCCGAACTCGTTCACTGGCATGGGCAGTGGCTACCAACCGATGTCGATGGAGCGGCCGAGGAAGGTTCGCCCTTCATCCCCGCCCATGGGATGCAACAAGTCGCCTTCGTGCCCAGGCCCGCCGGCTTTCGTTTTTACCACACCCATGTCGTTGCGGGAGCGGACCTCAATCGAGGCACCTACACCGGCCAAGCCGGCCCGGTTTACGTCGAGCCGAAGCACGATCCGGGCGCATACGACCGCGAAGTCTTTCTCGTCATGAAGGAGTTCTTGCCCACCTTCAGCCGTGGCGGCGACATGGCCATGGACATGCTCGTTGGCCTCCCCAACAAGACGCTGCAGCAGCTGGGAAAGGAAGCGGATGAGACTGCCAACAGCACGGTGAAGGGATTTGAGGTCGGCTACGAGCTCTTCAGCATTAACGGTCGGATGCTCGGACACGGCGAGCCGATTCGTGTCCACCAAGGAGAGCGCGTGCTATTTCACGTCCTCAACGCGAGTGCCACCGAGATCCGAAGCCTGGCCCTCCCGGCCCATACGTTTCGCGTTGTCGCGCTCGATGGGAACCCCGTGCCTAACCCCGCGGAGGTCCCAGTCCTCTGGCTCGGCACCGCGGAGCGAGTTTCGGCGATCGTCGAGATGAGGAGCCCCGGTGTCTGGGTAATGGGAGACCTCTCGGACGATGACCGTCGACATGGGATGGGCATTGTCGTCGAGTATGCCAACCAGTCCGGGAAGCCGCGGTGGGCGAAGCCCAAGCCTTTTCGCTGGGACTACACGCAGTTTGGAAACTCTGGCCGAGCGCCCTCAGTGCCGGACCAGACCTTCGAAATGCTCATCGAGAAGCGAAACGCGGCCCATCACGGCTTCAACCAGTGGACCATCAACGGCCAGTCTTTTTCGATGGAGCGAGTGACGCCGACGTTCACGGTGCACCAGGGCGGCCGTTACCGCTTGAAATTCCGAAATGCGAGTGACGACGTCCACCCGCTGCATTTGCACCGCCACAGCTTTGAGTTGACCCGGTTTGGCGGAAAACCTACCGCCGGCGTGTTGAAGGATGTCGTCATGCTGGGAGGGTTTCAGGAAGTCGAGGTCGACTTTGTCGCCGACAATCCAGGGGCGACGCTCTTTCACTGTCACCAGCAGCTCCACATGGACTTTGGTTTCATGGCGCTGTTCAAGTACGCCTAACCACCAAACCCAAGAAGCACGGACCGCGGTGACCAACCGGGCAGGGCAGGGGGCACCACCAGCGGTAGGAGCTCGTCAAATGGCTGGTTACTCCGGAACTCCGCTGGCCCAGAAGCTGGGCATTCAGGAGGGCCATCTGGTCGCTCTGCTGGCCTCGCCCGAGAACTTTGCACCGAAACTTGGCGAGCTTCCCGAAGGAGTGAGGCTTCAGACGAAAATGCCGCCCAAAGGCTCGCCGGACGTCATTGTCTGGTTTGTGTCGCGACACGCCAAGTTCGAGCGGCGACTCACTTCGGTTCGGCAGCGCATGGCTCCTGCGACAGGTGTCTGGGTTGCGTGGCCGAAGCGGGCATCTGGCGTTGCCACCGACATGACAGAGAACGCGATTCGCCAAGTCGCCCTGCCTACTGGGCTGGTCGACAACAAGGTGTGCGCCATCGATGAGACCTGGTCGGGCCTCCGCCTCGTCATTCGGCCCGAGCATCGCTGAACCAGCGCCTCAGGCGGCAGCTGCGAAACGTGCCAGCCCGTCGAGGCAGCCCTGCCAGCCTTGTTCGTGACCTCTGCGAGCTTGAGCGCTCCCGATTCGCTCGTGGATGACGACCACCTCCGTGCTGCTGCCGCTCTGGTCAAACCGGACCGTCACGCGCTCGGTGGTCCTTGAGCCCTCGAGGCGCCAGGTGAAGATGAGTTCCCGCGGCGGAGAGATTCGCTCGAACTCACCCGAAATCCAGACGACGCTCCCGTCTGGAAAAGCATTGGCGATGCGGTATTTGCCACCGACCCTCAAATCGACTTCGGCTTCCGAACATCGTCCGGGCGGGGGGCCCCACCACTTGACCAGTTGGTCAGGCTCCGTCCACGCGCGGAAGAGCCGTTCAGCCGGGGCGTCGATGGTGCGACGAACCAGGAGGCGCAAAGCGGGAGGATGTGCCCGGCCCGAGATTTTTCGTCGCATCCGCTATTCGTCCTGGCCACGCTCGACGTGGGCGGCCAGGGAGTCCAGGGCCCGCTGCCAGAGCGCCCGGCGCTCGCCCAGCCATCTTTCGACCTCAATCAGCGGTTCCGCATCGAGGGAGCAGCGGTGGACGCGGCCATCGACCTTACGGGTGACCAGATGGGCTCGCTCCAGAACACGGAGGTGCTTGGACACCGCCGGCAACGACATCGGCAGAGGTTCCGCGAGCTCCGTAATCATGGCCGGTCCGCGTGCCAGGCGTCTCAGCAGCAAGCGTCTGGTCCGATGGGCCAGAGCGTGAAAGACGACATCCAGTCGGTCGTCGACGAAGGCCGAAGTTGCGCTTGACGTCATGCCTGCGAAAACATTAAACCGTATGGTTAAATGACGCAAGCTCGTGAACCACGAGTCAATGTCGGGGCCCAGAGCAGCGGGGAAAGCTCCCAGGCTGAGTGCTCCTTTCACTCATCAGGAGGCTGCAGATGACGAGCAAGGAGAGTCCAATGGGGCTGCCCAGAGGGTCGACACGCCGACAGCTCATGTCGTGCGCTGCAGTGGCGCTGGGCGGCTTGGCGACCGTTTCTAAAGTCTGGGCCGACCAGAAGCAGGTTCCGCAGACGCCGGGGAAAGCAGCAAACGATACCCGCACTTCCTTGCACCAGGAGGTCAGGCTGGGCGCCAAGCCGGAACGAATCTACGCAATCCTTCTGAGCTCGACACAGTTTGCGGCATTTAGCGGCTTACCGGCAGACATCGATCCCCGAGTTGGGGGCGCCTTTTTGATGTTCGCCGGCATGATTGGCGGACGAAACGTCGAGCTCGTCACAAATGAGCGCATCGTCCAAGCCTGGCGACCGACGCATTGGAACCCGGGCGTTTACTCCATCGCTCGGTTTGACCTGAAGCCTCAGGGCTCCGAGACGGTCGTGCTGCTGGAGCACAAGGGCTTTCCGGAAGGCGATTTCGACCATCTCCTGAGCGGCTGGAATTCGCATTACTGGGAGCCCCTGAGCAAGTTCTTGGCTGCGACGCCGGAGCAGCCGAAATGACGTCGGGAGCTAGCGAGCGACGTGGCACAAGCGCTCAACATGTCATCGTCTGGGAGTTCAGCGTTCGTCCGGGAGAAGAGCCGGTATTCGAGGGCGCCTACGGGCCAGACGGCGAGTGGGCGAGGCTATTCGCCCTGAGCCCAGAATTTCGCGGAACTGAGCTTTTGCGGAGCAGCACGACGCCGCGCCGCTATTTGACCGTTGACCGATGGGCTTCAGGCGAGTCCTTCCAGCGCTTCCACGAGGCGCATCACGCCGAATACGCGGCCCTGGACGCCAAGTGCGAGCGGCTCACCGAAGCCGAAGTCGCACGCGATGCTTGGACTGCGGTTGACCTAACACGCTCCGTCCGCTAGCGGGCCCGGGCGTCCGGCGCAGGTTCGCGGAACCTGGCGACTGCTAGCGCTCCCAAGACGACAAACGCTACCAGCACCGCGCCCTGGGCAGCTTTGAATGGCAGCTCGGTTTGCGTCGGGGCGACTTCCTTGAGGGCAGGCACCTTGGCAAAGAGCTGCGCGACCAACACGAAGACGTTCAAGTAGAGCGCCGTCAGAGCAGTAATGACGTATGTCCGCCGCCAAGGGCCGCTCAGGTGCTTGCGATACAACGCGAACAGCGCTACCGCGAGGACGACCAGTGACAGGATGCCGACGGCGTGAGACGGCATGAAGTGAGCCGCCGGCAGCAGGAAGCCGGTGACGCTTGTCAGAATGGTTGTGGCAAGGAACCAACCGGTCCAGCGGGGGAGAGACTGGCCGGCCAGTAGCCCGGCGAAGAGAACCACGAAGCCTGTACCAACACCGACCAGGCTGATGGCGGTGTGCATGAACGTTAACGGCGGCAATCCGGCGATCATCGAGGGCCTCTCCTGGGTGCAGGTTCGCTTGAGCCGAAAGCTACGCTCCCGGAAGATTGCGGAACCACTCCGAGGAGCTCAAAGCCGTAGTTGACATAACGCACATTATCAGACGTTGACCACTGTGGTCGTAGTCGCCTTTGGCAGTCGCTCCGCCAGTACCAGACAAGGTATGATGCCTCCCAGTCGTCGAGCGACGGGCCATCTGCGGGTGTGGCGAATCCGATCGTACCCGACCACCAACAAGAGCATGTAGAAGCCGCAAGACACGAGCACGTGCCACCAAGCGTGCAGTTGTGGATTCGGGAGCCCGAATGCTGTCAATCGGACGTTGATGACGTCGCACAGGCGCAGGTCGACGAACCACAGCAGAATGGCCGCGCCGTAGCAGGCCATGCCCAGCTGGAAGAGGCGCCGGACAGGCGCGTTCCCAGGGCCTCGGCTCAGCCAGTAGACCCGCACGAGGCAAAACAGCTCGAGCAGGCCAAAGCTGGTTTGAAAGGCGAAGAACTGAAGCCGGCCTCGCATGACTGCCGCCGACAACGTCGCGAGAAGCGCATAGCCAACCAGGACAACCGGAAGCCACACGCCAAACCGGGGCGTGGGTCCTGGCTCCGCCAACAGGTAGGCCATCAGCGTCACCAGGTAGAGCATTGGAAGCTCATCGAGCATTTGGAGCTCAAACTTCAAGGTCCCGTGAAACGCGATGCTTCCCACACCCACCAGACACAGCAGACCGAATGCGCTGCGGGTCCACCGGTCGAGCACCCCACGATGAAGCAGCACGCCCAACGCGCCCGCCACGACCATCGCCAGGCTCGAAACGGTATTGAAGAACTCGCAGATGAACGGCGTGACTGCGTAGTTCACCTCGCACCAGTCGACGGTGGACGTGGGCGTTCCCCAGAAGCCCGGCAATGCCAAGGTCATTCCACCGCCGCAAGGTTCACGGCGGAGGACAGCGACGACCAGGTCCCTCCCACTGGAAGGATGTAGAGCCGGCTCGGCTGGAGCGACAAACGCGCCCATTCCGCTCCAAGCCGCCGCGGGGGTTCATCAAGAGGTTCATCGGTTAGCTTGAAGGTTCCCCAGTGCATGGCCAGAAAGTCTCGGGCCTCGAGGTCCACGAACGCCTGGACCGCTTGCTCGGGATTCATGTGCTGGGACTCCATGAACCAGGGCGGATCGTACGCCCCAATGGGTAGCATGGCGCCAGCGAGGTTGGGAAAGCGACGGCCAATCTCGGCGAATCCGGAGAAGTAGGCAGTGTCGCCGGAATGATAGACCCGCGTTCCATCGCCCTCGACGACGAAGCCACCCCACAGCATCTCATTGATGTCGAACAGGCCGCGCCGACTCCAGTGCTGACTCGGCACGAAGTGCAATGTTGCTGAGCCGACGCGGGCCGACTCCCACCAGGCCAACTCGTGAGAATCCAGGCCCGCCTTCCGCAGCAACGGTGCGGTCCCCTGCCCCGCCCATATTGGCGCGCCGACTCGTTTGAGCGTCGGAAGGTCGAGGTGGTCGTAGTGATTGTGCGTGACCAGGCAAGCATCAATTCGCGGCAGTTGCGCGACCTCGAGGCCAGGTGCCACGTTGCGGCGAATGATTCCGGAGATTCGCTCGCTGAGGACAGGGTCAATCAGCAGTGAAGTGCCAGCAAGCTGGACAAGCCAGCTAGCGTGCCCGAGCCACGTGAGCCGGATGCCTTCCCCAGCCACGGGTGGGTGCGCGAGCAAAGACAAGTCTGGCGCCATGCTGGGAACGGGCGCGCGCGCCGGAGAACTTCTGCGTCGGCCGGCGAGCTTGTCGACCAGCGCCCAGCGAAGGACGTCCCCGCTGGAGTGTGGACCCGTTCCATCTGTGTTGACGTACCGAAGCGGCTTCACCTGTGCTTGCCTAACCCCCTAGCCTCTGGGCTTCCATGAAGAAGGACGTTTTCTCCTCCCGGTTCGCACTTTTCTTGCCCCTCCTTATTGCCACGGGATGCCACCCTCGGTCAGGCCCGACGGACGGCGGCGCTACTCTGACACAAGCTCCATACGACGCGGGGCAGACTGCAGCGCTTCAGCTTCACATTGAAATAGGGGAGTCGGACGGAGGGCTCGTCCGTGCCCTGCTCGACCCAGCGACGCCGGCCGTGGTGCCTGTGACTCGGGCCCTGGACGTCACTGCGAGTTTGCCGCTCCACAACTACCGCCTCCGGATTTTCGATGAAATCGACCGCGCCCTTCCCTCGGACGACACCCCGGAGCTGACACCCAGCGGGCTCCGCTACCACGTCAGCCTCGTTGCCCCCCTTCGTGCGGGGCATCGCTACACGCTGTTGCTCGATGCCCAGAGTGGAACGACGTTCGATGATGGGAGTGGCGCCGAATTGAATGAGCAGCGCTTCGAGTTTCGAACTGAGGGTGACCGCGAGAAGGACGTTCCAGCCAAGAGGAACCAGACGAGCCGGCACCGCCGCGGCACCTGATTCGTGACGGCACCTCGTCGCTTAGCCCTCCGCCGTGAGCGGTGCCCGACCCGCTGGACCCAATCCAAGAAGAAGGCGGCTCACGTCGTAGAGGAGGTCGCCGCGCTCCCACACTCGAATTCGTTCGCCGTCAAAAGCCAATTGCTCGACCGCCAAATTGTAAGCGGCGTCTGCCAGCGCGCGGAGCTGAAAGGCGTCGTAGAGGTTGTATTCGACGAGGAATCGCAGTGCTGCCAGTTCATCGTTGGCAAGCCAGCTGCGCCAGAGCAGCACAGCGTGCCAGCCGCCAACACCCCTCAGGTGTGGCGGGCGCGCGATGCCCACCTCCTGCTCCACGGCCTTAAGTCCCCCAAGAAGACCGACACGACGGCAAAGGAAGCGCAGATCCAAGTGTACCGCTGGCTCCCTCAACTCTGGGAAATGCCGCCTTAGGACCGGGACGTCAAAACAGCGACCGTTGAATGTCACCCACAGTCGTGAATGGGACAATACTTCGGGAAGGGCCTCGAGGTTCCGCCCTTGGACAAACACGTGCAACCCACTTCCGTCGAAGAGACTAACCACTGTTGGGTGCCCGTTCGTAGCGCCGTCGGTCTCGATGTCGAGGAATGCCGCCTCGTCCAGAAAGACCGGATAGAGACGCCAATGCTCACGAGGCGGCAACATCGCGGCCAGGCGCGGGAGGTCTCGGTAGAAAAGCGCCGCTTCAGCCTCGGCAATCCTAGCCCCAAGCGACTCGGCCTGGTGCGACGGTAGCTCGCTGAGATGCGGGGCCTCCCGAAAGGCGTCCCAGTTGAGCAGGCCACGCGACCAGAGGTCACGCTCACGCCACGGGCCAATCCCGGGCACGAGCTGAAAGGAGCGCTCAATCACCCCTGCAGTCTGCCTGGCCCCTCCGACGCATCTCGCTGAAGTGCTTGTACGAACGGCAAATCTGCTTCGCAGAATGACAACGTCTGCAGCTCTGCGCGCGTGGCGGTCATGAGGACCTGGCCAGCCTTTGGCTCGGGCACCCCGGCAATAATCCGAGCTTCGTACACGTGCAGGTCGACATCGAGGTCGGGGTAGATGTGCTGGGCGTGAAACCGTTCCTGTCCGACCTCCAGGTCGACTCCTAGTTCTTCTCGCGCCTCGCGCCGCAGGGCGCACTCATCGGATTCCCCCGACTCAACTTTGCCTCCGGGAAACTCCCACAGGAACGCCCGGCGCTTGCCAGCCGGGCGCTGCTGCACCAAGACACGTTGCCCGAGGTCACTGGTGATGAGCGCCGCAACCACCCGCACTTGGCGGGCGGGCGGGGTCATCCCGAGCCCCGAGCGAGGTTCATTTCCAGCGAGTAGACGAAGCCCAGGTTGGACAGCAAGTAGACCTCGAGTCCGTGGACTTCCGGGGTCGCGGTTATACCCTTGCCCGGATCGAAAATGAGCCGAACTTTGCCCGAGGATGGATCGATGAACAGCAACGCCTGTCCCGTCGGCACGAGCAACCATCCGGCGGCCAACGCCGGCTGAAGGCCGGCGCGCTCACCGAGCTTCGTCGTCCACAGGACTTTACCTGTGGTGGACTCCATGCCGATGACGCGGGCGTCTCCGCTCGCGTAGACGACGTTGCCCCGCGCCACCAGCCCCACCATTCCGGTGATGACCGTTTGCCAGAGCGTCTCGCCACTGCCCGGGTCGATGCCGAACAACCCTTCCTTGTAATCGGCGACGATGATGTTGCCTTTGGCATCGAAGACCGCGGGCGAGTCGACGTCGCGGAACTGGCCGACCGAGGCAAGAGCTCGGTCCCATACCATTGCGCCGGTCTCGAGGCGGAGCGCGGAAAAATGGCCGTCGGAAAACCCGACGTAGACGACGCCGCCCCGAACCACCGGACGGCCCGCCCCACGGATCGTGAAGCCAGCAGGCGTGTCCCGCCGGTACTGCCAGAGCCATTTCCCAGTGGCTGCTTCGATAGCGAACAACGTGTCGTTCTGCGACGCGACCAGGACTCGTCCGTCGACGACGACCGGAACCGTCACCAAGTCCTCGCCCGCATCGTATTTCCAGAAGAGCTCGCCGGTGTCCGCGCGGAAGCAGTAGAGGAAGCCGTCTCCTCCCGGTGCGAAGACGAAGCCATCCACAACTTCGGGTCCAGCACTAAAGGGTTGGCCGGCGACGAACCGCCAGACAACGCGCCCTTTGTTGTCGACGCTCCGGAGGATGCCATCTCGCGTTCCGGTGACGACCCGAAGGTTGATGGTGTCTGCCCCCGGCCGCGCAGGTTCTCTCGGTCCGTATTCGAGCGTGGGCGCGTCGACCAGCTTCTGCCACCAGGTGATGGTGTAAATGGCGAGGACGTCGGTATCGATGTGCTGGTAGGGGTCGATGGCGTAGCCACGGCGTGCGCTGGCGCAACTTGTGGCCGCCACCGCGACGACTAGTAGGAACGCTCCCGAGGGCCTCATCCCGCGTCTGGCCTGGCAGGCACTACGGCTTGTGGACGGATCCCCTGGGTGGCGAGCAGCGCGAGCCTGTCTTGCGCCAACGTGGCGGCCGCAGTGCCGGACTTGGTGGTCACCACTTCCTGGAACACCTGCGCTGCTTCGACCTTCTTGCCCTGAAGCAGGAGGACTCGCGCACGGTGATAAAGGCCCATTCCAGCCAAGAAGCCGCCGGTATCGTCTCGACTCATGCTATCGAAAGCCTGGAGCGCGCGATCCAGCTGTCCCTTGGCTTCAAAGGCATATCCCTCACCCTCGAGAGCAGAGACCCGAAGAATCTGGCCCGGGGGCGTGCGGGCCAGGAAGTCGGAAAAATGAGGGAGCGCCCCGTCCGACTGGCCCAGCCGAAGCTCCGCGTCACCTTGTGGCAGCGCACCGGTCGCCGCAGGTGGCGTCCCCGCAAACTCGTTGAGGAACGGCGTCAGCGCAGCCACGAGCGCTTGGTCCTTTTCGGTTTGGTTGGCGTAGGGCTTTTCGTCATCGCCCGGGATGGGCTCCCCCACCGGACGGTCAAGCGTCTTAAGTGCGTGTCCGAGCTCTCGGGCCGCCTGCTGGTCCCGTCGGTTGGCGAGCGAGGAGACGACCCCAGCTACGAGCGCCCCGGCCACAACGAGGATGGCCGCAACCAAGACGAGGAGGCGACGCCGCTCGAGCCAGCGACGGGCTACCGCACCGACGCGCTGAAAAGCGTCGGGGGCACGCAGCTCCTTCTGGGTAAGTCGATGGGTGGACAACCGGCGTTCTCCTGACCAAAGGGGCGCGGGACTGTAGTGACCGCTCCTGGAGGGTGTCAACGGATGGGAGGGCCAATACTCGACTTATGAACCAAGCCCTCTTGAGACGCGCGACTCAGAGTGGCGCTTGGCTCGTCTCCCGCCGGTGCACCGCCTCTCGACAGGGGTGGTGGTGCACGCTAGCCGCGCGGCCCTTTGCGCGGCGTTGGACCGTTGTGTCCGGGCCGTGCGCGAAAGACCAGATGCAAAGGTACGCGGAGTTCCAGCGCCTCTCGCAGCTGGTTGGTGAGGTAGCGCCGGTACGACTGCGTCACCGAACGCGGCCGGTTGCACGTAAGAGCGAAGGTAGGCGGCGAGCTGGCGACCTGAGTGATGTAATAAAACCGTAACGGGCGGCCTCGGTCGGAAGGCGCGGGGTGAGCGTCCACCACCTTTTGTAGCAGACGGTTGAGCATCGGCGTGGGAGCGCGAAAGCGGAACTGATCGAAGAGATGCACGGCGACGTCGAGAACTTTCTCGACCTGGCGAGCCTGGAGCGCAGACCCGAACAGGATCGGCGCGTATGCGACGAAGCGGAGCTGCCATTTCAGCGCTTCGCGAAATTCCTCCTGTTTGCGCTCATCCTTTTTGACCAGGTCCCACTTGTTGACGAGAACAACCAGCCCTCTCCCCTTCTCCTCGACCATGCCAGCCAGACGTGCATCCTGTTCGACGCCGGGCTCGGTCGCATCGAGCACCAGCACCGCGATGTCGCTACGGTCAACACTGCGCAGAGCCCCGAGAATACTCACCCGTTCGACGCGCTCGGCTGAGGCGCGCTTCTTACGGATGCCGGCGGTGTCGGTTAGGACGAGGCGCCTGCCAGCGTGAAGTAGCTCCGAGTCAATCGGGTCGCGCGTCGTTCCGGGCACCGGTCCAGCGACCTGACGCTCCTGGCCGAGGAGCGCGTTGACGAGGGTGCTCTTCCCCGCGTTGGGCCTCCCGATGATGGCCACCCGAATCGCATCGTCGAGTTCCTCCCCTTCAACCGCGGTACTTTCTTCTGGCGGCGGGAGGTGTCTCACAACTGAGTCAAGCAATGCGTCGATTCCAAGAGCGTGCTCGGCGGATACAGGGAACACCTCGGGAAAGCCGAGCTGATAGAACTCGGCTGCGGCGGTCTCTGCGACGGGCGGGTGGTCAAGCTTGTTGACGACGACGAGGACCGGCTTGCCACTCCTGCGCAGCAGTGCCCCGAGTTCAGCGTCAGCTGCCATCGGCCCGGTGCGACCGTCGACGAGGAGCAACACGACGTCGCAGGTCTCCACTGCGATCTCAGCTTGCGCCCGGACGCCTTCAAGGACGTCGTCCGAACCCGCGGGTACAAAGCCGCCGGTATCCACGACGCTCAGCTCGCGCCCCGCCCAGGACGTGTCGGCGTAGTGACGGTCCCTGGTGACACCCGGGCGGTCCTCGACGAGCGCCAGTCGCCGGCCCACCAACCGGTTGAAGAGCGTGCTCTTTCCGACATTGGGACGCCCAACCAGAGCGACGAGTGGCTTCACCGCAGGCCCACTCGGCGGAGCCCGCGTTCATTGTCGCGCCATCGAGGCTCTACTTTGACTCGGAGCGATAGGTAGACATGCGTTCCGAGCATTCGTTCCAAGGCCCCCCGCGCATCAGTACCGATGGCCTTCAGCATCGCCCCTTGTTTGCCGATGACGATTGCCTTTTGGCTCTCGCGCTCGACGTAGATGGTCGCCGCGATGCGAATCAACCCCTGCAACGCTCCCTGAGCGCCGGGGCGCGGTGCGCGATCGCTTTCGTCGAAAACCTCTACCAGAACGGCGCTCGCGTGCGGCACTTCCTCTCGACAGTGAAACAGGACCTGCTCGCGGATGAGCTCCGCTGCTAAAGCTCGCTCGGACTGGTCAGTAAAGGTGTCGGCCGGAAACAGAGCGTCGGATTCTGGCAGTCGTCGGAGGAGGGACTGGAGCAACTCCTCCACACCCTCTCCCGTCCGGGCGGAGATGAAGAAGGTGTCGTCGAAGCCAAGTGCCCCGCGGTAGAGCTCCGCCAGGGGGAGAAGCGGTGGCTTGGCGACAGCGTCCACCTTGTTAAGCGCGAGAACCCTCGGCTTCCGAACT
The DNA here is from genome assembly GCA_052143535.1 of Myxococcaceae bacterium. Taxonomy (GTDB): domain Bacteria; phylum Myxococcota; class Myxococcia; order Myxococcales; family Myxococcaceae; genus JADGRA01. The sequence continues at coordinate 126,461 of JBKQSS010000061.1, read as the reverse complement.
CGTGATAGGCGCTCGAGGACGACACGATCCCCTCCGGTGAGCTCGGGCGTGTGGCCGTCCTTCCCTAGCGACGGCTCGACGAGCAGGAGGATCAGGTCGACGTCCTCAAGGGCTCCAAGCGTGGCCGCCTGCATTGCCTGTCCAAGGCTGCCCTTGGCTGGGTGTAGCCCCGGAGTGTCAACCAGGACGAGTTGGCCCTCCGGGCGGTTCACGACTCCAAGGATGCGGGTTCGGGTCGTCTGAGGTTTCGGGGAAACGATGGACACCTTCTCCCCCACCATACGGTTGAGGAGTGTGCTCTTACCGACGTTGGGACGACCCACGAGCGCGACAACGCCGGAATGGAAGGTGGGCATGGACGGCCAAGGTGGTCTGGAGCAGCCCCCGCTGCCCGGAGAGAGGCAACTGCGCGACGCCGACTCTAGGGCGTTTCGGAGATGGTTACCGAGCGGAGCTTGACGTCTGTGCGCGGGCGGTCCCCGGGACCCTTTGCAATGTCGTTGGCTACCCGTTTCACGACGTCCATCCCAGTGACGACTTCACCGAAGATGGTGTGCTTTTTGTCGAGCCATGGGGTTGGCACCACGGTGATGAAAAACTGACTCCCGTTGGTGTTGGGACCGGCATTGGCCATCGCGAGCAGTCCTGCCCGATCGAAGCGACGAGGACTTTGAAATTCGTCCTCGAACTGGAAGCCGGGGCCTCCCGTGCCCCGCCCAAGCGGGTCTCCCCCTTGCACCATGAAATCCTTAATGCATCGGTGGAAAATGGTGCCGTCGTAGAGCGGCGAGCTGTCCTTCTTCTCGTGAGTTCCCGGGTGCGTCCATGTCTTCTCGCCCGTGGCAAGACCTACGAAATTCTCCACCGTCTTCGGAGCGTCCTTGGGAAACAGCTTCACAACGACCTTGCCTTCGCTGGTGTCGAAATGCGCGTAGAGGTCCTTCCCCGCCCGCACCGCATCTGTCATTCCCATGGTCTTATTCCTGTCGGCGAAAGGAGTTACTTCCCAGCTTTTGGCGCTTTGTCTGAAATCTGCAGGGACTTCAGGACCACCGAAGTATTGGGCCTGTCCCGACCATCGGCCCCCGTCGGGACCTTGGAGATTTTCTCCACAACGTCGTACCCACTAATCACCTCGCCGAAAATCGTGTGCTTACCGTTGAGGTAGTCGGGGGTCGAGACCGTAATGAACCACTGCATGCCGTTCGTGCCTGGACCGCGGTTCGCCATGGCCAGCAGACCCACTTTGTTGAACGTCTTTCCGTTGGAGGTCTCGTCGGCGAACGTATAGCCGGGCTCGCCCCGGCCGGTGCCGGTCGGGTCGCCACCCTGAATCATGAATCCGGCGATGACCCGGTGAAAAATTGTGTCGTCGTAGGCGTGAGCGGTTCCGGGTTTCCCGGTCCGGGGGTCTGTCCATGGCTTCTCGCCACTGGCAAGCCCAACGAAGTTAGCAACCGTCTTGGGAGCATCCTTCGAGAAGAGGTGGATGACGATGTTGCCCTCGGTGGTCTTCATCGTGACCCATAGGTCCTGACCGGCCAGGGCCTTCTGCATCCACGGAGTCTTGACGGGCGCGTCGGTCGCGAGCGCTGGGACTGCCACCGCAGAGGTCAAGGTGAAAAGAAGGAGTTTGTTCATGAAACCGCCTTTTGCCTCAGCCAAGCTCAGAAAGCTCGGGCTTTCGCCTTCAGGAGACCCCAGTAGACATTTTACCCGGGCTTTTCGCGATTCATCTCGAGAGTCTTGCGGGCGGCTGCCTGCTCGGCTTCCTTCTTGTTGCGGCCAGTCGCGCGACCAAAGACCTCGCCACCGACACTGACTTCCACCTCGAATTTCTTGGCGTGGTCTGGACCCTCCTCAGCCACCACGCGGTACCTGGGCGGTACTCGGCCTTGGCTCTGCATCAACTCTTGAAGGCGAGTCTTGTAGTCGTCTCCACTTCGGCCCTCCGCCACGCCGTCCAGCGCCTCTGCAAAATGACGGTCTACCAACGCCATCGCTCCGGCGACGCCTTGCGTCAGGTAGACAGCGGCGACGACTGCCTCGAGCGTGTCCGCCAAGACGGAGCTCTTGTCGCGGCCACCGGTGAGTTCCTCGCCGCGGCCCATGCGTAACAATTCTCCGACTCGGAGCTCGCGGGCAATCCTGGCTAGCGCGTCCTCGTTGACGATGAGCGCCCGAAGTTTCGAAAGCTCGCCCTCGTCCGCGGCAGGAAATCGCTCCATCAAACGGTGACTCACAAGGAGGTCCACCACCGCGTCGCCCAGGAACTCCAGCCTTTCGTTGTCGACCGCTGGCTCGCCACGGTGCTCGTTGCAGTAGCTCTTGTGGGTCAGCGCAGCGAGCCCGAGGTTCGGGTCGAGTTGCGGCACCCCCAGCCGCTCCTGGAGAACGAGGACCCGGTCGTGGGCAGGAGGTTCCATATTCGGTCAGCCCTCGGCAAGCTGCCGCGCCAGCTGCTCGGCCAGGGCGTAGGGGTCCGCCTGGTGAGCGACAATGGCCGCCGCGACTTCCTCCAGCCGCCCCCGTTCTCGCTCAAGGCGTCCAAGCGCTTCTCGCAACAAGCGCTCGCGCAGAAGGGCGACAAACTGCATCTTTGCTCGGGCGCGCTCCCGGGCCAGGCGCTGCCCCGTCTCATCTAGAAATGAGCGGTGCCGCTCGACCGCCGCGAGCACTTCCTTCACACCCTCGTCACGCGAGGCCACCGCCTTGAGGATAGGTGGCTCCCACTCTCGAGCGGCTGGCGGAACGTCGTCGACTCTTGGCGCTTCGACCCGGGACACGCGGACGCGCCGGTGACCTGCATCGTGGTCGGCGGGTGGCGCGCGAGCGGCATGCCTCAGCTCGAGCATCTGTCGTAACTCTCGAACAGTGCGGTCTGCGCCGTCCAGGTCGGATTTGTTAACCACGAAGACGTCTGCCACCTCGAGGATGCCAGCTTTGATGGCCTGAATGTCATCTCCCATCCCCGGCACCGTTACCACCACCGTGGTGTGTGCCATCTGGGCAACGTCAATCTCATCCTGACCAACTCCCACTGTCTCCACCACCACCACGTCGCGACCCATAGCGTCGAGAATCCGGATGCAATCTCCAGTCGCGCGTGACAAGCCGCCCAACGCTCCGCGTGTCGCAAGCGAGCGGATGAAGACGCCCTCGTCCGTGGCGTGGTCCTGCATGCGAATGCGGTCGCCGAGAATGGCGCCTCCGGTGAAGGGGCTTGTCGGGTCAACGCAGAGAACTCCGACCGTCCTGTTTTGGAGCCGTAGACCAGCAACCAGTCGGTCGGTGAGCGTCGACTTTCCTGCGCCAGGACTTCCCGTCACGCCGATGACGTATGCCCGTCCGGTGTGGGGGAATAGCGTCTGAAGGTCCGCTACCGCGGACGTCTCCCCGTCGTCCACATGGCGCATCAGTCGCGAGGCGGCGCGCACGTCACCAGCCAGGACGCGGGCGGCAAGCGTCGTCACGCTTCCTCCCACGACGGGAGGACTTCCACCGTAGAAGCCGAAATGCCGAGGGCCGCAGCGACCACAGCAGGAACGCCAGGAAAGCTCTCGAGATCGAACTGGTCCGCCCACACCTTGCCCCCGGGACCGGCCAGCAGCGCACGAAACGTCCGGTCTCGAATGCGCGTCGCGGCAAAGCGATAGACGATCCCTTGGGCTCGCAGCGTCACCACGACGTCAACGGCGGCAGTCGCCGGAATCCAAGCGGGCTCGCCGAAGTGCTGCAGAAGCTCCCGGTAGCCGACAGGGTGAACAGCAGGCGACGGCGATGTGGCGGCAGCGCCTTCGTGGGCGGGCGGCGGCCCGACGAGCGCTCGGAGGTGCGCGAAAAACCCAGCTCGGTTGGGGAACTCAGAGAGGTCGAAGGGCGCCCCCACGTCAGTTAGCGCAGCTCCGCCGTCTCGCGTTACCTCGGCGACCCGGAGCTGCCCACGCTTGTCCCCAGCGAGCAAGAACCGAAAGGGCGGGTCATCGACGCGGGTGGCCAACTCCAGCGTCTCTGGGTCCACCTGGGGTGCACAGCCCAGGGCGCGAAGCTCCGAGCTTCGGCGCTGGAGCGTAATGAGGTGGGTGTGAAACGCCCCGGCGAGCTGCTGCTCGAGCTCTGACCGGTTCCGAACTCCGTCCAGCGACAGCGGTGGAAGGCCGACCAGTTCTGGCGGCTCCAGTGGGATGAGTCGCTGCTCGGCGAGGGCGAACACGCCGGTCGCGATGGGCCGCTGCGCCAGCGGGTTGAGAAGTGGGGTCCCGAGTTGGAGAACCGCCTCCAAGCCGGCTTCGGTGTCGGTGACCCCGAGTCCCAACTCCGTCAGTTGGTCTGCGTCCGCCATCACACCTTGAGCAGCTCGCGGGCGATAATTGTCCGCTGAATCTCGCTCGTGCCCTCACCGATTTCGCAGAGTTTGGCGTCGCGCAAGTAACGCTCTACAGGAAACTCGCGGGTGTAGCCGTAGCCACCGTGAATCTGGACTGCGCGATTGCAGGCGCGATTGGCAGCCTCGCTGGCGAACAGCTTGGCCACCGAGGCCTCCCGGGTGTAGGGCTGGCCAGCGTCGGCAAGCACGGCTGCGCGATGCACGAGCATCCGCGCCGCTTGGAGCTCGGTCTGCATGTCCGCGAGCATCCAGCGAATTGCCTGGAACGTGGCGATGGGCTTGCCGAATGCCTGGCGGTCCTTCGCATAGCGCAGGGACTCCTCAAGCGCTCCGCGGTGAAGGCCGACCGCCAAAGCACCAATCGTGACCCGTCCCTTGTCGAGGATTTGGAGCGTGTTGACGAAGCCCATTCCTGGCTGGCCAACCAGATGGCTCTCAGGAATGACGACGTTCTCTAGAACCAGCTCAGCCGTATCCGACGAGCGCATGCCCAACTTGCCGTGGATGGGTCGCTGGGTGAAGCCAGGCGTCCCTTTCTCAATCACGAACGCGCTGATGCCTTTTTGCCGTCGCTCGGGGGCAGTCAGCGCCAGCACGACGAAGACCTGTGCCACCGTGCCCTGGGTAATGAACATCTTGCTGCCGTTGAGAACCCAGCTCTCCCCCCTTCTCAGGGCAGTTGTCTTCATCGCCGCAGCGTCTGACCCGCTGCCCGGTTCAGTGAGCGCCCAAGCCCCGAGGTGCTCGCCAGTGGCAAGGCGCGGCAAGTACCGCCGCCTCTGCTCGTCGTTGCCAAATAGACGCAGATGGCTGGTTCCGAGTCCGTTGTGGCTGGCCACGGTGAGTGCGAGTGAACCGTCGTACCGGGCGATTTCCTCCACAGCCACAGCGACAGCGAGACTATCGAGCCCAGCGCCGCCGAACTCCTCGGGAATCTGCATTCCCAAGACGCCCAGCTCCCCCAGTGCCCGGACAGTGTCCATGGGCAGCCGTTCGGCGCGGTCCCACTCCCGTGCCTGCCCCCTGACCCGCTCCTCACAAAAAGCGTGCAGCGTCGCCTGCAAAGCACGGTGACTCTCGGGCAGGTCGGCGGTCATACTCATTCTCTGGCCTGTGCTTATAGCGGCCAGCGGTCTCGGCGAAAAGATGGTCTGCCGGCTACCCTTAGACCGGCCAAACGCCGTGCTTGCGCGTTTCTCGAGGCCGGAAGCTCCGGGAATACAACTCAAGGCGACGCACCAGTTGTTCGCGCAGCTCGTCGCCAGGAACGATCTCGTCGACCACCAACTCCGAAGCAAGTTTCGAGAGGTCCACGTCGGCGCGGTACTCGGCGCGGAGCTGCTCGATGAAGCCGGGTCGTTCGGCTTCCGGCTTCTCGAGAATCTTGTTGAAGTAGACGGCGTTCACTGCCGCTTCGGGCCCCATAACGGCGATCATCGCCTGGGGAAGCGCCAGGGTGCAGTCCGGCCCAAAGCCCGGACCGGACATGGCATAAAGACCGGCTCCGTACGCTTTACGTACCACCACCGAGATGCGGGGAACGGTCGCCTCTGAAACCGCGGAAATCATCTTCGCTCCAGCGCGAATGATGCCCGCCCGCTCGACCTTGGTCCCAATCATGAAACCCGGGACGTCGGCGAGAAACACGAGCGGCATGTTGAACGCATCGCACAGCCAGATGAAGCGAGCGGCTTTGTCGGCGGAATCGACAAAGAGCACTCCCCCCTTGTACTTGGGTTGATTCGCGACGATGCCCACCGGCCTGCCAGCGATGCGCGCAAACCCGGTGATGAGCTCCTGGGCAAAGAGCTTCTTCACTTCGAAGAATGAACCGGCGTCGATGAGCTCTCGAACCAGCGCGAACATGTCGAAGGGCTTGTTTTGGTCAGCGGGAATGATGTCGTCGAAGGAGCGCCCACTTCGGTCCGGGTCCCGCGCTTCGACCATTGGCGGCTCGCCGGAAAAACTGTCCGGGAGGTACGACAGGTAGGCACGCGCCGCCGCGATGGCCTCGTCTTCCGTCTTTACCAGCACGTCTCCGCATCCAGAGACGGAGCAGTGCATCTTTGCTCCGCCCATCTCCTCCAAGGTGACCTTCTCCCCGATGACCATCTCAGCCATGCGCGGGCTGCCCAGGTACATCGACGCGTTGCCATCGACCATCACGACCAGGTCGCAGAACGCCGGAATGTAGGCCCCTCCTGCGGCAGACGGACCGAACAGCAAACAGACCTGGGGCACTTCACCCGAGAGGAGCACCTCATTGCGAAAGATGCGCCCTGCTCCTCGGCGGCCCGGAAACATCTCTACCTGGTCGGTGATGCGGGCTCCGGCTGAATCCACGAGGTAAAGGAGCGGGCAACGCACCCGCGCCGCCGTTTCCTGGATGCGGAGAATCTTCTCGACCGTGCGGGCCCCCCAGCTTCCTGCTTTCACGGTTGAATCATTGGCCATCACTGCGACCGGACGTCCTGCGATACTTCCTAAGCCGGTGATGACGCCGTCCGCCGGGAATTCAGCGTCGAGCCCGTGGGCGAACGTGCCGTCCTCGACGAACGAGCCAGGGTCGAGCAGGCGCGCAAGGCGTTCCCGCGCGAATAGCTTCCCCACCGCCTCGCTCTTGGCGTGGTACTTCGTTGCCCCACCCTGCCGGATGCGCGCACGGCGCTGGCGCGTGCTGTCGTCGAAGCCCATGGTGGGCCGGGGGCTCTAGCAGAAATGGGCGCCCAGAGCCCTCGGAGGCTTTGCTGCGGCGCGTTGTTGCCACGGTTTACGCCGCCGGCTGCTCCCGCTGCTCCAAGGTCGCCCAGGCATGACGGACGGCCGCTCGAACGACTCGTGGCTCGAAGGGTTTGCCGATGACTCCCCGAACGCCAGGGAGGTCCGGCGGCTCGACGTCCTCCCCACCGAACAAGGCGGAGATGACAATGACCGGAAAACGGTTAGAGCCGTAGCGGTCCCGTAGCCGCGTGATGAAGCCGATGCCATTCACGCCCGGCATCAGCAAGTCGACCAAGACCACACACGGCCGCGACGCGTCTGCCAGCACTGCTAGACCTGCGTCCCCGTCCTCCGCCACGTCCACGCAATACCCATCGACCTCGAGGATTCGCTGAAGGAAGGCACGGAACCCTGGCTGGTCGTCAATTACGAGGACGCGTCGACGGAGGTCTACCACTGGACAAAGCCTAGTCGAAAACGGATTCCAGCAAAACCAGACCTCCCCTACATCCACGCCAAGAGGCGGGGCGACGAATGACCCTCCGCCAGGGCACACGACGCGCCTGTGCGTTGGTCGGCGTGGCTGTGCGACACTGAGGCGGCAAGGCACCCGAGAGTGCAACTGCGATCGCCGCCCACCCGAGCGTTCAGCGCTCGATGAGCTCGAGGGTGTTTCCGAAGGGGTCTTCGGCGTAACACCGCCTGACTCCCGGCAACTCGTTATCGGGCCGAACCGCTACCCCGGCCGCCTCGAGCCGCGCACACAGCGCGTCGAATCCAGCGACCAGCAGCCCGGGATGAACTTTTCGCGCAGGGCGAAACTCGGGGTCGATGCCGAGGTGCAACTTCACTGTCCCCCTGACGAACCAGCAACCGCCTCTTGCTGCCAGCGGGGGAGGCTTCGGGACTCGCTCGAATCCAAGCAGTCCAGAATAGAAGCGCTCCGCATCGCCTTCGCGCCCGGGAGGGATGGCAAGCTGGACGTGGTCCAGGCCAGTGATTTCGAATTCCACCGATGTCTCCAACTGACGAGTCGACCGAGACACGAAGTTTAACGCGCGCACAGCCGCGGTGCCGTAGATACCGTTGGTCCACCGGGTAGCGCCTCTTGCTGTTGGGGTGAGCCGTTCTAACGCCCGCGAAAGCGCGGTGGACGTTTCTCGGAGAAAGCCGCTAGGCCCTCGAGGCGGTCTTCGGAGGCGAGCACCCTTTCGTACTGGCGCTGTTCGCTCGCAAGCGCGTTGTCCAGGCTCAAGGCAAGCCCTTCATCGATGGCGTGCTTGGCGGCTGCAACGGCTAAGGGCGCATTCGCCCCCAGTTGTTCAGCAAGCCCAAGCGCAACCTCCAACAACCGTCCCTCTGGTGCGAGCCTTTGCACGAGCCCGATGGCAAACGCTTCGGCGGCGTTGATGCGACGGCCAGTGAGAATCAAGTCCTTCGCCCGGGCTGGCCCCACCAGGCGAGGAAGTCGCTGAGTTCCTCCTCCGCCGGGGATGATGCCGAGCTGGACTTCAGTCAACCCGAGTTCTGCAGTCGGAGCTGCCACGCGGAAGTCACAGGCGAGTGCCAACTCGGTGCCACCTCCCAGCGCAGCGCCGTTAATGGCCGCAATGAAAACGCAATCGCTTCGTTCCAGCGAGCGAAGCACCTTGCCCAGTTGCGTCAGAAAGTTGCGCACCTCCACTTCGGACATTCCGGCGCGTTCCTTGAGGTCGGCGCCAGCGCAGAAGGCACGGTCCCCGGCGCCGGTGAGAATAACGGCGCGGGTCCCGTGGCCACTGCTGACCCGCTCTACCCGTTGCTCGAACTCCGCCAGCGCGGCGCGGCTGATGGCGTTTCGGCGCTTCTCGCCGTCGATGGTCCACACCTCGGTGCTGCCGCGGCGCTCCTCGCGGAACTCGGCCATGCCCCCCCCCTTACTCCGGGTGGGGGACGCCCTGGTAGATTCGTTTCTTCAATGCGCCATGCCCGCTCGCGTGGCTCTTGGGCGGACTCGCAGGTGCTCGCCTCAGTTGGCGCGCCTTAGCGTGCCTGCCGCTTTCGCGCGAGGAGACGATCCCGCTCGCCAAGGGCGGCCTGAAGGTATTTGCCGGGAAGCTTCCGGCCGATGAGCTCCTGGGCCACCTCGCCTGCCTCGACCAGCCGTGAGAGGTCGATGCCCGTCTCCACTCCCATCCCATGGAGCAGATTCACCAGGTCCTCGGTGGCGAGGTTCCCGGCAGCGCCCGGCGCATAGGGACAGCCTCCAAGGCCACCGATGCTGGCGTCGAGCGTTGTCAGTCCGTAGCTCAGCCCGACCAACGCATTGGCGAGGGCCGTTCCGCGAGTGTCATGCAAATGCAGGGCGAGCTTCGAGGCAGGAACGTGACGCAGTACCGCCTCAAGAATGGCTTCAGTCTGAGTAGGAATCCCAACACCGATGGTGTCGCCCAGACTGAGTTGGTAGATGCCCATGTCCAGCAGTCGGCTCGCCAAGTCGACGACGGTGGCCAACGACGTTTTGCCCTCGTAGGGACATCCCCACACCACGGAGAGGTAGGCGCGCACCCGCATCCCGGCCGCCAGCGCACCTTTTGCAACGGCGCCCGCGACGTGAAGCGCTTCGGCAATGGACTTGTTGATGTTCTTGCGCGAATGCGTCTCCGTGGCCGAGGCGAACACCGCTGCCTCCCCGAGCCCCGCTGACTTGGCCCGCTCCAACCCCTTGAGGTTGGGGACGAGTGCGGAAAAAGTCACACCGGGAGACCGGTCGACCTGGGCGACGAGCTCGTCGGCATCGGCCAGCTGAGGAATCCATTTCGGGCTAACAAACGAGGTCAGCTCGATGCGGCGCTCGCCGGCAGCGACCAGAGCAGTCACCAACCGCAGCTTGTCCTTGAGAGGCACCGACCGCAGCTCGTTCTGGAGCCCGTCGCGTGGTCCCACCTCGTAGACATCGACGTGGCGAGGAAACCGAGCGGCCAGGTTCAGGGGCGGGCCTGGATGTGTCCCCGGATCCACTGGACGATGTCCTGAGTCGAGCTTCCCGGGGTGAATATCTCCGCCACCCCTAGCTTCTTGAGTCGGGGAATGTCGTCGTCGGGAATGATGCCGCCGCCGAAGACCCCGATGTCCCCGGCTCCCTTCGCTCTAAGTAGGTCAATCACCGCAGGAAACAGCGTCATGTGAGCGCCGGACATAATCGAAAGCCCGACGGCATCGACATCCTCCTGTACGGCAGCACTGGCAATCATTTCCGGCGTCTGGTGCAGCCCGGTATAGATGACTTCCATCCCGGCGTCGCGGAGGGCACGCGCGATGATTTTCGCACCGCGGTCGTGCCCGTCGAGTCCGGGCTTGGCGACGAGGATTCTGATGGTGTGGTCGCCCATGGCCGTCCCCTAGAACGCGCCTCCCTCGCGGTATTGCCCCCACACCTTGCGAAACACGTCGCTGATCTCACCGAGCGTTACGTAGGCTTTGACGGCCTCCAGGACGGGGGGCATCAGGTTGTCGGTCCCCCGCGCGGCAGCCTCTACCTTCTCGAGAGTCCGCGCCACGGCACGCGGGTCCCGTTCTGCTCGCACTTTGCTGAGGCGAGCGACCTGGCTCTCCGCGACCTGGTCATCGATTTTCAACAGTTCGACGGGCACCTGTTGCTCGGACTGGAAGGCGTTGACACCGACAACCAGCCGCTGTCCCTCCTCCACCTCCCGCTGAAAGCGGTAGGCACTCTCGCCAATCTCCTTTTGCGGGTAGCCCTCTTCCACTGCCCGGATGATGCCTCCCATCTCGTCTATCCGGCGTATGTATTCGAGGGCCTGACGCTCCATCTCATCGGTCAGGTATTCGACGTAATAGCTGCCTCCGAGTGGGTCGACCACTCGGTCGACTCCGGACTCGTGGGCGATAATCTGCTGAGTGCGGAGGGCTAGCGTGACCGCATCCTCGGTCGGGAGAGCGTAGGTTTCGTCCAGCGAGTTGGTGTGGAGCGACTGCGTTCCGCCGAGCACCGCTGCCAGTGCTTGGAGCGACGTCCGGACCACGTTGTTGTATGGCTGTTGGGCAGTGAGACTGACCCCGGCCGTCTGGGCATGGGTGCGCAGTTGCAGACTGCGGGGGTCACGGGCCCCGAAGCGGTCGCGCATCACGCGGGCCCAGATTCGGCGCGCGGCACGAAACTTCGCGATTTCCTCGAAAAAGTCGTTGTGGACATCCCAAAAGAACGACAACCGTTGAGCAAAGTCATCCACGACCAAGCCACGCTTGACACACTCCTCGACGTAGCCAATGCCATCGGCCAAGGTGAAGGCGAGTTCCTGAACCGCCGTCGCCCCTGCTTCACGAATGTGGTAGCCGCTGATGGACACCGGGTGCCAACGGGGCATGTGGCGACTGCAGTACTCAATCATGTCGACGACGATGCGCACCGCTGGTCGGGGCGGAACAATCCACTCCTTCTGAGCGATGTACTCCTTGAGCATGTCGTTCTGAATGGTCCCCCCGAGCTTGGCCATCGGGATGCCCTGTTTTTCGCCCACGGCGATGTACATGCAGAGCGCGGCGATGGCCGAGGCGTTGATGGTCATCGACGTGGTGACCTTGTCCAACGGGATTCCGTCGAAGAGCACCTCGAAGTCACGTAACGAGGAGACGGCCACTCCCTCTTTGCCAACCTCGCCCCGGGACATGGGGTGGTCGGCGTCGTAGCCCATCAGCGCCGGCATATCGAAGGCGGTGGAAAGGCCCGTCGTGCCGTGAGCCATCAGGTACTTGAAACGCCGGTTGGTGTCCTCGGGAGACCCGAACCCAGCGAACATGCGCATGGTCCAGAGTCGACCCCGGTACATGGTTGGCTGCACGCCGCGGGTGAAGGGGTACTCTCCCGGCAGGCCAAGCTGCTCCTGGACTTCGCTGCGGCGGTGCGCAGCGGTGAGCACGGGAGGAATGGGCACGCCGGAGTCCGTCGTGAAGGAAGGCTGGCGAAGCGGGGTTTTCGCGGCGACATCGGCCAGCGTCTCGGCTTCCCAGCGAGCCAAGTCACGGGTCACCGCACGCATCGCGGCTGGGTCATAAAGCCGGGTCTTTCCTGAGCCGTCGGGCCGAGTGGCGGCTCGCTTGGCTTTGGCTCCGGCTCGGGCAGTACGGGTGGAAACGTTACGCGGGGCATCCTTGGCAGCGCGACGGGAGGGGCGGCGACGCTGGGAGGGCATGCTCGAGTCCCTAGCACCCGGATCCTGGCCTTTCAACAAGCCAACCTGCCGGGGCAAAGTGCCTTGGGCTGTCGCGTCCTTCAGCTGTGAGGTCGGCGCCTTGCGCAGGTTTGTCAGAAGCCCCCGGAGACAGCCGCCTGGCCCTGACGCAGCGTCCCCGGACGGGGAGTGGGCAACAACTGGCTCATTAATGAGATGGTGAGCCGTTTGTTGCGCACTCCAGGAATGTTGCGTAAGCACTTGATGTTTCTAGCCTTTCCAGGTCGTCCGTCGCCTTGACTTCGTCGCGACGTCCCCCTAGAAGCCTCGCACTCGCGGGCGTTGCCTCTCTTGCGAGCCTGGCCCCTTCTGGAGGGGGCAACCCCCCTATGAGCGATGTCTTCGACAAGTGCGGTGCCTGGAAGGACTACCGCATCGCCAAGGCCGCCGGCCTCTACCCGTACTACCGGCCCATTGAGGCGTCACACGCCAGTACCGAGGTCGACATCGAGGGCCGCCGCGTGGTCATGGCAGGCTCCAACAACTACCTCGGGCTGGCGGGCGACCCCCGCGTCAAAGAAGCAGCTCAGAATGCGGTCAAGCGCTTCGGCAGCACGTGCTCCGGAAGCCGGCTGCTCAACGGCACCACCGTCCTTCATGAAGAGTTGGAGAACCGGTTTGCGAAGTTCCTGAACCGTGAAGCAGCCGTTGTGGTGTCGACGGGGTTTCAGACCAACCTCGCCGCGCTCTCTGCCCTGCTCGGACGCCACGACATCGTATTCTCCGATCGCGGCAACCACGCCAGCCTCGTCGACGGCATCCGACTTTCCTTCGGAGAGGAGCGCAAATTCCGGCACAACGACGTCGATCACCTGCAGAAGCTGCTGGAAGCCGCGGACCCCGACGCCGGAAAGCTGATTGTCACCGATGGCGTCTTTTCGATGGAGGGCGACCTGGCCAACGTGCCGAAAATCGTCGAGCTCGCCCAGCGCTACCGCGCCCGGGTGATGATTGACGACGCGCACTCGATGGGCGTCCTCGGAGAGCGTGGACGCGGCGTGGCCGAATACTTCGGTCTCGAGGCAAACACCGACATCGTGATGGGCACCTTCAGCAAGAGCTTCGCCTCGCTCGGCGGCGTGCTCGCGGGGCCATTCGAGGTGATCAACTACATCAAACACCGGTCTCGACCAATCATCTTCAGCGCCTCGATGACTCCAGCCGCCGTGGCCGCTGCCCTCAAGGCGCTGGAAATCGTCGAGGCCGAGCCCCAGCGCCGCTCGCGGCTCATGGACATCGCCGAGAAAATGCACAACGGCCTTCGGGCCATGGGCTACGACACCGGCGTCTCGGTCACCCCAGTCGTCCCGGTCCTCATCGGCGACCAGGTGAAGTGTTTCCGCTTCTGGAAGACGCTCTTCGAGGCCGGGGTGTTCGCCAACCCCGTCATCCCGCCGGCGGTTGAACCGGGCCATTCGCTGATTCGTACCAGCTACATGGCCACTCACACCGATGCTCAGCTGGACCGAGTGCTCGACGCGTTCGAGAAAGTTGGTCGGAAGATGGGAGTGATTCCCGAGACGCGCCCCAGCACCTTTGTACCGGTCAAGGTGGCGCGTCCAGGCACTTTCGTCATGTCCAACCAGGCGACGCAGCGCTGGGCGGCGGCTTCGGCTGGGTTGCTGGCAGATCGCGGCTTGTCGCTGGAGTCCATCGCCCGCTTGTCCTCGCGCGAGGTCGCTCGAAAACTGTCGGATGCTGTAGAAACACTGACTTGGCGGGCAGCCAATCTCCAACCTGATGACCTCAAGCGCCTTGGCGCAGCGCCCCTACGGCTCTGGGGCATGCGTTCGGAGCTTCCCGGCTTGCTCTTGGAAAAGGGCGCCAATCTCTTCCTAAAAAACGGTCAGCACCCGGAGGCCTGAGGCACTCATGGCTGTTTCGGCAAAGAAGCACCGACCCGTGGCCCAAGGCTCCGCGACGCTGTCAGACGTCACGGTGACGCCAGCGCAGTCTTCGGCGGACCGTGAGGCTTTCATCCGCTTCCCCTATGAGCTGTACCGGGGCGACCCGAACTGGGTTCCCCCTTTGGAGATGGAGCGGCGCGACTTTCTCGACCCGAAAAAGAATCCCTGGTTTCAGTTCGGTAGTGCCGAATTGTTTCTGGCCCGCCGCAACGGAAAGGTGGTGGGGCGCATCGCCGGCGTCGTCGACCCCCGTTACAACGAATTCCATGGGAGCAATCTCGGCTTCTTCGGGATGTTCGAGAGCATCAACGACGAGGCCGTCGCGCGTGGCCTCTTCGACGCGGCCTCCGCTTGGCTGAAGGCACAGGGGTTTCCGGAGATGATGGGGCCGCTCAACTTCTCCACCAACTATGAGTGCTCGGTCTTGGTGGAAGGATTTGAGGCTTCTCCGGCGGTGATGATGGCCTACAACCCTCGGTATTATCCGGCGCTCTACGAGGCGAGCGGGTTCGTCAAGGCGAAGGACTTGTGGGCCTTTGACGTCGCGTCGTCACAGCCTGCGCCAGAGAAAGTGGTCCGGGTCGCGGAGAAAATCCGCCAGCGCAATGGTGTCGTGGTGCGGCCAGTCCGGATGTCGGACTTCGCGGCGGAGGTCCAGCGGGTCAAAGACATCTACAACGCCGCCTGGGAACACAACTGGGGCTTCGTCCCGATGACCGAGGCAGAGTTCGACCACATGGCCAAGGACATGAAACCTCTGGTCGTCCCGGAGTTGTTGCTCATCGCCGAAGTGAAGGGTGAACCGGTCGCCTTCTCGATGACCATTCCGGATGCAAACTATGCATTGAAGGCCGCCGGAGGCCGCTTGACCCGGTTCGGCCTCCCCATCGGCCTGGTGAAACTGGCCCTTGCCGCTCGGCGCATTCGCCGGCTGCGCCTCATTACGCTGGGCATCAAAGAGGGGTTCCGGCGCCAAGGCCTTGATGCAATTCTTTACCTGGACACCATCAACACCGCACGTCGTCTGGGATACAGCGGCGGGGAAGTCTCCTGGACGCTCGAAGACAATCACCTCGTTAATCGCGCCATCGAGTCCATGGGCGGCGTCCGCTCGAAAACATACCGCATTTACCAGCGCCCGATTGCCTGAGCACCCCGCCCGGATGCGTGTCCTGCTGACTGGCGGAAGCGGCTTCGTGGGTGGGACCCTCGCGCGGCACCTCGTTCAGAAAGGCGACGCGGTGACGGCGCTGGTCCGCCGGAGCTCACGCACCGAGTCGCTCAGTGGGCTAGGCGTCAAGCTGGTCGAAGGTGACCTCACCACTGGCCAAGGGTTAGACCAAGCGCTCGACGCCGTGGAGGTGGTTTACCACCTAGCCGGCGTCACCAAGGCCGCGTCCGAGGATGGCTACACCCGGGGAAACGTCGAAGCCACCCGTCTCCTCGCGCAGGCAGTAAGCCGTCAGCGCCCGCCACCGCGGCTCGTGGTCTGCTCGTCGCTTGCCGCCGCGGGCCCGGCTCGACTTGGCCATCCCCGCTCGGAGCAACAGGGTGCTCAGCCGGTGTCCTTCTACGGACGAAGCAAGCTGGCTGCAGAGGAGGCGGTGCGGGTGGAAGCGGACTCCGTCCAGGCCATTGTCCTTCGGCCGCCCTTCGTTTACGGCCCCGGGGACGAAGTCAACCTCCCTCCCCTCTTGGCGATGGCTCGGCACGGTGTCTTTCTCAAGTCCGGCTTCGGGCCGAAGCAGTTTTCCTTTATTCATGTCGACGATCTGTGCGAGGCACTCATCGCGGCCGGTGGACGTGGCGAAACGCTCTCTACCGCTGACCCAATTCGAGGCATCTACTTCGTGGCTGACCCGCGCGCCTACGCCTGGGAGGAATTCTGCCAGGCACTGTCTCGTGCACTCGGTCGACGCAGCGCGCATGTCGTGTCGGTCCCGGAATCCGTCGGGTGGCTTGCCGCGGCTGGCTCGGAGCTAGCGGCCCGAGTCCGTGGCAAGGTGTCAATCCTCAACCGGGACAAGGCGCGGGAGATGGCGCAGGAGGCCTGGACCTGTTCGCCGCATCGAGCGGTCACCGCCCTCGCCTTCCGGACGCGCTACCCCCTCGAGGAGGGGCTCGCCCACACCGTCGCCTGGTACCGTCAACAAGGATTGGTCTGATGCCAGTAGCCCGCACTGCGCCGCTT
Source organism: Myxococcaceae bacterium (assembly GCA_052143535.1). Taxonomy (GTDB): domain Bacteria; phylum Myxococcota; class Myxococcia; order Myxococcales; family Myxococcaceae; genus JADGRA01. Next base: position 110,024 of record JBKQSS010000061.1, on the reverse strand, counting down.
CAACCGGCAAGTTCCGCCGTCGCCCTCGACTCGAACATCGTCATCGAGACCGTACGCCGGCAAGTCGACCTGGACGCCTTCATTCGCTACCAGCTCGAGCTCTATGCAACTGACCCATATTTCGTTCCGCCCATCGTCGCCGAGCGGCGCGATTTTCTCGACCGCGACAAGAACCCCTTTTTCACCCACGCCGAGGTGGAACTGTCGGTCGCCCGTCGGCACGGACAGATTGTCGGAAGAATTGCGGCCATCGACGACGCGCTGTGGAACCAGTTTCACAATGCGGAAACGGGTTTCTTTGGGCTTTTTGATGCCCCCGACGACCCAGCTGTGGCGAGCGCCCTGCTGGACCGTGCGGCCGAGTTTGCCCGGAGCCGGGGCATGAAGACGTTGACTGGTCCGGTGAACCTCTCGACCAACCACGAATGTGGCGTCCTGGTGGAGGGATTCGACTTTCCACCGGCGATGATGATGCCCTACAACTTCCGGTACTACGGCGCACTCCTCGAACGATGGGGCCTTCGGAAGATGAAGGATCTCTACGCGTACGACTTGAGCACCGCCCTCGCCCCTCCCGAGAAAGTGGTACGTGTCGCGGAGCGCCTCCGAGAACAGCAGGGAGTACGAGTGCGCCCCATCGACCTCCGGCAGCTTCCCGAGGAAATTCGCCGCCTCAAGAGCATCTACAACGCGATGATGGACCCAGCCTGGCTCTTCCTCCCGCTGAATGAGGAGGAGTTCGACGGCATCGTCGCTCGTCTGCGGCCGTTGGTTCGCGTGCGTCCCGAGCTGTGCCTGATCGCCGAGGTCCGCGGAGAGCCGGTCGCCTTCTCCATCACCCTTCCCGACGCCAACCGCGCCATTCAGGCCGCCGGCGGCTACCTTACCCACTGGGGTTTGCCGCTCGGGCTAGCGCGAATGGCCTTGGCAGCCCGAAACATCGAACGGCTCCGTGTTCTCCTGTTCGGCATCAAGCCCGGCTTTCGCCGCCGCGGACTTGACGCTCTTTTGTACCTCGAGACACTGCGAACTGCTCGTCGGCTCGGCTACGACGGGGCAGAGCTCGGCTGGGTCACCGAGGACAACGAGCTGATGGTGCGCGCCATCGAATCCATGGGCGCACGGCGCTACAAAACATACCGCATCTACGAGCGCGCGCTCTGAATCACCGCCGACCCCATTGTCCGCCCGGGACACGAGCGGTGTAAGGTCTGGACGTCTCACCTCTCCCGAGGCCCGACCGCCATGCCCCTGACCGAGCGCGTGAAGGAGATTCTGTCCTGGTACCCGTCCGATAATCCGGGAACCAAGGCCAACTTGGCTCGAATGCTGATGACTGGAACCTTGGGGGGCACCGGGAAGATGGTCATCCTTCCGGTAGACCAGGGCTTCGAGCACGGCCCCCAGCGCTCGTTCGCACCCAATCCCCCGGGGTACGACCCCGAGTACCACGTCAGCCTGGCCATCGAATCAGGGTGCAACGCTTATGCGGCTCCGCTCGGGTTTCTGGAGGCGGTCGCTGGGAAATACGCCGGGGAAATTCCCCTCATCCTCAAGCTGAACAACTCTGACTCGCTGTCCAAGCTGGAGCCAGCGTCTGCTTTGACCGCGTCCCCGAGAGACGCAGTCCGCCTCGGCTGCGCTGCGGTGGGCTTCACAATCTACCCAGGCTCAGGCGCACGCAACGTGGTGTTCGAGGAATTGCGCGAGGTCGTCGCGCAAGCCAAGGAACTTGGACTGCCGACCATCGTGTGGGCCTATCCGCGTGGGAGCGGCGTTCCGAAGGAGGCGGAGCAAGCTGTGGACGTGGTGGCCTACGGCGCTCAAATTTCCGCCCAGATGGGGGCGCACGTCATCAAGGTGAAACCACCCAAGGAAAACATTCTTCAGCCGGAGGCCAAGGCGGTCTTCGAAAAGTACAACCTGCCTCTCAAGACGCTGGCAGACCGGGTCCGGCTCGTGGTCCAGGCCTGCTTCGCCGGGCGGCGTGTCTGCATCTTCTCCGGTGGCGAGGCGAAGGACACGCCCGCCGTCCTTGAGGAAATCCGTGGCATCAAGGAGGGCGGCGGTTTCGGCTCAATTATGGGCCGCAACGCCTTCCAACGGCCCAAGGCCGACGCCATCAAGTTGCTCAAGGACGTGATGGCGATTCACGCGAGCAAATAGGCGTCAGCCCCTCGCTTCTCAGCGACCGGGCCCGCGCGCCGTCGTCGCTTCCGCAAGCCTCTGGCGCAGCGCGGTAAACGTCGCCTGGTTTCCGTCCTGGTGGTATTCGCGGAGAGCCAACTCGCAGGAGGGGATGCTTCCAAGAAATTCAACGAGGGCCGCCTCGGAGAAACGTGGTGCGTACCGGCCATAGCCGAGCTGTTGCAGGTACAGCGCATTGAGGACCTGCTCGAATTGGCCCTGAACTGGAACGGAAAGCATCGGTTTGCGCAGGTAGACAGCTTCGCTCATCAACGTGAATCCGCCTCCGGCCACCACCGCTCGCGCCGTCCGCAAGTCCTCGATGAAGCCCTGCTCGCTGAATGGCCGGTAGCTCAAGTTTCCCTCCACCACCTCCTCCGTCAACTCTCGCCGGACCCCATAAATCCGCGTGGGATGGCCCAGGCGCTTCAACACTGCCGGCAGAGCGCGATTGGTGGTGGCGGTCTGGTACACGAGCAAGTGGTCGCCGGTTTCGCCGCGTGCCTCGAGGACTTGTGGCCGCAGAACGGGTGGGACCAGCGTCGTGCGTTCGCGCCGGACAGGAGGGAAGAAAAAGGTCGTCACCAGGTAATGGAAGCAGCGCGCCAGCTTTGCTTCGACGAACGCCCGCGTTAAATCGAAGGTCGGCTCGTGGCCCGCCAGCAGCCGTGCGTCGTGCTCGCAGCGGCTGATAATCTGGATGTTGTCCAGTGCGATGACTGGAATCCGGAGCGCCTTGCCGACGAGGTAGCTGAACGTCTCGAAATCGCTGATGACCACTTCGGGACGAAATTGAGACAGGACGTCAAAGTAGGCATTGACGTTCGCCGGCAGGCCACCAACGGCGCCTTGGAGATTTTGGAGAATGGTACGAAGGTTGCGAACGCGGTTGCCGCCGTAGTTGATGGTGAGGCCCCAGATGCGGTGCACGTTCGCGAAATGGCGAGCGAGGTACTCGCGGGCTCGCCCCGAAACAACAATGTGGACCTCGTGTTGGTCGCGAATCAATTCCTCGAGCACGACTCGGGAGCGGGTGGCGTGCCCCATCCCCTCCCCCACCACACCGTAGAGAATCCGCACGCCCCGAGGCTCGCACCAGCGAGGCCACGAAGGCGAGGCCCCACTCCTCGTCGGGGCAAAACGCTAGAGTCAGCGCCCGTTCTGTTCGCTGGGAGGAACGTAGATGGTCAGCGTCTATGGCTCGACCCCATCGGGGAACTGCTGGAAGGTGCGTCAGATTCTCGAGCTCACCGGCCAGCCCTACCGATGGGTAGAGACGGACTCCAACTCCGGTGCCACCCGCACGCCTGAGTTTCTGGCGAAAAACCCGAACGGCAAAGTTCCCCTCGTGGAACTCGATGACGGAGCTCGCATCACCGAATCCAACGCCATTTTGGCGCACTTCGCCGAGGGCACGCAATGGCTTCCAGCCCCTGGCCTTCCGCGGACCCGTGTTTTCGAATGGCTCTTCTTCGAGCAGTACAGCCATGAGCCGTACGTCGCAGTTGCGCGCAATTGGATTCGCTACCTCGGCGCAAAGGACCGCTACGCGGACCGGTTGCCAGAGATTTGGGAGCGCGGGCACCGCGCCTTCAAAGTGATGGAGCGACGGCTTCAGGACCATCCTTGGTTGACAGACACGGGAATGACCGTCGCTGACCTGGCTCTCTTCGCCTACACCGATGTCGCGGAGGAGGGGGAATTCGACCTCGCACCCTACAGCGGGATGCGAGCGTGGCTGGACCGTCTGCGCACCTATCCAGGCATCCACGCCCTTTCTCGACAGGCCGCGCCGCGTCCCGCGCGGTGAGGGGGGCGTCTCCCTCCGGCAGGCTGTCAGCCCGGCTTTGAAGCCCGGTGGTGTTTCCCCGACAGCCTCCGACGAGAAACTGCGACGTCCACTTCATCGCTCGCCCTCGGGCCGTCGCTAAACAGCGCGTGGTAGATGAGATGGGTGGCTGAGTCGATGGAGCGGTTTAGCTCCATTCGGGACAGTCGCCCAACTTGCGCCAGCAAGTTCCAGAAGAGACTATCCATGGCGCGAGCCAGACCGGGAACGTCGACGGCGGAACGAGCACCTGGAAGCCGCTGTAGCGCCGCGAATGCGTTCGTGACGCGGTAAGTAGTCCATGCGCGAATCGCGTCGTCTTTGACCGCTAGCTCCGAATCCGAGAGCATCGCCTCTCGCCACGCGCGGTAAGCGCCGAAGTAGTGAGCGTCGGTCGAAAAGGCGCGCGCTAAGACTCCCCGCACCTCTGCTCGCACATCCGTCGAGCCAGTGGGGCGCAGTCCAAATTCGCTGAGGTTGTCGAGAAGCTCATTCATCAGTGCCAGCAACAATTGCCGTTTCGACCGGAAGTGCTGGTAGAAACCTCCAATCGCAAGGTCTGCCCTTCGGGTGATGTCCTCAATGGCCGTTGCCTCGTAGCCCTTGTCGCCGAAGAGAACGAGACCCGCGGCCTTCAGTCGGGCCCGTTTCTCCTGACTGCGGGTCTGACGGGGTATGGGTGGAAGGTCCTGGCCCGCGAGCAAATCTGGTCGTACCCCCGATGTGGCCTTCATGGGCGGACGATGGCCCCGACGCCTACACCCGCGCAGCACCAAAGGATCCACCCCCCGAATAGGCCAGCCGTTTCACTCGGCATGTTGGGGAAAACGACCGTGAAAAAGAGACTGGAGAATGGGTCGGCTAAGAGGGTCGGCAAGGCGAGCGAGATTGCGCCGCCCGGCCATTCCTCTCTGGGAAGTTGCCTGCACAGCCGGCGAACGAGCCAGGCCATCAAGGGAAAGCTGATGAGGAACAGCAGCAAAGTCTCCCCGAGATGGCCTGGATGAAGAAGATGCTGCCCGGCAAGACGCAAGGCAACGGTGCCGCCAAGCCAGACGCCGAGGCCCCAAAGAAAAAGCCGCCGGTTGATGTTGAACATGAATTCACTTTCATATAAAAGCGAAGCTCAGCGCAACCCCTGGGATGAAACCAGGACCAGCGGCCCCCGTCGGGGTGGGCCTTTGCTTGCTGCCACCAGGTAGAAGAGACTCTCCGTACCTTCACTCTCATTGGAGGACTGCCCATGTGTCGGAGCATCCGGGTGCTCTACAACTTCGAGCCACCGACCACGCGGGAGGAGATTTCCGCTGCCGCCAGCCAGTTCGTTCGGAAGGTCAGCGGGCTCTCCCGTCCGTCGGCCGCGGACGCGGCCGCGTTCGAGCAAGCGGTCGTCGAAATTGCGACCAGCACCGAGAAGCTGCTTTCGTCACTGAGCGCTCGGACCGCTGTCAGAAGCAGGGAGCGCGAGCGGGAAAGAGCGCGCGAACGCTGGACCTCCCGTCTGGAACGGCTCCCACAGCGTTAAATCGTCCAGGCACTACTTCTTGCGCGAGGAGCCGGTTTCCCCTTGTTCCGGGTGAACAAGGGTCGTCCCGCTCGGACCGTAGCCAGTGATTTGGACGATGACCTCCTCGTCCTTGGCACCGTCATAGTGATGAGCCTTCGCCGGGTGCCTCGCGTAGGTTCCCGGCGTCAGCGGAATGGTCTTCTCGGGGTCAAACGTATCTCCCTCCCCCATGTACCAGGTGCCTGAAACGACGATGACGTGCCGGTCCTCGGGGTGCCAGTGCGGTCTAGTCATTCGCCAAGGCGAGAACTTGACGCGGATGACGTAGAGGCCGGGCTTGGATGGGTCGCCGGCGAGCGTCGCGAACTGGACCCCTTCGAAGCCTGGGAGGTCCTTCCAGACAATTTGCTCCGGCGTCACCCGCACAATCGCCTCACCTTGTGCCGCGCGGGTCCAGCCTGCCGGAACGAGGAGCAAGCCGGCTGCCACCATGATGATGACGACGCGTTGCACTCTCATGCTGTTCTCCTTTTCCCTTGGCGAAGGCATCGGGTCGACCTCTTGGGTGGTAGCGCTGCTGTCTGGGCGGCGCTACGCGACCCCCTCCCGAGGAGGCGAGAGAAAATGGGCTCCACCGCTGGATGACACCGGCCATCGGTGCGCCGGCGCACTCGCCCCTACTTGGGATGCCCCAGAAGGCTGCACGCCTGCACCGTTTTCGCAGGGTCCACTGCGTCCTGGCCCAACTCGACACGCTGAATGACGCCCTGTTTGTCGATGACGAACGTCGCGCGTTGCGCCAGCTCGTAACTCGTGCCCCCCACCTGCTTCTGGCGAACCGGCACTCCGTACTGCCTGAGCACTTTGAGGTTCGGGTCGCTCAACAGGGGGAAATGAACGTCGATTTGGCGCGCAAATGCCGCGTTCGCTGCCGGGCTGTCACCACTAATTCCAAGAACAACCGTGTCACTCGCTTCCAGCTTTGGCCCATCAGCCTGATAGGCTTTCAGTTCGCTGCTTCAAGTCTCGGTGAAGGCGAGCACGTAGAAGACGAGGACGACGTTCTTTTTGCCTCGAAACTCGCTGAGCTTGACCTCCTTCCAATCATTGCTGAGCAGCGTGAAGTCAGGGGCCTTGTCTCCGGCGCCCAGCAGGTGTGCAGCGGGGCTCTGGGAGTAAGCCGGAGCAGCAAGGGCCAAGGCGGTCACTGCGCCGAGAAGGTTAAGACATCTCATGGCTGAGCCCTTTTCAGGGAACCGTCTGCGGTTGTCGGTGGCGCGCACCAAGTTCGAACCGGTCGCACGTCGATGTGGCGCCATCTTCACGCCTGCGGGCGAACTGTTGCAAGCAGGCGTCGGTGTGTCCGGTGCTTCTTTCAGTCGGTCACTCGCTCGGCGCCGGCGGGAAGGCGGGAAGGGCGAACGGCTGCGCGACGACGGTGGCGCCCCCGACATCGGCCTCGGTTACCGACTTACCGCCGATGGTGATGTTCGGAGAAGCGTATTCGAGTCTGGTGTTCTTGTTACCGATGCGCTTCCCAATCGAGATCCCGTGAGCTGACTGCAGCCGGACGGTCGACCCACCATCAATCCTGTTCCCAATGCGAATGAACCCGCCAGAACGAATCCAAACGTGACTCTGACCGTCTATCAGACTCCCAATTGTCACGTCCCCGCCGGCGTCGACGATGACCCAGGATTGTCCGCTGATGGAGTCGCCGATCAAGACGTTACCTTTGGCCTGAATGAGGACTTGGGACTGACCGTCGACCATTTTCTTGATGGTGACGCTGCCGGACGGGACGATGAGCTGGAACCAGGAGTTCTGGATCCGGTTCTTAATGTTGAGAGAGCCCGGGTTGACGGTCAGTGTGCCATTCGACGCAATGATCTTGTCATCGACGACGATGCTCGTGTTGAAGGTCTGGTTGTAGCCGGCGATTCGGTCGATGGTCGCAATGGTTTGCGTAGGACTGGCCTGCGCCGTGACCAGCGTGAGGAGCATTCGGGCGGCAGCGTTCATCTGTCTCCCCTCTCGGCGCACTCGCCGAGTGCGTCAGCAGGCTGGCGGAAGGAACATGGACAATCGGTTCTCGCGGCTACAAGGGTAGGCACCTCGAGGTCGCCTCGCAGCGTGGTCGCGGACCGAAGTCGGGGACTGCTGGGGAGCCCCGTCATATCCAGTGCTTGTTAGTGGAGCTAACCGGGATCGAACCGGTGACCTCTTGAATGCCATTCAAGCGCTCTCCCAGCTGAGCTATAGCCCCGTACTTGCTGGACCTGCCGTCCGGAAAGCGACGGCCGGGGCCCGCCCTCATAGCGGAATCCGGCTTCGCTCGCCAGTCCTCAGAGGCTCGCCGCGAGGGGCGTTCGAAAGACCCGCGAGTGTGGCCCTCCCCGGACTCGAACCGGGACGCTGTCACCAGCAACGGATTTTGAGTCCGTCTCGTCTACCAATTTCGACAGAGGGCCGAGTGAACTGAAGTTGGGGGGACCGGTCATACACCGGCGTCGCGAGCGCCGAAACTCCTGTTCGCGGCCGTTGCCCCCGGGTGGGCAAGTGTGGCTAAACCATCCCCGCCCCCATGTACAACCTCCTCATCGCCCTGGCCGCCGGGCTCGCCGTGGCAGCGGCCGTCCTTCTGGCGCACCTCCCCTGGTACGCCGCCCTGGTCCCCGGCTTTCTGGCCTTCGCCGGCGTATTCCTGTTGCTCGCCCGCCGCGTCGGAAAGCGGGTGAAGGCCATCATGGAGCAGGCGCAGAAAGAGCTCTCCATCCAACCGAGCAGCGTGCGGGAGCGCCAACAGCGCATCGACAAGGCCGTCAAAACTCTCGACTCGGCACTTGTCTGGGAAAAGTGGCAACCCTTCATCGGTGGCGAGATTCACGCTCAAATTGGGATGGTGCAGTACATGGTGAAGGACTACGCCCAGGCCGAACCCCACTTGAAGAAGGCCAGCCCACGCAACGGCTTGGCGCAGGGGCTCCTTGCCGCCCTTCACTTCCAACGGAAGGAATACGCGGAAATGGAGCTCGCCTTCGAGGGCGCCGTGAAGGGCCAGAAGAAGGAAGGCGTCTTGTGGGCGGCCTATGCCTGGTGCCTGCTTCAGCGCAAGGACCGAGACAAAGCCCTCCAGGTCATGAACCGCGCTGTCTCAGCCAACCCAAGCGACGAGAAGCTCAAGGCCGGACTGGTGGCCCTCCAGAACGATAAGAAGCTCAAGATGAAAGCCTGGGAACCGTTGTGGTGGCAGTTTGGTCTCGAGACCCCGCCAGAGATGATGGGAAGCGGACGCCAGGTGCGCTTCCAACGCCACTGAGCGCTCACGTCACCGCTGTGTAGGGCGGCGTGACGAAGCGCACCCCGGCTTCCCGACGAAACCAGGTACGCTGCCGTTTGGCGTAGGCGCGCGTTTGCCGCTCTGTGTCTGCTTGCGCTTCGGAGGCACTGAGCCGGCCCTCCACCACGGCGAGGGCTTGACGGTACCCGACGCTGCCCATGGCTGGTGCCTCCCGGTAGCCGCGACGAACCAGCGCTTCGACCTCCTCCACCAAACCACGAGCAAACAGGGCCCGAGTACGTGCGGCGATAGCCTGCAGCAACACCTCTCGGGGCGGGTCCAGGAACCAGAGAGTGTACGGGTAGCGTGTAGGGGCAAAGCCGTGAGCGTGATGAGTGGCCGAGGCCGGCTTCCCCGTCACTTCGTGGATTTCCAAAGCACGCACCACCCGAAGCGTGTCGGCAACCGCGATGCGCCGTGCCGACTCGGGGTCGAGCAGGGCCAGTCGGCGGTGGATTGCCTCGGGACCCAGACGCCGGGCCTCGGACTCGAGGCGCGCACGCAGCTCGCGGTCAGGCGCGCCGGAGGACAGGCCGTGTAGCAGCACCCGGATGTAGAGACCGGTTCCGCCGACGACCAGCACCCGTCGGCCACGCCTGGACGCGTCGCGAATCGCGGCGTCGGCGAGCTCCTGGAAACGCGCCGCACTGAAGCGCTCCAGCGGGTCAACCACTGAGACGAGATGGTGTGGCACGCGGGCCAATGCTGACGCGTCCGGCTTTGCCGTCCCGAGGTCAAAGTGCCGGTACACCGCCTGCGAGTCTGCGCTGACAATTTCCGCCCCCTCGCGCTCGGCGATGTCCAGCGCCAAGGCGCTCTTGCCCGCTGCGGTCGGGCCGGCAATGACCGTCAGGCTGGGCGCGGTGCTCACGGGCGGCGGGCGGCGAGGGCCGCACCGACACCGTCGAGCCGGATGCGGACCGCTTCCCCGCCACCCAAAGGCTTCAGCTCACCCTCGCCGCTGGCCAGCTCTCGCTCGCCCAGCACCAGGGCAAATCGAGCGCCGCTCTTGTCAGCTCGCTTCATTTGACTCTTCAGTGAGCCCCCGCGCGGGTCAAAATCCACCGTATGGCCGCTCCGCCTCAGCACGCTCACGAGGCGAAAGACCTCGTCCTGCGCAGCGGCATCCGCCACCGCGACGAAGAGCTCCGGTGGGGGCTCGCCGCGCTTACCACTCCCGGCCAGCAACAGACACAGCCGGTCCATCCCCATGGCCCAGCCCACCGCTGGCACCGGTGGCCCGCCCAATTCCTGGACCAGCCGGTCGTACCGTCCGCCACCACCCACTGCAGTAGCGGTCCCGAGCGCGGGCGCATCGGCCAGGAACTCGAAAGCGGTACGCGTGTAGTAGTCCAGCCCGCGAACCATTCGCGGGTTGAGTGTGTAGCGCGCGTGGATGGCGGCGAGCTTGCGTTGTACGGCGTCGAAATGCGCGCGGCACGGTTGGCACAAAGCGTCCGTCACCAGAGGCGCACCCTCAACGACGGCCTGGCATTTCGGGTTTTTGCAGTCGAGGACGCGGAGCGGGTTGCGCTCCAGCCGCTGCTGACACTCGGCACACAGTTCGCTCTGGTGCGCGCGCAGGTAGGCGCTGAGCGCGGCCAGGTATGCCGGACGGCAGTTCTCGTCACCGAGCGAGTTGAGCTCGAGCCGGACTCCCTGTAAACCGAGCGAGTCGATGAGTTGTAAGCCGAGGTCAATGAGCTCCGCGTCCTGGGCTGGCTCTGCAGAGCCGTAGGCTTCCGCACCCATTTGCCAGAATTGCCGGTAACGGCCAGTCTTCATCCGCTCATAGCGGAACATCGGCCCGAGGTAGTACCAGCGAGTCACCGCTTCGCGCACGTGTACCGCGTGCTCGATGTACGCCCGCACGGCTGGCGCTGTGTTCTCCGGGCGCAGCGAGAGACTCCGGCCCGCGCGGTCCTGGAAGGTGTACATTTCCTTGCCGACAATGTCCGTCGCCTCGCCCACGCTGCGGACGAAGAGGGCCGTGTCCTCGAGCACGGGTGTTCGGATTTCTTGGAAGCCGAAGTGACGGAATGTGTCGCGCGCTTGGGATTCAAGAAAATGCCACGCGTTGATGTCGGGCGGGAGAAGGTCGTTCATCCCCTTCACTCCGCTGAAGCGCTGGCTCATCGCGCCTCCCCGATGCGCCGTCCCATCGTCACCCTCGCACCTGGACGGAGCCCAAGGTCCCACGACACGCGGGCCGCAGCAAAGAGAAGCACCACGGTCGAGCCCATCTCGAAGCGCCCCAACTCATCCCCCTTTGCAACGGGCACTGGCGGTCGAAAGGTTCCGGATGCGGGCGGCGAGCCGCTCTGGCCGAGCACCTCTCCATACGCAGCGCGCAGCCTCCCCACGCAGGTCGCTCCGACCATCACCACCGCGCATCGCCCCGCTGGCGTTTCCAGCCACGTCACCAGGCGCTCATTCAATGCGAATAGTCCGCGTACCGTCCGCACGCTCGCCGGGTTGACCGGCCACAGCTCCCCCGGCAAGTAACGCCAGCCTATGATGGCGCCGCCGAGCGGCGCGTGCACCCGGTGGTAATCACGGGGTGACAGGTAGAGCGTCGCGAAGTTTCCTCGGTCGGCGAAGGATTGGGCGGCGTCGCCATCCCCGAGCAACTGGGCCACCGGGTAGGCCAGCCCCTTGGCCTGCACGCAGTCGCCCCCCTCGATGACACCGGCCTCGCTCACCACGCCGTCGACCGGGGACACCACCACGCGGTCACCCTGCTCGAGCGGCCGGGCTCCAGGCTTCAGCCGACGCGAGAAGAAGTCGGAAAATGTCCGGTACTCCTCGAGCGGCCGTTCTGCCTCGCCCAGCTCAAGGCGGTAGGCCCGAGCAAAGCGGCGCATCGCCGCCCGGTGCAGGCTCGCCGGGGCTGGCGCTCGGGCGGCAGCACCCACTGCGCGGGAAAGCGCAGCACGAGGCAGCAGCCGCACCAAGGTCATGAAGGTCTGGTCTCGCATTCGAAGGGACTGCGACGCCTTTGGCTAACCAGCGTCGGGCGAGGCCGCAGCGGCCGCTTCGGGCGCCCCCGCGTCCTCGGGCGGCGGAGGCGGGCGGATGAGCGCGGACTTGGGCACAACACCAAAGACGGCTTGGCCATCGGCCACCACGATGGCGTCGGCGAAGCCCGGGTGGGCAGCGCGGCAGCGGCTCGAGTCCACCAACTCGTAGCTGTCCTTGGCGCCACCGCCCTGGATGTTGACCGGCCCTGCAATCTGGAAGCAGTCGGCAAAGCGACGGTTGAACTCGGTGGTGGGCATTCCGGCGGTCGGCTGCATCGACTCCGCCGGGCCTGCATCTCGTGGGGGCAAGGCGACCGCCGCCGTGGCGGTGAGCTCGCCGGGGGCCACCAGCGGAGCATTGCTCACCGTGGAGGGGGTCCTTGCCGCGGCCCCAGCCGCCTGCGCCTCGTCTTGTGCCTTCTGCATCCGCGCCCGGCCCTCCTGGATTCGGTTCAGGAGCTCCGTGGCAGCCTGCGTATCGAGCGAGTCTGTCGGCACACGCTGGAGCAGCGCTTCCACTTCTCGCATTTTCGGGTCGAGGTAGGCGTCGTCTAAGCGCTGCGCGTACAGCTTGTTGAAAGTCTCCGAGGCCCGGGAGAATTCCGGGCTTGGGTCACGGTGGCGGCTGCACCCGCCGCAGGCGAGGGCCACCACGGCGAGGACGGCGATTATCCGGGGCACGGTGGTGGTGCTTACCTCACTCGCGGCCAGCCCGCGAGGTTCCAGATGCCAGCCAGTGAGTGGCCAGCCATCAAACCCCCAGAAATAGCCGACGGCCGAAGTTGGGAGCCAAGCCGGCTTCGTCGATGCGCCGCGCCGCACTTTGGATGTCGTAGGGCACACGGATGTACTCCACCGTCCGCGCCGCCGTGTCGCAAACCACGAAACAGGCGCGGTTGTCATAGTCGCGGGGCTGTCCGACACTCCCCACCGAAATGAGGTACTGAAAGCCACGCCGGACGGAGAATTTCTGCGCAACCACGTCTGCCACCTGGCCGGCGCCAAACGCGAAGGCCTTGCACAAGTGACTGTGACCAATGAAGGTGACTTCCGCCAAATCATCAGCAAACGGCATCAGCTCACGGGCCTGCTGAAGGGCGAAAACGTACTCGTAGGCGCGCGGGTCCACCGGCGAGCCGTGCGAGAAGCCGACCTCCCCGATGCGGTAGGTGAAGGGAAGACTCTGCAGCCAAGCCAGGTTGTCCTCGCTGAGGACCTGGGCCGACCAGTCGAGCGCGTGCCGCGCGGCGTCGTAGTAGAAGGAATAGTCCATTCGCCCAGCTACGGCGGCGTCGTGGTTCCCGAGCAGGGTGACTTCCGCGACGCTACGCACCAGCTCACAGCAGGCGTTGGGAGACGCGCCGTACCCGACGATGTCCCCCAGCGAGACCACCCGGTCGACCCGGGCACCGTCCACGGCCCGAAGGACCGCGGTCAGCGCTTCGAGGTTTGAGTGGACGTCGGAAAGGATAGCAACGCGCATGCCCTTGGGACTTGCCACCCTAGCAGGGCCGGCCGTCACCGGCAGCACCCCCGGGGTCGCTCCGACTTCACTGCTTGCCCTGGAGGCATCGAGCGTGGTTTCAGAGGCTCCCCCTCTCTCCCACCCCTCCGAGACGTCTCCTTATGCCCATCGTCGTGACCGGGTCGCTTGCCTACGACTATTTGATGACCTTTCCGGGCCGCTTCCGAGAGCACCTGCTGCAGGACCGCATGCACCGCATGACGGTGAGCTTTCTGGTGGACGACATGCGGAAGCTCCGGGGCGGGGTGGCCGGAAACATCGCCTATTCGCTAGCGCTCCTCGGTGAGCGCCCGAAGCTGGTGGCCACTGCCGGGGACGACTTTGAGGAATACCGGGCCGCCCTGGAAGCAGTGGGGGTGGACGCCTCGGGGGTCAAAGTCATTCCCGGCACCTTCACCGCCTCGTGTTTCATCAACACTGACCAGGACGCCAACCAGCTGGTCGCCTTTTACGCAGGTGCTTTGGCGCACGCGCAGCTTGCCTCTCTGGACCCGATGCACCTCGGCCCGGCTGACTGGGTGGTGGTGAGCCCTGCCGACCCGGCAGCAATGGAGGCCACCGTGGCCGGCTGCCTTCGAGCCCGCGTCCCGTACGTGTTCGACCCAGGCAAGCAAACGCCGCGTCTCGAAGCTGAGCAGATTGTGCGGGGGATGAAGACGGCTTCGGTCGTCATTGGCAACGACTACGAGTTTGGGTTGATGGCCCAGAAGACGGGCCACAGCGAGGCTGCACTGCAGGCCCTGGCCCCGGTGGCAGTGGTCACGCGCGGAGAACTCGGGTCGACCATTCTGGTCCGTGGACAGCCGCCCATCGACATCCCCACGGCTCCCATCGAGGCTCTCGTCGACCCCACTGGAGCCGGAGATGCATACCTCGCCGGGCTCGTTTTCGCAGTGGCCCGGCGGCTCTCCTGGCCGGTGGCCGGTCGGGTGGCGGCGCTGGCCGCCGCCTACGCTCTCGAGCAGCGGGGCTGCCAGGAGCACCACTACTCTCGCTCCGACTTCATCGCGCGCTACCGGAAGGCCTTTGGCGTGGCCGACGAGTTGGAGCGGGGCCTCCCAATATAGCGTGGCTGTCTCGGCGGCGGCCTTAGGGCCGAACCGGGGCGACGGTGAGGATGGCTTTCAAGTCGTCGTCGGTGAAGTGAATGCCGCCACCGAGGAAAAAATCGCGCCCGGAGAGGAGCCGGTTGTCGAGCGTGCTGCGCACCGGCGGATTGAAAATGTCGTCGACGCCGGCGCTCACGAAGAGGTGCTGAAACAGAGTGACGTTGGCTGTGATGCGGAGCTCTGGATAGCGCAGCGCCTGGTTACCAAAATTGAAAATGTCGGTCTTCAGCACCAAGACGTCGTTGAAGATGTTGAAGTCCAACCCCACTCCGCCCGTGCTCTCGATGATGCCGAAGCGGAAGGTGGCAAAGTAATAGCGTTTGGCAAATTCGGCGTTGAACTTGAGGTTGTAGTTGGTGGAGGTGATTTTTTGCACCGCTGGCTGGTAAAGGCCCGGCGGGTTGTTCACCACGTAGGAGACTGAGGTGTCGCCTAGCGGGTCATCCACCAGCCCGAGCAAATAGTATTTGTCCGGGCTTGGGATGATGCGGATGTCGACCTCATTGCGCGAACTTGCCGCATTGAAGAGGTAGACACTGCTCAGCGACACCTCCGTCTGCAACGCCGTCAGGCGGTTGGCGTACTCGGACACGCCAAGCAGCGCGTCGTTGAACTGCGTCCCTGTCTGCTCGTCCTCAATCAGCTTGCCGACCGGACCCTTGCCTTCCCGGATGTCCTGAGTCACTTGCGATAGGTTTTCGAGCGTCTTGTCGAGCTTTTGAAGCGTGGACAACACCTCGCCCTTGCCAGCCTGGTTGGTCTGAAGTGCGCTCTTGACCTCGGCCATCGACGCACGCAGGTCTTCTGAGATGACGCGGATGTTGTCGACAATTTCCCGGACGTTGCTGGTCTGCCCCTGGGTCGAGGCCCGCACGTCCCCGCTCACCTGCCGGACATTTTCCAGGATGGCCCTGATGTTTTCCTGGCTGCTCCTGGCCGTCTCCTCCACTTCCGTCGAGAGCTGAGTGAGGTTGCGAAGGATGGTCTGCAGCGAGGCCTCTCCAGCGTCCGCCCCGAGGACGTCTCTCAGAGAATGGGTCACCGCCTGGATGTCCCCGGTAATCACCGAGAGGGACTCGAACAGGGTCTGAATTCCCTGCGCATCGATGACGTTTCGGATGATGCCGCCGTCCGGCATCAACGGTGCGCTCGCCGAGCCGGGCTGAAGGTCGAGGAGGAAATCTCCCAGGAAGGATTCGCTGCGTTTGTAAAGGGACGCGTCGGTGTGCAGCCCGAGGTCCTTGCGCACTTTGATGGTCAGGCGGGCCCGGTCGCCAACCAACGTGATGTCGGTAATCTCGCCGACAGGAATGCCCGCCGTCTGGACCCGGCTCCGCTTTCCGAGACCGGAGGCGTCTCGGAAGTAGGCCACCACCGTCATGGTCTCGCCGCTGGAGAAGACCCCCCGCTTGAGAATGAGCAGAAAGGCGACCAGACACGCCACGGAGAACAGGACGAAGAGTCCGACGCGGAACGGGGTGAGGACTTTCTTCACGGGCCAAGGGCTCCCACGGCGAAGTGCCCCTGGTTGGACCTTAGCCGGGCCGGCGCCTCTGAGGGGGCTAGTTCTTGCCGAACCATGTCGAGAGGAAAAGCTTGACTACCGGATGGGTGCTGGCGCGCAACTCGGCTGGCGGCGAATGGGCGACGATTTCCCCGTCGGACAGAAAGGCAATCTGGTCGGCCACTTTGAAAGACGAAGCCACGTCATGGCTGATGACCAGGCTGGTCACCCCGAGCTTGACCTTGGCCGTGAGAATCATCTCATCAACGTAGTCCGTCGTGATGGGGTCCAGACCGGTGGTGGGCTCGTCGTAGAGGACAATTTTCGGGTCGCGGACGATGGCTCGAGCCAAGCCCACCCGCTTGCGCATCCCGCCGGAGAGCTCGGCCGGGAACTTGTCGGCTACTTCATGAAGGCCAACGATGGCGAGCTTCTCCTCCACCCGCTTGCGCATCTCCGACTCTGAGAGCTTGGAGTGTTCCCGCAATGGAAAGGCGACGTTCTCGCCCACGGTCATCGAGTCGAAGAGCGCCGCCCCTTGAAATACCATCCCGAACTTTCGTCGGACGCGCTCGAGCTCCAAGTCGTTCAACGGGACCACATCCTCGCCGTCGACAAAAACCTGCCCCCGGTCGGGCTTGAGGAGCCCGATGATGTGCTTCATGAGCACCGTCTTCCCCGAGCCCGAACCCCCGAGAATGACGCAGGTGGTGCCCTCCTCCACGTCCAAGTTCACCCCGCACAGGACGTGATGGTCTCCAAACGACTTGTATAGGTCCCGCACCGAAATCATCGGAATCCGCTCGGCCATTAGTGGAAGAGCAGGCCGAGCAGGTAGTCCAAGACGAAGACCGAAACCGCAGAAGTGACCATCGCCTGGGTCGTTGCCTGGCCAACGCCCTTCGCTCCGCCACTCGCGTAGTAACCCCGGTAGCAGGCGATCAGCATCACCACCAGCCCGAAGACGGCGGACTTGACGAGACCTTCGGTCACATCGTCGGGGCCGACGATGTCCTGAGTGCGCAATAGAAACGTCCCCACCGAGAGGCCCTTAATCAACACAGCGACGGCGAACCCCCCGAAGATGCCTGCCGTGTCGAACAGCATCGCCAGCAGTGGACCCATCAGAAGACCGGCCAGGACCCGCGGCACCAACAGGTACTGCACTGGGCTCACCGCCATCGTCTCCAGCGCATCCACTTGCTCGGTGACCCGCATCGTTCCCAACTCGGTGCAGGTGGCCGAGCCGGCACGCATTGTAATCATCAGCGCGGATAGCACCGGAGCCAGCTCTCGGGTGATGGTAATGGCGACGGTTGGGCCCACCAGGCTCTCAGCGCCAAAGCGCTCAAAGGCACTCCAGGACTGGGTGGCGAACACCATCCCGGTGAAGAGTCCCGTGAGCGCGACGATGAGTACCGAGCCGACCCCGACGAAGTCGAATTGGGCAAAGAGATTTTCCAAGCGGAAAGGCGGCCGCACCATCCACCGCGCAACCGAGGCCCCCAAGCCCACCACGCCCACGAATGTTTCCACAGCGGCGAGGACGCGCTCGCCGATCCATTCGACGACCGCGCTCAGCGCTGCCATGCGCCTCGGCGCCCTCTCCACCTCATCGGTCATTGCTCCCGGCCCATCCTAGGGCACCGGGCCGGAGTCGGCACGCTCGCTGCTGCGCACTGCCACGCGCGGGACCCTCGCGCCGATGCCGCACAGCACCTCATAGGGGATAGTTTCCAGCCAACCGGCGAGCTCGACGGCGTCGAGTTCCGCGCCGGCCTGCCGGCCAAGCAGCACCACCTCGTCGCCCAAAGCCGCTCCAGCGACGTCAGTGACGTCCACCATGCAGAGGTCCATGCACACGCGCCCCACCACCGGGGCGCGCTGCCCACGCACCAGCACCTGGCCTCGGTTGAAGAGGCGCCGCGGGTAGCCGTCGGCGTAGCCCACCGGCAAAGTGGCAATTTGCGTAGACCGCCGCGACGTCCAGGTTCCGCCATAGGAGACCGCCGTCCCGGGCGGAACGGTCTTCAGGTGCACCACCGAGGTCTTCCAGCTGAGCACCGGCTCGAGCGGCCGCGGCAGGACAATCCACGGAGCTGGCGACAAACCATAGAGGGCTAGGCCGGGGCGCACGAGGTTGAAGCTGTTTCCATCGCGAGCTGACGGCAACGAAACCATCGCCGCCGAGTTGGCTAAATGCCGCCACCGGGGCCGGAAGCCGGCTTTCTCCACTTGTAGAAGGACGGCTCGAAAGGTTTCCAGCTGCCGTTGGGTAACGGCGGCATCCGCCAGGTCGGCGTTCGCGAAGTGGGACATCACCCCCTGTATGTCCACCTGGAGGGTACGCGCTCGGTCGAGCAGGGCCGGGACCTCGTCAGGCTGCGCCCCGAGGCGCGCCAACCCGGTGTCTACCTTGAGGTGTGCCCGGGGCTTCAGCCGCACTTTGTGCGCCGCCGCGGCGAGTGCGTCCAGGTGGTCGGTCCGGAAGACGGCCGGACACAGCCCGGCCAGCAGCATGGTTTCCCAACCCCCGTCGTACGCCCCGCCAAGCACCAGAATTTCCGTGGTGACGCCTGCCTGCCGAAGCACCACGCCCTCCTCGACCAGAGCTACGCCCAGGAGCTCGACGCCCTCGGCGTCGAGCGCGCGCCCAATCAACTCCGAACCATGGCCGTAGGCATTGGCCTTCACCATGGCCAGCAGCGCTGCGCCTGGCGCGACGACCCTCAGCGCCCGAACGTTGCGTACCAATGCGCCCAGGTCGACCTCGGCGCGCGTCGGGCGAATGTGGGGGAGCTCCATGCCAATGTCACCCGCGGACGGGTGGCGAGGAGAAGCGCGTACCGTCGGAGACAAGACGAGTCAAGGTGTGGTTCCTGAGCCACGCTGCTGTGCCATAGGATGAGTACCTCTACACGGAGCGGGCCATTGAGCGGTCGAGCGAGGTACGGGTGACAACGCGGGTCGGTGGAGAGGTGGACAGCTTCTGTGGCAAGTGCAAGATGGTGCTTGCCCATACCGTGCTGGCAATGGTCGGGACAGCCATCGCTCGTGTCCGGTGCAACACCTGCGGCTCGGACCACGCCTTCCGCAGGACGCGCGGAACGGCGACTGCAACTCCACCGCGCAGCACATCGCGACCGGCTCGCGTGGTGCTGAGCTTCGAGGCCCAAGTCGAGGCGCTGGGGGCGGCGACCGCCCGCGCCTACAGCCCCCGGGTGACGTTCCAGGTGGACGAGCTCATTTCGCACCCCACCTTCGGCCTCGGAATTGTCCGTGCGGTTCGGCAGGATAAAGTCGATGTCGCCTTTAAAGCGGCCGAGCGAACCCTCATTCACGGACGCCCCGCGGCCACCGGGACAGAGAGCCGAACGACCGAGAATTGAGAGCCGCGCTGCATCGAGTGCATCGAGCCCACTCTGGCCTTGGCCTTGGCCTAGCGGTGCTCCTATGCCGGGTGGGTGCCGAGGCTGCACCCTTGGTAGAGGCCGAGCCATCCCGTGTGGTGCTCGGCGCGGGGATGCAGGTGCGCATCACCGTCCGCGGCTCCGGAGGCCCGCTGCACGGGGTGGCCAGTGCCGGGACGCTCGTGCCGACCGGGGACGACGCGGGGACAGCCCACTTCCTGTGGACCCCTCCGGAGCCCCGGGCACCCTTCATGGCGGTGATGGCCTTCTGGGAGGGGAGTCCTCTCACCCTGGGCAGCGTCACCACCCTCACCCTACCCTGCAGCGCTCGCACCGAGCTTGCCATCGAGACCGAACCCGGGGCCCGAGTGACAGTGGAAATCGCCGGCGCACACTTTGGGCCACGCCGGGCGGACGGTAGAGGAAAGCTGCGGATGCCGGTCGAGGTGGCGCCGTCGGCACACGAGGCACGCATCACGGCCGAAGTGGGCGAGGAGGGGAAGGTTCGGGTGGTGCCCCTCCCCACCGCCCCCAGTCCTTGGGTATGGGCCGTTGAGCCATCGGCGCTCGCGGCCGGGACGGACGGACAGGCCATGTTGGTTGCTCCGGACGAAATCGACTCCCACCTGACCTTGAGGACGACGGGCGGGCAGCTGGAACGTGAGGCCGCGGAGGCAAATCGCGTGCTGTACCGAGTCACGCCGCAGCTCGGCGCCAGCCGGGTGGCTCTCGACGCTGCTCTTACCGGCGAGGAGACGTCGCGCGCCAGTGCAACGGTGGAGGTGTTGCCAGCCTCCCCAGCGGCGGCCCCGGCGACTCCGGTGGCCGAGCCCGGCGGGCGCCAGCTCGAAGTGGGAGTGGCGCTGGGCGTTTTCTGGGCGGGAGGCCAAAACGTGGGGCCTGCCTTCGCGGCGTCGCTGGCCGTCGCACCGTGGCGTTTCCCGCTCTACCTCGAGCTTGAACTCGGTATCCGAGCGGCGTGGTTCTCGAACCCGGTACCCGGCTTGGGGACGGCTTTCTCGACTCTGGTCGTCTTTCCCATCGACGTTGGAGTTCGCGGCCCCGTCTGGAGCGCTGGGCCCTGGACCGTGGAGCTGCATGCCGGCGGAGGCGTACTGCTGGGGACGAATTGGGTCTCCTCGGACTTCGGCCAGGGTTCCTCAGGGCCAGTGGCCGGTTGGGAAGCCTTCGGCGGAGCGCAGCTCAGCTACCGCGCCGGGGCCTTCCTGCCCTATGCGGAGGTCCGCGGGGCATATGCGGTGGTCACTGGCACCGGGCTGACGGCGAACCCTGGCGGGTTGCTCGTCTTCTTGGGCTTCCATTGGCGCGAGGGACTGCGGTGAGGCGCTGGGCACTGCTCCCAGTCCTGTCACTCTTCGGCTGCGGCAGCCAGACACTGCCTCCGGTGTCCATTGCCTCCGTCGTACCCGGCGGGATGGTGGCATCTCAGCCAACCAATGTCAGGGTGCAGGTGGATGCCCAACTGGCCATTCAGGTCAACTTTGGCCAAAGTACCCTCGCCGTGGATACCCAGATGCAGGTGCTCATCGGCCCGGTCGTCCTCGGCTCCGGCACCTACCCGCCCGGCGGCCTTGTGGATGCGACCCTCCCCACCGTGTTGGCCCCCGGTAGCTACGACGCCACCGTGCAGATGGGGGACGGACGTACCGCGGTCAGTCATGACGCCTTCACAGTGACGCCCGGCACCTGGCCCAGCGCGTACACCATCGACTCGGTGGGCGACCAGCGCTCGGCTGTTGCCTTCCCGGTCACCGTGCGCGCCGTCGGCCCGGCGGCGCCTACCTTTGAGGGCAACGTCCTGTTGAGCCTCATCGGCAGCGGGACACTGAGTCCGGAGGTCTCGGGAGCCTTTTCGGCAGGCGTGCGCGTCGAGACTGTGGTCATTTCCGGAACGGGTGAATTCATCCTGCTGGCGAGCGACATCGCCGGGGGTACTGGTCAGTCCCCTTCCTTCACGGTGGGCCCCTGACGGCGCAGCAGTGCCACCGCCCGTCGCATGTCCGCTGGAAGTGGCGCCTCGAGGTCGATGGCAGGCAGGCCGCCGCCCCCGTCGAGCACGAGCCGCGCGGCATGGAGCGGGGTGCGAGCGAGGACGACGTCCTCGCCGGTCCCTCCCAATGCGGCTGCCTTGACCGCCTCGGGCCGTCCGTATTGTGGGTCCACCAGGAGCGGAGAGCCGGCAGCTTGCAGGTGTAGGCGAATCTGGTGGGTGCGTCCGGTGAGGGGCTCTGCCTGAACCAGGCCGGCCTCCGGGTACCACTCCACGGGGACAAGCCGGGTTTGAGCCGCTTTTCCCACTTCGCCGGGGCGGGCGAGTCGCATTCGGCCCCGCCTCGCCGGCACGAGCGGCAAGTCCATATTCCTGGCTCGCTCCAGCGCTGGCGCTACCAACGCCAGGTACGTCTTTTTCACGCGGCCGGTTTCGAAGGCCAGATTGGCTGCTCGGTGCGAGGCGGCGTCGAGGGCAAACAGCAGCAGCCCGCTGGTGTCCCGGTCGAGCCGGTGGACGACCCACACCGGCTGGCCCAGGCTCGCCTCCAACAGCACCCGCACGCAGGCCTTTTCTTGTCGTCCCGGCACCACCAGGACCCCGGCCGGTTTGTCCACCGCCACCAGGCCTGCACCCCGCCACAGGAGCGGGAGGGGCGTCACAGGAGTTCGCGGGCCGGCACCACTGTCACCTGGCCCAGCCCCACGGCTGCCCGCTGCAGCGCCTCGCCCGGTCCAACCAGCACCACGGCCGCTGGCTGGGGAAAGCAGAAGCTTTCGGCGGCCTGAGCGGCCTCGGCGCGCGTCACGGCTCGGATGCGGGAACGGTAGCTATCCACCCAATCCGCTCCGAGCGAATACACCCACAGGTCGGCAATGGCGCTCGCGACCGCCTCGTTGGTCTCGACCCGAAGCGGGAAGAGGCCGGCCAGGTACTCCTGTGCCTTGCTCACTTCGGCCTGGGTTGGGCCCCTCTGTCGCATCCGCTCGACCTCGCCGAGGGTGACGTCGAGCAGCGCACGCGTTGTCTTCACCTTGGTAAAGGACGACACCGAAAAACTCCCTGCAGAGCGCAGCGTCTCAAAGCTACTTCCGACGCCATAGGACAGGCCGCGCTTGATGCGCACCTCCCGGACGAGGCGAGAGGTAAAACCTCCGCCAAGCGCTGCATTCATCACCTGCGCAGAGAAGGTGACTGGGTCTCCGCGGCGGTAGGCGAGCCCGCCGAGGCGCACCTGCGCCTGCGTCTGGTCCGGCCGGTCCACCACCAGCACCTTCCCCTCGGAGGGGGCCTGCCCGACGGTCGGGGGAATTGCCGGCGCCTTCTGCCCACCCTTCCAGCCGGCAAAGGCGCGCTCCACCTGAGGCCGGGCGGAGGCGGCGTCCACGGCGCCGACCAACACCAAGCAGGCGACCTGCGGCCCGAACCAGGTCCGGTGGAAGGCGACGACGTCGTCGCGCACCAGCCGTTCCACCGAAGCACGGTTTCCGGCCACGTCGTGTCCGTAGGGGTGGCTGCCCCAGAGCCCGCGCTGAAGGGCACGGTCCGCCAGTAGCCCCGGGTCGTCGAGGTCATTGGCGAACTGCGCCAGAGTGCGGTCGCGCTCGGTGTCGAATTCGTGTTGCGGGAAGGTTGGCTCTCGAACCATCTGCGCGAGTACGTCGAGCATGCCGGAAAGGTGCTCGGCCGGCGTCGTCACCGCCAGGGCGAGAAAGTCCTCGGCAGCAAAGACGGCCAGCGACCCCCCCACGAATTCGACCGCCTCGTTGAGCGCATCAGCGTCGAGCCGGGCGGTGCCTCGTCGCATCAGTCTGACCGTGAAGTCGGCCACACCGAGAAGGTCCGGGGGGTCGGCCGCCGCGCCGGACTGCACCACCAGCCGGATGGAAACCAGCGGGACGCTTCCCCGCCGGGCCACCTCCACCTGGAGTCCGTCGGGGGTGGTGAACTGGGTCCTCGGTGGAAGAATGCGGTCGGCCTGGCTCACGCCGAGGCCCCCGGCAGCAGCGTCACCACCGAGCGCTGCGAGGGCAACAGGTAACGGGCGGCGACGGCCTGGACGGCCACCGCCTCGACCGCCGCGTAGCGCTCGGGAAGCCGCAGTCCGGCTCGCCACGAGCCGAGGTAGGCCTCGTAACTGCCTAGCGCATGGGCCCTTCCCGAGCTGGTGGTGAGTTCGCGCATCAAGTGCGCGCGCAGGTTGTTCTTCGCCTTGTCGAGTTCGCGCTCGGTGACTCCGTGCTCAGCCACCCGAGAAAGCTCCCGGTACAGGGCAGCCTCGAGCCGGGCCGGGTCGCCGGCGGGAGCCAGTTCGGCGTGGAAGAGCAGCACGCCCGGGTCGAGCCGCCAGCTCCAGTCCATCCCCACGTCCACGGCGACTTTCTCCTCGTACACCAGCCGTTTGTTGAGGCGGCTGCCCTCGCCCATGGCCAGGATGAATTCGAGCACGTCCAAGGTGACGGCGTCGGGGTGAGAAACGGGCGGCCCGCGGTAGGCCACCAGTAAGCCTGGCGCCTGGGCGGGATGGGAAAGCACGCTCCGACGTTCGCCTCGCTGCGCAGGCTCGGCGTTCACCACCGCCGGAACCGGTGGCCCACGTGGAATGTCGCCATAGGCCTTCCGCACCTTGCGAAGCGTCGCTTCAGGCTCCACGTCGCCCGCAATCCAAAGCACAGCGTTGCTTGGCGCGTAATACGTCCGGAAGTAGGCCTCGCAGTCCTGGCGCTGGATGGCCTCGATGTCGCCCATCCACCCGATGACTGGCCAGCGGTAAGGGTGGGCCTGGTACACGAGGGCTTGGAGTTCCTCGTCAATCAAGCCCATGACCTCATTGTCGACCCGCAGGCGGCGCTCCTCTTTCACTACCTCGCGCTCGCGTTCGAGCATCCGGTTGGAGATGGCCAACGAGCGCATGCGGTCGGCCTCCAGGTCGAGCACCTGCTCTAAGGCCTCGGAAGCAAACTCCTCGTAGTACACCGTCAAGTCATGGCTCGTGTAGGCGTTGGAACGGCCGCCGTGCGACTCCAGCACCTCGTCGAACTGGTGCGGGCCGTACTTCTCGGCGCCGTTAAACATCATGTGCTCGAAGAGGTGGCTGATGCCGGTGAGCCCGGGGCGCTCATTGCGCGAGCCCACCCGGAAAAACGTGTAGAGGCTCACCACCGGTGTCTCGGTGCTGGGCACAACGCGGACGCGCAAACCATTGCGCAGGGTGGCTTCGTGCACCCGGAAGAGCGGAGGCATGGGTTGCCCTCCATAGCCCTCGGCCGGGGCGTCCGCCACCCCTCAGCGAGGCGAGCCTAGCGGACCGCCCGCCGACGGACGGCTGAGAAGACGAAGCCACACCACACGCAGGATGGGCCCCGGCGTCCCCGCGGTAGCTCGAGCAAGCACCCTGGACAGCGGGAGGCGCTGGGCGTCGGAGGACGCAAGGCGGCCTTCTCGGCCGCAATCCGCTCCCCGCTCTTGGAGACCCGGGCCACCCGCAACTCCAGTGCCCGGATGCGGTCCTCCAACTCAGCAATTCGCCCGGCCAGCCGAACGGCGAGGTCGGCATCGGAGCGAGCTCGGCGTCCCATGGCCAAACACCCACCGTGCCACGCCCGGAGCTACAGCCGCAAGAAAACGGCTGGCCGGCAGCTGGAGCCGGGCTGCGGTTGTGCCAGCATTCCCCCCATGCGTTCACCCACCCCCGGTGCGTCGCAAGCCGCCCTTCCCCTCTCCGTCGTCCACGGGGGCACCCCCGAGGGGCCCCAGTCAATCGAGGCGCGGGTGGCCGAAGATGAGGCGCTGGACCTGCTCGATGATGAGGAGCTGGCCCATCTGTTGGCAGCGCCCCGCGAGCGCCCCGACGCAGACCGCGCCCGCGGCGTCTTCGTCAATCGCAACCTCCGGCTGGCGGCGGTGGAGATGGTCGGCTTCGACATGGACTACACGCTGGCCATCTACCACCAGCGCCGCATCGAGCAGCTCTCCTTCGACTTGACGTTGGGCCGGCTCATCACTGCGCATGGCTACCCGCAGGAGATTGGGCTTCTCCCTTACGACCACACCTTCGTCATGCGTGGGCTGGTGGTCGACCGCTCCCATGGCAATTTGCTCAAGCTGGACCGCTTCGGGCAGGTTGGCCGCGCCTGGCATGGCCTCCGGCCGCTGGGGCACGAGGCCTGGCAACGGCTCTACCGCAACGAACCGGTCCGGTTGCGCGGCAACCGGTACGCGTGGATTGACACGCTGTTCTCGCTTCCGGAGGCGTGGGCTTACGCCGCCATCATCGAGCTGCTCGAATCCCGGGGGCACCCGATGGACTTCGGGCGGCTGTACGACGACGTGCGCGAGGCCATCGACTCGGTGCACCGCGACAACTCCCTCAAGCGCGCGGTCCGACGCGACATCGCGCGCTACATCTACCGGGACCCGGAGCTCGGTCCGGCCCTTCACCGTCTGCGGTCCGGGGGAAAAAAACTCTTCCTGCTCACCAATTCCCAGTGGGACTACACCCAGGCGGTGATGTCGCACCTGCTGGATGGCCTGGCCCCCGAGTACCCCAACTGGCGCAACTACTTCGACGTCGTCATTACGGGTGCGGACAAGCCCGGGTTTTTCTCGGACACTCGCCCCTTCCTCGAGCTGGACCCCGCCTCCGACGAGGGCACCGTCGTCGGCGAAGCCACCTCGCTCGACCGCTGGAGGGTGTACCGGGGTGGTAACCTCGCGAGCTTCGAGCGGATGACCGGCTTCTCCGGGGAGAAGGTGCTGTACGTCGGCGACCACATCTACGGCGACATCCTCAAGTCGCGAAAAGCCTCTCTGTGGCGCACTTGCATGGTGGTGCAAGAGCTGGAGGATGAAATCCGCTACACCGAGGGGCGACGGGAGGAAATTTCACGCCTCTCCGAGGTGGAGTTGCTCCGGGCTCGGCTGGACGACGCAGTCAACCAGCACAAGGCCCAGCTCGGCTCCCTGGAGCGGCGCCTAGAGCGCGACAGCCCAAGCGACACCGAACGAGGCCAACTCGAGCAGGAAAGGCGAACGGCGAAACTGGAGCTCGAGCGCCTGCGACGTGCCCTCAGAGTGGCCATCGGAATCGCCGAGACGCTGGAGCGCGACGTCGAGGCTGGCTTCAACCCCTACTGGGGTCTGCTCTTCAAGGAGGGGCATGAAAACAGCCGCTTTGGCGCGCAGGTGGAGCAGTACGCCTGCCTCTACACCTCCCGGGTAAGCAACTTGCTTCACGTCTCGCCCACCCAGTACTTGCGCAGCCAGCGAGAGCTGATGCCGCACGAGCAGGGCGGCGCACCTTCTGGGAAGCTGGCTCCCATCGGCAGCGAGGGGCCGGCCAAAGGCTCGACTCGCCCACCCCTGTGACGCCAGAGCGGGCCTCAGCGGCTGCTGACCGAGGCCACCTTGGCCCAGACAACGGGCGCGCTGCGCGAGCTGGCCTCGGGGACGAGCCCTAATGCCTTGAGCTCCGGGCCGTAGCGGGGCGCCTTAACCAAAACGGCGCGTCGGGCGACCCGCCGGGCTTCAGCTAGCGTCGGCGCGTCCAGGCGCGCCGGGCTCGCCAGCCGGCGCAACAGCGCGAAGCTTGGTTGGGCGCGCCGCTCTCGGGAAAACATCGGGTCGAACAGCACCACGTCGAAGCTCCCCGGCGGCAGACGCGCGAGGTGGGCACGGCAATCCATGTGGTGGACTTCAATCTCGGCGCTCCGCGACTCCTGAGGCTCGCGAGAGAGTCCCTCGGCGGCCAGCATCGCCAAGGGCAGGCTGGCCTCGAGGCCCACCAGTTTGCCCCGCGGCCCAACCAGCCTCGCCGCCACGCGCGCGTCCTGGGCGAGGCCTAGGGTGCAGTCAAGGACCCGCTCCCCGCTGGCAAGGGCGCCGACGCGGACCAGCGCCTCGCCCTGCTTCCCCGCGTCCAGCGCCTGCAGGCGGAGCGCTGCGAGGCCCCAGGACCAACGCGCGCCCCCCTCGCTGTCATGGAGCGAGACCCCCGAGCGCTCGACCACCAGAAGCGTCTGCGCTGCCTCAAAAAGCGTCGAGAGGCCTCCCCGGATGGGGCGCGCCAGGTACGGGACGCGCCAGCGGGCGGCGACCGCCTCAGCCTCGGCGACGTCGGCGGCCTCGGGGTTGGCGCAGCTCGTCACTGCAATGAGAGGGCGGTCCACCGGTCCGGGAGCAGCCTCACCCCGCCGAGCAAAGAAAGTCGAGCCCTGGTTCAGCTGGCCTGTAGCCGCGCCGGACGGAGCCCTTCAGCGGTAACCACCCGGTTTCGGCCTTCACGCTTTGCCTGGTACAGACACCCATCCGCCAGCTGCACCAAAGCGTCCATGTCAGTGCCGTCCTGGGGAGACGCCGCGAGCCCGACGCTGAGTGTGACGCGCACCGGACCGAGCTCGGTGGCGAAGGTGCGTGCAGCAACCGCCTCGCGGAGCCGCTCGGCGATGACCTGCGCACCCCGCAGGTCCGTTTCCGGCATGACCACCGCAAACTCCTCGCCTCCGTACCGAGCCACCACATCGGTGTCTCGCGCTTGCTCGCGAAGCATTTGCGCCACGCCGCGAAGCACCACGTCTCCAGCGGGGTGGCCGTAGGTGTCGTTCACCGCCTTGAAGTGGTCGATGTCGGTGATGAGCACCGCGCACGCGCGCCCATAGCGGCGGGCCTGCGCCAGCGCCTGAGCGGCTCGGGCTTGAAACGTGCGACGGTTGGCCAGTGAGGTGAGCCCGTCGATGGTGGCCAGCCGCTCGGTTTGCTCGAACAGCTGCGCCCGAAGCACGGCTTGCGCCGCTTGGATGGCAAGCACCTCGAGCATCCTTAAGACGTCTTCTCCGAGCGCCCCACGTGCCTTGGTGCCAGCAACCAACGTCCCGAGAATACGGTCTGCCGCCACCAGCGGCAGAATGCGTAGTGCCCCGAGGCCGCGCACTTCCGTTCGGTCGTCGAAAACCACCTTCTGCTCCATCTGCGGCAGCGCCCGGCCGGGGAGCGGCGCCCCATAGCGGACGACATTGGCCACCAGCCCGTTGTTGTCGGGAAAGCTACGGCCCTCCAGAGCGCGGGCCGTCGTACTCCCGGCGACCTTGGCCACCCGGTGCACCCGCGCGCCTTCCTCCTCTTGCACCAGGGTGACGGCCACGAAGTCGAGGGCAGCGAGCGTCCGAGCATTTTCCACCACTGCGGCAAACACCGCCGCCGGGTCGACCGCCCGGTTGAGCTCTTCGATGGCGCTGAAGAAGCGAGCTTTCTCGTCCCGGCCGCGTCGCACCTCCCCCAGCACCCGCTCCACCTCGAGCGCTCGGAGCACCTCCCGCGCCAGCGTCGAGAGCAGCTGCTCGTCGCCGTCGGTAAAGGCTTCGGCTTCCAGCCGGTCCGCAAGCAGTACCCCCCGCAGCTGTCCCGAGCGCTCCTGGAGCGGCACCGCCAGGACGCTCTTCACCCCGACGTTGCTCTGGTACCAGCCGACGCCCCGCAGGCCGCCCTCCGAGGCCATCCGCACCGCAACCCCTCGGCGCACCACCCCTCCGAGGATGCCCTCGCCCGCCGGGACAGGTGCCCGCTGAACCAATTCGGAACTGCTGCGACAGTCGTGAAGACGCAGCATCCGGTCATCGGCATCCAGCAGGAACGCAGCACAGCTGTGGCTGCGGATGGCAAGCTCGGCGACGTCGAGGACGGCGCCGACGGCTCCCTCCACCTGCTGAACCGAGGCGAGCAGCCACTTCTCCTGCGCCGCAGGGCCGCCGGCGCGCTCCGCGCTGCCAGAGTCCACCAGGCGGAAAGTCCGTGCGTCCTCTTCCACCTCGCGCAGCCGGTTACGCACCGCGTCGACCTCAGCGCGACGGGCGAGCGCCAGCCTCGCGTTGAGCACCAGACGGTAGGTCGCTGCGAAAAGAACCAGAAACAGGGCATGGGCCGCGACCTCAGCCGTCCTGGGCGTTCCGGAGCGGCCCAGGCGCAGCCCATCCATCCCCACTGCCAGAAGCACCAAGAGAGACGCCGCGCTGAAGCGAAGGAAGCCGACCAGGCCCGCCATCACTAAGTAAACCAGGGGAAAGAGGCCGTCCCCCGCCAAGTCCGCCACCAGGACGCTGGCCGCCACCAGCGGGGCCCCCAGCGCGAGGTCATCGCCGAGGCTGCGCTCCTTTTGGTGGTGCACCGGAGTGCGGCGCCCGGCAGCAGCGGCCACCCCGGCCAAGACCAGCACCAGGGCACCCGGGGCGGCCCAGGAGGGCTCTTCCGCAGCCGGGAAGAGGCCGCTTACCAGGAGCACCACCGCCGCCAGGACGCCGGCCAAGGGCAACCCCGCAGCCGCCCAGCGGAGCGTCCGGCGCACCTGGGTAGGGAGGGCCGGCGCGGCGCTCATTCCACCTGAAAGACGAGCTCGCCCGGACGCACGTACCCAAGCTCTTCACGCACTGCGCGCTCGCTGGCGCGAGCATCGACGCGCTGGGCGTTGATTTCCCGCGTCAAGGAAGCGTTGTCCTCGCTCAGTTGACGGTTGGCTTGGCGCAGCGTCTCCACCTGCGCGCGCAGGCGCGCTGCCCGGCGAAAGCCCCGGGCGTCCAGGGCCGACAAGCCGGCGAGCACGACAGCGCCCAGCACCGCGAATTTCAGGCCACGTCGTCCCATGGAAGCGGGGCGACCCGAGGTGAGAGGCCTTGGCCGCCCGGGGGTCGCGCCACAGGACGGTAGCAGTGGGCGGCGAGGCGGCAAGAAAAGGAGCGTCGCTTCCCACACCCACACACCCCTCACTTCGGGGGGCGGCGAGCGTTTCAGGGCTTCATGGCCAGGGCATTCTCGACGAAGGTTTCGAGGCTGCCCTCCGCCGGCACGCCCTCGAAGGCGGTGAGGATGGTCCCGTCACGGCCGACGATGACGGTGGTGGGAAGCGTACTGATGCGGCCGAAGGTCGTCTTTCCCTCGCGCAGCGACGAGTCACTCACCAGCACGGGGTAACTGAGACCGAGCTGTTCCTGAAAGGGAAGGAGCACCAGCGCCCCTTCTCTGTCCATCCCCACCGCGACGACGCTCAACCCACCCTTGCTATAGCGCCGTAAGAGCTCCTGCAGCCGAGGAGCGGTGGCGATGCATGGGAAGCACCAGCTGGCCAAGAACTGCACCACCAGCACCCTTCCCTGCCACGCGGAAACGTCCACGTAGCGCCCATTCACATCCGGCAGCCCCGCCAGCACGGCGACATAAGAGCCAGCACGCGGGCGCACTGGCGTGCTGGCGCAGCCGGCCGAGCACAAAAGGACGAGGGCGAGGGTCAGGCGCGCGGGCCGCCCTCCGAGGAAGCCGGAGCGAGCTGGCAGTCCGCGCACAGTCCGTACAGCTCCATCTTGTGCGAGGTGACGCGGAAGCCATTCTGGCGGGCTACGCGGTCCTGCAGCATTTCGATGCGGTCGTTCTCGAACTCGATGATCGTCCCGCACCGTGTGCAGATGAGGTGGTCGTGGTGGTGGCGGCCTGCGGCGGCCTCGTAGCGCGTCTGGCCGTCGCCAAAATTTCGAGCGTGGACCAACCCACAGTCGTGGAGCAGCTTCATCGTCCGGTAGACGGTTGCCACCGATACTTTCGTGTCCTGTGAGCGGACCTTGTTCCACAACTCCTCCACCGACAGATGACCGCCGATGTCGAAGAACGTATCGATGATGAGGTTGCGCTGACGGGTGCTCTTCAAGCCGTGCTCGGCCATGTAGCGCGTCAGGACGTCGGACTTGCTCCATTCAGTCACGGGAAGCGCTCTCTCCACCGTTTGACTGCTCCGGCCACCTCTGGCGAACCGAGGTCAACGCCGGCGATTTGAACCAGTGAGCGGTGGGCCTCGAGGCGTACCGCTGGGTCTTCGTCCTCCAGGGCAGTCACGAGCGCCGGAGCATAGCGTGCTGCCTCTGGGCGATTGCGAGCCACTTCGGCGGCCAGTGTACGGACCCGGGCATTGCTGTCCTGAAGGTCCGCTGCCAGGCTCGGGCGCGGCGACGGGCTGTAGCTTGCCCGTGCGGATGGCAGAAGGAGCAAGAAGACGACGACGGCCAGGCCGACCTGGTAAAAGGCCTTGAAGCTTGGGTACTTACGGCTCCGGACCAGGACGAAGCGGTACGCCGCAAAGAGCGCCACGAAGGCGCCAAACACGAAGGGCGTCACCCGTTGCACCGCGTCCGGGAGCCGGCCGGGGAATTCCTTGCCGAAGAAGGCCAGGCCGGCGGCCCCGAGCAGAAGCGTGTACAGCACCAGGCCAGGGCCCGGCCCTAGGCGGATGCCGGCCACGCTGGGAGCCTCCCCTGGCGCGGGGGGCTGGCTGCTTACATTTCGCGGAGTTTGCAATCCGGCCTACCCTCACACGCACAGATGGTACACGGACACTCTGCCGTTTTCTTATGCACAAACCCTGGGCACCCAAGCGAACCGCCGACGAAGTCCCTAGCCCCGTGGCGGTAGCTGTCTCCGACTTCTGTCGTCGGGCTGGCGCCCCCGCGCCCCCGGCCGAGGTGCGGGCGGCTCTGTCAACGCTTGCCGCGGAGGACGACTTCCGCGTTCAGGCGCTCACCGACGAGGAGCCAGCCGCGCGGCCGCTCGGCCCCTACGCCGTGGTCGACGTGCTCCGGGGCACGCCGCAGGCGCTCGCGGCACAGCGCGAAGCGTGCGGGTACTACCGGCTGCTGAAGGGCTTCCTCGAGGCGCAGCCCCCAGCGCTCGGGGCGGAAGTCCCCCCCTTGCCGGCCTGGGGCGGGTCCCCGCCCCAAACGGTGACCACCCTGCGCGAGCCGCAAGGCCTGGGGCAGCCGGCCACGCGCTCCCCAGAGCGGCCGTTAGGGCCATCCCGCCCCTCGACAGTGGCCGAGCGCATTGCTCCCAGACGACGGGTCGGGGGGGCGAAGGAGCCCTCAGTCAGTGCGCCCCGCGGGCGGTTTGCGCAGCTGCCAGCCGAGCAGCCGTCGCTCGAGAGCCTCAGCGTCGCCCAGCTGGGCGACCTCCTCGCGCAGCACGCTCACCGTCCGGCGCTGCTGCGTGCGCTGGCACGGGGGCAGACGCAGGACGTCACCAGCCAGGCCCTGGACGCGGCTCTCGCGGGAGCGGGCCTCTTGGACCGCGCCGCCGAGACGGAGCGCGAACTCGTTCTCTCCACGCTTGAGGAGCAGCGAGGGTCCCTCGGTCGGGCAGCGTGGGCCTTGAGCGTGCGGCCGAGCGAGCTGTTGAGTTGGGCCGGACGGCTCGGCGTCACAGCCGCCGTCGACCGCATCCGCGACCGCTTCCGACGCGAAGCCCTCCAGCCCGCGCACTGGACTGCCCGGCTCGATTTGCTGGGCAAACGCAAGTATCTCGAGGACCTCGGCGTTTCGGCGGATTTCGAGCGGTCGGTGACGGAGGACCTCCGACGCGCCCTGGAAGCGACTCCCGGTGCGGCCGAAGAGCGCACTGCCCTGCTGGCCACCCGGCTCGGCGTCGCGCCCGAGGCGCTGCGCCGAAGTCTTCTCCGACTTGGCCTGTTTCCTGAAACCGCCTCGTCCGCCTTCCCCCAGCCGGTTTGAACTGCAATGCCCATCTACGAGTACACCTGCAGCAAGTGCAACAAGCTGAGCGACGTCCTCCAGAAGCTTAGTGAAAAGGCTCCGGAGCGCTGCCCCGCCTGCGGCGCCGAGGGGACCCTCAGCCGCGTCGTCAGCCGAACGTCCTTCGTCCTGAAAGGCGGCGGCTGGGGCGCGGACCTCTATGCCTCGAAGAAGGCCGACGGCGCTGCCGCTCCCGCTGCCGAGGGAACCAAGCCGGCGGACAAGGAGACCCCGGCCGCACCGGCGGCTGCGAGCCCGACGTCCGCACCAGCCGGCTCCTCCGGCGCTTCGGCGACACCGGCAGCGCCGAGCTCGACGGCCAACAAGAGCACTAAGAGCGAATCCGACAGCTAAGCGTCCCGCCCGCCTTCCCCTATGCGCCCCACCCTTGCCACCCTGGCGATGGTCGCCGCGCTCGGTTGCGCGCCCCGCGCCGCGCTGACTCCGAACGAGCGGGGAGCTGTGCTGCACGACGCGCGTACCGAAGGTCCGCGTTGGCTCCAGGTTTCCGCTCGGCCCTACCGGTTGGCGGAGGGAAACTGGGCCCCGGCCCTCGCCCCGCTCCCTCCCCCAGAATGGGAAATTGGAGGTCACCCGCCGCCGGCCGGCCAGCTCCTGGAAGGCATCATCCCCGCCGGTACCACGGCCTCCATCGTCCGCATCGACTTTCCGGTGGGCCCGTTTGGCCAGAAGAGCCCGCACCGCGACACCTACGTCACCGTGCAGCTCGGCAACGGACGGCAGGCGGTGCTGGTGGTGGATGCCGCGCTGGGCTCCGAAACGGCCTTCTGGGATGAGGTCGAGCTGTGGCTGACGCCGCTTGCACCCGCGTCGGCCGAGGAGGGGTGGAATGAGGCGGTCCGCGCGGCGGTAAAGGAGAAGCGTACCCTCACCGAAATGCCGGCGGAGGCCGTGGTGGCCGCCTGGGGCTACCCTCGAACGAGGGTGGCGCGCTTCAGCCCGACCGGGCGACGGGAGAGTTGGACCTGGCCCGGTGGACTGAGAACGGCCGAATTCCAGGACGGGCGCCTGGTCGACTCCAAAGCGCCGGACGCTAGCGGGACCGTCCCCTGAAGCGACGCCGCACCTTGCGCTCCGGCTCCCGAGCCTCGCCGGGTCGGCTGAGCCGCGGCAGCTCCCCCACCATCACCGGCCAGTAGTCGCGCCCCTGTAACTCGGTGAGGAGGTCCGCCTGAGAGGCCACCGGACGCTTGAAGAAGGTGGCGCCCCGACCCACCTCGTCCAAGCTCAGCCGAGCGTCGCTTCCTCCAATGCACGGCAGTTTCAGCTTCTCGGCGGCTTCCACCGCGAGGTCGTTGGCCGTCTGACGGACTCGGGCGTTGTAGCCTTCCACCGCCACCAGGCCGGGTGCCGAGAAGACGAAGTCCAGAGCCGGGTTGGAGACGTCGCGGTCAAACGGGCGCCCGGCCACAACCACCGCCCCCAGGCTCTGCAGCCGAGGAAGGCACTCGGCGGCACTCCAGGGACGCTCCCGGTTGCTGCCCCACAGCTGCACCGGTTCCGGCGCTTGTTCCGGACGCGGAAAGAAGCACAGGTACTGCCCGCGGTCAGTCACCAGCTCCAGTCCCACGAAGACGCGCATCCCCCCCCGCCCGTCGAGGGCGAGCAACTCGTCGCAACCGTCCTGACTGTTGGTCTCGGTGAAAGCCACGCCGTCCAGGCCATGGCTCGCCGCCCGCTCCAGGACGGTGCGGGGACTGAGCGGACACCCCATCGAGAGGTGTGAATGGATGTGGAGGTCAATCAGCATAGGGGGCGGCTTTGACAGTCTTTCGGGGCGCGTGCCATACACCGGAGCCGACGGGGCTGGAAGGGGGAGCGAGCCCATGTTCACCGGCGTGAAGGTTTTTTCCGCCACCAAGGCGAAAGAGCGGGAAGAGCTCGGCGAGGCCATTACCCGCTGGTTGCGAAGCAACGCGGACCTCGAAATCGTCGACCGAGTGGTGTGCCAGTCGAGCGACAACGAGTTCCACTGCTACACGGTGGTGCTCTTTTACCGCCAAGCCAGCCGGCACTCCGAAACGGCCTCCGCTGACTCCTGACGTCACGCGAGGAGCCGAGCCAGCTTGAGCAGCGCCAGGCGGACCCGGGTTTTCACTGTCCCTAAGGGCTGACCGGTCCGTTCCGCAATTTCCGTTTGCGAGAGCCCCTCCCAGTAGGCCATTTCCAGCGCCACGCGCTGCGCTTTGGGAAGGGCCGCCAGCGCGGCCTGCACACGCCTCACGTCCTGCGCGGCGGCCGAGAGTGCGTCGGGCAGAGTCGGTCCAGAAGCCGGCGGCTCCGCGCTCTTGGCCTCCACCAGACGGCCGCGCGCGGCACGGGAGCGCAGCCGGTCAATGGCCCGCGTTCGCGCGATGGTGAGCAACCAGGCCTCCACCGTCCCGCGTGAGGGCGTGTACTCACGCGCGCGCCGCCACGCCTCGAGGAAAGTCTCCTGGAGAACCTCCTCGGCGTCGGCTCTCACCCGAAGGACGCGCAAGGCGACTCCCATCGCCCGTGGGCCATGCCGTCGGTACAACGTCTCCAACGCATCCGCGTCTCCCCGCCCAGCGCGGGCGAGGAGCTCCAGCTCTGAATCCATCGAGGCGGGAGAGGACAAGGGGTGCGAGAGGTAAACGATTCGCCTAAGAGCAAACGTTACACAACGGTCGACCACTGCACTGCGGGAAACTTGCGCTACGCTTCGCCTGTTTCGAACGTCGACGCCCCAAAGGGAAGGCGAACCCCCCGTTGACTCCCGCTTCGACACCGCTCGAGGGGGCCGCGCTTGAGGCGGCGCTCGACCAGCTCGTGGCCCTGCGTCTTCCCGAGCCACACCAGGTGCTGGGCATGCACAACGCCCAAGGAGACTTGGTGGTGCGCGCCTGGCGGCCGGAGGCGGACGCAGTCAGCGTACGCGCCGACGACGGCCGCGAATTCCGGATGGCGTCGCTCGGCCGTGGCCTCTTCTCGCTAAACCTCAGAGCGACAGCCGCCTTTCCCTACCGCCTCGAAGTCCAATACCCGGGACGTTCGTTCACCCTGAGGGACCCCTACGCCTATTGGCCGACGCTCGGCGAGGTCGACCTCTACCTGCTGGGCGAGGGTCGCCACCAGCGCCCCTGGGAGCGACTCGGCGCGCACCCCCTTCAGCACGGTGGCGTAGAGGGGACCTCCTTCGCGGTGTGGGCTCCCACCGCAACCAGCATCTCCCTGGTGGGGGATTTCAACGGTTGGGATGGCCGACTTCACCCCATGCGCCGCATGGGCAGCTCAGGCGTGTGGGAGCTCTTCCTCCCCGAGGTAGGGGAAGGAGCGAAGTACAAGTTCGAGGTTCGACCGGCTCCCGGTGGACCGCCCATGCTGAAAGCGGACCCCTATGCCTTCCGGACCGAGGTGCCACCGCACAATGCCTCGGTGGTGCACCGCATCGACCGTTACTCCTGGGGCGACCAGGGCTGGCTCGAGGCCCGCGCACGCACCGACTTCGGTCGGGCGCCGCTCAGCATTTACGAGGTGCACCTGGGCAGCTGGCGCCGCGTGGTGGAGGAAGACAGCCGACCGCTCAGCTACCGGGAGCTGGCTCCCCAGCTGGTGCAGTACGTCCAGCGAATGGGCTTCACCCACGTCGAGTTCCTCCCCGTGGCGGAGCACCCGTTTGGAGGCAGCTGGGGCTACCAGGTCAGCAATTACTATGCGCCCTCTGCGCGCTATGGCAGTCCCGACGACTTTCGCTTCCTGGTGGACTCGCTCCATCAGGCGGGGATTGGCGTCCTGGTCGACTGGGTTCCGGCCCATTTCCCGCGCGACATCTGGGCGCTGGCGCGATTTGACGGCACGCCGCTCTACGAGTACCCGGACCCGCGCCGGGGTGAGCAGCCGGATTGGGGGACACTGGTCTTCAACCTGGCGAGACACGAGGTCCGCAACTTCCTCGTCTCGAACGCCCTCTTCTGGGCGGAGCAGTACCACGTGGATGGGCTGCGGGTGGACGCCGTCGCCTCGATGCTCTACTTGGACTACTCGCGAACTGCCGGCAATTGGGTTCCCAACCGCTGGGGTGGTCGCGAAAACGAGGAAGCCGTCGCGTTCTTTCGCGAGGTGAATGGCAAGCTGAATGAGCTTCACCCGGACGTCCTGGTCATCGCCGAGGAATCCACCGCCTGGCCGAGAGTGACCCGGCCGGCGAAGGAAGGCGGGCTCGGCTTCAGCCTGAAGTGGAACATGGGCTGGATGCACGACACCCTTCGCTACTTTTCTCTGGACCCTTTCTTCCGGAGCAAGAACCACACCGCGCTCACCTTCGGGACGATGTACGCCTACAGCGAGCGCTTCGTGCTCCCTCTGTCCCACGACGAAGTGGTGCACCTGAAGGGCTCGCTGTACGGGAAAATGCCGGGCGGCCCCGCGCAGAAGCTGGCCAACCTCAGGGCCCTACTCGCCTGGATGTGGTCGCACCCAGGTCGCAAGTTGCTCTTCATGGGCGGCGAATTCGGTCAGACCGCGGAATGGAACCACGACCGAAGCCTCGACTGGCACCTGCTCGACCAACCTGGCCACCTGGGAATCCAGCGTCTCACCAGCCAGCTCAACGCTCTTTACCGTTCCTCCCCCGCGCTCCATGTGCGCGACGACGTCCCCGAGGGCTTCCAGTGGATACAGGCTGACGCCGCCAGTGTGAATGTCTACGCCTTCGTCCGCCGCGGCGGGACGCCCAGCGAGGACCTGGTGGTGGTGGCAAACCTCTCCGCATCGCCCTGGCCTCATTACCGGGTGGGCCTCCCGGGAGCGGCCGGGTACCGGATGGTGCTCGACACCAATGCCTTGGCTTATGGCGGCAGCGCGGACGGCGAGGGGGACATCCAAACCGAGCCGAAACCCTGGGATGGTCAACCCGTTTCCGCGGAATTGTCGCTTCCGCCGCTGACCGTCCGCTGGTTCCTTCCGAGCCCCGTCGCAAACTCCGATGGCCCAGATTGACGCGCGCGCCTGCAGCCTTGCCTCCAGTTGACGCTTGGTTGTCGCTCCCTTCCCCGCCGGAGGCACCCCCGTGAAGCTCTACCGTTTTCCCTACAGCTGCTACGCGCTCAAGGTGGAGTGTCTTCTCGGCCTGGCCGGGATGCGCGCCGAGGTGGAGGATGTCCCGTACGGAGACCGTTCCGCGTTGGTCGAGCTGACCGGTGGCTACATGCACGTTCCGGTGCTGGTGGACGCTACCGGCTGCGTCCATCTGGACTCGCGAGCCATTTGCGAATTCATCCTCTTGCAAGCGCCTGCTCTCGTCCCTGCCCCGCTGGAGGGTCCAGTCTGGGCCTACGCCGACTGGTGCGACCAAATCCTCGAGGACGCCTGCTTCAAGCTGGCCGCCCCTGCCATCCGCCGCAGGTTTCCCCGGCCAGCTGACAGGGCGCTCTACGCCCTCATCAAAGAGAGGAAGTACGGGCCCGGCTGCGTCGAGGCCTGGGAGCAGTCTGCCACCGCCCACCTGGGGCGGGCTCGCGCCGCGCTCGCCCCGTCCGAGCGGACGCTGCAGAGCTCCCCCTTCCTGTTCGGCCCCGAGCCAACACTGGCCGACGCGGCGCTGTGGGGCCAACTGGCGATGGTGCGCTTTGCCGGCGTCTCAGCTCAGTCGCTCGGCGCCTCCCTGCCAGCCTGGGTGGCCCCTGTTGAAAGCGCGATACTGGCCGCTCACCAACGCCTAAGTGCGCCCCACCCTCGGTCCTGAGCGCCAGCAAGGACAGACGGGGCCTCAGGCTCTCGTTGCGCGCAGCGACGCCACCCAGGCCGCCGGCAGCCCGGCAGCTTCGGCACCGCGCACCAGCGCCGCGACAAAGCGTTGGCTCACCGGACCATCGGCGCTTTTTCGGTTTGCCGCGGTGGTGAAGGCGGTGGCGACCAACTCCTGCCCCTTGACCCGCACCCGCACCGGGCGCTCGGTGCACATGTGCGTCACGTAACCCTCTTTGTGCTGGACGATGGGCCAGTCTTTCTCGGGAACGCGGAAGAGCAAGCCGTACACGGAAGCGCCCGGCCGGTCGGCCAGGCCGGCCACTCGACCACCCCACCACCTGGACGGAAAGTCGTACTCCAGTGCCAAGTCAATGCCCTCGGCCAGCTCACCTTCCGGCAACTCGAAGAAGTCGTAGCCGTGCTGCTGCCGCCACTCCTCGAACGCCGCCCGGTCCAAAATCGTGGAATAGGCGAAGTAGGCCCGCTCTCCAGTGCCCTCCACCTGAGTCCGCGCGGCCATCACCTGCTCGTAGTGTGCATCCATGCCGCCTTGCCCTCCCGGGACGTCAGGACTCGGCCGCGGCCTGCATTCGCAGACGGCTGTGACGGCGCCCATATAGGAAATACAGCCCGACCCCTGCCACTTGCCACACCACGAAGCGCATCCAGGTGATGAGGGGCAAATAGAGCATCAGGATGCCGCAACAGACGACCGCCGCCAGGGGTACCCAGGGCACGCCGGGGCAACGGAACGGCCGCTTCCGGTCCGGTTGCGTGCGGCGCAGCACCAGCACCCCCAGCGAGACAAGAACGAAGGCGAACAGCGTCCCGATGTTGGTGAACTCGATGGCCTCGTTGATGTCGACGAACATCGCCGGAAGCCCGACGAAGATGCCGGTGAGAATGGTGGTGACGTAGGGCGTCCGGAACCGGGGGTGCACCTTCGCCGCCCAGGGCGGCAGAAGCCCGTCTCGGGCCATGCACATGAAGATGCGCGGCTGCCCCAGCTGGAAGACGAGCAAGACGGCCGTCAGGGCGATGACTGCCCCGAAGGACAGCACCCCGGCCAGCCGCTGCAGGCCGGCTCCTTCCAGCGCTTTGGCCAGCGGGTCGCCCACGCCCAGTTGCTGCCAGGGCACCATTCCGGTGAGCACCAGGGTGACAGCAATGTAAAGCACGGTGCAGATGGCCAGCGTCGCAATCATCGCCCGCGGGATATCGCGCTGCGGATTCTTCGCCTCCTCGGCCGTGGTGGAGACTGCATCGAAGCCAATGTAGGCGAAGAAAATGATGGCCGCGCCGCTCAGAATTCCTCTTGCCCCGTAGGGAGCAAAGGGCACCCAGTGCTCAGGCTTCACGTAGAAGGCGCCCACCAGGATGAAGCCAAGGACAATGCAAAGCTTGAGCGCCACCATCACTGCATTAACCCGGGAGCTCTCCTGCACGCCGACCACCAACAGCACGGTAAGGGCGGCCACGATGGCGCCGGCTGGAAGGTTGAAGACAATGGGGACACCAAACAGGTGCGGCGCCGCCTCGAAGAGGCCGGGCGTTTCGCGAGCGTGGTTCAGCGTCGTGGAAAGCCAAGGAGGCAGGTGCAGGCCCACGTTTGCCAGCATCGTCTTGAAATAGTCCGCCCAGCTCACGGCGACCGCGACGTTGCCCACGGCGTATTCGAGGATGAGGTCCCAGCCGATAATCCACGCGACGACTTCCCCCAGCGTCACGTAGGCGTAGGTGTATGCACTGCCAGAGACAGGAACGACGGCCGCCAGCTCGGCGTAGCAAAGCGCGGCGAATCCGCACGCGATGGCCACCAAAACGTAGGAGACCACCAAGGCCGGCCCTGCCGGAAGCCGGCCCTCCGCACCGGCCGCGGCGGACCCTGGCGCGCTGAAGATGCCGGCGCCGATGACAGCGCCGATGCCCAGCGCGGTGAGGTCAATGACGCCGAGCGACCTCTTCAGCTTGTGTTCGCTGGCCTCAGCGTCGGCGGATGCGGCGTCGACACCCTTGGTGCGAAAAAGTGCGGTGAGCACGCAGCACCGGTCCTAGCACGCTTGTGGACAGCGCAGCACACGTCCAAACACTAGCGCGAGCGCTTTTTTCTACGTTGCTCGCCGGTCTCCAAAGTGGACGGCCGCTCGGCTCTGGCCAGCTCCGTGCGAAAAGATGCTGCCCGAGCGGGGTGTGGGGTTTCGTCCCCGCTACGAGCCCTTCTTCAAGACCATTCCATCCGTGACAAACAGCGCCTTGTCCACGGCACCAGGGTCTCCACTCACCAGGAGCACAGCCGTCTTGCGGCAGGCGGCGGCTACTCGGTTCACGTCTTCGGGCGTCACAGTGGCGAGCTGGTCGGCATACTTCTGGAGGAGCTCTACCGGCAGGTCCGCCAGTCGCGTCCAGACCAGCCCTTGGGCCAGCTCACCGTTGGTCACGAGGCGACCGTTCCAGCCCATCGCCTGACGCCATTTTAGCAGGGCGAGCTCGTCTTCCCCGAGCTTCAGGTCTTCCAAGGCCGCCAGTTCCTGTCGGGCCGCCGCCAGCACGGGCGTAAGTGCCCGCGCATCGACTGTCCCCGCGACATCCACCCGAGCCACGGCACGCTGAAGCAGGGCCCCGCCAGAGAAGCCGTCGCTGCCCCCGAGGGTGCTGCGGGCAAGGGTGCCAAGCTTGGTCCGAAGCCGAGCTCCCAGAATTCTCATGGCCAGGAGGTCCGTCGCGCTCTCAGTCTCGATGCCGCAGCCGATTCGGATTTCAGTCCGCTCGGCCCCTGGACGGTCGACGGTGAGTACGTGGACCGGCCCCTTCCGTTCTTTAAGCTTTCCGGCCGGAGCCTCGCCACGCCCGTCTCGCTGGCCCTTCCACCCCTCGAACCACTCATGCACGCTTGCTTCAGCCTCGGCGACGTTGATGTCTCCCACCACCGCCAGCACCGCGTTGTTTGGCCGAAGGCTCTGGTCCATCCATCGGTTCACGTCCCCGGTTCCCAGCTTCTTGAAGTCCTCCGCCTGGGCTGTCCGACCTCCTGAGGCGCCCGAGTAGACCTCGGCCAGAAACCGTCGGTTGGTCTCGGCGCTGGCCGACATGTCAAAGCTGTGTCTGGCAGCCACCAACTCGTTCCAATTCCACCCGAGCCCGTCGTCGACGTGAAACGACTGGATGGTGTCGGAGAGGACGGCCAGCAAGTCCGCTAAGTTGCCGGAGGCGGCGCGCCCCTCGAGGTAGGTCACATCCGGGCCGCTGACAAAGGCCA
The DNA here is from genome assembly GCA_052143535.1 of Myxococcaceae bacterium. Lineage (GTDB taxonomy): Bacteria > Myxococcota > Myxococcia > Myxococcales > Myxococcaceae > JADGRA01. The sequence continues at coordinate 68,042 of JBKQSS010000061.1, read as the reverse complement.
CGCCTCCGCCGAATTGTGATGGCGGGCCGTTGCCAACCTGCAGCGGGACCGCCAGTCGGGTCGCCAGCTCTGCGACTCCGAGTGGCTCGGCGGTTGCGCGTCCACCTCTGACGCCAACCGTGGCGGCCACAGTGGGGGCTCCAAGGCGGCGGACCAGGAGCACCTTCAGCCCGTTTTTGAGTGTGAAAACCCGGATGTCCCCGACCGGACCGTGGGCGTACGTCTTGAGCGCGCCGGAGGAGACTTTGACGTGGACGTCGTCGGCGGCGAAGACGCTGGGGGGACCGCCCTCTTCCTCGGCCTCGATGCTTTCGCCGTTCGGCTCAACGAAGAGCACCCGGGCTCGGTCGCGGCTCAACCACTGTAGGGTGAAGTCTTGCCAAGTGGAGGGGCCGACCTCCGTCAGCGCCGTCATGTCCTTGCTCCAGCCCGAGGCATCCCCCGTCCAGTGCGCCAGCGTCGCCCTGTCCTTGGCGCGCGCCAAGACGGACTCTGTCTCTACGACGTCCTGCACCAACGCCGTCATCTGGTAGCGGGCCACCTGAACGTCCGACGAGGTCACCGACCCCGGCGCATTTCGCGTTTGCGTCGAGAGGGATGAATCGCCGGTGTCGCTGGGGGCACCGACGCGGATGGTCGACGCGGCTGCGAGCGTGCGCCCGACGCCCGTGAGGCCGTTGTCCAGACGGTTGGCCTCTGCCTCGCCATTGCCCGCGCCGTTCACCAGCTCCGAGTCCGAAAAGCGATGGAACTGGTCCAGGACTCGTTCGAGACTCTTCTCTGGGGTGCGGCCTTCCTTCAAGGCGACCGCGCAAACGAGCGTACTCGTGTCCTGACCCGCGACGAGAGTCGCACGAATGTCTGCAATGTCCGACGTCCGGCTTACCCAGACGGGGACCGCTTCCAGGGCGGAGCGTACCGCCCGTTCCAGGGTCCCGTCCGCCGAGTAGCCTCGGGGCAAAGACCACATGACGTAGAGCATTGGGCCCGGGACCGGGGCGCGGACGGTTGCCACCGGCTGCCAGGTTGGGACCGGTGGGACGGACGGGGCCTCTTTCGACAGACGCATCGGAGGCTTCACCGGCCCGCTGTCCGGAGCTTCGACGAAGCGCTTCGGCAGGGTCGCTCCGAAGAGCTGATGGATGGTGCTCAGCTCGACGTCCCCGGCGACGTAGAGCGTGACGTTGCTCGGGACGTAGTACTTCTCGACGAAGGCCTGCGCGTCGGCCGGCGACAGCTGTGGGAGGCTCTTCGCACTTCCCAGGACGGGCCGGTAGTAGCGACTTCCCTCGGGGTAGAGAACGTCGTACAGCCGCGCCTCGACCGCGCCAGGCCTCCCTTGCTCATCCCGACCGCTCAGCTCAGCCTTGACGATGTCACGCTCAATCTCGAAAAGGCGCGGGTCTAGGCCAGCCAAAGGCCCCGCCAGCCGACCGCCCTCAATCACCAGCAGGTTCCGGAGCGCCTCTTTGGGTCCGACGACCGCGAACGTCGTCAAGTCGTGCGTGGTGGACGCGTTCCAGCTCGCCGCGCCGGCGAAGTCCAACTGATTCGCGCGCTGAATTTTTCCATCGGGTTTCGCGCGCGAGGTGAGGTGCTCGACGAGGTGAGCCAGCCCTTCCTTCCCGACCGGGTCATCAGCGGCTCCGGCGTTGATGACAGTGACCACTGCGACGACGGGCTTGCTGTGGTCCTCCTCGATGACAATCCGCATGCCCGACGGCAGGTTGATGGTTCCCAACTTGTCTGTGCTCTCGCCGATGCGCACCGCCGAGGCTGGCCCTGCAATGGCACCATTCGCCAAGAGGATGGCCGCGAAGAAGCCGAGTCGCGATTCCACAGCCCGACCGCCGGACTTGCACCCGCGCAACCACGCTTTTCGCCCTGCCACGCGCACACCTTCGTGCCTTCGCACCATCGGTCAACCGTAGACGCTCGGGGCCCAACGCGCACTCTGATTTTAAAACGTGACGCGCCGCGCGGGGGCGGTTCTTGATGGACCTTCGTCTCGCCTGAGTTCAGAGTTCGCGCGCGGCAAGGGGCGGCGTCGCTGGCGCTTCACCAAAGGGGGAGGGACATGACTGGAGACCGGCAACCTTGTCGCCTGCTCGGGCGCGCTTCGCTCCTGGTGCTGCTCCTCGCACCGAGCGCGTTTGCACAGCAAGGCACTGTGTTCCCGCCGAGCATTGCCATCACCAACTACGACCGTGTTCTCATCGGCGAGCAGGAGGCTCTCGAATCGGGGGCCTACGTCGCCCGCGTCGGTTCCACGACCTCGGGTTGGTACAACCCGGCCGGGATGATTCTTCTTGAAAAGACGGAAATCGGCGGGAGCGCCACCGGTTACGAATCTGACCTCATCAAGCTGCAAGGCCTCAGCCAGCCGGCCGGCGGCGGCATCAGCATCTCCCAGCTGCCGTCCTTTTTCGGCGCCGTCTTCGGCGATGACGTCCTGCATTCGAGGGTCTGGCGGCTCGGCATTTCCGTCACCAAACCCGCCTCCTGGTCACAGGGCATCGAAGCCGGCGGCGCGGCCGGCCCAACCACTTCCTATTCCTCGACCGTCAGCTTCTCGACCATCCTTCCCATGCTCTCGGTGGCCTTTGCACCCCTGCCCTGCCTGCGCTTCGGGGTTGGGGTCGGCGTCGCGCTGACCGAGCTCTCCGAGGTCCAGACACTGTCTTCTCAAGTGGTCACCGCAACCACCGCCAACGCGTTCCTGCGGACGCTCGACGGAAGTGGCTCAATCTGGAACCTGACCGGCAACCTGGGCACTCAGTACGACATCACCCAGAATCTCGTCGTCGGGGCCGTGCTGCGCTTCCCCGGGCTGAAAATTCTCTCGAGCGGGGGCCTCACTTACCAGGACGTCAACAACAATGGGACACCCTGGAGCCAAGTCTTCTTCAAGGACCGGAGCGCAACCTTCGACTACAAGCTCCCAACGGAGGTGGATGTTGGCCTCGGCTGGCACTCCTCGTTGTTCGGGTTGGAAGCGGACCTCCGCTACCACACCGCCATCTCCGACTACGTTCTTTTGGGAAGCCAAAACCTGGTGCAAACCACCACCACTGCTCCCAACGGAACCCCGGTCGTCACCACCTCCCCGTTCCCAGGCATCAAAAACGGCGCGAACCAAGTCTTTAACTGGGCCATCGGCGGCAGCGTCAACATCACCGAGTGGTGGAGTGTGCATGCTGGCTTTTTTAGCGACTACTCGCCGACTGATACCGCAGGGCAAACACTCTTTCGGAACGTCAGCATGTACGGAGTCACCGCTGGAGCGAAAGTCCGCGGTGAGCATCTATCCGGGTCCTTCGGCGTGGGCTTCAACTGGGGGAACTCGCCGAATTTCAGCTTTCCGAACTCGACCACCGGCACCACCATCACCACCAAGCTGGTCGTGAGAAGCCTGCAGCTGTTGTACGCACTGACCTATAAATTCTGAGAGTGGTGGGCGACGCCGCGGTCTGCCTCGGCGAAGAGCGCTGTGGAGCGAGGACCCACAGCGCAATCCCAAGCACTACTGGACGTAGCACGAGCTGCTGGGGCGAGTCGGTGGAGGGCACAAGAGGTGCGTTCAAAAGAGACGGTGCCCATCGTCGCGGGCGTCGCGGCGGCGCTACTGCACTTGGCGGCCAATCCGCATTATGGGTTCTTCCGGGACGAGCTCTACTTCATTGCCTGCGGCCGACACCCAGCAGTCGGCTACGTGGACCAGCCTCCGTTCGTCCCGCTGCTTGCCGCCCTCTCTCAATCCGCCGGGCCCTCACTCTTGTTCCTTCGCGCCATGCCAGCGCTTTTCTCTGGCGCTTCCATCTACGTCACCTGCTTGCTTGCACTCGAGCTTGGAGGCGGAGCCTTCGCCCAAGGCCTTGCCGCGCTCGCTGCCTTCCTCAGCCCAGTTCTCATGAGCTTCGGGATGAAGGTGTCGACGGACATGCCGGGGCTCTTGCTCTGGCCGCTCGCCGCGCTGCTCGTTCTGCGACTGGTCAAAGGCGGCCACCCCCGGGGCTGGCTTGGGGTGGGCGCCGTCTTGGGCTTCGCCGCCGAGAGCAAATACAGCGTCCTCTTCTTTGCGTCGGCGCTCCTGGTGGCGCTCTTGGTGACGCCCCAGCGGCGAGTGCTGTGGAACCGCTGGCTCTTGGCCGGAGCGGGGCTGGCCGTCCTCATCGCGCTCCCCAATGTCCTCTGGCAGGCGTCCCGAGACTTTCCGATGTGGGAGCTGCTCCGAAATGCGCAGCACGGCAAAAACGTCGTGCTGGGCCCGGTCGAGTTTCTTGGAGCGCAATTCCTCATCCACAACCCAGTCCTGGCGGTGGTCTGGGTGTCGGGTCTGGTCTTCCTTCTTCGGGTACCGTCGACGCGCTTTCTAGGCCTCGGTTACTTGTTCTTGATGGCCGAGATGTTCGTCCTGCACGCCAAGCACTACTACCCGGCCAACATTTACCCAGTCCTCTTCGCTGCTGGCGGCGTGGCGCTGGCGCAGTGGACTGCCTCGCTGCCCAGCCTGCGGGTTGCACTGGTCGGCGTTCTCTTGTTTTTTGGCCTACTGCTCGTCCCCTACGCGCTACCCGTGCTGCCCCTTCCCGCATTTCTCGCCTACCACGGCCGGCTTGCGCCGCTCTTGCACCTTGACGCGGCGAAGACCGAAAACCAACGAATGGGGCCGCTGCCTCCAGACTGGGCAGACATGCAGGGCTGGCCGGAACTGGCCGAGGCGGTTGCAGCGGTGTACCGCGCACTGCCCGAGGAGGAGCGGGCCAAGGCGGTTGTGCTTGCGGACAACTACGGCGAAGCGGCCGCGCTCGACTTCTTCGGGGGGCGCCTTGGCCTTCCCCCCGTCATTTCGGGCCATAACCAGTACTGGCTGTGGGGACCCCGACGGTATGACGGCTCGGTGCTCATCGACGTGAACGCCAACGTGCAAGACGACGCGCGGCTCTGCCAAAGGGCGACGCGCGGCGCCAGCTTCTCTTCCCCGCTCTCGATGCCATACGAAAGCCACTTCGACATCGTCGTCTGCCGAGGCTTGGAGCTCCCGGTGGCCAACTTCTGGGTGCGGCAGAAGAGCTTCAGGTGAGCCCTGTGGCCACGTTCGCCCGGGCGCGGCCCCGCTGCGGACGGCGAAGACGAATTTGCGCCGACCGGTCCTTCAGTTTCGGTCCGACACACCGCCCTTTCCCCGCCTTGCGGACTTGCGACGGCCTGGGACTCGAAAAATGACCGCAAAAGGAGTTCCGATTCGGCTAGCCTCCCCAGCCAATTGCTGACTGCGGGAGGAACTGTGCTCTTCAAGAAGCTGTTTCAAATGCTCGTCCTCGGGGGTGCCGTCGTCGGAACAGCATCTGGCTGCGCAACTCGTGCGGAGGCGCAGACAGCACCGATGAAAGGCGGCTCCATGCGGGATGGCGGAACCGCGCCCGACGCCGGTGCGAAGGATGAAGCCTCTGGGGGCGGGGTTAAGGGCTGGTGAGTGGCCAGTCGGCTCACCACCTCGGCGGCGCCAGCCCTTCCAGCACATACAGGTAGCCGAGGCTTCGCTCATAGTCGAAGGCCACCGCCCGGCCATCGGGCGTCATGTGGACTTGCGGAATTCGCCACACGCCAGTCGGGTCGCTCGGCGTGAGGGTGCGCTCCTCGAGAATGCGCCGGCTCCGAACGTCGTAGCGACGCATCCGACTGGGGACGTCGAGAGACCTCACCCAGAGCTGACCAGTCATTGTCCATCCGGCGGGCACCGCGTCCTTGCCGAGTTCTGGCAGTGGAACAGGTGGGCCTCCGTCCAGAGGGAAAAGCGTCACGACGTCTTCGAGGTCTCGCGTGGCGACGAATCGGTCGTCCTTTGACAGCTCCAAGTAAGGCGGGCTGATGACTGTGTCGGAAACGCGCTTCGGCAACCCGCCCTCAACTGCGACGCGATACAACCGGAACTGCTTCTCCTGCATCGCTCGACCGGCGAAAACAATGCCTTTGTCACCCTGCAGCCAGCGCGCAGCGGCTAGGTCTAGCCCGGGCAGCGGGAGCGTCTTAGGAGCACCAGGGCCGACGCTCAGCAAGGACAGGGACTCCTTGTCGTCATCAGGTCGCGAAAGAGCAGTTTTCCCGTCGTGGGACAGAGCGAGTGCAAAGCCGGGACCGAGCTTGAGCGGTGGGGAGCCGTCCGTGGGCTCGATGAAGGTGAACGACCCGTTCGAGAAACGACTGAACAGCACCTGTCCGCCGTCATCGGACAGGCCGGCGAGGAAGGTCCTGTCCGACCAAGAGAGCTGTCGCTGCGCTCGGCCATCTGGTGGCACGAAGGTGAGGTCACGCCGCGAGTCCTGGGCGTTGACAAGGACTGCGCCGTTGGGAGCGATGTCCTCAAGTCGCATTTCGTAAACGCCTTGGTAGACCAGCTTCCAGGCCCCCGAGAGGCGATTGGCCCACAGCGCATCGGTGGTCGAGACCCACACCTCCTCTCCGCTCGGCGTCCAGGCCAGGCCGGTGCCGCCCCCGAGCGGGCTTAAGCTTGCCAGCGAGCGCACCTGACCGTGCCGGTCGACCACCAGCGCTTGCTGCGGTACCGCGGGCTCTGCGTGGAGGAAGGCAACCGCGTCCCCGCGCGGAGAAACACGCGGGTTGACAATCCATCCCGCCGTTTCGAAGAGGGGCGTTCCAAGCGGGTACTCGAGTTGGCGTTTGCCGCCGATGACTCGGACCACGGCCAGCTCACCCTTCGAGGACCAATCCGCGTATTCGACGTCCTCTGCAACCTCCCGTGCAGTCCCTCCGGCCGCAGAGGCGACTGCGAGGGTGCCGCGCTCGACGGCATCGACCAACCGAGGGCGTAACAACACGGCTAGCTCGCCGGTGCCCGAAACGGCAAGGAGTGCCGCGTTGTGTAGGCCCAAAGGTTGGGCATCGTTGCTGCCGGCCGGTCGCGTGAAGACTTCGAGTGGTTGCCCATTCCAGGCGGCGCTGAAGACAACCCGCCCATCGTGGTTGAAGCGACCGGCTGAGACTCTTCCCCAGCGAAAAGTCGCCATGTCAACCGAAGGCAGAGGCGGCCGACTGTCGCGGCCGACAAAGTACGCGGCGAAACCCACGCTCACTGCAGCCAGGGTGGCAACGAGTGGCCCGTGCCACCAGCTTGACCGGCGGCGAATCTCGGTGCGCGCGCTGCGAGCCGTCGAGGGCGTCACAGCTCCGGTGGGCGATCGCAACAGGTCCAAATGGAAAGCGAGGTCACGCGCCGAATGGAACCGACGAGCGGGGTCCTTCTCCAAACACCGCTGCACCACTTGGACAACCGCCGCCGGAACCGCATCGGGCAGCGGCTCGGGGTCGTTGTGGATGATGGCGTACCCGCTCTCCACCACCGAGTTCGCCGGGAAGGCCCGTCTGGAGGACAGCATCTCGTAGAGCACCGCGCCGAGGCTGAAGAAGTCCGTTCGGGCGTCGACCTTGTCTCCCCGCACCTGCTCGGGCGACATGTAGCCGGGGGTGCCGAGCACCATTCCGGTGCCGGTGTGTCCTCCCGCGGGGGTCAGCGTCTCGTCCATCAAACCGTGGGGAGTCGCTTCGAGAGCCGCTTCGACCAGCTTGGCGATGCCAAAGTCGATGACTTTGACGGTTCCCTCGCGCGTAATGAAGACATTCTCCGGCTTCAAGTCTCGATGGACAATTCCCCGCTCGTGCGCCGCCGCCAGCCCATGAGAGATCTGCGCCGCCCAGTCGAGTGCCAGCGCGACCGGAATCGGCCCCTTAGCGAGACGCTCGCGTAGCGAGTCGCCTTGGAGGAGCTCTGTCACGAAGTAGGGCTTACCGTCCTGAAGCCCGACGTCGTACAGCGAGACGACGTTGGGGTGGTTCAGTGAACCGGCCAGCTTGGCCTCGCGCTCGAAGCGCTCCAGCAGGGGACCGTCGGCGCTCAGCGCTTCGGACATGACCTTGATGGCCACGTCGCGGCCAATCCGGCCATCCCTCGCCCGGTAGACCTCGGCCATTCCGCCCGCGCCGAGTAGCGTTAGGACCTCGTACGGACCGACCTTGCTACCTGCCGCTAAGAGCACGAAGTCGAGCGTAGCCTAGGTTGGTTTTGCCGGTGCGGATTGGTGCTCAAGCCGCCACGGCCAGCGCTTCTTCATCAGCCTCAGTGCTGCCCCTCGGGTGGCTTGTCCAGAGCGTCGATGGTTGCCGTCGACGCGGGGCGTGCTCGCTGCAATCGAGCGGCGACCGCTTCGGCTTGGGCGAAGGCGCGGATGAAATTTTCACCGGCCAGCTTTCGGAGGTCCTCGTCCTTCCAACCGCGACGGATAAGTTCGGCAAAGAGGTATGGATAGCGACTCACATCCTCGAGGCCGAAAGGGCCGCCCTCGCCGGCGAAGTCACAGCCGATGCCAACGTGGTCGACGCCCGCCACCTTTGCGACGTGCTCAATGTGGTCGGCCACCTGAGCCAGCGTGGCCTTGGGCATGGGACCGGCGACGTTGGCGCGCTCCACTTGCAAGCGATGCATCTCCTGGACGGTGATGGCTCCTTGCATCGTCCTCTCAATCGGGCGAAACCATTCCGCGACTTCTTGTGAGACGAACGGAGGGACGAAGGTCACCATCACCACACCCCCGTTCTTGGGCATGCGCTGCAGCACCTCGTCGGGGACGTTTCGTGGATGGTCCGTCAAGGCCTTGGCACTTGAGTGCGAGAAAATGACAGGCGCCTCGGAGATATCGAGGACTTGATTCATTACCGCCGCTGAGACGTGGCCGATGTCGACCAGCATGCCCAAACGGTTCATCTCGTGGACCACCTCCCGCCCGAAGGCGGTGAGCCCGTGATGCTTCGGCTCGTCGGTGGCAGAATCGGCCCAGTCGGTGTCGCGGCCGTGTGTCTGTACCGGACGCCGAGGGCATAGTAGCTGCGGAGGGCCCCCAGGCTGTTTTCCAGGGCGCGGCCATTCTCCATCCCCAGGAAGGAGGCAATTTTTCCCGCCCGCTGTGCCGCTCGGATGTCGGAGGCGCGGGTGGCGAAGACCAGCACCTCCGGATAGGCGGCAATCATTCGGCGAGCAATGTCGATTTGCTCCAGTTGCAGCCGCGCGCTGCCCGCATCGACCGAAGGAATCCAGACGCTCCAAAACTGGGCGGAGACACCACCGGCCCGAAGGCGCGCCAAGTCCGTCTCGTGGCGGCCAGGCTTGCGCAAGTCGTAGAGCTCCACCACGCCGTGCGAGATGGCGTCCTCGCGGATGAGCCAAGCGGTGTCATTGTGGCCGTCCACGAGCGGCGTCTTGCGAAGCAGTTCGCGAGCCTGACGAAGCGCAGCCTCCTCGCTTGGCACAACCGATGTCGGCGCAACACCGGGCGCGGCGGCGGCGAGGACTACCAGAAGCAAGCAATTCATCTCCACCTCGGTTTAGGGCAATGGGGTGAGCTGTCGCTTCAACGGGACACCGATGGTCCTCGGTGCGTGCTTGGACGGGGAGCTTACGCCGTGACTCGCTGCCGCAGCGAGAAGGCATCAGCACCGTCAACCGCTGGGAGCAGCGGAATGGCGACCCAGAGTCGGCGAACCCGCCCGCCCTCTCTCAGGCTAGCGGGCTCCCAAATTTTCGGCTTCGGCGCGAGATGCGGGAAGAAGAGAAGCACCGAGGCGAGAACTCCGGGGCCTCCTCTTCTCGGGAGGCGTGGTGGCTGGACCTCGGGCCCGCAAGGGCTACGCTACTCGAAGTCCAGTGGCTGGTAGTTCCCCCTGGCGTCGAGCACCGTTCCCCAAACGCGATGGGACCCCTGGTGCTCGCTCGGGCCGAAGGTCATTTGGGTTCCCAGGCCCGGGTCGATGCTCTCGATTGTTTCCAGAGCGCGGATCATGTTGTCCGTCGTGACCGTCCGCCCCGAGCGACGCAGTCCTTCGAGCAAGAGGTTTCCAACGACGTAGCCCTCGAGCGAGCCGAAGTCAGGCTTCTCCTCGGGCGCGTAGCGCGCCAGGGCATCCTGGTAACGCAGCACTGCGCTGGAATGTGCTGTGGGAATCGGAACGACCTGGCTCACGATGACGCCGCCGGTGAAGCGGGGACCGAGCGGCATCAACTCCTCGGCGAGCGCTTGGCTTCCGACCGCGGAGACGCTGGCGAACGTCATCTGTGGACGCTGTGCCCAAACACGTTCGATGAAACGCGCCGCTGCGCGGTACGTGGCGACCATCACCACCGCGCGAAGCCCATCCCGACGCTCGAGCACCTGCGCCACAGCCTTGCCCACCTCGCTGGTGTTCCGCTTGTAGGTCACCTTGAGGACGGGCCGTGGATTGGGATAGTGCAGCAGCGCTCGAACGACGCCTTGGTACCCGGCGTCCCCGTACCCATCCTCCTCGGCGAAGACGGCGATTTGGTCGGGCCGCAGCCGACGGACCTCCACCAGGTAGCGGACCAGTGCGGCCGTCTCCTCGAGCGCACTCGCACGGTAGTTGAAAACCGTGCGGTCCGGTGGGTCCCTGCGCAGCGAAGCCGCTCCGCTCAAAGCGCCGAAGAAAAGCATCCGTCGCTCGAGCGCGTAGGGCAATGCGGCCGAGGCGTTCGGGGTGCCAACGTTTCCGACAAACCCGAAAACGCGCTCACCCTCGGCTAATTCGCGAATCACCTCGCGTGTGCGCTCGGGTTCGTAGCCGTCATCGATGGCCCGAAGCCGGATGGTTCGGCCGTGCACCCCACCCTCGGCGTTGGCGGCCGCAAACGCTGTCTCCAGGCCCAACTTCATCTGCCGGCCGATTTCCTTCGAGGGCCCGCTCAGGGGCGCAGTCATGCCAAAGGTAACCTCGGTGTCGGTGACGCCGGCGGGAGGCCGCCGAGCCATGGCTCGTCGGGAAGTCTCGGCGTCACGCTCCTGGGCCTCTGGTGGCCTGCTGCCTTGGACAAGTTGCCCAACCGCGACGGCCAGAGCGCCGCCAACAAGCAATGCCGCTCCGAAGGCCAACACCCACCGCGCCGCAGGCCCCGGTAGAAACTCACGGCCAATACGCGGAAGGGGCTCGGTGAGCTGAACGAGGAAGGCCTTGGTACCGGACAGAACCTCGGGACGGGCGGGCACGACCAGCGCTGCGCTGGGCACAGTCGCTCGCGCCAGCACGGGGCCGCCGGAGGGTGGTGGAGGGACTGAGGACGGAGTCCGAGTGCTCTTCGTGGACGCAACAGGCGAGGGGGCGGCGCTCGGCGGCCGGAGTTCCTCGGGCAAAAGTGCCCGCCATGGCTGGTGAATGGTCCGACGCTCGCTCCGCGCGCCAAGCTCAATCTGGAACGCTCCCTGGTTGAGCCGGCGCATCGCGTCGCGCACTGCTTCGGCGCCCTCGCGCCCTTCGAAACGAGCATCCACGACGGCGCCCCCCTCGACGAAGAAGGTGCCGATGGGTTGCCCGCCGGCTCTATCGGCCGCGGTGACCGAGACGGCTGCCGTCTGCCGACTCAGGCAATAGAATTCGAGGAGGTCCGCGAAGACAACTTCCTTGAAATTTCCGGCTAGCGACACGGATTCCCTGGCTCCTCGGGCTCAAGCCGCCCTGGCTGGGCTGATAACTACCGAGGAAGTCTAGGGTGACCGCTCCGCCCGGCAAGTTTCCGACCACAGGCTTGTAGCGTGGGACGGCCTTTCCCCCCCCGGGCCCCCCGGGGCGTCGGGCGTCCCCTTCAGGCGCGGCACGCACTCGCGCGCCGCCGTCGCTCAGAAGGAAACTCCGCGAGGCCAGCTGAAAAGCCATCTTGGAGAAGCCGCTCAGCGCGCCGCCCGGGGAGTTGGCGCCCGCACACGCCTTCTCAGTCCGACGTCACTTGCACTTCACTTGCACGCCAGTGTCTCCGCACCGAGTGTCACCCGTCCACGCCTTGCCCGAGGTCGAGCAGGTCGCACGCGCAAAATACGCGACCGTCTCCTTGGGATTCGTGCCGAGCACCATCTGAGCCCCGACCACCGACAAGTCCTTGCTTGTCCCATCGAGTATTTTGCAGTCCTTGAAGGTGGGCACGTCCACCCAATTCCCGCCGGAGCATCCCGCTACAAGAATGGCCGATAGCGCCAACAGCTGTCTTGCGGGCTTCATCACGTCCCTCCCAGGTATCCCTCGAGCGGAGCTCACAGGAGGGTGGCCTGGCACGGTACACCCAAAACACTAAGGCTGCTGCCCACCGGCGTCACTTCAGCGGGAAGAAATCGACCACCCCGGTGGCAAGGTTGTACATCGCACCAGCGATGACGATGGCGTGCTGCTTCTCCAACTCGGCCAGGACGGGACTGCGCTGGCGGATGTTTCCAATGGTCAGCTCCACGTTCTTGTGGGCCACCGCATCGACGAAGTCGTAGTTCTTCGCGGTCCGCTCCCCGGTGTAGACGGTCTCGCTCACGGCGGGCTTAATCCGAGCCAGGAGGCCCGTCAGGTTCCCAAGCTCGGCGTTGTCGATGGCCCCTTTGATGGCGCCACAGGCCGTGTGTCCCATCACCAGGACCACCTTCGCTCCGGCCAACTTGCAGGCGAACTCCATGCTGCCGAGGATGTCGTCGTTGCTGACGTTGCCGGCAACGCGGCAATTGAAAACGTCGCCAATCCCGAGGTCCATAATGGTCTCGGCAGGCGCACGCGAATCGATGCAGGTGAGGAGCACCGCGGCTGGGTACTGACCCTTTGCGCTCGCCCGCTGCTGAGCGAGTAAGACGCGGGTCTCGTTGACGAGTCCCTTGCGAAACCGTTCGTTCCCCTTTTTCATCGCAGCGAGAATGGCCTCCGGCGTCATCGCATCGCGCTGCGCCTTGGTGAGGGAGTCGGCTGCCGCCACCGTACTGACTGTGCCAGCGCCGAGGACGCTCCAGGCCGTCAGCGCCCCGGACAGCTTGAGGAAGCCGCGCCTGCTTGAGCCAGTGCAGCCCTGCTCACTTTCTTTCGAGTCCATGGAGAGCCTCTCCCGTCCGGTCGCTTCTCAGCCGGCCAATCCTCCCGCAGCGAGAGCCGGCCGTACAGGACGAATATCCGCCGCGACGGTGAGGAGCGAAGGTTGCTCAACGTTGGCGTCGGATGACTCAACCCGTCGGCGTGCGAACTGAAGGCGGCTGCAAGTCCGAAAAACCGTTGGGGCACTTGACGGACCCCACACCCCGAGCGCTCTTGCCCTGGGGCCACCGACGCCCTTCTCGCCACCGCCGCGCGAGATTCTCCTCTGACGGCGGTGGGTTACAGCCGTCGGCGAGACAGGACGTGCACCGGGCAAACCACAGGCAGGCGCGCTCAGAACAGCGTCTGGCGCTCCGGGGACCGAACTGTCAGACGGCCGCGTTCAGCCCGGTGCCCCACGTCCGTCGTCGCAGGGCATGGCGGCTGGACCAATCCATCGGATAGGAAGCTGCCCAATGCAACTGTCGCCTTGGATGAGATGGGGGTTGAAGGGGACGCCGGCGCTCCTGCTCGTTTTGTATTGCGCCGATTGGGCAGTCCTCCGTATTCGCGTCGCGCGCGGAGGCGGCCTCGGCTCCATTCAGGTGAGACACTTTGTCTCGACGCCCCTCAAGGGCAACCGGGCTGAGTTCGACCTCGTCGATTCAGCCGAGCAACCGTGCGTTCGCTCGGCGCTTCCCCACCAAGGCTTGTCCGCCTGCTGGTGGTTGCAGCTGCATCACGACCAATGGGAGTCGCTCTAACTGGCCGACGACACAACCAGCCCTGACTCAAGAACCACTCACCAGAACCGCGTCACCGCTACAACGACTTCGGGGTGCTCACCCCCCGAGGTCTCGAATCCGCTGAGACGTCAGGGGCTCGGCCTGTCGGGGCGACAGGTTTTCAACCTGCGACCACTTGCACCCCAATCGGGTGAATGTCGCGCTGAAGGACAACCGCAATATTTCATTTCAGATGCTTACGAAGTGTGAGCAAGGTTTCCAAGCTCCTCCAAGACTCTCTATGAAGCAAACCGGGATGCAACCGCAGGACACCGGCGGCAGCACGTGCGGTGACTTTCTCCGGGGTGCCATGGACTCCGCATCGGAACTGACTGATCCGTCCATGGCAGGGTCGGGCGAACGGAAAGCCTCAGCTTGCCGTGGTGCCTGGGGGGCCGCCAGTGTGCTTCGCTTTGCTCGCCGCGCCAGCCAGGCGATGGACCAATTCTGTGTCTCGCGCCAGGTCGCTGGCCTCCCCGGCATACACGACCCTACCGTCATCGAGCACATAGGCACGGTCGGAGATCGAGAGCGAAAGCGGGGCGTTCTGCTCCACGAGAAGCACCGAGACGCCCTCAGCGCGCATCCGACGCACGACCTCGATGACCTCCCGGACGATGAGTGGCGCCAACCCCTGGGAAGGTTCATCAAGAAGCATAAGGCGCGGGTTCAGGAGCAGCGGGCGCCCGATCGCTAGCATTTCCTGCTCGCCGCCGGACAATTGCCCGGCAAGCTGCATCCGCCGCACGGCGAGTTGAGGGAACAAAGCAAACACACGTTCGAGCGTCCACTGGCCCGGCCGAGCTCGAGGGACCTTAAGGTTCTCGAGAACCGTGAGGCCAGCGAAAATCTTGCGCCCTTCAGGGACGTAGCCAGTGCCGAGTTGCGCAATTCGATGTGCGGGCCAGTGGTTAGTCTGATGGCCTAGGATCTCGATGACTCCGGCCCGTGGCGGTGTGAGTCCGATGAGGCTGCGCATCAAGGTCGTCTTGCCGGCACCGTTGCGCCCGAGCACCGTGACGATTTCGCCCTCGTTCACCTGTAGGGAAACGCCATGCAAGATATGGCTCTTGCCATAATAGGTGTGGATATTCTCGACCTTGAGAGCAACAGTCACCCGGCATCTCCCAAGTAGGCAGCGCGAACCCGCTCGTTAGCCGAGATTTCTTCCGGCAGACCCTCAGCGATCGTTCGGCCCTGGTCGAGTACTGTGATGCGTTGAGCAATCCCGAAGACAATATCCATATCGTGCTCAATGAAGAGGATGCTCAAACCATATTCTTTGTGCAATCGCCGAACGAGCCCGACCATGTGTTCCGTCTCCGCATCGCTCATCCCTGCGGTCGGCTCGTCGAGCAGCAGAAGCCTCGGCCTCATGCAGAGAGCCAGCGCAATCTCGACCGAGCGCTGGTCGCCGTGTGCCAGCTCCCCCACGACGCGGCTCGCCTTGCTGGTGAGGTCTACTGCGTTCATTACCTCCGCGACTCGACGGTCGAGCGCTTCACGGGCGCTGCGTAGAAGCCATGGCCGCCGATTGACGCCGCTCGCCGCCTCGACGGCGACCCGGATGCTTTCGAATACGCTCAGGTCGGGAAACACTTCGGTGATCTGAAAGGTCCTTACGATCCCGCGAGCGACGCGTCCGACCACGGTGCTACGGCTGATGTTTTCTCCGTCGAACCAGATCTCACCGGCAGTGGCGGGAAAGAATCCGCTGATGAGGTTGAAAAACGTGGTTTTGCCGGCGCCGTTCTGCCCGATGACGGCCCGTAGCTCCCCCCGCGACATCCCAAACGATACGTCATCGACCGCACGAAGCGCACCGAAGTGGCGGCTAACATGCTCGAGGCGCAGCAGTTCTGCGCCACGTGCCGAGCGACCCCCAGAGGTTGCAGCGAGCGCCCCACGTTCGGGCGCGCCCCAGTTCACGCCGACCTCGTGCCGCGGGCGACCATGCCAAGTAGCCCTTTCGGGAAAAGGAGCACGATCCCGATGAAGATTAGGCCGATGAAAGTCATCCAATTGCCGGTAATGCTCGAGAGGTAATCCTGAGCCACCACGAAGATCGCCGTGCCGACAAGTGGCCCCCAAAAATTTCGCATCCCGCCGAGTACGATCATCATCACGAAGTCGCCGGAGAGGATCCAGTGCAGGTCTTGGGGTGAAGTGAAGTTGAACAGCAGGGCGTTCAGCGTGCCCGCGAGCCCGGTAATCAGGCCGGCGACGGCAAATGAGGCCCACACGTAGAGATCCGTTCGAACTCCAAGAAATTCCATCCGCCGCCGATTCTCGCGGATAGCGACCCAGGTGTGGCCAAGGGGCGACTCGAGCACTGCGTGCATGATGGCGACGCCAACGGTGAAACAAAACAACACCAAGTAGTAGAAACGGCTCTGGTCGAGAGCTAAAGTCAAGTGGCCAAAATGAAGAGGCTGCCGTTCGAAGCCGGCAAGACCGTCTTCGCCGCCGGTGACATTGTCCCAGCGTACCGCCAAGAAATAAAAGAGTTGGCCAATGGCGATGGTGATCATGGCGAAGTAGATGCCTCGCCGACGCATCACGAGCGGCCCCAACATGGCGGCGGCGACTCCTCCTGCGACCGTGCCAACGATGATGGCGAGGGGTGTGCTTGGAGCGATGTATTTGAGCGTCATACCGGCGCCGTAGGCGCCGATGCCGAAGTAGGCTGCCTGCCCGAACGAGAGGCCTCCGGTGAAGCCAAAGAGAATATTCAAACCCATGGTTGCCAGCCCATAGATGAGAATTTTGGAGCCGAGTGCAGAGTAACTGCCAACCAAGCGAATCCACCAGGGCAGGGTCAGGAACCCCGCCCAAAGGAGGATGAGAATCCCGTAGCGCCGTATGCTCCGGGCGATCCGGAAATTCATTCGAACAAACCCTCTTTTCCCATCAGCCCGCGAGGCCTGATCACCAGCACCACGAGCATAAGGAAATAGATCACGGCTTCGCTGGCTGCGGGGTAGTACGTGGTTGTGATTCCTGCGGCCAGACCGATGAGCAATCCTCCCAGCACCGCTCCCCCCAGGCTGCCCACACCGCCCACGATGACGGCGACGAAACTCGGCATGAGCAGGCTGTCGCCCATGGGTGGGGTCAGGCCAAGGATTCCCGCTGCCAGCGCGCCGGCGAGCCCCGCGAAAAAGCAGCCGATTCCAAAATTCAGAGCGCGCAGCCGGTAAATGTTCACCCCCAGCGCTGCCACGCTTTCGAGATCCCGCGTTCCGGCGCGAATGCGAATTCCGACTAGGGTATATCGCAGGAGCAGATACAACCCGACGGTTACGGCGACGGTGATCGCGATGATGACCACGCGGTAGCCGGTGATGAAGAAGAGCGTCGAGTTCAGCGGCTGGTCCAATGCTGGAGGGACGGCAGACGGTAGCCCCTGGGCGCCCCAGATGGTCCGTGTGAGATCCTGGATGATGAGGGCCAATCCGAAAGTCAGCAGGAGGCTATAGAGCGGGTCGGCGCGTTTGTAGAGCTTGCGGATCAGCGTCTGTTCCACCGCCAGGCCGAGGACACCGGCGAGAAGCGGGCCAACGACCAGGGCTCCCCAGAAACCGAGGTGGGGAGTGAGGGTAAAGGCCAGGTAACCGCCGATGACTAGAAAGCCCCCGTGCGCCATGTTGATCACCGAGTTGAGGCTCAGAATCAAAGCGAGGCCGAGGGCCATGAGTGCATAGAAGACGCCTTGAATCAGGCCGTTGAAGGCATTGAAAAACAGCAATTCCATGAGGTTCCTTTCTCCTCAGCGGTGCGCTAGCTCCGCAGGGCGGCGGCACGAAGGAGCGCCTGTGGCACGCCGGACTCGGCGAGGACCGACCGAGAGCGCGGCGGTGTGTGGATATTCCTCGCGTCGCCGCGCCGTCTGTACCGGAGGTTGATTCCTCACGCCGGGTAGTCGAGCTTACAACCGGTCTCCGCTGCGGGCAGTGCAACCTCGTCTCCGGCTATGATCTGCGAGACCTTGAAGATGTCCGGGTAGGCGCCATTCGGGATGGCCTCGCCCGGAAACTCGCTCGTCATCAGCTGATGATCGGCGGCCCGGAAATAGACGCGGTTGGGTTGAAGCTTCACTTCGGGCGGCAGTTCCAAGCCTTCGAGCGCATGCGCCACCTTGACCCCCTCGAGCGACTTTGCACGGGCGACGCCAAGGGCGAGCGAATGGATTGCGGCGTAGCCAAACCAGGTACGCGCGCTCGGATAAGAGCCGTCCGGAAACGTCTTTCGGTAGGATGCCACCCACTCCTTGACATGCGGGGTGTTCGCCTGGTCCCACCACCATTCCAGCGTCGCCCAGCCCGTTCTTGCCTCCGGTGGCAGCGCGCGCAGCACCTCGAGTTCGCTCAAGCCGCCACCGATGGCGAACTTCTTGAAAAGCCCGAACTGGGCAGCCTGCTTCAGCGAGTTAATTCGATCCTGGCCGTCTGTGAGATTGACGAGTACATCCGGATTCGTCGAGGCGGCCTTAATCAAATAGGAGGAAAAGTCGGTTGTACCCAGCGGCGAAAGCGAGTTGCCAAGGTCCGTGCCGCCGAGTTTCTTGAGAATCGTCACATAAGAGTCGTGGAGGGTATGGCCGAAGGCATAATCCGGGGTGAGGAAGTACCATTTCCCTCCGAATTTCTTGTAGAGAGTGCCGGCCAGCCCGGCGGCCAGCATATATGTGGTGGTGCAAATGCGGAACGTGCTCCAGTGGCACTGCGACCCGGTCACGGGGTCGGTATGCCCGCCCGACACCATGAAAATCATGCCTTGCTGGTGGGCCACCTGGCTGACAGAGAGCGACGCCGCCGATGAGACGGTACCGCTGAGAAACGAGACTTTGTCCTGGTCGATTAGTTTGTGGGCCTTCTGTGCCGAAAGGCCCGCGTTACTGGCGTTGTCCTCGATGACAAGCTGGAGCTCGCGGCCCAGCAGGCCGCCTTTAGCATTCACTTCAGCGACCGCCATCTTGGCCCCACGAGTTTGGCTCTCTCCCTCGGCGGCATAGTTCCCCGTCAGAGGATCGATATCGCCGATCTTGATTGGCTGCTCGCCGCGCCCGTAGGCGAGAATCGCCGGTGCTCCCAGGGCCAAAGCGCCGGCCCCGAGCCCTGCGTTGAGTACGTCCCGTCGACTGATTCTGGTGCCCATCGTGCCGCCCTCCCCCAGGTAGAGATGGTTCGGTCGCAACCACACCCATCTAGACGCGCATTGGGGTCCGAGTACACGTCCGAAAAACACTCCCGGTGGACCCGAAGAACGCCACGGCCACCGGGCGCCGATGGCCGCGGGAGACTTCAAATCGGCTTCAGGCGATTGAAGCCCCCCCAGCTGCGAACCGGGAACGGACCGGGACTAACTTCCTGAGCAACTTCAGGCACTTCGTCTGTCGGGGCGACAGGATTTGAACCTGCGACCACTTGCACCCCAAGCAAGTGCGCTACCAGGCTGCGCCACGCCCCGGGAGACTTCGTTCACTGTACACCGCGAAAAAGGGGGCTTCCCCTTTACTGGCCGTCCTGACCGCGGTCAAGGCGCTCAGACGTCCGAGGGGTCGTCCCCTTCGTCGTGGTCTGACGAGGGGGCACCGGGCACTGGTGGGACGTACCCGTTGTTCAGGGCGCTCTTCAGCACCTGGCTTGGACGAAACGTCAGCACCCGGCGTGCGGAGATTTCGATTTCCTTGCCGGTCTGCGGATTGCGCCCTACCCGCGCATTTTTCTGACGGACTTGAAAGTTACCGAAGCCGGAAACCTTGATGCGGTCTCCACGCTCGAGCGTCTCTTTGAGGGTGTCGAAGACCAGCTCCACAATCTCCGCGGACTCTTTCTTGGAGAAGCCCACCCGCTCATAGACCCCTTCGATGATGTCCGCCTTCGTCATGGGCCCCACTGTGCCGAAAGGCCCCGGAAGCTGTCAACCCAGCGACCTCACTCACTTTTTGGGCGAGCCAGACCTACCTCTCCCGGCTCAGGTCCGGAGCTCTGCCCCAAGGCGGCGGTTGACCTCCTCCACTATCCGGGCGTGCGCTGCCTGAACCTCGTCGTCCTTGAGGGTCCGGTCCAGCGCCCGGTAGCGGAGCGCGAAAGCCAGGTTCTTCCGGCCGGCCGGAAGCGGCTTGCCGACGTAAACGTCAAACACCAACACCTCTTCCACCAGAGGGCCACCGACCTCCTGGATGACGGCCCGGATGTCCTCCGCCCGCTCGGATTCGGGCACCACCACCGCCAGGTCGCGCAGCACGGCTGGAAAGCGGTTCAGCGGCCGAAGCCGCGGCACCACCTCCGCGACCTGCGACAGCGCCTCGAGGTCGAGCTCGAAGAGCTGAACGCCCTTGGGCAACTCGAGGGCCCGGGCCACACGAGGGTGGAGTTCGCCCACCGTTCCGAGCACCACCTCACCGACGACGAGCGACGCCGACGCCCGAGGGTGGTAGGGGGCAGAGCGGATGAGGCGAGCGGAAAGGTTGGGGGCGCCGAGCGCTCGCAGCACGGTTTCCACCGCCCCCTTGGCATCGTAGAAGTCGTTGCTGGCCTCCCCAGCTGTCCAGCCACGAGGGAGACGACGGCCCCATAAGAGGCCCGCGACTCGAAGTGGCTCCCTGGCCACTGGGTGCAAACCAATCCCGCCGTCCGGGTCGCGCAGGTACACCCGCCCCATCTCGTACAGTCGTACCCCCTCCTGTCCCTGGCGGAGGTTGTGCGCCAAGTTGGGGAGCAGGCTGGCGTACAGGGACGTCCGCATAACGGACTGCTGTGGGCTGAGGGGATTCTTCAGCGTCACCGCTTCAACCGGCGTACCGAGCGCCTCCAGCGGGCGCTCTGTCACCCAAGGCAGGAGCACCGGGTCCACAAAGCTGTAGTTCACCACCTCGTCGAAGCCGGCGGCGGCGAGCGCGTTGCGGACGCGCCGCTCGACCTCCGCGGCCGCGGGTTCTGGCCTGAGACTCTCTGTCAGCTTCGGCAACGTGGCGGGAACCGTCTCGTAGCCGCGAATGCGAGCGACTTCCTCCACCAAGTCCTCGGGGAGGGAGACATCTACCCGCCAGCTTGGGACGCGCCACAAGGTAGCGTCGGGGCGCTGGCTCTCGGCGACGAATCCCAATGCCGTCAGGATGCGGCCCACCTCCGCCTCGGCGACGTCCGTCCCCAAGAGACGACCCACTTGGCCGGTCTCCAGACGTACGACGGTGGAGGCCGCCGGGGCTGGGTAGACGTCGATGAGGCCGCGTCGGACAGTGCCTCCGGCCAACTCGGCCATCAGTGCGGCCGCGCGCTCGACGCCGGCCGGGGCTGCGGCGACGTCGACGCCGCGCTCGAAGCGGTGAGACGCCTCGGTGTGCAGCTGGTGGCGCCGGGCCATTCGCCGCACCATCACCGGGTCCCAGTTCGCCCCCTCGAGAAGCACTCGCCGCGTCGCTTCGGACACCTCCGCCTCGGCACCACCGAAGGTGCCAGCCAGGGCCTTGGGGCGCTCCCGGTCGCACACCAGGAGGTCCTCGGCAAAGAGGGCTCGGTCCTTTCCGTCGAGCGTCGTGAGCCGCTCTCCGGCCCGTGCCCGGCGCACCACAATCTCCGCCCCGGCGAGTCGGTCGAGGTCAAAGGCGTGCAACGGCTGGCCGAGCTCGAGCATCACGAAGTTGGTGATGTCGACAACGTTGTTGATGCTGCGCACGCCGCAGGCTTGGAGCCGGCGCACCATCCACTCAGGCGAGGGTCCAACTTTCACGCCCTCCACCACCCGAGCCGCAAACCGTCGGCAACCCTGCTCGTCCTCGACGCGGACCCGGGCCGCCGCGTGGACGTCCTCGGGGGACTCGGCGAGCTCCCCAGTCGAGTGGCGGAGTGGCCGACCACTGAGCACCGACACCTCGCGGGCCACTCCCAGGTGGCTGAGCGCATCTCCGCGATTGGGGGTGACGTTCATCTCCAGCACCGCGTCCTCGAGACCAAGTGCCGCGGCGAGCGGCGTCCCGGGGAGAAGCGTCGAAGAGAGAAGGAGCAAGCCCGAGGCGTCCTCGGCCAGACCGAGCTCGCGGGCAGAGCAGAGCATTCCCTCGCTTTGCACGCCCCGCAGCATGGCAGAAGAAATTGTGGCCCCGTTCGGGAGAACGGTGCCGACCGTCGCCAGAGGCACCAGGTCGCCGACTTGGAAATTTTTTGCCCCACACACCACTTGCAGCTTGCGGCGCTGCCCGGCGTCGACCTGGGTGACAGTCAGCTTGTCGGCGTCGGGGTGGGGAGTCGCCGCCTCAATGCGGGCCACCACCACTCCGGCCAGCCGCGCGCCCGGGTAGTCGATTCCCTCCACTTCGAGCCCGGCAAAGGTGAGGCGTCGAGCCAATTCCTCCGCCGGCGGCACTGCCTCGAGAAAGTCTGCCAACCAGTTGCGCGAAATCCTCATGGTCAGAACTGCTCCAGGAAGCGAACGTCGTTCTCGAAGAGGCTGCGGATGTCATCCAGCCCGTGGCGAAGCATCGCTATCCGCTCCACGCCCATCCCCCAAGCGAACCCGGTGAATTTCCCCGCCTCGTAACCGCCGGCATTGAGGACATTGGGATGGACCATCCCGCAGCCGAGAATCTCCAACCAACCGGTGAGCTTACAGAGGCGGCACCCTTTGCCCCGGCACGTCCCGCAGCTCACGTCCATCTCGGCCGAGGGCTCGGTGAACTGAAAGTAGGACGGCCGAAAGCGCGTCTTGCGGTCGGCCCCGAAGAAGCTGGTGACGAAGGCAGTGAGCGTTCCCTTCAAATCGGCGAGGGTGATGTCGCGGTCGACGAGCAACCCCTCAACTTGGTGAAACATTGGCGTGTGGGTCGCGTCCGAGTCGACTCGGTAGGCTTTCCCCGGGACAATAATGCGCAACGGAGGCGGCCGGCTGCGCATGGCGCGAATCTGTCCGGGCGAAGTGTGCGTGCGCAAAAGGACCTGGTCGGCCGGGGCCTTGGACCAGGGGGCATCGACATAGAAGGTGTCTTGCATGTCCCGAGCAGGATGGTCTGCCGGGATGTTGAGTGCCTCGAAGTTGAGCGCGTCGAGCTCGATTTCAGGGCCGGTGAAGACGTCGAAGCCGAGCCGCTGAAAGCTGCGGATGACGTCCTCCAAGGTGCGGGAGACGAGGTGCCGGTGACCGGAAGGCCGCTGGCGGCCCGGCAGCGTGACGTCCAACGGCGGCCCGGATAGCTCGGTGTCCAGTGCCGCCTGCTCCACCGTCCGGACGGCTCCGGCCAGCAGCTGCTCGAGCTCGGCCTTCACCCGGTTTGCGACCTCGCCCACGCTGCGACGCGCCTCCGGGCTGAGTGCCCCCATGCCCCCGAGCACCTGCGCCAGCTCACCCTTTCGGCCCAGGTAGCGGACACGCAGCGTCTCCAGCTGGGCCGCGTCGGTGGCCCGGCTGAGCTCCTCTTGTGCGCTTCTCAGCAGTTGTTCCAGCCGGTCACGCATCCGCCGTTCTCCCTACAACAAAAAAAGGGCCGCCCCGGGGGGCAGCCCTGTTCGGTTCCGAGCGCCCAAGGCGGTCCCCGGAGGGCCTCCCTGGCGCCTGTCTTGCCGTCAGGCCGCCGCGATTTTGGCAATCGCGGCAAAGCCTGCCGGGTCCGCCACCGCGATGTCCGCCAGCACCTTGCGGTCGAGCGCCACCTTGGCCTTGGACAGCGCGGCGATGAACTTCGAGTAGCTCACCCCGGACAGGCGGGCCGCGGCGTTGATGCGCACAATCCACAGCGAGCGGAAGTCCCGCTTCTTCTGAGCACGGTCCCGACTGGCGTAATCGAGAGCGCGCTGCACCGCTTGGTTGGCCCGTTTGAAACAATTCTTCCGCCGGCCCCGGAACCCCTTCGCCAACTTGAGCACCCGGTTGCGGCGACGACGCGCCTTGAAGCCTCTTTTGACCCTCATACCCTCGTGACTCCCTCGTCGCCGTCAGCCCCCGTAGGGGAACAGCTCCTTGATGACTTTCTTCGCGTCCATGTCACGCAGATGCCCAGTCCCGCGGTGCCGGCGGTCCTGGCCGGCGGTCTTGGCATGGGTGAAGAGGTGCTTCCCATAGGACTTGGCATACTTCACCTTGCCCGACTTCTTCACCTGGAACCGCTTCTTTGCGCTGCTGCGTGTCTTCAACTTCGGCATTGCCGATTTCCTTCCATCGAAACTATCCCGGCTCGGCCGGGGCTTTGACCGTCTCCCTGGCGAGAGCCGGCACTTTCTCTTTTTCTTCGTCGCTCTCGCCGTCCGCGTCCGCTTCCCCGTCCTTCTTTGCCGCAGCCTTGGCCGCCGCGGCTGCATTCTGACGAGCCAGGTCCCGGGCCCGCTGCGCCACCTTGGCGTTCGGGGCGAGGATCATAAACATCTGCCGACCCTCCATCCGCGGCACCTGCTCGACAACTCCGACGTCCTTCACGTCTTTGACGACGTCGTCGAGAATCTGCTGGCCAATCTCCTTGTGGGTGATCTCGCGCCCGCGAAACATGATGGTGATGCGCGCCTTGTTCCCCTCTTCGAGGAAGCGCTTCACGTTGCGGACTTTGAATTCGTAGTCGTGTTCCTCAGTCTTCGGCCGGAGCTTCACCTCTTTGAGGTGAACGACGACCTGCTTCTTCTTCGCTTCCGAGGCCCTCTTCTTCTCCTCGTACTTGAAGCGGCCGTAATCCATGATCTTGCACACCGGAGGCTTGGCCATCGGGTTGACCTCGACGAGGTCCATCCCGGTTTCGTTGGCCTTCTCCAGCGCTGCTTCGATCGTCAGGACACCCAGCTGTTCACCAGCCGCACCCACGACGCGGACTTCGCGCGCGCGGATGCGCCGATTGGTTCTCTGGTCACGAGCGATGTGAGTCGACCTCCAGCCTGGGGTAGACCCCTCCCCAACTAGCGGAGGGGCCGAAAAAGAGGGCGCAAAATACCCGCCCGACGCTCCAAGTCAAGCCACCCCGGCCTCCCAGGAGCCGGCCGGCCATAAGAGGGGCCCGGCCACGGCCCTTTCCTGAGCCACCGGGAGGCCCTGGGTACCAGGCTGAAGTGCCATTCCAGTCGGCCCGATTCCCCACCGGCCGCGCCGGGCGCAGCTGGCCCCGTGGGTCCAGGTCCAGGCGCCAAAGGGGAGGCGCCGCTTTACAGGAGGAGCGTCTCAACCGGGAGGCGCGGCCTCGACCTTGAGGAGGGCCAGGAACGCCTCGAGGCCCATCGTCTTGAGGTCCTCGCCGCCGTAACGGCGCGGCGCCACGGCCTGGGCCTCCACCTCGCGGTCGCCGATGACGAGTGTGAAGGGAAGCTTCTGCAGCTGTGCTTCGCGAATTTTCGCGTTGAGCGTCATCCCGCGCTCATCCAACTCGGAGCGGTACCCGGCGGCGCGAAGCCGTTCGAGCACCGTGCGCGCCCAGGGTAGCTGGCGGTCGGCCACAGTGACGATGGCGACTTGCACCGGCGCGAGCCAGGTGGGGAAGGCCCCCGCGTAGTGCTCGGTGAGGATGGCGATGAAGCGCTCAAGGCTTCCGTAGATGGCCCGGTGAAGCACCGCCGGGCCATGCTCCGCGTTGTCCTCTCCGACGTAGGTGAGTCCGAAGCGCTCCTGGGCGATGTAGTCCAGCTGGATGGTGCCGAGCTGCCAGGGGCGTCCGATGCTGTCCGTCACCTCGAAGTCGAGCTTTGGGGCGTAGAAGGCCCCCCCGCCGGGATTGTCCGAGTACTTCACCGCCAGCCCTTCGAGGACACTCCGGAGCTTTCCTTCGGCCGCGTCCCAGAAGGAGTCGTCTCCGAGACGCTGCACCGGCCGCGTCCCGACCTTGGCCACATAGCTGAGGCCGAAGGCGGTATAGACGCGGTCCAAAAGCTGGATGAAGCGTTTTACTTCCGAGGCAACCTGCTCCTCGGTGCAGTAGATGTGCGCGTCATCGGTCGAGAACTGCCGCACCCGGGTCAGCCCGCCCAGCGAACCCGAAGCTTCGTTGCGGTGGAGCGGGTCCTGCGTCGCGAGCCGCAGCGGTAGGTCGCGGTAACTGTGCTTCTTGAAGCCATAGAGCAAGTGGTGTGAGGGGCAGTTCATCGGTTTGAGGCCGAAGTCGTGCTCGCCGGTCTCGTTGTCCAGCACGAGGAACATGTTCTCGCGGTACTTGCCCCAGTGCCCGGAGAGCTCCCAGAGCGCCTTGCTGTAGAGCAGGGGCGTCTTGACCTCCTGGTACCCATCGGCAGTGGTCCAGGCGAGCATCCGGTTGGCGAGCAACTGGTAGAGCACCGTGCCTTTGGGAGTCCAGAAGGCGGCGCCCGGCGAATAGGGATGAAAGTGGAAGAGGTCGAGCTCCTTCCCCAATTTGCGGTGGTCGCGCTTCTTCGCCTCTTCCTGGCGGGTGAGCCACTCCTGCAGGGCCTTCTTGTCGAAGAAGGCCGTGCCGTAAATCCGCTGCAGCATCGGATTGCGGTGGTCCCCGCGCCAGTACGCCCCGCTCGAGGAAAGCAACTTGATGACACCAATTTTCCCAGTGGACGGACCGTGCGGGCCGAGGCAAAAGTCGACCCAGTCCCCGTGCCGGTAAAGGGACAGCGTCTTCGCTCCCTTGGCGACGATGTCCTGAATAATCTCCACCTTGAAGGTCTCCCCCTTGCTCTGGAAGAGGCGGACTGCCTCTTCAGCGGAGACTTCGGTGCGCACGAAGGGAACGTCCTTCGCCAGCTCTTGGTTTGCCGCTTCCTCGATGCGGGCCAGGTCCTCCGGAGTGAAGGGCTGCTCGCGAAAGAAGTCGTAATAGAAGCCGTCCTCGATGGTCGGCCCGATGGTGACCTGGGTGCCCGGGAAGAGCCGCTGAACCACGCAGGCCACGACGTGAGCCGCGTCATGGCGGATGGTGTCCAGCGCCTCGGGGGCCTTGGTGGTCAGCACCTCGAGCTTCCCGTCCGCTTGGAGCGGGCTGGCGAGGTCGACCAGCTGACCGTTGAATCGCGCGAGCACCGCCGCCTTGGCCAGTCCCGCTCCAATTTCCGCCTTGACGAAGTCCGCGATGGGAGTCCCGGCCACCGCGGCTTTCTCGGTCCCATCGGGAAGTCTGACGTGGATGGCCTCAGGCATGACCGAGCGCTGCACGCCCCACGGGGGCTGGGGGCAGCGGCGGGTTTCACCACGCCCCGTGAAGTCCCGTCAACGTCGGCGGCGTCTGGGTTGGTCCAATGCCCTCTCCCAAGGACGCTGGGGCGCGCAGCGAACAACGAGACCTCGCATCAAACGAGACCTCGCATCAGGAGGCGTTGGAGTCCCGAAGGCTTGGGCTCGCCTGGGTGGAGTGGGGCCTAGCGGTAGAAGTACGGGTCGAGGACCGTCACCTTGGTGATTCGGTCAACCGGCAACTTGTTTCGCTCTGCAACGCGGCGAATCGCTTCAGGGTCTGGCCCGTCATAAATGCAGTAGGTCTTCCGTTTATCTTCGGTCACATAGGAATGGACCCAGGTCACCCCTAACTCGGCATTCCGGCCGACGACACCGAGGAGCGCTTCGGCACCCTCAGCAGTGATGGGAATCTCCAAACCGTTCGGGAAAGTCCTCTCGACCATGTAACGCGGCATCCGTACTCCTCCTGGCGCGAGCCTGAGCTGGTGCATGAAATTAGCAGCAGTCGCAAGTGCTGTCGGTGTTGAGACAGCACTGCGGAGTTCTCGAAACCAGCTGCGGTATAGGAACCGGTGCCGTCGCGCCCCAAACATCCACTTTCTCGCCGGCCCAGGGTAAGGCTCCCGAGCGCCCTTCAGACGGAAGTCCACGCCCCACCGATTTGAATTGGCGTCCTAACTATTTGGAATTACTTGGGCCCTAGTGGTTTCGAACCACTGACCCCTACCGTGTCAAGGTAGTGCTCTACCGCTGAGCTAAGGGCCCCGAAGCGCGGGGCAGATAACAGGGCGGCTGGGCCACGTGTCAAGGCGGACTCGCGCCCGGTGCTCGTCGAGCCGCCGGGACGGCGCCGCTGAGAAGGCTCACCAGCGCCCCGGCCGACACGGCCTCGGCGTCGTTGCCGATGCGAACCGACAGCTCGGCACCGGGGTACTGCGCTAGAAGCGCCATCAGCTCGGGCGCAGTGCTGGCCGCCGGCACCTCGAGCCGCAAGGCAAACCCGCACCCGGACGCCGAGGCCTCGGCTTCGGCCACCGGCAGGCGCAGCCGGATGCGGTTTGCCCCTTTCAAGGGACGGACGCAGGCAGGAAGGGCCGAGGGCGGATGGACCTCGAGCCCAGCAAGCCCTCTCGCCCGCTCCCACTCCTCCGGGGCCGGCGCCGCGTCCGGGCGCCAGCGAATGGCCTGGGGCCGGATGGCCGAGACATTCCGAACGCGCTCCTCGGTGAGGGCCCCCGGAAGCTCGAGCGCCGTGCCAGCCGGCGCCCAGCGCCGAAAGGCGCCGACGTCCAGGCCTTCCAGCGACACCCAGGGGTGCACCCGAGGACCGAATTGCTCCAGGACGTCCCCTCCCAGCGGGAAGCGCACCAGCAGGTAGCTCGCCTCGGCGCGGCCGAGGCGCTCGGCCAGCGAGCGCTTCACCAGGTTGGAGCTCGTCGTCACCCACAGCACCACGCCCGGGCGGGCCAGCGCCTCGAGCCGGTCCGGGTCGATGGAGTCGGACATCTCGAGGTGGAGCCGAAACCCGGGCAGCGTTAAGGCCTCGGGGCCGGCGGCCATCAACAACAGCCAGCCCAAAGCGACCCAAGCGCTCACGGATGCTTGTCGAGGAAGCGGTCCAGGGCGTCCTTCTTGTTCGGGTCGAAGGTCCCGGTGCGAAAGTAGGTGTCGCCGATGGACACCTGCTGTCGGGCCTGGAGCTCGACGAAGCGCTTCTCCCACTCCTCGGCGGTGACCTCCGAGGGACCGGGGACTTCGTGGCGCGGCCCGGGCGCAGGTGTTGGCGTCCCTTTGGCCTTTCGGATTTCGGCGTCCACGCCCACTTTGCCCTCGAGCACTCGTACCAGGGTTTCGCGAATTTTCGGCGGACGCGACCCGGCCACCAGCGGAGTCGCATCCACCCGGAAAATGGTGCCGCGCACTCCCGCCACCGCCCGCCCCGCTTTCACCTCGAAGCGCGAGGTGGAACCGGCCGCCGCCTTCTTCACCTTGGCCCAGAACTGACCGAGTACCAGGCGGGCTGAGAATGCGCCTCGCTCCTGCCCCGAGAATTCGGCGACGTCCAGCACGAGTTCGCTCTCGGGGCCGAGGGCCAGCGCCGTCCCATCGCTCAACAGCAGCTTCACCGAACCGCTGGAGTCGGTGCGGACGGTGTCCTCCAACTCGAGTGGGGCACCTACCGAGAGCGCTTGCTCGGCCCCGGCCTTGGGAATGCGGACCGCCTTCCCCTCCAGCGCCGCGACTTGGCCCACCGCCGCCACTGCCGGTGCGGCGATGAGCAGCACGCCGAGCGCAAGCTGTGCCCGGAGCCGCCTCACTTGCCTATTGTCACCTCGAGCGTGTTCCCACTCACGCCCGTGACCGCCAGCTTTTTTCCATGGAAGCTCTTGCCCTCAAGCTGCTCCGCGAGCGCTGCGGCAGTCCCGAGGTAGGTGAGTTCCATCCGTCCACGACCTCCGGTCAACGTGGGCGCGGCCAGCTCGCGCACCCCGGCGCTCCACTTGGGAAGCTCCCGGGTGAAGGACTGAAGCGAGCCGAAATCCCCCACCCCCACCAGCTCCAGCACCAGGCGGTTGCCGTTCTGCTCTGCCGAGCGCAGTGACTCCAGCACCGCCGAGCGCACTGGCGTCACAATCTCCACCGCATGCGCACGCACCAAGTTATAGGCGCTCTCCTCACGCGACTGAAGGCTCATGTCCTGGATGCTGCTCCGAAGCTTTCCCGACACCTTTGCGAGCTGGCTGCCAGTGGAGGTCTCAAAGACGCCAAAGTCGTAGTCCCCGGTGAGAGGGAAGGCGGCCCTTTGGCCTCCGCCGGAGAGCAGCAACGCATCGGCTGGCGCATCGCGAAAGGCCACCGTCCCGTAGAGGATGATGTCGGCCTTGGACAAGGTCCCAATGTCCTTGGCCTCCACCGCGCCGAGGGCCACTGCCGAGGAGACGTGCACCTTACCGGCGGCGAAGGATGGGTCGACCAGTGTCCAGCCGTCGCGCTTGAAGGCCTCGGTCAGCACTGTCGAAGCCACACCGGACGTCACCGTCACGCCTTTGTCGTCGATGGTCTGCTCCTGCAGCAGGATGACGAGCCGGCGCCCCGCCAGGCGGTGCACCAGGGCTTGCACCGCCTGGAGGTCCCGGTCGAGTTCCTTGGTGCCAACTTCGGCGCGCACCGTGACTTTCACTACGCCCTTGTCTTGCGTCTGTGACAGCACTTGGTAGCTGCGCACGTACCCTGCGCTGTGGGCGAAGACCTGGTCACTGATGAGCTGGCTGTTGGCGGAAAGCGTCTGCGCCGAAATCATCACTCCGGCCACCTGCTCCACCGCCTCTCGAAGGGCGGCCTCCTTGGCCTCGCGTGCGGCCCGGTCGACATTGCCGCCGACGATGGCTGCCTCGCCGCTGGCCTCGCGAGTCACCACCTCGGGGAGCTTGTCCGCACCGATGGCGAGGCTGGCCGACAGAAGTGGCAAGAGCACAAAGCGCGTCAAGGTGCGGCGCTCAGTTGTAGACAATGGTCACCCGGCCTTCCGCCAGCACCGCGGGGGGCAGCTCCACCAAGGCTCGCGCCTCGGCTGCTCCCAGCACCAAGTCCGAGCCCTGCGCCCGGGCTGCTTTCAGCACCAGCGGCGCGTCGCCGACGCTTTGCGCCCGGCTGGCCGAATCCGCACTCTTGAACCAGGCAGCGACGCCGGTGGTGCGGCGGGTCGCCTCCGAGAGCATCTCCAGCCCGTAGAGCAGTTTTCCCGCCTCGTCGAGCACGCGCGGAGCGAGCACCGGCTGCACGCCGAGCCCGCGCACGTCCACCACCAGCCCGGTGTGCCGGTCGCCCCCGGAGCGCTCGCCCGGGAGAGGCATTTCTGCCGGCGCCGGAAGGACCGCCAAGCTGATGGAGGCGAGCGGCACCTCCACGTCCAACTCAACGCCCTGGTCGCTGAAATAGCGCTTCTTCACCACCCGGTAGCCCTTGATGACGCCCTCCACCCGGGCCCGAACCTCCTCTTCGCCCATCTGCTCGCCGACCGTCTTCCCGGCGGTGACGTGAATGCCCTTCACTTGCCCGAGGAGGTTGCGGAAGGCATCGAGCTGGGCGGCCTTCTCGGCGCCGAGGCGCGCCTGGGCCGGGCTGGTGGCCCGCATGTCCGGGGCCCCCGAGCCGGTTGCCTTGAGCATCTGGTCGGCCCAGTCGACGGAGGTGCGGCTGTCCGTCGCGGGCTTGGGCGGGGGTGACGGCGCGGGCTTCTTATCGTCCGCGGCGCCGGCGGCAAGCAGTGCCGACGCCAACAGCAGCCACGTAGTCACGAGTCCTCCCCCTCAGGAGCGACGAAGCGGTCATGAGATTCGAGCCTGTCAGCGAGTGTCAAGGACACCCGCACGCCGGCCCGCGTCGGCTGACACTGCCTAAACCTCAGTTGCCGTTGCGGCCCTGAACGTACTCGCGGATGGCTCGGCGGTGACGCTCGGTGAGGAGGGTAAACCTCACCGCATGGGTGTGGGCAGACTCGGCCTCGACCCACTCGCGCACCACCTCGCCCTCGGCGTAGATGACTTCGGCCGAACCGGGCAGCTGGAACTGCAACCCCACTCGCTTGCCGTTGCGCTCCGGCTCCAGGAGGCGCGCCAAGCGCACGCCGTCGGGGCTGATGTCGCGGGCGCGCGCCGTGTACGGGACGCCTCCCACGTATTTGTTGAGGAGGATGTCCAGGGCCGCGCGGCCCGACCTGCGCTGTTCGTCCATGAGACGAAACGCTAGGCCCGCCAGCTGATCGGTCAAGAAAGCGTCCGAGGCAAAAGGCCCCCAAGGGAGGCGGTTTTGGGCTAAACGACCGCGCGTGTTGGGGTCTCTCCCCAACGAAAGGACTCCCCCACCCATGCATCCGAAGCCGTGGTTTCTCCTCGCCCTGCTGGCCTTGGCCAGTCCGAGCCTCGCCGCTGCCCCCGACGGCGGCGTGCCAGCCCCACCCAAGCCCGAAGTGGCGGTCGGTCCGTTGAAGACCGCCGACGAGAAGGCACTGTACGTCCTGGCTTATGCGACGGCGCGCAACTGGGAGGTGCTGGACCTCTCCAAGGCCGAGCAGGACATCATGAAGAAGGGCATCGCCGACGCCCTGGCGGGGACCAAACCTCTCGTCCCGCTGCAAGAGTACGGGCCACGCATCAAGACCCTGGTCGAAACGCGCCAACCCCTGGCGGCCGCCGCGCGCGCCAAGAAGGACCAGCCCTTCCTCGACAAGATGGCCAAGGAAAAGGGCGCACAGTCCGCCCCGGACGGCCTGGTGTACATCTCCGTCACCGAAGGCACCGGAGCGCAGCCCAAGGGCAACGACGTCGCCAAGGTGCAGTACCGCGGCACTTTCGTCGACGGCAGCGAGTTCGACAGCACCTACCGCAAGGGCCAGCCCGCCGAGCTCCCCTTAGACCATGTCATCCCCTGCTGGTCGGAAGGCGTTCAGAAGATGAAGGTGGGTGGCAAGGCGAAGTTCGCCTGCCCAGCGAGCATTGGCTACAAGGACAAGGGTGAGCCGCGAGGCGGAATCCCGGGCGGCGCGGGCCTCGTCTTCGAGGTGGAACTCCTCGAGGTGAAGCCGCCGCCCCCGCCTCCTACCCCGACTCCCGGGATGCCGCCCACCCCGAGATAGCCCCGCAATGACGAAGCCCGAGGACTCCCTCCTCCTTGAGAGGAGAGCGCCTCGGGCTTCGGACGTTGCGAAGTGTTCAGCGCGCGAACGCGCCCCCTTCCGACGTCTTGTTCAAACGGACTTCAGACGGGTCGGACGTTCTGAGCCTGCAGCCCCTTGGGGCCTTTGACGACCTCGAAGGTGACCTTCTGTCCTTCTGCCAGGGTTCGAAATCCATCTGACTGGATGGCGGTGTGGTGGCAGAACACATCTTCTCCGCCGCCCTCCTGCGTGATGAAACCGAAACCCTTCGCGTCGTTGAACCACTTCACGGTACCAACTGCCATTGCTGTTGCCTTCTTTCAGTGCTGGCCCAGGAATGAGCCCCGGGCCGTCCCTCGTCCGGATTTCCGGGCGCAAGGTCGCGGCGTCATAAGAGCGTCGAGAGTCGAAGTCAATTCCCTTTAGAAGAATTCCGTTCTCACCACCCGCAGCGCCGCCCCTTGTTTTGCTCGGCAAGCCAGGCCTGTAGCGGAGCGAAGTATTCGAGCATCGCCCCTCCGTCCATCTTGCGCTCGCCGGTGAGGGCCTCCAGCGCATCCGGCCAAGGGCGACTCGCCCCAAGTGCGAGCATCGCCTCCAAACGCCGTCCCGCCTCCTTACTGCCGTAGATGCTGCAGCTGTGCAGCGGCCCCTGGATGCCAGCGGCTCGACAGAGTGCGCGGTGAAATTGAAACTGGAGCACCCGGGCCAGGAAATAGCGCGCGTAGGGGACGTTGGCTGGCACGTGGTACTTCGCTCCTGGGTCGAAGTCGGCCTCGGTGCGAGGCACCGGCGGGGCAATGCCCTGGTCTCGCAGACGAATCGCCCACCAGCCGGCGTTGAGCTGGCTGGTGGGGATTTTGCCGCTGAAGACGTTCCACCGGTACTGGTCGATGTCCTTGCCAAAGGGCAGGAAGGCGACTTTGGCCAGCGCGTCCTTCATCTGCTGGTTGATGAGGGCTTGCTGGTTGACCGGTGGGACGACGTCGAGGATGCCCACCCGCTGGTAGTAGCTCGGGTTCACCGAGAGCGCGATGGCGTCGCCGATGGCCTCGTGGAAGCCGTCGTTGGCCCCCGCTTGGAAGAGGACCGGAAGACGGTAGTAGGCCTGGTAGTAGTAGTCGTGGCCGAGCTCATGGTGGATGGTGACGAGGTCTTCCTCCTTCACCTTGATGCACATTTTCACTCGCAGGTCGTCGTGAAAGGTCACGTCCCAGGCCGAGGCATGGCACACCACGTCGCGGTCGGCGGGCTTGGTGAACATGGACCGCTGCCAAAACGTTTCCGGTAGCTTGTCCAGCCCGAGCGAGAGGTAAAAAGCCTCGCCGCGTTTCACCATCTTGATGGGGTCATACCCCTTGGCCTTGAGCGCTGCGGTGACGTCGAGGTTGCCCACCCCCTTGTAGGGCTCGACCAACGGGTAGATGTTGGTCCATTCCTGGGCCCACATGTTCCCCAGCACATGGGCCGGAATGGGCGCCCCGTCCGGGATGCGTTCTTTGCCATAGACGTCCTGGAGCTTTGCTCGCACGTAACAGTGGAGCGCCTCGTACAGCGGCTTGAGCTGGGCCCAGATGCGCTCCGTCTCCTGCTCGAATTCCGCCGGCGGCATGTCGTAGGCGCTTCGCCACAGGTCGCCGAGGTTGGCGAAGCCGTTGTCACGCGCTCCCTGATTGGCCAGCTCGACGAAGCGCACGTAGAGGGGCCGAATTTCGGCCCCCACCGCGTGCCAGCCAGTCCAGGCGTCAAGCAGCGCATTCCAGTCCCGGCTCTGGTCCATGACATCCTCGAGCTGCCCGAGGTCACGGCAGGGCCCCTTGCCGTCCTTGCCGCAGTACTTGCCCTTGCCGTAGAGGCCCTCCAGTTTCGCGCCGAGCTCGGTCAGTTCCTTACGCGCCTTTGGGTCGTTGGGCGCGAGCAGCGAGTTGTTCACCCGGAGCAGGTACAGCATCCGCGCAGTCTCGGGGTCGAGCTTCAGCCCACGGAAACGCTGCACGTCGCGGAGCGCCTGCGCGGTGTAAGCCAGCAGCGCGTCATCGGCGTCCGCCGCCAGTCGCTCGGTGTCATCGGTGATGTAGGTGCTCTTCACCCACTGCGCCGTCGAGTCACGCACCTGGAGCTGCAGGAGCTCGGCGTTGAGCTTCGCGACGTAGGCCTTGGCCTCCTCGGCGGTGGCCGCCTTCTGCGGGCCTCCGGCCGCCTGTACCGCCGAGGCAAGCCCCACCCACACTAGAGACAGCGCAATTGGGAATTTCATGGGGCCGGCACCCTACCAGGGCCCTCCTTCGGGTCGAGCCAGTTTCCTACGGCTCCCCGCTGGACAGCCGAGCACCCGGCGTGCCCAGCTTTCGACTGATGGGCGACTCCACCGAGCTCTACCTCATCCGACACGGGCTGGCCGGCGAGGCAGGCGCCGCTGCGGACGAGATGTTGCGCCCTCTCACGGCCCTCGGCCGCAAACGGACACGCGCGGTGGCGAAACGCTTGCACGGGCTGCGCGTGCACTTCGACTTGCTCCTCAGTAGCCCCCTTTTGCGCGCCCAGCAGACGGCCGCGCTGTTCGAGCGAGCCGGCCTCTGCGAGCAGCTGGAGGAGTCGCCGCTGCTTGCACCGGGCGGCGACTTTCGGCAGTGGCTGGGGTGGCTCGCAAAATGGCGCCGCCGCGCCGGCCACCGGCGACTCGGGCTGGTGGGGCACATGCCCGCGCTGGGTGCCTGGGCCGAGACGCTCATCTTTGGCGAGGCCACCCAGAGCCTGGTCCTCAAGAAGGCGGGCGTCGTCGGGCTCAGCCTTCCCCAAGAGGGCTCGCCGGTCGGGCGCTGCTCACTCTTCCTCTTCACCGCGCCAAGGTACCTCCTCTGATGCGGGCACTCCTCTTTCTCAAGGGAGGGATTGGGGACGTCGTCTTCGCCCTTCCCCTGTTGGCCGACCTCCGAGCGGGCTGGCCAGGCGTCGAGCTGGTGGGCCTGACCCACGCCCAAGGCAAGGGCGTGCTCGACTTGTGTCCCGACGTCGCTCAGACGCTGTCCTATGGCCCGATGTCGGTCGAGCCCACGCTCGGCACGCTGTTCGCGGCCTTGGGCGGCCGCCACTTCGACGCGGCCCTAACCCCGGTGCGCTCCCCCCGGGCAGCTTGGCTTTTGTGGAAGAGCCGGGCCCCCGTTCGCGCCGGCTTCGGGGGCGGCCCCGAGGCCCTGCTCTACACGCACCGAGCGGCGGTTCGTCCGTTTGAAGCGACTTTTTCCCGCCGCTTCGAGCGCCTCGCCGCGGCGCTCGGCCTGGCCGTCCTCGGCCGTCCCTCCCCGCTGGTTGTCTCGGCCGAGCGTCGCGAGCGGGCCATCCAAGCCCTGCAGGCGAGCGGCTGGGACGGGGAGTCCCCCCTCGTCGCCGTCCACGCCGGCGGCGGCTGGCCGACCAAGCAATGGCCGGTGGAACATGCGGCGTCGCTGGCCGCGGCGCTGGCGCGCCGTCACGGCCTGCGCACACTGCTGGTCGGCGGAGAGCCGGACCGGCCGCGCGCCGAGGCCATCGCCGCAGCCAGCGGCGCTGGCGCGCTGGTGCAGGTGGGAATTCCGGTGGACGAGGCCTTGGCCCAGCTGGACTTGTGCACGGCGGCGGTGGGGCTCGACTCGGGGCTGTCCCACGCTGGGGTGGCGCTGGGGCTCCCGACGGTGTCCCTCTTCGGGCCCAACGAGCCCTCCAGCATTGTCCTGGCGCCCACCCAACGCCTCCTCATTCAAGAAGCCCTTAGCTGCCGGCCCTGTAACCGCCTGGGGAAACTGGGCTGCCCACTCGGCCACCACCGCTGTATGCGCGACACGACGCCGGTACAGGTGCTGGTTGCGCTGGAGCCATTGCTTGCCCTGGGGGAGAGGCGCCTCCGGGAGCGCACCTCGGCGCAACGGCACTCCTGAGGGCCCGCGGGGACGTCGGCGAAAGGGGGGGCAGGCCCCTCGGGGGCCGAGCGCGGCCGCCGTTTTGGAAAGAAGCACCGGCCCGCTATTTGCCCTGGAAGCTGGCTGCCGCGTCCACCGCGGCGCGGGGCCGGATGACGCCCCAGCCTTGACGGTCGACATCAATGCCCGAGACGCGCTCGGCCGTCTTGAGAAGCAGTCGCTTCACTTGCCCCGGAGTCAGGCCCGGGTTGGCTTCCAGCATTTGGGCCACCACCGAGGTGACGATGGGCGCGGCGAAACTCGTGCCGTCGACGCGCTTGTAGTGCTCGTCGATGACTGAGCCGTCACGCAGGCCGGCGGCGATGACCTGCCGAATGAGGTATGCCGGGCGCCCCTCGACCGCATCCAGCGGCGCGAAGACCCCGCGGTTCTCGGCAATCAGCAGGCTCAGCTCGGTGTCGGCGGCGGCGTCGAGCTTGGCCAGGAGGGCCGCCTCCCGCGCCGTCGGCGTCCCGGGGAGAATGGGCGCGGCGATGAAATCCGCCAGGGTGATGACTTCGGGCTTCTGGACGCCGTCGATGGTGGGGCCGTGCGATGAACGGTAGGGCAACAGCCGGCCCAGGCTCGGGTCTCCGAAGTCATTGACACCGCCCACGCTGATGACCGCCGGAACGCTGGCCGGGGGCACCACGTAACCGGGCCGGTCGCCGTTGTTGCCGACGGCGGCCACCACCACGATGCCGGCGCGGATGGCTGCTTCGGCGAAACGCGACAGCGTGTCCTCGAGGTAACTCACCTCGTAGTCGCCGCCGCAGGAAATGTTGAGGATGCGGATGTCATAGCGAGGCCGGTTAACCAGCACCCACTCGATGCCTCGGGTGATGTCGTCGTGGTGCACCCGGGAAAGCGTGCCCACTTTGACCAGCACCACGCCGAGGTCGGGGGCCAGCGACCGGTAGCGCCCGCCGGACAGCGCCCCGTTTCCGGCAGCCACCACGCTGGACATCATCCCGTGCCAGCTCGAGGCATCGACCTGGCTGAGGTGCTCCACTCCGGCCTGGCGACCAATGAGGTCCACGTACCCGTGAATCCGGCTGTGCGGCCGGGTGAGGTCCGGATGGGCGTAGAAGCCGGCATCGAGAAAAGCCGCCACCACGCCTTTCCCGGTGAAGCGCGGGTCGGCACCGAGGCGCTCGGCCACGCCCAGGGGGGCAACAGGCGGAACAGAGCGGGGAGCGGTGCTCATCGGAGGTGGACCCCCGTCTTATCCCGACCGAGCCCCGGAGGGGCTGACACCGTCACTGCCTCTGGGGTACTCAGAGTGCCTCCAGCTTATGGAGCCCCTCCGACTCAGCCTCGTCGACATGAACAACGGGGTCCCGAACGAGGCAGTCCGCTGCTTCCGGCGCCTTTTCGATGGCTTCGCGGCTCGGGTGCGGGCGGCCAACCCCCGGCTCTCGGTGCTCCAGGAGCACGTCCAGCCCCGCAACCTGGGCGAGCTTCCTTCTCGGCACGCCGACCTCATCCTCTCCTCGGGAGGGCCAGGCTCCCCCCATGACGGTTGGGACCAGCCCTGGTGCACCGGCTACCGGGGCTTCCTGGACAGCGTCCTCGACCGGACGGCCCAGCACCCGGACTCGGCCCCCAAAGCCTTCGTGGTGTGCCACTCCTTCGAGCTTGCCATCCAACACTTTGGCTTCGCTCAAATGACTCGTCGGCACGACCTCAAATTCGCGATTTTCCCGGCCTACCCCACCGAGGAAGGAAGCCGCTGCGACTTCCTCCAACCCTTCGGCGAGCGACTCTTCGTCTGGGAGCACCGCCGCTACCAGGCGGTGGGCCTCGACGCCCACCGATTGCGAGAGCAGCAGGGCGCGGTGCTGGCGAGGGAGAGCCGTCCGGGGCGGGTAGACAAGGGGGAGGCGGTGCTGGCGTTACGCTTTGGACCCGGGCTCGAAGGCACCCAGTTTCACCCCGAGGCGGACCGGCCTGGGGTTTTGGCGTGGATTCACCGGCCGGAACACACCTCCGCGCTCCAGGACGCCTATGGGCACTCCCTCCTCGAGCGGATGATGAAGACGCTCGACGACCCGGCGCGGCTGGCACGCACCTTTGCCTTGCTCATCCCCGGCTGGCTCGCCTCCCGCTTCAACCACCTGGCGGCGGTGCGCGGCCTCCGACCGATTCCGCCTCCGGTGCAGAGCATGCGCGAGTTTGAGGCTGAGGTCCCGCTCGCCTCGTAGGGCCCGGCTTCTGCTATGTCCGTAAGCAAGCAACAGCCCCACAACCGCGCACCTGGGCCGGGGCATGCGGAGGACTGACGGGGGATGACAGAGCGCATCGGAATTCTGGTTGGGCAGGAGCAGAGTTTTCCTCAGGCCTTCATCGCCAAGGTGAACGAGACACCGGGATTTCGCGCGGAATTCGCGAGGGTCGGTGGGACGCCAGAGAGGTTTCAGTCTCCCTACCGCGTCCTGGTGGACCGCATCAGCCACGAGGTGCCGTTCTACCGCTTCCACCTCAAGGCGGCGTCGCTCGGCGGCGCCTACGTCATCAACGATCCGTTCTGGTGGAGCGC
Source organism: Myxococcaceae bacterium (assembly GCA_052143535.1). Lineage (GTDB taxonomy): Bacteria > Myxococcota > Myxococcia > Myxococcales > Myxococcaceae > JADGRA01. The sequence goes on along the minus strand of JBKQSS010000061.1, from coordinate 29,135 downwards.
TGACGACAAGTTCTTCGGCTACTCGCTGGCCTCGCAAATAGGAGTGACCGTTCCCCGAACGGTGATGCTGCCTTCCAAGGGCTATATCTCCTCCATTGACCCGTCCAAGAGCCTGCGCAATCTCGAGTACCCACTCGACTGGGAGGGAATCGCCAAGTACGTGGGTTTCCCCGCCATTCTCAAGCCGGCCGACGGTGGCGGGTGGAAAAACGTTTCCCGGGTAAACAACCTGGATGAATTGCACCGCATTTACGACCAGAGCGGCACGCTGGTGATGACGCTTCAGCAATTCATCGACTTCGAGGACTACGTTCGCTGCATCTGCATCGGCAAGGAGTTCATCCTTCCCATCCGTTACGACCCGAAGCAGCGCTGCTACCTCGAGTCGGAGCACTTTCTGCCTCCGGCGCTCGAGTACCGGGTCCTCGACGGCGCCTGGGCGCTCAACCACGCGCTCGGCTACGACATGAACTCGGTGGAGTTTGCCATCAAGGACGGCGTGGCCTACGCCATTGACTTCACCAACCCGGCGCCGGACATGGATGTGAATTCCATCCTCCCCAAGCATTTCCACATCGTGGTCGACCAGATGGCGAAGTTCACCATCGGCTGCGCTCGTGAGGGGCGCGGCAACCACGACGGCTTCGCCTTCCGGCGCTTTCTCCAGACGCCCCACCCTCGGCCCAAAGGCCACGGGGAGGGCTTCGCGGCCAAGCGAGAGCGGACGTGATTGACGGGCAATTCACCTTGGGCGTCGAGGAGGAATACCAAATTGTCCATCCCGAGACACGGGACCTGCGCTCCTACGTCACCCAGCTGATGGAGGAGGGCGGCCGGACCATCCTCCGCGAGCGAGTCCGCCAGGAGCTGCACCAGTCGATGGTGGAGGTCGGCACCACCGTCTGCCAGGACGTGGGAGAGGCCCAAGCGCAGCTGACCGAGATGCGGAAGGAGCTCGACCGTCTGGCCCGGCAGGGCGGCCTACGAATTGTCGCCGCCAGCACCCACCCCTTCAGCGACTGGACGACGCAACAAATTACCGAGGCCGACCGGTACCACAACATCGTCAACGACATGCAAGACCTCGCGCGGGCCAATCTCATCTTCGGCCTGCATGTCCACGTCGGCATCAAAGACAAGCAGGTGGCGGTGGCCCTGGCCAACCAGGTCCGCTACTTCCTGCCCCACATGCTCGCGCTCTCCTGCAGCTCGCCCTTCTGGCTCGGTCGCAAGACCGGGCTGATGAGCAACCGCAGCCACATCTTCAAGCGTTTCCCGCGGACCGGCATTCCCGATGAATTCGAGAGCTACGAGCAGCTCGAGAACCTGGTCAAGCTGTTGGTGAAGACCCACTGCATCGACACCGGGAAGAAGCTGTGGTGGGACGTCCGCGCGCACTACCTCTACGATACGGTGGAGATTCGCATTTGCGACATGCCCACCTCGATGAAGGACACGGTGGCGCTGGTCGCGCTGGCCCAAGCGCTGATGGCCAAGCTGTACCTCATGTACAAGCGCAACACCGCTTGGCGCAGCTATGGCCGCTCGCTCATCGAAGAAAACAAGTGGCGGGCGCAGCGTTACGGCACCGACGCGATGATGATTGACTTCGGGATGCTCTGCGAACGGCCCTTCCATGAGTTGGCCGACGAGCTCGTGGAATTCGTGGAGGAGGCCTCCGACCAGTTGGGCACCACCGGTATCCTCCAACACATTCGAGCCATGGCGCGGGGGGGCACTTCGGCGCACCGCCAAATTGAGGTGTGGGAACGGACGCAGGACATGCGCGCGGTGGTGGACTGGTTGATTGAGGAGACGATGCGGGGGCTGTAGCGGACGTCAAAGCGGACATGGGCGCACCGCACTCCGGGGACGTCAAGCCCGCCACAGTCCGACCGAGCCCCCCACCCAGCTGAGTCCTTTATTCTGGTCCACCCCCAGCATCTTCCCGCGGGACAGCCGGACCAGGTGAATGACTGGCTTCAGCTCCAGCGCGTCCGGCGGCCGCAGGAGCATGACGCGGACCTCGGCCTTCACCGCTGCGCCGTCCGGAGCCTGGATGGCAGGCGCATACGTCACTTTCTCCTGAAGCACCCAGCCGCGTCTCTGCTCGGCCGGCACCCGCGCGATGTCGTCCGCGGTGACGTCGATGACCACGCCCGTTCCGGCAAAGGAGAAGAGCGGCTTGAGCACGTAGCCAGAGAGGTCCGTCGGCAGGGTCTGCAGCTCGGAGAGAAAGGTGGCCTTGGGGACCGCCGGATGTTGCAGGAAGGGCAGCGAGTACTTGCTCCAAGGCCAATACCAGTTGGGGTGGCTGCACCAGGTGACGTCGAGCGGCTCGTTCCAGTCGAAGGGGAGCTGGTAGCCCTTGTGCTCCAGCTCGTCGAACACCATCCGGTTGTAAATACGCCGCACCGGCACCAGTCGGTCGTCCTTGCGTCGAAACAGCCGGCGGCCCTGCTTCACCAGCTGCGTCGCGCAGACCGTCTCGACGCCGAAGAGACGCTCGGTGGCGACGAAGTCGGGAATCGTCTTCTGCCGCTCCGGCTCGAAGTCCACCAGGGCCACCGCCTCGGGCGGCTCGCCTCCGAGGATGGTGTCGCGCATCAGCCGCATGCCTTCCTCGTGCGGAGGAACGAAGCAGCTCCATTTGCCGGCGAGGCCGGGGAGGGCCTGAAACTCGGCCGACCAGGCGTCGGCGAAAAAGGTCATCATCGCGTAGCCGGAAGGAAAGGCCTGAAGCTCGACCACCCTTCCCTCCAGTCCGCCCGCGGTGCCGGGCGTCACGGCGAAGTCGACCTGGACGCAGTTTGGCAAGGCGTCCATCCCCGGCGTGTCGTACTTCGGCGGAATGACTTTCATCAGCTCGCGCAGAAGCGCCGGCCGAGCAAGCTGTTCCACAATCTCGGTGGCGCTCCGGGTGAGCGAGTCCCGGAGGGCGGGCGTTAAGAAGAAGGGCGTCTCGGCCAAGGCGAATGGAATCAGGCCGAGTTGCGCCTCGAGCCGGGTGCGATAGCGGCGGTAGAGCTCGGGAGTCCAAGCGCGGTTGAAGGCAGCGCGGTAGGCAGGGTCCACGGGGCCATCACCTCCTCAATGTGCGGGCCGGTCCGCGGCCGGAAGCGTCGCCGAATGCTCTTGCCTCAAGCGCCGCGCGTAGTCCGACAGCAGCGCCTCCACCCGCTCGCGGTCAGGTGAGCGCACCACCAGCCCGGCATGAAAGGGCTCGCCCGCTCGTAGAACCACTTCCGGGTCGGCGTAGCTCGAGAGGTCCGGATGCTCCTGCCGCGCGAGCGTCATGAGCAGCCCAGCGTAGTCCGTTCGAGGTTGGGGAAGCCGGTAAGCCGCGCCGTCGAGTTCCAGGTCTGCCCACTCTTCCCAGAGGTTGAGTCCGGTGGCCGCCTCCACCATGTCGGCCGTGTGCGCCCCCCCCACCCGGGCCGACGTTTCGAGCATGTACAGTGTCCCATCTGGGGACCGGATGAATTCAACGTGGGAGACACCTCGGACCATGCCCAGCTCGCCGAGGACGCGGGCGTTGAGGGCTCGCAGGCCGAGGTCCACCGGGCTGCCGCGCTCCACCGTGTGCGAGGTGTAAATGCCCCCTCCGCGCGCCACGTCGAAGGGGGGAGTCCCGCAGCGGTGTACCTCGGCAAAGAGCACCGCGCGCTCTTGGACGATGGAATCCACATGGTAGACGTCGCCTGGCAAGTACTTCTCCAACAGGAAGTAGGACTGCCGGTCGCCGAGGACGTCCAACGTCCTCCACAGCTGTTCCGTCGACTCGACCTTAACGATGCCAGAAGCGCTGGCCTCGCTGCGAGGCTTCAACATCCAGGGCGGGGGAATGTTGGCCATGAAGTCCCGCAGCTCGTCGTAGTTGAGGACCCGGACGAAGGGAGGGACTGAGATGCCGGCCGCGCGGGCCCGAGTGCGCATCGCCAGCTTGTCGCGGAAGTACCGAGCGGTGGTGTCCCCCATCCCCGGCAGGCGCAGGTGCTCTCGGAGGGCTGCCGCCGTTTCCACGTCGTAGTCATCCAGCGCGACCACCAAGTCGAAGACGCGACTTCGGGCCAGGTAGGCGACGGCGTGAAGGGTGTGGGCGAGCGGACTGTTGTCCGGCTGGGCAAAGACGTCCACCAGTGCATCACGCGGCCAGGGCCGGTCCAACAGGTGGGCCTGCGTGAAGAGGTACACCTTGGCGCCGCGTCGGTGCGCCTGCTCGAGGAAGCGCTCGCCCTTGAAATAGCTGGCCAGCGCCAGCACTGTCATCGGCCGCTCTGCCACGAACGCGGGCGCCTCCCCTGCCCCGGCCCATCAGCTTCTCCGAGAAGTTGCGGAAATAGCACGAGCGGTGGCTCCGCCGCCTTCAGAGGACCCTCTGGATGCCATGAAAGTTGTCATAGGCCCCGAGCGGAATGTCGTCGCCCGGTTGAGGCCGAAAGCCGCCATCCCCGAGCCAGCGACGCAGGCCCTCGGCCTGCGCCGGGCTGCCGGCCCACACCAGCCGGGACAGTTCGCTGCGCTTGCCGACGCCCACCACCAGCTCCCTCGTCCGCTCCCCGTGCCGCACGGTGAGTGACAACTGCCCCCGGCGGGCGAGGCAAAACTGGAGGACGCCGAGGCGGTAGGGCCGCCCCTCGACGGCGAGGAGCTCATCTCCGGCGGCCAGGCCCGCTGTGGCGGCCGGGGACGCGTCGGCGACGTCGAGCACCCGCGGCCCAGTGTTGTCGTCGAGCACGACGCCCAGAAAGCCGACCTCCTGATGGACGAGGTCGAAGCCGAGGCGCTCTAGGGAGCGGTGCGTCTGAACGCTGCCCGGTTCCCGGACGCCGCGCGAGACGAGCTGGCCTGCGGATGGACTGCGGGCCGCAAAGAAGGCCAAGGCATCCTCACTGGTGTAGCCGCGTCCCCGACGGGCCCATACGGCAAACATGTCGCCCATCGCCGCGTCGAGTGAGTCGCCCTCTTCGCGCAGCGTCACGTCGAGGTCGAAGGCGACGAGCATGCCCTGGTCGTAGTAGTCGAGGCTGCCATTCACAGCGCCGGCAAAGCGGTGGTGGTTGAGGAAGGTGGCTCGGCTCGAGTCCTCCGGGCTCACCCGGGTCCACGCCGGGCGCGTCACCAGGTGACGGTGGTAGTTCACCAAATTCGAGAGCACGTCCTGGGGCCGGAGCCAGCCGGAGCGGGCCCCCAGGAGAAACTCGTAGTAGCGGGTGAACCCCTCAGTGAGCCAGAGCCCGTCAGGGAAGGAGCCGGCCACCAAGTCGGGAGCGCCGAGCGGGGCTGGTTTGAGCCGTGTGCCGTTCCAGGCATGGAAGAGCTCGTGCCCACAGACACGCAGGGCTTCGGCACGTCGGCCAGCGCTGACGAAGACCTCCGGGTCGAGTGTCACCAGGGTGCTGCTGGCGTGCTCGATGCCCCAGCCGGAGGTGGCGCTGGTGTCGAAGATGAAGGTGTAGTCCGCGAAGGGGAAGCCTCCGAAAATGTCATGACAGCACTCCGCAAGGCGCCCCAGCTGGTCGAGGAAGGAGGAGCCCTCCTCCTCATAGCCAACCGGCACCGAGAGGAAGAGGGCGACCAGAGGCGTTCCGCGCACCCTCTTCTCAACGCGCGTCACCTTCCCGGCGACGACTGGGGAGTCCAGAAGCGCTGGGTGACTTTCGTACCGAAAGCGCCGCGGACCGAGCTGGACCGCGCCCGACGGGTGATGCAATGGCCAGCCCTCAGGAAGCCGGTACTCCACCTCGCGCGGGCCAGCCAGGTCGGGCGCAAAGGGGTAGCGGGTGGCGAGGAGCAGCCCCCACTCCTCGTCCACGAGTCCCGTGAGCTCGCCGGTGGAAGGGTCCCAACCGTTCAGCTGCGCGGAAAGACGCACGGTTGAGCCGCCCCCCGAGACGCGCCAGCCGCTCCAGCCTTCCCGGGTGACGCTCAGCGGCCGGCCCGAGCCCACGTCCTCGGCACTCAGCACCAGGACGTCACGGCCATAGCGCTGGAAGGCGTACGCGCCAGGCACCCAGGTGGGAACCACCAGCCGCAGGGTGCCCGGTGGCACTGCGTCCAGCTCAAGGGTGAGCTTGATTTGGTGGCGGCGAGGCTCGAGCTCAACGGTGTAGCGGTGCACGGTCATCGCGTCGCCGGCCGCCCCAAAAGCGCGTCCCACCGTCGCAGCGGCGCCGACTCCGAGTCACCGGCTAGGGTCAGCACCAGCTCCGCCATGCGCTCCACCACCCAGGCAAAGTGCTCTGGCCCGAGCGAGGCCTCGTCCAGGTCCGGAGCCGAATTCATGAAGTCGATGGCGTAGGGCACGCCGTCGCGGACAGCGAACTCTACGGTATTCATGTCGTAGCCGAGCGCCTCACAGAGGAGCCGGGCCTGCTGTTCAACGCGTTCCCGCAAGGGCTCCTCCAGAGCCCCCATGGTCTCGGTGGCTCGCAGGTAGCGTTCGGCGTGCGGCAGCCGGGGGTCCCACAGCGCCGGTCGCACGTGGGTTTGCCCAATCACCAGGCAGCGCACGTATTGGGTCCAGGGGACCTCGCTCTGGGCAATCATCGTCCGGCGTCCGCTCTTGTCATAAGCGGCCAGAAGCTCCTCCTTCGAGGTGACGCGCGAGACATCCCGCCAGCCTCCCCCCCAGTGCGGCTTCAGGTAGAGGGGCAGTCCCAGCTCGGCCACCAGTGCGTCCCAATTCACAAACACCAGGTTGCGCAGCGACTCCGGCGTGACGTCCTCGCCGGGCGTCTTGTTGGGCAGCAGCACGGTGCGGGGCACCGCCACGCCGAGGGCCCCGGCCAGTCCCGCATCGAGGAACTTGTCGTCGACGGTGCGCCAGAACGGGTCGTTCACCACGCGGGTGCCATTGAGCGCCGCGAGCTTGAGCCAGGGCTGGTAGGAGGGCACCTCGTGGCTGATGCGGTCCACCAGCACGTCAAAATCAGGGCGCACGTCGGCGCGCGGCGCCTCGAGCTTGGGAAGTTCGACGTGCACCGAAGGGTCGCGGCGAGCCAGCTCCGCGCAAAGCGCCTCCGGGAAGCTTTTCTCGCGGCCGATGAGTAGCCCGACGCGGGGGCCTCCACGCGACGCCGTCACCAGCCCACCCGCTCGCTCAGGGCATAGGGCAGCATCTTTCGCCACCATGGCCAGTCGTGGTTCACATCGTGCCCCCAGAGGTCGAGTTGGTGGGGGATGCCCTTGTTGGCGAGCGCCTGGCTGAAGCGCACCGAGGCGTCAGGCACCTCGTATGCGCCACGGCCGGAGACAATATAGAGGTTGGAGCTTCGCAGCAGCTCCAGCGCTCCTGGGTCGGCGAGGCCGGGCAGGTACGAGACAGGGTTGTTGAAGTAGACGTTGTCGTCGCCATAGCCGCGCAAGTACCCGGGTCCCAAGTCGTAGAAGCCGCTCATCGCGACGAGTGTGTCGAAGAGGTCCGGCCGCCGTAACACTGCATTGGCGGCGTAGAAGGCGCCGAAGCTGGCGCCGGTGGCACCGATGCGCGCGCTCGGGTTCTGCAAGACGCGGCGGATGTGCGGGACCACCTCCTCTTCGATGTAGCCCGAGTACAGCGCTTGGCGGCGGGCTGCCTCGGGGACACTCATCTGCTCGTTCATCCAGGCGTACCGATTGATGCTGTCGATACTGAACACGGTCGCCCGGCCTGCCAGCAGCAGCGGCTCGACGGACTTGATGAGCCACATCCGCTCGGCCTCGAGAAAGTCCCCGGACGCTGTCGGCAACAAGAGGAGTGCCCGTCCGAAGTGGCCATAGCGGACGATGGGCATGTCCAGGCCGAGGCGCGGACTGTGCCAGCCGAAAATTTCCCGTCGCAGTGAGCGATCGACGTAATTCATGGACCCTTCCCTTCTCCTGCACCCATTGTGCTGACAACCCACCGGGGAAGGGCCAGCCTTTTTGTACCCCCTCCTCTCGACGGCCGGCCGCCGCCGACTATGCTCTTCCCTGAAAGACGGGATGAATAGCGCGCTCCAGCAACGGCCGGCGGACGCCGGCGCCGGGCCTCGAAGCCTCCCCTCGGATTGGGAGTTCCGCATCGGTGCGGGCAGCGGCGCCGGCCGGGTGCTGGTGGTTCCGGCGACCGGCGGCACCCTTGGCGCAGACCCAAGCTGCACCCTGCTGGTGCTGGGGGAAGGAGTGGCCGGAGTGCACCTGCGCATTGTCCGGCAGCCGGACGGAGCCCTCGGCTGGGAGGCAGCGACGCCCGCCTCCGTTCTCCTGGACGGCCAGCCGGCGCGCTCGGGTCCGCTGGTCGACGGCAGCCGACTCCAACTCGGAGCCCTGGTGGTCGTGGTGGTGCGGCGTCCGGGGCCAGGACTTCCCTCGTTTCCGTCGGCACCGCCGGAAGCCCCGGACCAGCTGCTTCCGCCAGGGACGGTGCTCGGGGAGCGCTACCGCATCGAGGAAGTCATCGGCCAGGGTGGGATGGGGACTGTCTACCGCGCTGAGCACCTCGCCCTGGGGAAGACGTTTGCGGTGAAGGTACTCAAGGCCATGCACAGCGCCCGGCCCGACTTCGTCGCCCGCTTTCAGCGCGAGGCGGTGGCCGCCAGTCAGATTCGACACCCAGGCATCGTCGATGTGTTCGACTTCGGCCGCGCCGGGGAGGGCAGCTTCTACTGCGTCATGGAGTACCTCGAGGGGGAGACCCTCGCCGCGCGCCTTGCCCGGCTCGGCGCCCTACCGGTGGCGGAGGCGGTGCGCGTCGGCCGAGACATGGCCCGCGCGTTGAGCGCGGCCCACACCCAGGGCATCTTTCACCGCGACATCAAGCCGGAAAACGTCCTCCTCGTTCCGGAGGCGGGTGGCGCGGACACCATCAAGCTCGTCGACTTTGGCATCGCCCGCCTAGCCGACCCTGCCCGCGACAGCCGGGAGACCGGGGAAGGCATCATTCTCGGCACGCCCCAGTACATGTCGCCGGAACAGGCCTCCGGCTTGGCCCAGGACGCCCGGGCGGACGTCTATTCGCTGGGGGTGCTGCTCTGGGAGCTGCTCGCCGGTGCCGCCCCCTTCCGGGGTGCCAGCGCGACGCACGTCCTGGCCGCCCACCTTCTGGAGCCAGCGCCACGACTCCCCCATTCGGGTCCCCACGGGCCCATCCCCCGACGCCTCGCACGACTGCTGGCCAGGATGATGGCAAAGCGGCCCGAGGACCGACCGGCCCGGATGCAGGACGTGGTGGCCGAGTTGGACGGCGTCTTCGCGCCGAGAGGCCCGTGGGCAGGCTGGGCAGCGGCAACTTTGGCCATCCTCGCGCTCGCGTCTGCCGCCGGTGCGCTGGTCCTCTTCTTGGCCCGGCACCCTCAGCGCCCTCAGCCGTCGGCACCGGTAGCCGCACTGGATACGGGCGCTCGAGCCGCCACGTCCGTTCCCGCTCCAACGCCGCTCCCGGGGCCCAGGCCAGCCGCCTCCCTGGCCCCCGCGCCTGTGGCCCCAGCACCTCCGTCCTCCCCAGGCGTCCCGGCCGGCCCCCTCGTGCCGCTGGACATCGCCTCAGAGCCGACCGGAGCCACGGTAGCGGTGGATGGCCGGCCGATGGGCGTCACGCCTTTGAGACTGGCGCTGCGGCAGGGGGTGCCGGTCCGCCTGAAGCTCAGCCATGCGGGCTATACCCCCGAGTCACGGGTGGTGCGGCCTCGGCCAGGGATTCGCGTCCAGGTCGGCCTGGAAGCGCTGCCCGACGCCACCCTTCCGGACCTGAAGGAGTCGCCCTATTGAGGTCGCCCGGGGGCTGGCAGCGTCCGCCCGCTTGGTCTAAGGCTTTTGCCCGAGAATGGTCGCGCTGGCTGTCGCCGTCGGGCTCCTCCTCACCACCCAGGCGGAGGAAGCGCGCGACCGCGCTCGCGATGCGTTCACCCAAGGCCAGGAGAAGTACCGCGCTGGGGACTACACCGGGGCGCTCGACGCCTTCCAGCGTGCCGAGGCGGCCACGCCGAGCCCGGCCACCGAGTACAACATTGGCCGCTGCAACGAGCGCTTGGGCCACTTGCCGGAGGCGGTGGCGGCCTATGAGCGCTACCTGTTTGAAGCACCTGAGGCACCTGACCACGAGGCGGTGGCGAGCCACGTCGCTGAGTTGAAGCGGCAACTGCCGCCCGAAGGCCGCCTGGTAGTCTCCGTAGAGCCTCCCGGCGCCTCTGTCAGCGTGGACGACCGGCCTCCGGAAGCGGCGCCCATCGAGAAGCTGTTGCCGGTTGGACGACACCTCGTGTTGGCCAAGCTCGGTGGCTACACGCCCGTGCGCCGCGACGTGGAGCTGGTGGCGGGGGGTTCGCTGCAACTCGAGCTGACACTGCGGCCTGTGGAGGCAGAGTCGCCGACGCGCGCGCCGGATGCCGCGGTGCACCAGGACGTTCCGCCTCCGGCTCCGCGCCCTGCCGGCCGCACCTGGACGTACGTTGCGCTGGCCGTGGCGGCTGTCGCCGCGGGCGTTGGGGTGGGCTTCGGCATTAGCTCCAAGTCTGCCCAGGACACCCTTCAGGCGCGCGTCCACACCCAAGTGGCGGCGCAACAACTCTACGACACCGCTAACACCCGCGCCGTCACTGCCAACGCCTTCTACGCCGGAGCGGCGGTCGCTGGGGCCACGGCCGTCACCCTCTTCTTCGTCGAGCCGACGCTGGGCCGCTCGCCATGAAGTGGCTTGCCCCGGTGGCGCTTGTCCTTCTCGTCGGCTGCGTTCCAAAGCTCACCGGCGCCCCCTGCCACACCGACACCAACTGCCCCGTCAACCAATATTGCGATGGTACCAACTGCCAAGGTGGCCCACCCCCACCAACGCGGGTTTTGCAGGTGCTCGTCACGACTCCGGCGGAAATCCTCCCTCTCGGCTCGACTGTCCAGGCCACCGCCACCGCCGTCCTTCAGTCGGACGCTGGCCAGGACGTGACGTCCTTGGCCAGCACCATCTGGAGTTCCTCCAACAACCTGGTGTTGCAAGTCTCCAACGCCGACGCCGGCATGGCGGGCGTTGTCCTGGCGGTGGCCACGGGCGAGGCCAACGTGATTGCAACAGTTGGTTCGCTTTCCGGGAGCGCGCACCTCGTGGTCACCGACGCCCAGCTCGTCTCGCTGGTGGTGACGGTGGACCGACCGGTGGTGGCGCCTCTCTCGGACGTCACTTGCACCGCCACCGGCTTCTTCACCGACGGGACGCACGCTGACTTCAGCAGCGTCGCGGGCTGGACTAGCAGCCAGCCAGCGGTGGTGTCAGTTTCCACGTCGCCTGGGAGCGTCGGGGCGCTGGTCGCGCTCGCCACCGGCACGGCGCAACTGACGGCCAGTTACCAGCAATTCACCGGCTCCACGAGCCTCACTGTCACCGATGCGACTCTGCTCGCACTGGCCATTTCGCCGCTGCTGCCGTACGTGACGCCCGGCACCAACGCTGCGCTCCAGGCCACCGGGCTCTTTTCCGACGGGACAGCACAGCCTGTCACCAGCAACGTGCAGTGGACGGTGGATGACCCGTCCCTCGCCTTCTTTCTGTCCTCCGTCCCGGGCGAGGTGGAGGGGTTCTCTCCAGGCCCCACCCAAGTCGAGGCACAGGCCGGTGTGGTGCTGGCGCAAGCACCGCTTTTGGTGAGCGCCGCCCCGCTGGCCGCCCTGGAGGTGGCGCCTGCGCTCCCCGACCCGCTGGGCGTCCTCGGTACCAAAGCCTTCACCACCTGGGGCACCTTTGCCGATGAAGGCGTTCTTGGACTCACCACCCAGGCCAGCTGGACTTCGACGCCTTCTCAAATTCTGGCCGTCTCGCCCAGTGCTGGAGTGGCCTCGGCGCTCGACGCGGGCCTTGCCACCGTCCAGGCCGGTTTCGGCGGACTCACCGCCTCCGCCCAGCAAGCCGTCGACGGGGCACCGCCGAGCGCCTTACTGGTGTGGCCGCCTGCTGCCTCTGTGACGGTGGGGCTGCCGAGCTTCCTCAGCGCAGAGCGGGTGCTTGCGGACGGGGCCGTGGACGACGCCACCACGGCCGCTGGCTGGGCTTCGTCCTGTCCGGGTGACATTCAGGTTTCAAACGGGGCCCGAGGTGGAGCCCTGGCGGCTCGCTCCCCGAAGACATGTACGGCGGCCGCCGAGCTCAACGGCCTGTCGAGCACCGCCTCGGTGGTGGCGACTGCTCGACATGTGGAGCGGCTCGAGATTGCACCGGAGCAAGTCTCCCTCGGGGTTGGAGGATTGGTGGCCCTCACCGCGACCGCCGTCTTCAACGACGGGAGCCTCCTGGACGTCACCTCCCTGACAGCCTGGAGCGCCGGCGATGTGAACGTTCTCGTCGCCGGCGATGGACTGGAAGCCGGTCACGTCTTGGCCGCCGACGCGGGTGTCTCCCAGCTGACCGCCACCTTCGGTGGGGCCACCGCCACCGCGCCCGTCACAGTCGCGGCCGAGGCTCCAGCGCTCGAGCTTTGGCCGCCGTTGGTACAGCTACACAGCGGGACCGAGCGGCCCCTGCTGGCGACTGCAGTGTGGCCAACGGGAGACGCCCTGGATGTTACGGCTTGGACCGTCTTTTCCTCGAGCAACTCCTCGGTGGCCTCGGCGGCCAACGCCGGTGGACGACGCGGTCAACTCGCTGGGCTCAGCCCGGGCATGGCTAACGTCAGCGCAGTCTTCGGCTCGGCCTCGGCCATAACCTCAGTGGCGGTCGACGCTTCGACTGCCGATTCCTTGGCCGTCACCGGGCCGAGCGCTCTTCCAGCGGGCGAGCCGGGCTCGGTCCAAGCCCTCGCGCATTTCCGGGACGGCTCGCTGGTGGACGTCACCCGTCAAGCCTCCTGGACGTCCTCCGCGACCGTGGTGCTACGCCTCCGGGGCACCGGACCACAGCGCGGCAGCGCGGTCGCGCTGTCGGAGGGAAGCGCGAACGCTGTCGCGCGCTTTGCGGCCATCAGCGGTAGCACGCCAGTGGCGACCACCGCGGGGGGCGCGCAGTCCCTGTCCATTCAGGGCCTCGCCTCTGCAGTCCCGGCGGGTGTCCAGTTGCAGTTGTTCGCGACAGCCAACTTCCCCTCCGGTGTCCAGCAGGACGTCACCTCTCGGACAGTCTGGACTTCGACCCTCCCTCAAGTGGCCTCGGTGTCCAACGGGGCAAGCGGAGGAATGCTGGTGGCACTCCTTCCGGGCTCGACGGAGGTGACGGCGGCTTTCGACGGAACCGAGACCAGTGTCAGCGTCAACGTGAGCACGGCTGCGCTCACCGAGCTCAGCATTCTCCCCGCCGGACCAAGCGGGTCCGTCGGCGTCGAGGTGCCTCTGCAAGCCCAGGGCCTCTACAGCGACGGCAGCCACTTCGACCTCACCGCCCAGGCACGGTGGGCGAGCGCCAATCCTGCGCTGTTGGCCGTTTCCAACGGACCTGCCACGCGCGGGGAGGCAATGGCTCTCGCCCCAGGAAACGTCACCGTGTCGGCCTCCGTCATCCGGCCCGATGCCAGCACGGCCACGGGCAGCGCCACCTTCGTCGCTGCGCCAGCGCTTCCGGTGGGGGTAGACGTCATTCCGGCCAGCGTCGTCCTCTCCCTGTCCGCGACGCCCTCAGTGGCACTGAAGGCCAGCGCACTACTGAGTGACGGGACCACGCGCGACGTCTCGGCGCTCGCCACCTGGAACGTGCAGCCCCCTGGCATCGCGCAGGTGACGGCGTCGGGCGAGCTCACGGCGATTGAAGTCGGAAACACTTCGGTGTCGGCAACCGTCGGCACCCTCACCGGCTCTGCGGCCGTTGACGTCACACCTTGAAGGCTGGCGCTCGCGGTTGGTGGCACGACACGGTAAGCTTCGAAGGCGCATGGACGGGCGAAGAGGATGGCGAGGACGCGAGAAGTGCCCACCTCGTAGCTCGTGACGCGCTACCGAGCGACCTTCGGGGTCCTGCCCAAGCTGGGACTGCTTCCGGGGCCGGCGCTCCGAGAGGTGCTCCGGAAGGGTTACCGCTGGGAGGACCTCGGGCACGACCTGGTCGCTGGCCTGGTGGTCGCCGTGGTGGCGCTTCCGCTCTCGATGGCGCTCGCCATCTCCTCAGGCGTCGCGCCGCAACAGGGCCTGTACACCGCCATCATCGCCGGTTGCTTGGTGTCGCTCTTCGGCGGCGCCCGAACCCAAGTGACAGGCCCTACCGCCGCCTTCGTCGTCATCCTTGCGCCTATTTCCGCGCGCTTTGGGCTCGCCGGGCTGCTGCTCGCGTCAGTCATGGCTGGCGCCATCCTGGTAGGGCTCGGCCTGGCACGCCTCGGCCGCTTGATTGAATTCATCCCCCACCCGGTGACGACTGGCTTCACCGCCGGCATCGCCACTGTCATCGCGACGCTGCAACTCAAGGACTTTCTCGGTCTCAGCCTGTCCGGAAACCCCGAGCATTTCCTGGAGCGCGTCGCCGCGACGGTGCGGGCGCTGCCGACGCTGCAGGCCGGCGACCTCCTGGTCGGCGTCTTCACTCTGGCACTGCTGGTGGCGTGGCCACGCGCCACCCCCCGGGTGCCGCCCGCCCTCATTGCACTGCCTGCGGCGGCCGTCCTGGCGCTGCTCCTCGCCCGGCTCGGGCCAGAATTCCAAGCCTCCACCATCGCCTCGCGCTTTCACTACGTTGTCGACGGACACACCCTGGCTGGCATCCCCCCTTTCCCGCCGAGGTTTTTGTGGCCGTGGCAGGCGGCCGGCGCCGGCGGGGAGCCCCTGGTGCTCTCCTTCGTACTCGTCAAAACACTCGTCCCAAACGCCTTCGCCATCGCCCTCCTCGGCGCCATCGAGTCGCTGCTCTGCGCCGTGGTGGCCGACGGCATCAGCGGGACGCGCCACGACCCGGACGCCGAGCTCCTTGCTTTGGGGGTGGGCAACCTCGTTGCCCCCTTCTTCGGCGGCTTCGCCGCAACCGGTGCCATCGCCCGCACCACCGTCAACATCCGTTCCGGCGCTCGCTCCCCGTTGGCCGGGGTCTTTCATGCAGGCTTCCTGCTGCTTGCCGTGGTTTCGTTTGCCTCAGTGCTGGGCGCGCTCCCGCTGGCGTCGATGGCGGCGCTGCTGCTCACCGTCGCCTGGAGAATGGGTGAGGTCAAACACGTCGCGCACACGCTGCGTGCTGCGCCGAAGAGCGACGTCGCTGTTCTGGTTGCTTGTTTCCTGTGCACGGTGCTGTTCGACATGGTGGTTGGAGTCAGCGTCGGCATCATGCTCGCCGCGCTGCTCCTCATGCGGAGAATGGCGGAGATTGTCAGCACCCGGCCTCTGACCGACACGCCGCACCACATCGACCGCTCGGTCCCCCGAGGCGTGGTGCTGTACGAGGTGGCCGGCCCGCTCTTCTTCGGTGCGGCGCAGAAGGCCATCAACGTGCTCGACTCGTTGCATGAAGCGACGCGAGCCGTCGTGTTCGACCTCACCGCCGTTCCGGTCATGGACTACACGGCCTTGGTGGCTCTGGAGAGCGCTATTCAGAAGCTGCAGAAGCGACACGTCTTGGTGGTATTGGCCGGCATCCAGCCCCAGCCGGCGCGCGTCTTGACCAAGGCTGGCATGAAGGCCGTTCCGGGGCGGCTCCTCCTGTGCAAGACGCTCGCCGACGGCGTGGCAAGAACGCGGGACCACCTTGGCGCTCCGACGCCTCTGGCCGTCCCAAAGCCGGCCTGACGCCACAGGTTCGAAAGCCCGAGGACGCCTTTGGCGGTGGGAAAACCCGCTCGGCTGCAGCTAAAACGCCTCGCCGGCACCCAGGTAGATGCCGAAGCCAGTCTCGCTGAAGGCGAAGTCCAAAGTGACGTTGGTTCGTGATGCCCGGTTCATCATGAAGCGGAGGCCGATGCCACCCGCGGGACGGAGATTGGTAAAAAGCGGCTCGGCGGCAACCGAGTACCCGGGGATGGTCGCCGCCGGGCGCCCGAAGGTGGAGACGTTGGCGAACACCACCGCGCCCAGGAAGCCGTCATCGGTGAGGCGAAAGCGGAGCTCGCCCTCCAGGTAGACTTCTGACGTCCCACGGAAGCGCCCCTGCACATAGCCTCGGCCCGTTCGGCCCCTGGCGTCCCACCCAATGGCCGGCAGCGCGAGATAAGGAAGGTTCCCTCCCGTCACACCCTGGGCCAAAGCCCAGAAAGCGAGGACGTCCCGGGGGATGTTCGGGTCGAGGCCGATGTACGTCCTGAACTCGCCGTAGGCCTGGGTGCTGTCTTGCGAGCTTCCCAACCAAGTGGGATTTCCTCGGAAGACGAAGTTCGCGTACACCCCCCGGTAGGGATTCACGGTGGAGTCACGGCTGTCGTAGAGAATCTCCGCGCCGACGCTCACCACGTTGTACTGGTTGGAGTTGAAACCGTAGTAACGGCTGTAGGCGTAGTGGCTGGTGATGACCGGCGGAGTCGAGGTGAGATTCAACAGCTCGTCGTCGATGTCGAAGTACCGGTCGAACCGTACTGCGGCGCCAGCGTACAGCGACCCGACCACCTTCTTCAGCACCGACTGGTGGATGCGCAGCAAGTCGAAATTCATCGGCTGCGCTCCGGGGACGGCCGCCGTCTGGCCATAGCCGCCGATGGTGAACCCCGAGGAGACAGGGGTAATGCCGGTTCCGAGCCCATACGTATCCTGATTGAAGATGAGCAACCGGTAGTCGCCTTGAAGCTCCCATTCGTTGTCCGACGTCATCACTGTGCTCGGCACCTGAAAAATCAGCTGCTTGTTCGACGTAAAGAGAAAGGTGGGTTGGGCGTTGGAGATGGTCGTGGTGTCCGGGTCGCCCAGGTACATTCCTAGGAAGGCCGTAACGCCGATGAGAAAGCCGAGCGCCGGGTTGTACCCGATGGCCGGGAGAATGGCCGGAAGTAGCTCATATGGTTTCGGCTCCGCCTTCCCCGAACTGGTGAGGTGCAGGATGGTGAAGAGGTCGGCCGCATCTTCGTACTCCTCGCATTGCTCGGCGACACAAACCTCTCCGTACCTATGCTTCTCGGCACACTCCAGGCTGGATGTGCATGCACCGGTTACGGGCCGGACTGGGGTGAACGGGAGCACATGCACGCGCTCGGTTTCGAGCCGAGGCTTGTCCGACGGGGGCTCCACCCCGGCATCACTCGCCTCGGGCGGTGCGTCCTCGAGATTGGCCGTCTCGGTCCAGCCTTCCTCGCCAGCCCTTGCTAGGGCGGGCCGCCACGCGGCAAGCAGGACCAACAGAACCAGCGGAGCGCGCCCACGGCACATGCATTCCCCTAGCGAGGTGAGGCCCAGGAACTGTACCGTAGGGCGCCCTCGACGGAGCGTTTTTGCACGCTCTATTCGTGGGCCTGGCCGCTGGAGTTGTCCACCTTGCACCCGCTCACCTCATACGGCGCAGCCGTCGCCGTCGAATTCGCCCTTGCCGTCGTGACCTTCGCGACGCTCTGTCTCGTGCCCGCGCCGTATGGACGGCACGCGCGTCCTGGGTGGGGGCCTACGCTCTCCGCGCGGACCGGTTGGCTTCTCATGGAGAGCCCAGCCGTCTTTTTCTTTGCGTTCGTCTATCTCCTTGGCAGCCACCGAAGCGAACCCGCTCCGGTGGTCTTTCTGTGCCTGTGGGAGCTTCACTACCTTCAGCGCACGTTTTTCTTCCCGTTGCGCCTAAGCGCATCGAGCAAGCGGTTGCCAGTTTTGGTGGTGTTACTCGCGATGTCGTTCAACCTGCTGAACGGCTTCATCAACGCCCGCTGGATTTCCGAGCTGGGACACTACGACTCGACGTGGTTGGTCGAACCGCGCTTCCTCATTGGCGCCGCAGCGTTCGGCATCGGCCTGCTGGTCAACATCTCCTCCGACCGAACGCTCCTGCGTCTGCGGAAGCCTGGGGACGCCGGGTACCACATTCCCACTGGGGGCCTTTTCAATTGGGTCTCTTGCCCGAACTACCTGGGTGAGATGGTGGAGTGGTTCGGCTGGGCCCTCGCCACCTGGTCCTGGGCTGGACTTGCCTTTGCGGTGTACACGGTGGCGAACCTCGCCCCCCGTGCTCTGTCCCATCACGCCTGGTACCGGAAACACTTCCCGACATACCCGCAACGCCGCAAGGCGCTCCTTCCCCTCGTACTGTGAGTCCAGCGGCCAAGAGACGGCGCGCCGTTGGAGCGCTTTCCCCAATCGAGGAGCCCTCAGCCGAGCCGCCCCGGCCGGGCAGCCGGTGGCTTTGGGCTGCGCCACAACCAAAACGCCCAAAAGACGAGCAGCCCTTGTAGTGGGAGGCGGACGCCGCCGCCTTCGCGGCCCCCCTGAGTGGCGCTATCTTCGTACTGGAGGAGCTCACACAGCAGTTCAACATGCGTGTGGCGGTCGCCACGCTGAGCGCCTGCAGCGCTGGCATTGCTGTCGCCTACCAAATTCTCGGCACGCAGCCTGACTTCACGGTGCCGCACCTTGCCACTCCGGGCCTGACTAGCCTTCTCTTCTACGCGGTTTTCGGCGTACCCCTCGGTCTGCTCGGCGTCGCTTACAACTGGCTCATCACCCGTGGGCTCGCCCTGAGCGACCGCTTCACGGGAGCAAGGTCCGACCTGGCTGCAGCTGCCATCGGCGGGGCAATTGCCCTCGCCGCTTGGTTTCTGCCGACAGCCCTTGGGAGCGGAGATGTTTGGATCCAGAGCATACTGAATGGTGGTGCGGCCCTTTTTACCACTGCTTGGCCTGCTCTTGGTCAGGTTCGCGATTGGCCCCATCGCCTACGCCGCCGGGACGCCGGGAGGCTTGTTTTCCCCGTTACTGGTCGTCGGCGCAGCATTCGGAGCCGCGTGCGGCTCCCCCCTTCAGACTTGGGCACCCACGCTTCGCCCAGACGCGACCGCGATGGCGGTTGTCGGAATGGCCGGGTTGTTCGCAGCAACGGTGCGAGCTCCCATCACCGGGATGGCCCTGGCGCTAGAGCTGAGCGCGGTCAGTACGCTCTTCGTCCCGATGCTGGCCACGTGCTCGGTGGCCGCAGCAATCCCGAGCCTGCTGGGAAGCCCGCCCATCTACGACGCTCTTCGCGAACGCGCGAGACGACTGCAACACCCCGGTTAGGAGCACTTCGGGCCTCCGCCGCTCTGCGGAGATGCCGCATGAGTGCCTGGCAGGAACCACCAGGGGCGGGCTGTCTCGGAAAAAAGAGAACCCCGCCAGATGCTTTTCTGGCGGGGCGCCTTTCAGCCTCGAGTACGTCCGTTGGTTGGCAGTCGGTTACTTCTTCGCCGGTGCCGGCGCTGGCTCGACGGCCACGGCCAGAGCCTCGGTATAGGTGGCCTCGACATCATCACCAACCTTGACCCCGTTCAGGTTCTTCGGGTTCTTCACCTTGATGGTGACCGAGTTGCCCTCGGGGCCAGTCAAGGTCACCGAGTCCTTGTGCTTACCGATGGCCGTCACCTTGGCTTTGATGGTGTCCTGCTTCACGACAGCACCGCCCGGGAGCTGCCCCGGCGCTGCGGCGGTCGCGGCATCCACCTGGGCTGCTTCCGGAGCTCCGGGCTTCGTGACGCGGAGCGCGATGGACTCGTAGTACTTCGCAATCACGATGTCCCCGACCTTGATTTGGCCGAAGTTCTTAACGTCATCACCAACATGAAACGTTGCGCTGTTTCCCTTCGGACCTTTGAGCGTGATGACTCGACCCGGAATGTCAATCCCGGTGACCGTCGCCTTGGCGGTGGTCAGCTGCGAGCGAGACGCTGACGGCAACGGGGCAGCGGCGCCGTCTGCCCAGGCGAACGGCGTCAGGCTGAGCGAGGACAGCACGACCAGAAACTTCGTTCCACGTGTAAGCATTGCCTTCTCCTTCTCGTGTTTGGTTCAAGCTCCTTCGACGCCGGGTCTCATAAGCGAATCCGGGTGTGGCGTCTACAGAGATGACTCCTCGCGGATGCCTTGCTTTGGCCCACGTAACAAATGTCATCCAGAACTGGCGCGAACTACTTTGGGGCGTTGCACGCTGAACGCCACCAAGAGCGCCAACAACAAGGCTGTGATGTGAATGGGCGTCGGCGCCAACGAAGAGGCCAGCACCAGCACTCCAAGTACCGGAAATGCCCAGCCGGTGCGGCGACCTTGCCCAGAGCCGGCGTGGAGTACCCAAACGGCCAAGACGAAGATGGTGACCGGTACAGTCGTGGCCATCGCGGCCGAGACCGCAGAGAGCTCGGAACGGTGCGAGTCGTAGTCGACTGCCACCCCGAGGCCCGCCCCAACCGCGGCAGCCGAGGCAAAGATGAGGAGATGTCCATATCCCCAAATCATCGAGCGGCGGACCGAAGTGAGGCGCTGCTGGACAGGCTGGTCAAAATAGAGCCACCACATGGAGAAGACGATGACCAGAGCAGCGACAGCGAGGGAAACCAGTCCACCAATGTCACGTCGTGCGGCGAGGCCACGCTGGATGGCGACGGTCGCTGAGAGCACCGACTCGCCGAGGACAATCAGCGTAAAGCAACCATAGCGCTCGGCGATGTGGTGCGGGTTCCAGGTGGTGCTGGCTAACCTCTCTGCGAAGACCGGGACCAGCAACTCGGCGATTCCCAGCACCAGAAAGCCAGGAAGAAACCAGCTCTCGGGCAACGCAAGCCTGGAGACCCACCCAATCTGAACGATGGTGATGCCTCCGGCGAAGAAAAGCGCTGCCCTGCGTCGCGGGAGATCGTCCTTGGCAGCGCGTAACCACTGAGCAACCATCGCCAGACGCATGATGACGTAGCCTGCCGTAATCACCGAGAAGTCATGCTGTTGCTGGGCCGGCGTCACTCCTGCCGCGAGGACGAGGCTGCCAGCGATTTGCACCAGCGTGGTGAGGCGGTAGAGCGCATCGTCGGTGTCATATGCCGAGGCGAACCAACTGAAGTTCATCCATGCCCACCAGATGGCGAAGAAGACGAGCAGGTAGTTGACCACGCCGCTCCCGACGTGACTCTCGGTCAGCGCGTGATGCAATCCGGCGGACGCCTGCGAGACGGCGCCAACGAAGCAAAGGTCAAAGAGCAATTCGAGTGGCGTCGTGGCGCGGTGGGTCTCGGCCGGTTGCCGAGCTACCATCGGCCTGCACCAGCGCCCACCGGTGCTTCGAGTTGCCTCGTTGCTCACCCGCGCCACCTCTCTCAGCTGCCTGGTAGTGAAGAGGTTGACTTCTACTGCAGCCAGGCCCGCAGCTAGGAGGGGTTTGGCCCGGCTGAGGTCGAGTTGCAACGTGGTAACGGAAGTCCAAACCCGGGGCGCGGCTTCATCCACGCGTGCCGGCTCACCCCTCCAAGGACTCTCGGCCTTGAAGAGGAGCGCCGGCCCGGCAAGGTGGCGAGGGCTTCATGGCCCTCGCTAAGCGAGACGCTCAGCGTAAGGATGTCGTCGCGCTGCACTGCGGTTGAAAGTCGCGTGTGACGATTTGGTCATCCTTGAGAGAAACCGTCTCCGGGCCCTCCGCAGCGAACGCCAAGGAGGTGCCATTGCCGCACTTCATGCCAGCGGCTGCCTCCACATGAACGGTGACGGCAACGGTCGGCGGCAACTCGCCGATGCTATACAGGCAACGGCCGTTTTGGCTGTGCACCGACGGTCGGCCAACTCGCTGGTTTTGGCCCTTTTCGTCGGAGGCCGTTGCGAAGATGGCGATCTGCGTGCAGGCCGAGTCGTCACTGGCGTTGGGTTGAGGAAGGACGACGACACCGGTGACAGTGCCCGTGAAACCATTGAAGCCATTCTCGACACCGCCATGAGAACAGGCAGCCACGGCGGCTGAGCACAGAAGCAGAAGTACGGAACGCATCGCGCTTTTCCTTTCCAACAAAGTGACGGGGGTGGCCGAGGCACGCGTGTGCCTCCCGCACTTCGAGTTAGCGCTTGCTACGGCTCTGCGCTGTGACGATTGCCGTGTCGAAAACTGTGCGTTTCATTGCGGGCAGCGATTGTGCGCCAACCTTGAAGTGCGAGCCGTTCCGAATCGAGCCAGCAACCACACGCAACATCTCGTCAGCGCAGGAAGTCCCTCGCCCGCTCACTGCGGCGCCGAGCAACCGCCCGGGAGCCTGGAGACGACGGCCGCGACGTCGAAAAAGCTGGCATGTCGCATTTACCACCTTCAAAAAGCGCACAGCCCTTCGGCCGAGGACGCCAAAATACTCGCTGCACGCCGTTCCGAAATTCCAATGCTCGGTTACGCCAGGCGCGCTAGTCTGCTTGAGCCGCCAGCGTCCAAGCTAGGCACGGGAGTTTCTGGCACTCACCATGCCCTTTGACCTCGGAGTCTTCACCACAGTCTTCACCGTCATCTTCCTCGCAGAGCTCCCCGACAAGACCGCGCTCAGCACCCTGGTGCTGGCGACTCGGTGCAAGCCTCTTCCAGTGTTTGTAGGCGCCGGACTGGCCCTCACACTGCAGAGTGCCGTCGCCGTGACGGCAGGCGGGTTGCTGTCGTTGCTGCCGGCCCGGCCGGTCCACATCGGCGCTGGGGTCCTGTTTCTTCTCTCGTCCCTCTTCATGTGGCGCCGGCGCTCTCCGGAAGCGGACGAGGCGGAACGCCTGCCAGTGCGCCAGCGCACGAGCGGCTTCCTGCCGGCCCTGACGTCCACTTTTGGCGTCGTTTTCATCGCCGAGTGGGGGGACTTGACGCAGCTGGGGACCGCCGCCCTGGCGGCCAGGTACCGAAGCCCCGGAGTCGTTTTCTGTTCCGCCACCTTGGCACTGTGGGCTGTGGCGGGCGTGGCCGTGCTCATCGGTAACCGCGCTGGGGCCCTGATGGACCCAAAACTCACGAAGCGAATCGCCGCGGCTGCCTTCTTCGTAATTGGCATCGCCCTCGTGACTGGCCTCCTCTAGTCGCCGAAGGTTCCGGTCTCGACGGTGCCAGGGGCTGTACCCAGTTGGTGGTCAGAGCGCGTTGATGTCGCGGGTCTCCAGAATGCGCTTCGGGGCACCGAGTTGCGCGACGCGAAGCATCGCCCGACCGACCTGCTCGGTCGTGGTCACGTATTGAGGAAGCGCACGGTAGAGCGCCGGCCAGATGGGCCCTGTCAACTGGTAGAGGATGCGGTAGAGCGGTGTTCGGGATTGAATTCCGTGCAGCGGAACGATTCCGCCGGGACGGAACATGACGGCCTTCAAGGGTAGCGCCAGCAGCGCATTCTCGGTCTCCCCCTTGACCCGTGCCCACATACTGCGCCCGAGGCCCGTGCTGTCGGTGCCGGCGCCCGACACGTAGATGAATGTCATGTCAGGGTTCTGCTGGGCCAGCGTTTGCGCCACCGCCAGGGTGACGTCAAACGTGACCCGACGATAGTCCGCCTCGGTCATGCCCGTGGAGGAGACGCCCAGGCAGAAGAAGCACGCGTCGAAGCGTTTCAACTCCGGCGCAACTGCCGAAATTTCCATCAAGTTGGGCGCTACGACTTCCCGCAGCTTGGGGGCCACTTGTCCGGTCGTGTTGCGGCCGATGGAAAGGACCTCGACAACATTTGGGTCCAGTAAGCATTCGCGCAACGCGCCCTGGCCTACCATTCCCGTTGCCCCGAAAATGAGCACCCGCACGCTTACCCCCAGCTCTTGACTCGACCGAGACGCGCGGTCGCCAAGCTGCGGCGGAACGTCTTGCGCCGCCTCTGGATGCTACACGAGGGCACTCCGAGGTGGCTGCACCTTGGGTGCCGGGGATGAAATACACCGGCTCGGCTCGCCGTGCCCCCAAGCCATCGCTGCACCGCTGGTGGGCGTCTTCTACATGGCGGCCCCCTGGCGCAGGCAGATTCCACGGTTATTGTTTCGGCATGTATCGCTGCCAGTCCTGTGGTGCTCTCAACAACGTCCGAACTGATTCCAGCGGAACCGCAGTCTGCGGTCGCTGTAAACAGCTGCTCGACTTGTCGGGCACTCCCCAGGACGTCGACGCAGCGGGGCTCGCTCGCGTCATCCACTCGGCCACCGTGCCCGTCCTCGTCGACTTCTGGGCACCCTGGTGCGCCCCTTGCCGTGTTGCTGCGCCCAACGTCGAAGCAGTCGCCCGCGGCGCCCGGGGGCGGCTCATTGCCCTCAAGGTGAACACCGATGAGAACCAGGCCGTCGCAAGGGCGTATGAGATTCAGGGCATCCCGACATTCATCCTCTTTGGAAACGGCGCCATCATTGGGCGTCAGAGCGGAGCCCTGGGGAAGGACTCCCTCTCGGCTTGGGTGAGTCGACTGTCGTCTGAACAGGCCACTGGCAAAGCCCAGTCTCCACAACAACCCTAGTTGCTCTTGGGCCGTGGCCGTGACCTACGCCCCCTCACCTTTGCGGCTATGAGCTCCGTTTAGCCGGTCGGGCTCATCTGGAACTCAGTACGAAAGAATTCCCGTCGGTGTCTTTGAAGATGGCCGACGTACCCCAGGACTGCTTTTCGGGGGCCTTTGCGAATTCGACGCCGCGCGCGGAAAGCTCTCGGTATTCCTTCTCCACATCATCGCTCTCGAAGGACACGCCCGTGAACGACCCGATGCGAGATTCGTGGCCCTCCGGAGTAAAGAGGGCGAGTCCCGTCTGGCCGCCCGGGACCTTCAACTCAATCCACCGCTGGCCGGGGCCCATCGATTGGTCGGTCGCGACTTGCAAGCCCATCTTCTGCGTCCAAAAGGCGAGGGACTTGTCCTGGTCACGAACTGGAATGCTGATGAATTTTATTTTCTTCAAGCGAGGCTCCTGTGCCGCGGGAATACCGCGACTTCTCATGCCAGCCCGGCCGTTGAAAACTCCCTGACGGCATTTCGGGCTGCACCTGAACTATAGTCTTTGGTACTATAGCTTGGTGCCGAAGACGCTGGAGTTGGACGCCTATCTTCTGGAGGTACTGCTTCCGGATTTGGTCGGCCACGACAAGCGGCCCGCGTGTTTCGTCCTCTACCTCTGGCTGTGGTCAAAAACGCATCCTACCGGTCGCGAAGGAGCCTTCCTCAGCTACCAGGTGATGACTGACGGGACCGGGCTCTCGAAGAGTGCTGTCCAACGCGCCGTCGCCTGGCTCGAGAGGCGGCAATTATTGCGTGTCCGAAAACGCTCGCCTACGGCGGTGCCTGAGTACACCGTGCTCACCCCGTGGCGCCGATGACGCCATCGCGACGCGGGCGTCGAAGGGCGAAACCGAGCTGGGCACCAGCCAGGAGCACGTCACACTCGACACCAGCTCACTTTCCAAACGGATGGGGGTAGCCACGTGATGAAGACAGCTTTTCGGCTGGTGCTGGGGTACGGACTTCTTTTGCCGGCCTGGGCGGCGACCGGCGACCTTTCACCGCAGCCAACGGTGAAGAGCGAGCGAATCCCGCAGTTTGAGAACGATGAGGTGAAGGTGTGGAAGTCAGTGGTGCTACCCAACTCCCCTCTGCCGATGCATCGTCACGAGCACCCGCGTGTCATCGTCGCGCTCGTCGGCGGAACGATGAAGATTGTGCAACAGGAGGGAGTCCAGGAGTCGCATGATTGGCACTCCGGGAGCGCCTATTGGTTGCCCGCCAACCCCGCGGGCACACTTCATTCGGACGTGAATGTGGGCGACAAGCCGATCGAAGTGATGGTGGTTGAACTTAAGCGGGCGCAGTAGGGCCCCGGCGCCGGCGAAGAATTACTCAACGGCGACGAGTTGTAGCTCGCGTCGATTGCCGCCGGTGAAGACTTCACAAGCGTCACCGACCCGCCTACCGATGAGGGCCTCGCCCAAGGGTGACCTCGGGGTAACGACTTGAATCGACCCGCTTCCGAGGCGAGCCCCACCCCCGTGCGGGGCGATGAAAAATCGAACAATTCGGTCGTTTTCCTCTGCTGTGACCAGGGCTCCTACGCCCACCGTTTGATTTCTGGCGAGAGCTTCGACCTCCATGCACTTGACCGCTGCGAGGCTGTCGCGAAGCTCTTCCGTCCGCCTGGCTTGTCCGCGTGCGAGATATGACTGTTCGAGTGCGCGCGTATCCTTGTCGTTCTCGGGTTTGGCTTGCTCGTGAGTCGCCCCCTCCATCGTCGCCCGATGTGCGCGCTCGAGAGTCTCGAGGTCGGTAGCGATGACTCCGATCAGCTCCTGCTTCAGTGCCGCCTTGTCCATCTTGAGTTGCGCACGCTGCCACATCTACAAGAACGCCGGCTACTGAAACGCCAAGGTCACTCTTCAAACGTCGTACAGACCGGGTCAGAAGGCCCCATTTCCAAGTTAAACGCTCGACCCGGGTGCGGGTGGTCGCAGTTACCGCAACGAAGCGGAGACTTCATGGCATTCCATCCGGCTGTCCCAATCCTGCGCAGCTTCGACGAAGTGAAGGCGCGCGAGTTTTACCTCGACTGGTTAGGCTTCAAGGTCGACTTCGAACACCGTTTTGAACCGGGCACGCCGCTCTACATGCAGGTGTCCCGCGGAGACTGCGTCATTCACCTGAGCGAGCACCACGGCGATGGTAGTCCGGGCGCGTGCATCCGAATTCGCGTCGACAATTTGGAAGCGTTTCATGCCGAGTTGCAGTCGCGGCCATACAAAAACTACCGGCCCGCTCTGCACGACCAAGAATGGGGGACGCGAGAAATGGCGGTGCAGGACGGTGCGAGCAACCGGCTCATCTTCTATCGAGACCTCAAGTAGCCGCAGCAAGATACGAAAGGCGAGAGCTCCGGCTGGGGGTTTCTTAAAGCCGCTGTAGCTAGCGCCGCTCGCTTTTTTTTCGGCTCGGTTGCGCGCCCGTCGGGAGTCCTCGTCAGCTTTTACGCGTTTGGACGGGATTCTTCCGCAGAGCTCACCTGTCCTAGCCGACCCCGAGCCTGGCGGTTACAGTTGCAAGATGGCTGGCACCGACTGGAAGCCGACGGCGTGCATTCTCTGTGAGTGCAATTGCGGTCTGGAGGTCGAGTTGGGCGGGACGGACGGGCGGCACTTCGTCAGACTCCGTGGGGACAAGCGGCACCCGTCCTCGCAGGGGTACGCGTGCGAAAAGCCGCACCGGCTGGATCACTACCAGAACGGGCGGGATCGGCTGACCACTCCGCTCCGGCGCCGGGCGGATGGGACGTTCGAGGCGATTGACTGGGGCACCGCGATTCGTGAGGTGGCGGCGCGCCTATCGAAGGTCCGCGACACCTGGGGAGGCGACACCATTTTTTATTACGGCGGCGGTGGCCAGGGAAACCACCTCCCGGGCGCCTACGCTACTGCGACTCGGCGTGCGCTCGGCTCGCGGTGGCGCTCGAACGCGCTGGCGCAAGAGAAGACCGGCGAGTTCTGGGTGGGCGACCGGATGATGGGAGTGGCAGCCACAAGGTCCGATTTTGAGCACTGCCAGGTGGCGCTTTTTATCGGCAAGAACCCTTGGCACTCGCACTCGTTCCCACGCGCGCGGGTGACGCTGAAGGAGGTTTCCCAGGACCCGGCACGGACCCTGATTGTGATCGATCCGCGCCGGACTGAAACAGCGGAGCTAGCCGACATTCACCTCCAAGTCCGCCCGGGCGGAGACGCGTGGCTGCTGACCGCGCTCCTTGGTGTGCTGGTGCAGGAGCAGTTGGTGAACCAGGCGTTCGTGACCGCGCACACCAACGGGGCCGACGACGTGCTGGCCGTGCTGCGAAGCGTGCCAGTGGCGGAGTGTTCAGCCCGGGCCGGAGTCGACGAGGCGCTGATGCGAAAGGCGGCGCGGGTTATCGGCAACGCCCGGGCGCTGTCGAGCTTCGAGGATCTCGGCGTGCAGATGAACCAACACTCCACGCTGGTGAGCTATCTGCACCGGCTATTGGTGTGCCTGACGGGGAGCATCGGCAAACCGGGTACCCACTACATCCCAACCACGATGATTCCGTTCGCCACCGGAGCGTCGAAGCAAGTGAGCCCGGTTGCGGGCGCGCGAATCGTCAGCGGGCTGGTACCGTGCAACCTGATCGCGGACGAGATTCTCAGCGACCACCCGAAGCGCTACCGGGCCATGCTGGTGGAGGCGGCGAACCCGGCGCACTCGCTGGCCGATTCCAAGCGGATGCGGGAGGCGTTGAACGCGCTCGACACCGTGGTGGTGATCGATGTGGCGATGAGCGAGACCGCCCGGCTGGCGCACTACGTGCTGCCGGCGAGCACCCAGTTCGAAAAAGCCGAGGCGACTTTCTTCAACTTCGACTTTCCGAGGAACACCTTTCACCTGCGGCCTCGGCTGCTGGAACCCCCACCAGGTCCCCTCCCCGAGGCGGAAATTCACTCCCGGTTGTGCGAGGCGCTCGGCGCGGTGACCGAGGCCGACCTGACCCCGCTACGCGAGGCGGCGGAGCTGGGGCCCGAGGCCTATGGCCAAGCCGTGGCCGCGGCGGTGTTGGGAGATCCGCGGTTACGGGCACAGGCACCGGTGCTGCTTTACCGGACGATGCAGCTGCCCGAGACGCTGCGCGAGGGCGCGGTCATTCTTGGCCTGGCGCTACGCCTGGCGATGAAAGAAGGTCCGTCGCTGGCGCGCGCGGGCTTCGTGGGAGGCGATCCCCTGGCAGTGGCGAAAGTACTGTTCGAGGCAATCATCGGGTCCCCGTCGGGAGTGGTGTTCGCGGTCGACGAGTGGGGCGATGTTCTGAGCCGGATTGCGACGCCCGACGGTAGGATTCAGCTCGCGCTTCCGGATCTGCTCGAGGCCTGGACGGGGCTGCTCAACGAGCCGGGAGAAGTTCGCAACACCGCGTTCCCCTTCGTGCTCTCGGCGGGCGAGCGGCGCTCATTTACCGCCAACACCATCATCCGTGACCCGAGCTGGCGGAAGAAGGACGCCGAGGGAGCGCTGCGGCTCAACCCCGAGGACGCCCAGAGGCTCGGCGTCTCCTCGGGAGAGTCGGTTCGGCTCACGACGAAGCGCGGCTCGGCCGTGGTGCGGGCGGAGCTGTCAGACACCATGCAACGTGGGCACGTATCGCTGCCGAATGGGCTCGGGCTCAGCTATCCAACCGAGACTGGCGAGAAGGCGACCGGGGTTGCACCGAACGAGCTGACCGCTTCGGAAGACCGCGATCCGTTCGTGGCCACGCCGTGGCACAAGCACGTCGCGGCACGGGTCGAGCGGCTGGGTACAGACCGGCTAGATGGGTAACGAAATAGACCGGCGACATGGGTGACACGTAGCCCATAGGCATGGGTAGCAGTCGGGCCGGAGGAAGTGGGCCCATGCCGTGGAGAAAGACGTGTACCTTGG
>JBKQSS010000060.1:0-4910 GCA_052143535.1 Myxococcaceae bacterium | reverse complement strand
GCGGCGGCGATGGAGGGCGTCAGCAGCCGCGTCTTCTACGTGGCCGGCAACACCGACGACAAGCCCATCAAGACCAAGCAGTTCCCCTCCAACTGGGAGCTCTCGACGGCGCGGGCGCTGGCGGTGGTGCACTTCTTCATCAGCGCGGGTGTTGACCCGAAAATCCTCGGCGTGGCCGGCTACGCGCAGTACCACCCCATCGCTTCCAATGACACGGCCGAAGGCCGCGCCAAGAATCGGCGCATCGACATCGGCATGGCCCCACCGCCGAGCGACTTGCCGACGATGAAGTAGGCGGGGGTCGAAGGGCCGCTCTAAAAGGCGCGTTGGTACTGTTTCGGAATTCGGCGCTGCCCGGGTTGGCCGAGCCGCTGCGCGGCGTGGAGCGGCCAGTACGGGTCGCGCAACATCTCGCGCGCGAGCAGCACCAAGTCTGCGGCGCCCTCTTGCAATACGGCGTCGGCCTGAGCGGGGTCGGTCAGCATTCCCACCGCCGCGGTGGGTACATGAGCCTCGGCCCGTATCTGCCGGGCGAAGCCGACTTGGTAGCCTGGCCCGAGGGGGATGGGAGCGTCCGGCACCAGGCCCCCCGAGCTGCAGTCCACCAAGTCCACGCCTTCGCGGTGCAGGTGCCGAGAGAGGGCGACGCTGTCCTCGGCAGTCCAGCCGCCCTCCATCCAGTCAGTGCAGGACAGTCGCGCCAGAAGGGGCAGCCGCTCCGGCCAGACGCTGCGCACGGCGCGCACCGTCTCCAGGGCAAAGCGCACCCGGTTGTCGAAGGTGCCGCCGTACTGGTCTTCCCGCTGGTTGGAAAGCGGGGAGAGGAAGCTGTGGCCCAGGTAGCCGTGCGCGAAGTGCAGCTCGAGGAGACGAAAACCCGCCGCCAGGGCGCGTTGCGCCGCAGCCACAAAGGCCTCCTGCACGGTGCGGATGTCACCCTCGCGCATGGCCCGGGGCAGAATGCTGGCCGCTGAGAAGGCGAGGGCGCTCGGGGCGATGGGCTCCCAGCCCCCCGCGTCTTTGGCCAGGCCCCGTCCCCCCTCCCACGGCACCGCCGAGCTCGCCTTGCGGCCGGCGTGGGCAAGCTGAATCCCCGGCACGGCGCCTTGGCGCTCGAGGAAACGGACAATTCGGGCCAGCGGCTCGACGTGGGCGTCCTTCCAGATGCCGAGGTCGGCTGGAGTAATACGGCCGCGCTCCTCAACCGCCGTCGCCTCGGTCATCACCAGCCCGGCGCCTCCCACCGCCCGGCTGCCGAGGTGCACCAAATGCCAGTCTCCGGCGAAGCCGTCCTCGGAGCTGTACTCGCACATGGGCGAAACGCCGATGCGGTTGGGCAGAGTGATGGAGCGAAGGGGAAGGGGCTCGAAGAGGTTAGTCACCTTGGGGGCTTTACCTAGCCGCCGGCGGGCGAAAAAGCCCATGTTTGCGCCCGGGCCACTGTCCGGAACGCGTTTTTTCCTTCCGGCCCCCCCCGGCGTGGGGCCCTCCTTGGAGTTGTCACCTGGCACCGGCTGAAAAAACGCGCAGGATGACGTGCGTCCTCCAACCTGTTGAATTGGCTTTCCATGGCCCGCGCCGAACGAAAACCGACCAAGTCCAAAGCCCCTCTCAGCGCAGAGCCCGGCCACTATTTGAACCGAGAGATGTCCTGGCTTGCCTTCAACGAGCGGGTTTTGGAGGAGGCCGCCGATGCCGCCTGGCCGCTGCTTGAGCGGCTCAAATTCTTCGCAATTTTCCACGCCAATCTGGATGAGTTCTTCATGATTCGCGTCAGCGGGCTGCACGGCCAGCTGGTGCAACCCGACGTCGAGCGCAGTCCGGATGGGTTGACGGCCCGCGAGCAGTTGACCCGCATTGCGGAGACAGTGCGGCGGCAGCTCCGCAACGCCTCGGAGCTGTTCGCCAAGCAGCTCGCCCCGGAGCTCTCCGCCGCCGGCGTCCGCATCCGTTCCTGGGAGTCGCTCGGCCCGCAGCTGCAGGAGCGAGCCCGGGCCTACTTCCGGACCACCGTCTTCCCGGTGTTGACGCCGCTCGCGGTCGACCCGGGCCATCCCTTCCCCTTCATCTCCAACCTCTCGCTCTCCCTGGCGGTGGAAGCGGAGGACCCAGAGGCCGAGCTCCGGCGCTTCGCGCGCGTGAAAGTCCCGGAAATTCTGCCTCGCTTCATTCCGCTCGACGCCTTTGGCCAGCCATCGCCCCCCGACCCGACAGCGCCGAGCGAATTTCTCCCGCTCGAGTCGCTCATCTCAGCCAACCTGGACGCGCTGTTCCCCGGAATGCGCATCCTCGGCGTCTACCCCTTCCGCATCACCCGGGACATGGACATCGAGATTATGGAGGAGGAGGCCGATGACCTCCTGGTCACCATCGACCGCGAAATCCGGCGTCGGAAGTTTGGCGCGGTGGTGCGCCTGGAGGTGGACCCGGCCACCCCGGACCGCATTCGTGCCTTCCTCTTGTCCAAGCTGGAGATTGACCAGGAGGACCTCTACGAGACCCCGGCACCGCTCGGGCCGGCGGCACTCTTCGCGCTGGCCGGCCTTCAGCGCCCGGACCTCCATGACCAGAGCTTCGTTCCCGCAGTGCCCCGGGAGTTTCTCGACGCGGCCGACCCCTTCGAGGCCATCCGCGCCGGGGACATCATGCTGCACCTCCCCTACGACTCTTTCACCCCGGTGCTGACGTTTCTGCGCAAGGCTGCCGAGGACCCGGCGGTGCTGGCCATCAAAATGACGCTCTACCGCACCGGCTCCAACTCGGACATCGTGAAGAGCCTGATTGCGGCGGCCGAGAATGGCAAGCAGGTGGCGGTGGCCATCGAGCTCAAGGCCCGTTTCGACGAGCAGAACAACATCGAATGGGCGCGCGCGCTGGAGCGCGCCGGCGTCCACGTCTTCTATGGGAGCGCCGGGCTGAAAATTCACGCGAAGGTGACGCTCGTCGTGCGTCGCGAGCAGGACGGCATCCGCCGGTACGTCCACCTCTCCACCGGCAACTACAACGCCGGGACCTCGCGCATCTACACCGACATCGGGCTCTTCACCTGTGACCCGGACCTGGGCGAGGACGCGACCGAAATCTTCAACTCGCTCTCGGGCTTCTCCAAGGGAAGCCACTACAAAAAGCTGGCAGTGGCGCCGACGACACTGGCCGAGCAGGTGTTGGCAAGAGTTGACGGGCAGGCTGAACGCGCCCGCTCCGGAAAGGCGGCCAGAATTTTTGCGAAGATGAACGCGCTGGTGGACGCGCCCGTCATCCAGGCCCTGTACCGGGCCTCCCAAGCCGGCGTGGAGATTGACCTCGACGTCCGCGGCATCTGCTGCCTGCGTCCAGGCGTCCCCGAATTGTCCGAGAACATTCGTGTCTCCTCGGTGGTGGGACGCTTCCTCGAGCATGCCCGCGTCTTCATCTTCGGGCCGCCGGGAGAGGAGGAATTCTTCCTTTCCTCGGCGGACTGGATGCCGCGCAACCTCTACCGCCGGGTGGAGCTCCTCTTTCCGGTCACCCGGGAGGCGCTGCGCGAGCGCATTCGCAGCGAGGTGGTGGACCCCATCCTCAAGGACAACACCCGGGCCCGCGACCTCGACGCCTCGGGCGTCTACCACCGTCGGCACCCGGCCGCGGGTGAGGCGCCCTCGGACGCACAGCTGTCCGTCCTCACCCTGGTCATGCGCCACGGACTCCGTGCCCTGCAGCCTTAGCTGACGTCTTCGGAAAAGGCCCCACTCGGGCGGAGCTGCCCTTCAAAGGGCTTCGGGGCCCAAGGGCCTGGCGGCTTTCCCCCTCGGCCCCGGCCGCCCTGCGTAGCAACCCCCGCGGGAAGCGAGGCGTCGCATTGGAGGGTAAGCGTCTGTCGGGCTGGGTGTGCGCCGTCCCACTCACCTCGACGCTTCTTGAGGGTGACTCGCTCGGCGACGGCCGGCCAAGCCCGCGCCGGCTGGGAGAGTCCTCGACGGCAACGACGAGGGGCGGCAAGGCACGGCGGGTGGAGCAAAAAGTGCGTTAGCCCGGCGCGCCGGGTACGCTTTCTCGGGAACCAGCGCTGCCCCTGGGGCGTCCGGCCGTCGCGGCCGGGGCCTTTCTGGGCGCTCACGTGAGAGAATGAAACGTACCTCGACTGCCGGACTCCTCTTGGGCCTTCTCCTCGTCGCCGTCCCCGCGCTCGCCCAGGACGAGTACGACTCAGGCTTTGGGGAACTCAGCCTGAATGCGGGCTTTGCCTTGCCGCTGGGCAGCGCCGTCAACAACATCAACGAGTCGGACGTCATCA
Source organism: Myxococcaceae bacterium (assembly GCA_052143535.1). Classification (GTDB taxonomy): domain Bacteria; phylum Myxococcota; class Myxococcia; order Myxococcales; family Myxococcaceae; genus JADGRA01. The sequence goes on along the minus strand of JBKQSS010000060.1, from coordinate 637 downwards.
ACTTCGCGGTGCCCTTCGGCATCGAGGTGGGTTACCGCATCGCCGGCACCGTCTTTCTGGGTGCCACCTTCACCTATGGGCCGTTTGGCTCCCCCAGCAGCACTACCCTGGCCACCTGCGCCACCTCCGGAACGAGCTGCCACTCGAGCGACTACCGCATCGGCTTCACCGTGCAGTGGCACCCACTCGGTAGCCGCGGGCTCGACCCCTACGTCGGCCTCGGGGCCGGCTACGAGTGGCTCATCGTCGATGTCTCCGGTGGCGGCATGGACCTCACCGCGCAGTACAACGGCTTCACCTGGGTGGACGTCCCTTTGGGTGTGGACTTCCGGCTGAGCAAGGACGTCCGGCTCGGTCCCTACCTGGACTTCGCCATGGGTGAGTACCGCAATGCGAGCGTCACCTATGGCGGCCTCTCTCAGCTCATTCCAGAGCGGGCGCTTCACTTCTGGCTGAGCGCTGGCGTGCGAGTTGTCTTCTTGAGTCTCTGACGCCCTTCGCCCCCCCCTCCGGGCCGGATGCGCCTCCACCTCGTCGACGGCACCTACGAGCTCTTCCGGGCCCATTTCAGTCCCCGCCCGGGGCACCTGGACGCTGCCGGGCGCGACCGAAAGGCCACCGTCGGCCTGGTGGCCTC
>JBKQSS010000059.1:0-2762 GCA_052143535.1 Myxococcaceae bacterium | reverse complement strand
GAGTTGAAGGAGCATGGCCTTGAGGCCGAGCTCTGTCAGGCAAGCGTCTCCTACAACCACAAAAAGGGGACTCTGCGGGGGCTGCACTACCAGGCGCCTCCCCATGCGGAGGTGAAGCTCGTCCGCTGCACCCGGGGTGCCCTCTTCGACGTCGCGGTGGACATCCGCCCGGACTCGCCCAGCTTCAAGCAGTGGGTGGGTGTCGAGCTGACGGCGGACAACGGCAAGGCGCTCTACATTCCGAAGGGCTTCGCGCACGGCTTCTACACGCTGGCCGACGCCACCGAGGTGGAGTACCTCATTTCCACGGAGTACCGCCCGGAGGCCGGCCGCGGGTTGCGCTACAACGACGCCTTCTTCTCCATTGCCTGGCCGGGGCCGGCGGACGTCATCGCCGAACGGGACAGCAATTACCCGGACGCGACGCTGAAGGCCCTCGAAGAGCTCCGCGGGCTAAAGCCGTGAGCGCTTCTTCCTCAGCCGTCCCAGAGAGCGCGGCGGAGGCGCTTCGGGGCCTGGTGGAAGGCGTCCGGGTGGAGCCGCTCGGTGAGGAGCTCGAAGCCGTCATTGCTGAGCTGTACCCCATTTGTCGCTCCATCACCGGGGACGGGCTTCGGGTCTCGCTGAAAATACTGCAGCGCACGGCCCCCCTCACCATCCACGAGGTGCCCACCGGCAGCAAAGTCCTCGACTGGGTGGTGCCCCGCGAGTGGAATTTGCGCCGGGCGCAACTCTACGGGCCGGACGGCACCCTGCTTGTGGACACGGCGCGCTCCAGCCTGAGTGTCCTCAACTACAGCGTGCCCTTCTCTGGGGACGTCTCGCTGGAGGAGTTGCAGCAGCACCTGCATTCGCTTCCCGAGGCGCCGGAGCTCATTCCCTACCGGACGAGCTACTACAAGGAGGCGTGGGGCCTCTGTCTCCCCCACGCCGAGCGGCTGCGGCTTGTGCCCGGGCAGTACCACGTGGAAATTGACACCACCCTCAGGGACGGTGCCCTCAGCTACGGCGAGCTTCTGGTGCCCGGCCAAGAGGAGGCGGAGGTGCTGGTGTCCACGCACTGCTGCCACCCCTCCCTGGCCAATGACAACTGCGCCGGCATGGCCATGTGCGCGCTTCTGGCCCGCATGCTGCTGGGGTTGCGGCCGCGCTACAGCTACCGCTTCCTCTTCGTCCCGGGCACGGTGGGCGCCATTACCTGGCTTGCCCAAAACGAGGGGACGGCACACCGTATTGCCCACGGGCTGGTGGCGGCGTGCGTCGGGGACAAGGGGCGCCTTACCTACAAAAAAAGCCGCCGGGGCACGGCCGAGGTGGACAGGGCAGTTGCCCACGTCCTGCGCCACAGTGGCGCGGACTTCGAGGTCCGGGACTTCACCCCGTACGGCTATGACGAGCGCCAGTACTGTAGCCCCGGCTTCAACCTCGCCGTGGGCTCGCTGACCCGCACCCCCTACGGCGAGTACCCCGAGTACCACACCTCCGCGGACAACCTCTCCCTCGTCAGTCCGGAAAAAGTCGTCGACACGCTGTGCAAGTACCTCGAGGTGTTTGAGGTGCTGGAAGCAAACCGCACCTACCAAAACCTCTCCCCCAAGGGCGAGCCACAGCTGGGAAAGCGCGGCCTGTACGGGGCGCTGGGCGGGCAAAGCCACGCGCAGGCCCGTCAAATGGCCATGCTGTGGGTACTCAACCAGAGTGACGGGACGGCGTCCCTGTTGGACATTGCAGAGCGCGCCAAGCTGCCGTTTCACGAGGTGCGCCGAGCGGCCTCGGCGCTCGAGGCCGCTGGGCTGCTGTTGGCCGTGGCCCCTCTGGCGGTTTAGAGGCGTTTCCCCAATGCGCTGTGGCGGACTGCCTCGGTTTAGGCAGTAAGCCCGGGCAGGGACAGCACGTATGCCGCCAGCGGCAGTGCCGCAGTGAGGCCCGGGGACTCAATGCCGTAGAGGTGGACGAGGCCGGGCACACCATGGGCCTCCGGGCCCTGGACGAGGAAGTCCGCGGCTGGCTCGCCCTCGGCACTCAGCTTGGGGCGAATGCCGGTGTAGCCGGGCTGCAGCTGTCCGTCCTGTAACCCTGGCCAGTAGCGGCGAATGGAGGCATAAAAAGCAGCCGCCCGCGTCTCGTCAAAGGCGTAGTCCATGCCGTCCACCCAGGCGACGTCAGGGCCGAATTTGGCCTGGCCGGACAAGTCCAAGGTGACGTGCGTCCCGAGGCCCCCGGGCACGGGCACCGGGTACACCATGCGGCGGAAGGGAGACTTGCCGGAGAGGACGTAATAGTGGCCCTTGGCAAAGTGCTGGGGGGGAATGGAGGCGGCCGGTAGGCCCTCGAGAGTGCGGGCCACGGTTTGGGCCCAGGGGCCAGCCGCATTTACCACCGTGCGGAATGTCACCCTGGCGGGCTCGTCGCCGCCCAAGGAGAGCTCCACGCCGGCTGGGTGCACGCGGCCGGCTAGCACCGGTGTCGCTAGGAGGAGGTGGGCGCCGGCGGCCAGGGCATCCGCGCGCAGCGCGCCCATGAGGGCGTGGCTGTCCACAATGCCGGTGCTGGGCGAGAGGAGGCCGCGGACGCAGGCCAGCTCCGGCTCGAGCTCCGCCACCTCGGCGGCCTTTAGCCAGCGCAAGTCATCCACGCCGTTGGCCTTGGCCACGGCTGCAATGCGCTCGAGCGCCGGTACCTCCTCGTCCGAGGTGGCCACCAGCACCTTCCCCAGCCGGGCGTGCGGGACGTGGTGTTCTCGGCAGTAGGCGTAGAGGGCC
>JBKQSS010000058.1:0-3430 GCA_052143535.1 Myxococcaceae bacterium | reverse complement strand
TCCATCGGCCCCGTAGCTCAGTTGGATAGAGCGGCGGTTTCCTAAACCGCAGGTCAGCAGTTCGAATCTGCTCGGGGTCACTCTCAAGTGGGAGCACCGACAGGACGACCGAATCAGGCGCGTGGCGTCCCAAGCTTGGGTCGGCGGTCGTCGCCAAGACCTTCGACGCCAGCCGCAGGCGCTGTACCCGTACCGCCAGATGAGTTCCGGCTAAGACGCAACAAGGTGAACGGCATCGGGCGTAGGGGCGTCGGCCCAGCCGGCACTTCCGGGGGATAGCGAGGCGTCTCCGGGAGTTCGGGACCCGGCCTGTTGGCGTACCCCCCCGTGTCGGCAGCCCCGCACCACCAACCACGCCCGGTGTCGGGAAGCCTACTTACAGCTTGTCCGGTAATCGAGGTGGTTGACTGTTGAAGGGCGTCGGAAACCCGCAGCAAGATTGCTCCCTTGGCCCGGGGGATCGACAAGGCCCGGCGTGCCATGGTGACTTCGAGTGCGTGACTCTCACGGAGGACACGCATGGCGAAGAGACGTGGCGGCGGCCAGGACGAGCTGATTCCCCGCTCCAAGAGACCGACCATCCCCATCGAGTCGTCCCACCAGTTGGTGGTGTTGACGGACGAACTGAATTGGGACGAGTTGCTGGGGTTGGCAGAAGAGATTCGCTCGACGCGGCTCAAAAGCAACGCCGGCCGGCCTCCCCACTTGAGGGCCTTGGTGGGCGCGTTGCTGCTGAAGGCGACGCGAGACCTCACCTTCCGCGAGGCGGAGGATTTGATTCGGTACTACGCGCCAGCGCGGTACTTGTGCGGCTTGACCGAGACGGAGTGGAGCCCGGACCACAACACCCTGCACGACTTCGAGGCCTTGCTCGGGGAGCAGGGCGTGCGCCTTGTCAACGAATACGTGGTGAAGCTGGCTTTGAAGGAGCGACTCACTTTCTCTTCCTTGGCGGTAGGGGACACCACGGCGCAGGAGGCGGCCATTCCCTACCCAAACGAAATGAAGTTGATGGCCGCCTTCATGTCATCGGTTGCCGCCGCGGGAGTTCGTGCCGGCCGGAAGCTCAAGCAATTCGTGAAGGTCGCGAGCGAGGAATTCCAGGGAGCGAAGGAAACGCTGCGCGAGTTTCGACTCTTTGGAAAAACGACCGCCCGGAGACGACGCGGTATCGCTCGGATGCTGGGCCATGTCCGAGCCACCCAAGCGAAGCTGAGTCAAGCGCTCCGAGGTGTAACGCCGCGAGTGCGCGGCTACGGGAAGGTGGCGCTCGCTCGGGTGCGGAAGCTTCACCAGGTAATGCATCGCCTGCTCCCACAGATTCAGTACTGGCACCGCACCGGGTGGGTCGCCGCCAAGAAAATCATCAGCCTCGTCATGCCAAAGCTGTACTCGGTGCCGCGAGGGAAAGTGGGGAAGCCCATCGAGTTTGGGCTGAGCTGGGGGATTACGCGGCTAACCTCGGTCGCGGCGCCAGTTGACTGGCCTAATTTCCCGACAAGCTGTAGCTAGTCCCTGGAGAGAAGGTCTCCAAGTTTGAGCAGTGCAAGTTCCAAACGTTTGTTCACGCTCTCCACTGGCAGATCGGTCCGCTCACCAATCTCGGTCGGCGAGAGACCGTCCCAGTACGCCCACTCCACGGCGGTGCGCTGCTCCGCGGAGATTGATGCCAGTGCCCGACGTACCCGTCGTCCATCATCAGTTTCACCCGCAATGTGCATTTCGGACCTGAATGGCGGCCGGGCTCTCTCCAATCCTTCCCGCGCGTTTCCGGAGCGCGACGGCTCGACGTCTTCTATTCGGGCCATGGCGAGTTGCCAGGAGTCCTCAGTGTCGGATGAGGGCGGGTACTCTTCTACGCGCGACCAAAGCTGCTCCAAAGCAGCTGAATCTTCGCGGCCGCCACGAGTGAGAGTCTCGAGGTCTCGATCCCCCATGGGGAAAACGACCGCAACTTCGCGGAACCCACACCAGCGCCGATCAGACCTCGCCAGAGGGCTCCAGCCACCACTCCGGGGAAAAATCGGCAGTATCAGATCACACCCAGGCTTTTCTCTCGGGTACGGTTTACAAGCTAGCCATTAGCGGGGCGCGTCACCAGCCCCCAAAAGAGTGCTACTCGGACTGTTTCGTTGGAAAAGCTCTCCGCCTCTGCCCGCGGGAAGTGACATTGTGGTAGGGGGTGGCCCGTGTTGCACGAGTTCGTTACCGCTAACCGTTCCGAGATCATCGCCCGGTGCAGGGCGCTGATTGCGAGCCGGCCGGTGCCGCGGCCAACGGACCTAGAACTTGAACACGGCGTCCCGCTCTTCCTTGATCAACTGGCCGACACATTGCGCCGAGCGCTGACCTCGAATTCGGAGATCGGGGACAGCGGCGCTAAACATGGATTCGAGTTACTCGAGCGCGGCTTCACGATAGCTCAAGTTGTTGGCGACTATAGCGGCATCTGTCAGACCATCACCGAACTCGCGGTCGAAAGGTCTGCGCCAATTACGGCTCAAGAGTTTCAAACCCTCAACCTCTGCCTGGACCAGGCCATTGCCGGTGCAGTGACCGAATATGGCAGGCTGCGGGAACACGAAGGGACAGAGCGCCTAGGCCGCCTCTCACACGAGCTGCGAAACCTGCTAAATACCTCGCTGATGGCTTTCGATGTTTTGAAGACGGGCCGCGTTGGTGTTGGAGGCAGTACTGGAGCGATTCTTTCGCGGAGCCTCGGCGGCCTTCGCAATCTGCTCGATCGAGAGCTCGCCGAGGTGCGGCTCGGGGCAGGAATTCTCTACCGAGAGACAGTCGTAGTTCGTGATTTTATCGAGGACGTTGAGGTTGCGGCGGCAATGGATGCCACCGCGCGCGGCATTCAGTTCGAGGTTACGTCGCTCCCTAGAGAAGTGACGGTTTATGCTGACCGACAGATCTTGACGTCTGTCATGTCGAACTTGTTGCAGAACGCATTCAAGTTCACGCGGGCTGGCGGAAGTGTTTCCCTGCGCGCTCAGGCAACCGACGATCGTGTGCGTCTTAATGTTGAAGACCAGTGCGGAGGACTTGCCCCCGCCAAAATTGCTGACCTTTTTCGTCCGTTCGAGCAAATGAGCGCGGATCGCACTGGATTGGGTCTCGGGCTCACCATCTGTGAACGCGGTGCGCGAGTCAACGACGGAACAATTCAAGTCGTTAACTACACTGGCCTCGGATGTGTGTTCACCGTTGAACTACCAAGGCAAGCGTCCGAGCCCTCTCGCGTGAGCGATTGACGGCATGCAGGGCGCTGGACGGCACGCTCGAACACCTCGCTGCGCCCCAGACTTCGCGCGGGCGGCCTTAGCGCGGGGTGAGAACGATCTGAAAACGCGGGGATAGCGCAGGCAGGGTGTCCAGGTAGATTTCTGGGAATGCGGGGAGCGCGAACCGGGTTGATGGGGTA
>JBKQSS010000057.1:0-7611 GCA_052143535.1 Myxococcaceae bacterium | reverse complement strand
TCGAGGCTCAGCCCAGTTGGCAGCGCCGACTGCACCGAGTACGAGGCGACCGCTCCGCCGCTGCTGGTCGGGGTGTTTTGCGGGATGGCCACGCCCTTGGTGTACGTCGCGGGGTTGGTCGAGTAGGCCAGATTGCTCGGCGCAGTGCCCTGGGTGTTTTCGCTGGACGAGCCAGGGCAACCCGTACTTGCGAGCCCGATGAAACCGACGGCCAAGGTAAAAACGAAACCCCCACTGAGGCGGTGATGGAGCATCGACATCCATTCCTTTCGTCTGCCTCTTGGAGAAGCAGTGCGCTGTCTGTCCTCCCAACGGACGAGACGTTTTCGCGAACCACAAGCACCCCTCGTGTGCGCGGCGCGGCGAGAAGGTGAACGAGGTGCGTGTCGCACGCAACGGGTGTCAAATGACTCCGGCTTTCAACAAACCGAGCGTTCGCTTCGAAAGCGTTGGCGCTGTATTCCAAAGCAGCAGCCAAGTTGTTTGCGTGAATGCGATGGTGGTGGCCGCCCCTTCAGGGAGGGTCCTCTCCACCTCAGTCCGGGGCACGAAGGACCGCTCTTCTTCGTCTGACGCTCTCGAAGAAGGCATTGGAGCCGCGCGAGGAGTGTTGCGAAAGCAAAGGCTCGCACGGTCATTCGCCCAAGACCGGGTCGCGCCGTTCCAGAAAAGCATCTGTTCCCGTCTCTGGAACTGGGCCGTGAAAGCCAACGTCCTTCCAACCTGGGCCATCTGCCAGGGTGATGTTGGGTGGTCGAAGTCGGCGCGCCCGGCCGACGGACAGCGCCCATCAAGATGGCCAAAGGCTTGGAGAGAGCGGTGCCCAGGTTCGTCTCTTGGAGTCCTCCGTGCTGACCGGGTCGAGCCGGCAACGCCGGGATGGCGATTGTTCGGCCATGCCCAGCGAGGACGTGGGACATAGAGGCGAAGGCTTGGTCCGAAGTGGCCCGCCCCGCAGGGTCGAGCACGAAACTGACTCGTTGGTCTGGCCCCGGAAACTCCCGAGGGGAAATGCATGCACCGCGGGCGCGCTTTGCTGGTCCTCTGGCTGCTATCCACTGCTTGGCAGCCCGCCAGAGCCGCCGCCCTGGAGGACTCTGCGGCTCAGACGAGCACTCGGGAGGCACAGGGACTTTGCGATGGCGGGGTCCAGCCCCCGACGGACGTTCTTCAGCTCGAGACCGAGAGCGAGCACCTCCTCCCGTATACGCCAGTGAGGGCGTTGGAAGGTGCCTGCACCTCGAGCTTGGAGTGCGCCCAGAAGCTCGGACTCGGACACGTCTGCTCCGGAGGTCAGTGCCAGGTGTACGAGGACGAGAATGACGTCTTCACGCTCCTACGCCTCGCTAAGCCAGGAAGGGCGGTGGCCAAGCCGTACGAGCTGCTGACAGCCATACTGCCGGTCGTCGGCTATGACCCGGCACTGGGTTTTCTCGTCGGCGTCTCGGCCTTCTTCGGAATGTACCTGGGCGATCCGGCCACGACCAACCTCTCCAATCTCCAGCCGACGTTCCTCTATACGACTGACAAACAGCTCATCATTGCGCTGCCAAGCCTGGTGATGACGCCCGACAACGAATGGGCGCTTGTCGGCGACTACCGGTTGCTGCTCTTCAACCAGGACACCTATGGGCTGGGAAGCGGCATCACTCCCGTGTCCAAGGGGTTTACCAGCGAAGCCTACGGTCACACAGCGCCGATACCGGGGGGGCAACCGATGGGATTCGACCTGCTGCGCTTTCACGAGTCGGTGCTGAAAAAACTCATCGGTTCGCTGTACGCCGGTGCTGCCGTGCGATTCGACCGCTACTTCGACATCGACGACGAACTCCTAAACCTCACCTCGAGTCCGGCAGTCGTCACCAGCCACTACGCCTACAGTCGCTACTACGGCTTCAACTCCAACCAATACAACATCGTCAGCCTTGGGGCGGAGGTGCTCTACGACAGCCGTGATTCCACCGTGAATCCCTACCGGGGCGTGTACGCGAACTTCGTGTTTCGTGGAAACCCGACCTGGCTGGGGAGCTCGCAAAACAGCACCCAGGCCTATGGGGAGCTTCGCACCTACGTCGGTCTAGACCCGAACATTCCGAGAAATGTCATCGCCTTCTGGCTGCTCGCGCAGGGGGTGACGGGTGGGAACCTTCCGTATTTGGCGCTGCCGGCCATTGGGTGGGACGCGGCAGGGCGCACCGGCCGCGGCTATGTCGCGGGTCGCTTCCGCGGGACGGCGGAAGTCTACGCAGAGTCCGAGCTTCGCCTTCGACTCACCGACGATGGCGCTCTTGGAGCGGTGGTGTTCGCCAACGTGTCCACCTTTTCGCGCCCAGCAGTCGCCGTCCCGGGGTATGCGGATGCGGGGGAGCGGCTTTTCCAGAACCTCCGCCCCGCCGGAGGCGTCGGTCTACGGCTGATGATGAATCGGGCCTCGCGCAGCAACCTCACGGTGGATTTCGCCTTCAGCGAGACCGGCTTCGGCCTCTACCTGGGGGCCGGCGAAGCCTTTTGAATATGGGAGGCCCACTCTGACGCAGATGCGGAGCGAAGCAGGAGGCGGCAGGCGACTGGTCCGTGCGGACAACGACGTTGCGGACAAGGTAGCGTCCTGTCCGTCGCGGAGAGTGGGGAAGGAGCCCAATGTCAGGCGAGCCAGAGGCTGACGGGACGGGCATTGAGGACACCCTGGCCCTCAGTTCCACCCCGAATGTGCGGGGGGAACCCTCGGAGGTTGGGAAGCGCATCGGGCCCTACCGCCTCCTTCAACTCATCGGCGAAGGTGGCATGGGCGATGTGTGGCTTGCTGAGCAGCTGGAGCCGGTCCGCCGCAGGGTGGCCATCAAAGTCATCAAGGCGGGGATGGATACAAAACAGGTCGTCGTTCGTTTCGAGAGCGAGCGGCAAGCCCTGGCCCTCATGGAGCACCCGGCCATTGCCAGAGTTCTCGATGGCGGCAGCACGCCCGAAGGCCGGCCGTACTTCGTCATGGAGTACGTCGCTGGCGTCTCCATCACCGAGCATTGCGACACCAACAAGCTATCGACCGAGGAACGCCTCGAACTCGCTCGCGAGGTTTGCGACGGCGTTCAGCACGCTCACCAAAAGGCCATCATCCATCGCGACTTGAAGCCGTCGAACATTCTGGTGGGGTTGGTCGATGGGAAAGCTCAGCCGAAAATCATCGACTTCGGCATCGCCAAGGCGACTGGTTCGCGCCTGACCGAGAAGACGCTCTTCACCGAGCTGGGCGCCGTCGTGGGAACCCCCGAATACATGAGCCCAGAGCAGGCAGAACTGACCGGTCAGGATGTGGACACCAGGACCGACGTCTACTCGCTGGGGGTCATTCTCTATCAGCTCCTCAGCGGAGAGCTCCCGTTCACGTCAAAGACGCTGCGCTCGTCCGGCGTCGAGGAGCTTCGACGCCAGTTGAAGGAAGTGGAGCCGCCGAAGCCGAGCACCAAACTGAGCACGCTCGGGGACGCGGCGGAGAGTACGGCCAGAAACCGAAGCACCGACTGGGGGGCTCTCCGCCGAAGGCTGCAGGGAGACTTGGACGCCATCACCATGAAGGCGATGGAGAAGGACCGGCGGCGGCGCTACGGCTCGCCCAGTGACTTGGCAGCGGATCTCCAACGCCACCTTCGTCACGAGCCGGTACTGGCCAGAGCGCCGAGCAGCATGTACCGCATCTCCCGCTACGTTCGCCGGCACCGACTGGGTGTGGCCATCGCAGTGGGTCTAGCGCTGTTGCTCGTCGGCTTTTCCATCAGCACCGCGGTCCAGGCGCGTCGAATCGCCCGCGAAGCCGCCGCGGCGGAGGGTGTTGCCGCCTTTCTCACCCACCTCTTCGATGTCTCTAACCCTGACGAGGCGCGCGGCAACACGGTGACCGCCCGGGAGCTTCTGGACAAAGCGGCAGCGGACATCGACACGACGCTGGCGGACCAGCCTGAACTCAGAGCCCGCATGCTCGGAACGATGGCCAAGGCCTATGGGGGTCTCGGACTCTTCAAGACGGCCGAGGGTTTGATACGTCGAGAACTCGACGCCTGGAGTGCCGTCTCCGGAGGGAAGCGAGAGGAGGGCATCGTCAGAGCCAAAGCGGAACTCGCATTTGCACTGTTCCGGCTGGGAAAATTCCCAGAGGCAACCCAGCTGGCTCGGCAGGCGTTGGAGGAGGGCCAACGCGTCCTGGAGCCCAGTGACCCGACCATGCTCGCGGCAACGAATTCACTCGCAGTCATGGAGAGCATGGCCGGACACAATGACGCGGCGGTGAGCCTCTTCAAGGAGGTCTACCAAGCCCGTCGCCTAAAGCTTGGCAAAACGGACAGCAAGACCATCAGCGCGGAGTTGAATCTGGCCATTGCACTGAGCGTCGCAGGCCGCCCGGCTGAGGCCGAGGGAACGCTTCGCGAGGTCCTCGCAGCGCTCGACCAGGCCTCTCGAGGCCCTGAGGACCCGACTCGGTTACGAGCACTCGCCTCGCTGGCGCGGGTCCTACAGGTTGAGGGAAAGCACGACGATGCGATTGTGATGTACCGACAAGCGGTGGCCGGAACCCGGCATGCCCTCGGGCCGGAACATCCAGATACGCTGACGATGATGAACAACTTCGCCCATTCTCTGACGGAGATGGGCCACGCTCAGGAAGGGGAAACGTTGGCTCGCCAAACGCTGGCGCTCCGGGAACGTGTACTCGGAGTCGACCATCCCTGGACGAACTCGACGCGCGACGTCCTGGCCTCCGCCCTGATGGAGCTGGGCCGGTTCTCCGACGCGGAGCTCATCCTCAAACAGGCGTTGGTCTCGGTGCGGAAAGCAGGCCCCAAATCCGCCGAGCTCAGCGAGACGCTTTTGATGCTGGCGGAAGTGGCCGGCCAGACGTCGCGACCGGATGACGCTTTCGTATGGCTCACCGAAGCAGTCGATTCTGGCGAGGACGCCGAATCCCTCCAAAAGGAGAAGTATCTCGAGCCTCTGCGCAGCGACCCCCGCTTCCAGTCGGTCCTGGCACGGGCCAAAGCGCAGGCCAAGCCCTGACACAACACCAGGGCTTACGCCAAGTGGATGCGTGTCGCGGGGAGAGGCGCTCGTGGAGGAGCCGTGGTCAAGTCTTCTCCACCTTCTCCGGCCCTACAGCTTTCGCCTGCTTTTGAAGGTGGGCTTCGGCTCTCGGCCTCCCGCCACCCTTCCGGCGGTTTCGAATTATCCGACCGATGACACACAGGAGCCCGAGCGGGATTACAACGCCTCCGGATGCGGTGAAACTGCCCGGTGGACCGCGTCAGTAGCCTGGCGGCGTCGAAGCCGGGAGGCGGAGCACGCCGCCGTCGCGCAAGGGCGTTTCGGCCAGCCAGCCGCCGTCCACGACGTTGACGAGCTGCCTCGGCGGAAGACCTATCGGGACCATGTAAGGAGAACCGCCATCCGCTGGGGTTACCCAAGTCGCCCATCCGCCGTCAGCTTGAAGCTCAAGCACCAGGCCGCCGGCGTAGCCGTATGACGGGTTATCGAATCCGTCACGGGTCCAACCAAACCTTGAGATTGTCAGGGCCCCGCAGTCCGGGCTGCCGTCGCCGTCGCATTCGTCGGGACGCGGGACGAGCGCTATTACGGCGAGCACCCCTAGGTAGACGGCGAAACACACCTGCCCAGCGTAGGGCCGCCCGCTGCTAAACTCGAGGCGTGGCGAAAACCGGTCACGCCCGGGGATGTAGCCCTAGACTTGAACAGGTAGAACCGTGGTGAAACTGGCTGACCTCGCCTGGATGATCGTCTCGGATACCTCGGATGACGACTGCCCATGAAGGAAACGGGACTTCAACTCTTAATTGCGCTCGTGGTGGGTGCCGTGCTCCCCGTTGTGTTGATCTCGACGACCCAGGAGCCCCGGAACGACGACGAGCCTACTTTCACTAACTTCCTTCGTGTGGTGGAGGGACACCGGAGCCAGGATGGCGGCACGCGAAGCCCTGCGGCGGCCCGCGCGCCTGGTACCAGTGAACGACGATGAGGGTTCCGGAGTTGGACAAGGAAGATCCATTCTGGGCACCATTGCAGCGCTACCGGTTTTGGAAGGATCTTAGGCTCGCTTTGGTAATCGGTTTCGTTCCGTTCATTGCCGTCGTCTGGCTGTTGGCGTCGAATGAGGCCGTCAGAATCGGGGCCGCGGTCACCTGGGCATTCCTCATCTATGGCCTTGAGATCCTCGTGTGGACGTTCCGGTGTCCTCGGTGCAATCACCGCTTCCACTCGCGGCGGACCTGGTTGACAAAGTGTTGCCGGTCGTGTCGATTGTCCGAGGGAGCGATTGTTGAGTCGCGCGGCTAGTTCAGCCGTCCAATCGCCATGACTGCGCCGGATGCCCAGCACGTCATTCCCTATTCTGCGGAGTGGCGCCGTTACCGGGTTTGGCTCGTCGTACTGGCCGCATCTTTTGTCGGCTGGATACCGTTCATCGTCATCGTCCTTTTCCCGCTGGCTCGGCACCCGTTTCTCCAATTGGCTGGTGCCCTCTGCTGGATGGCGTTGTTCGTTGTTGCAGGGATCGTCACGAGGTTTTTCAGATGCCCTCGGTGCCATCGAGTCTTTGACTTGTTCTGGACCCCGCTCCTGGCGAAGCGCTGCAGGTCGTGCGGTCTCCTCAACAGGGCGTGGGGGAATTTCCGCCCTGAACCTCCGTCGCGAGGATGGGAGAGCTGAGTGCCTAGCTCTTCGACGCTGCCTACCTCACTCGGATCGGGGCCGGGCTGTCGGGGTAGTGAGGCGAAAGAGCGCCGATGGCTACGAAATCGAAGGCCGGACGACCGAAGAAGTCAAACTCAGGCTCAAAACAGTCGCAGAAACACGCCCGCGATACGGCTGGCGGGACTCCGATTGGGAGAACTCATCGCGTTGCGCTGGGACGACGTGGACTTTCGGGCACGCAAGCTACGCGTGACGAGGTCAATCTACGAAGGGGTCGAAACCTCGCCGAAGTCCGGACGAGAGCGCGACGTACCGCTGTCAGCGCAAGCGCCGGCCGCGTTCAAAGCGCATCGCAAACACCACCCGAGGGACGAGGTGGTGTTCGGAGTGGGGGATGGTGGGCGTATGACGAGGCACATGGGTCACATCGGCGCTTCACCGATTCGCTCGAGCTGCCGGTCTTGAAGCCGTCGGCACGCACGTCCTGCGCCACAGCTTTGGAAGCCACTCCGCCATGCTCGGAGTTCCGGTGAGCATCCTCCAGGATTGGATGGGACACGCCTCCGTCACGAAAACCGAGGCTTGCGCGAAGCTGGCCCCAGGGAGCGGCCAAAGCCTCGTGAACCTACTGGACCGGCGGGCGCGTCCGGGGCGAGCGTGACTCAAATGACTCGGCCCCGCATGTGCCCATCATGTGCCCAAACCGGGATCCCACCGAGTGCCACCGAATCCCACAAGCCACTGAAATTACTGTGCCCAGGAGAGGACTCGAACCTCCATGCCGTTTCGGGCGCTAGACCCTGAATCTAGTGTGTCTACCAATTCCACCACCTGGGCAGGCGGCTACTTAGGGTAACCCGGCGCGTTTACACGGGTCGGTCTTTGCGAAGCAAGCCGCTTCTTACGGTTTGTGCGAAG
>JBKQSS010000056.1:0-262241 GCA_052143535.1 Myxococcaceae bacterium | reverse complement strand
CTCGAAGGCCTCGGCCGAGGTGGTGGCATAACCAAGCGTAAAAGGCACTACCACATCCCGGCAAAGTGCTGCAACCCAAGCTCGCTCCAAAGCTCATCACCAGCCTCGCCCGAAAGCTCGAGCTCTTCTCGGAGAATGGGTTGGCGGCGGCTGTGGTAGTGCCTTTTACGCTTGGTTATGCCACCACCTCGGCCGAGGCCTTCGAGGCCTCGCTCCTGGAGGGCCTCGGCGTGGCCCACCTGGTGGTAGGACAAGACTTCACCTACGGCGCCCGGCGGTCCGGGACGGTGGCCAGGTTAAGACGCGCGGCGCTTGCCCGCTCGGCCCAGCTGCACGTCGTCGAACCAGTGACGGTGGAAGGGGTGGTGGCTTCCAGCTCCCGCATCCGCGAATACCTTCTCGAGGGCCGCGTTTCTGCCGCCCGGGCACTCCTCGGCCGGCCCTTCGACCTGGACGGTGTGGTTGTCCGTGGGGATGGCCGTGGAAGAACCCTCGGCTGGCCGACGGCTAACGTCGACACCGACGCCGAAATCAGGCCTGGCTCAGGCGTTTACGCCGTCCGGCTGAGGCTTGGCCCCTCCCCGACAGCGCCGTGGCGCGGCGGCGCGGCGAACGTGGGCTCCAGGCCCACCTTCGGCGGTACCGACGTCTCGGTGGAGGTGCACGTCCTCGACTGGTCCGGTGACCTCTACGGCCAGCAGGTGAGGGTGGAGTTCCTCGAGCGCCTTCGTCCAGAGCAGAGATTTGGGTCGGTACCGGAACTGGCGGCGCAGATTCGGCGCGACGTCGAGGCGGCGCGCTCCGTGTTGGGCCTTCCCGGCGGTTGACACGCTTTTTTCCGCGGCCCTAATCTTGTGGGGCCGTTTCTTCCTCCTCCACACACTTCTCCCACGTGACACTCGTCCGGGAACGGTCGCGGTCAGGCCACCCGTGATAGGACATAGGTATGTCCGGTCGGCTCGGTGAGCTCCTCGTCCGCGAGAACCTGATTTCCGTCCAGCAGCTTCGGAAGGCCCAGGAAGAGCAGCAGCGGTCTGGTTCGCGCATGGGCACGGCGCTCATCAAGACCGGCGCCATCGAAGAGCACAAGCTCACCGACTTCCTGTCGAAGCAGTACGGCGTTCCGGCAATCAACCTCAAAGACTTCGACATCGACCCGGAAATCATCAAGCTCGTCAAGAAGGACGTGGCCCAGAAGCATGTCGTGATTCCGGTGAACCGGGCCGGCCCTTCGCTGATTGTGGCGATGGCCGACCCATCCAACATTTTTGCGGTCGACGACCTCAAGTTCACCACCGGCTACAACATCGAAGCTGTGGTCGCCTCGGAAGTCTCCATCCGCGAGGCCATCGAGCGCTACTACGCCCAGAAGGGCCCTTCCCTCGAAGAAATCGTCGGCTCGGTTGGAGAGGACGACGTCGAGCTGGCCAAGGACAGCTCCGACGACGTCGACGACGCGGCCCGCGCCGCAGACGACGCGCCGGTGGTGAAGCTGGTCAACCTGGTGTTGATGGATGCCATCCGTAAGGGCGCCTCCGACATCCACGTCGAGCCATACGAGAAGGACTTCCGAGTCCGTTTCCGCATCGACGGCGTGCTCTACGACGTGATGCGACCGCCTCAAAAGCTCAAGATGGCCATCACCAGCCGGTTGAAAATCATGGCTGAGCTGGACATCAGCGAGCGGCGGCTGCCTCAGGACGGCCGCATCAAAATCAAGTTTAGCGGCAAGGAGATGGACTTTCGCGTCAGCGTCTGTCCGACCCTGTTTGGCGAGAAGGTGGTGCTGCGGCTCCTGGACAAGGGCAACCTCCAGCTGGACATGACCAAGCTCGGCTTCGATGCCGAGCCGCTCAAGAATTTCAAGGAAGCCATCGACCGGCCCTATGGAATGGTGCTGGTCACTGGCCCCACCGGTTCCGGCAAGACCACCACCCTCTATTCGGCGCTCAGCTCGTTGAACCAGACGGACGTGAACATTTCCACCGCCGAGGACCCGGTGGAATTCAACTTTGCCGGCATCAACCAGGTCCAGATGCACGATGACATCGGGCTGAATTTCGCCTCGGCGCTTCGCAGCTTTCTGCGCCAGGACCCAGACATCATCATGATTGGAGAGATCCGCGATTTCGAGACTGCGGAGATTGGCGTCAAGGCGGCGCTCACCGGCCACCTGGTGCTGTCCACGCTGCACACCAACGACGCCCCGGGAACGGTCAGCCGGCTCTTGAACATGGGCATCGAGCCGTTTCTGGTGACAGCCTCGCTGAACTTGATTCTTGCCCAGCGGCTGGCGCGGCGGCTGTGTGCGGTCTGTAAGCGGCCCGCCGACGATGTCGACGACCAGGCGCTCATCGACGCTGGCGTGCCCCCTGACAAGATTGGAACGTTTACCCTTCAGAAGCCGGTGGGCTGCCGCGATTGCAACGACCGTGGCTACCGCGGCCGTGTGGCCATTTACGAGGTGATGCCCTTCTGGGACGGCCTCAAGGACCTGGTCATCAACGGTGCATCCGCGGCCGAGCTCAAGCAGGAAGCGGTGCGCCTCGGGATGCAGACCCTGAGGGCGGCGGCGCTGGGAAAGATGATGGCAGGCGTCACCACGCTTGAGGAAGTGGTCGGCAACACAGCACCGGACAGGTTCTAGGAACGGAGCGAACGGCGTGGCGAACCTGCATCAGCTGTTGAAGGCGATGGTGGACAAGGGGGCATCCGACCTCCACATCACCACCGGCTCGCCGCCCCAGCTCCGTGTCGACGGCGAGCTGGTCCCATTGAAGATGGCGCCGCTCTCGGCAGTGGAGACGAAGCAGCTCTGCTACTCGGTACTGACCGACGCGCAAAAAGCCAAGTTCGAAGAGGACAACGAGCTCGACCTCTCCTTCGGCGTGAAGCAGTTGGCTCGCTTCCGAGCCAACGTCTACATGCAGCGCGGCGCTGTGGCCGGCGCCTTTCGGACCATTCCCTTCAAAATTCTGAGCTTCCAGGAGCTCGGTCTTCCACCAGTGGTGTCCGAGCTCTCGAAGAAGCCGCGGGGACTGGTGCTGGTCACCGGGCCCACCGGGTCTGGGAAGAGCACCACGCTCGCGTCCATCATCGATAAGATCAACACCGATCGTCATGAGCACATCATGACCATCGAAGACCCCATCGAGTACCTCCACCCACACAAGAACTGCCTGGTGAACCAGCGGGAGGTGGGGGCCGACACGCGCAGCTTTAAGACGGCGCTCAAATACATCCTGCGGCAGGACCCAGACGTCGTGCTGGTGGGCGAGATGAGAGACCTCGAGACCATCGAGGCGGCGCTGGTCATCGCCGAGACCGGCCATATTTGCTTCGGAACCCTGCATACCAACAGCTGCGTGCAGACCATCAACCGCATCCTGGACGTCTTCCCCCCATTCCAGCAGCCCCAAGTGCGAGCCCAGCTCTCCTTCGTCATCGAAGGCGTGATGAGCCAAGCGCTCATTCCGCGGGCCGGGCAGTCGGGTCGCACCCTGGCGCTCGAGGTGATGGTTCCCAACGCCGCCATTCGGAATCTCATCCGCGAGGACAAGGTCCATCAGATTTACTCGTCGATGCAGGTCGGCCAGGCGAAATACGGCATGCAGACTTTCAACCAGAGCCTGGCCAGCCTGGTGGTGAAACGGCTCATCACCCAGGACGAAGCGTACGGTCGCAGCTCGGACCCCGAGGAGTTGCGCAACATTCTCGCCAGCGGAGCGGCTGGGGCCGGAGCGCTTCCCGGCCACACGGCGCAACCCCTTGGGCGCTCGACCGCCACCAAGTACTGAAAGCCGCCGCACGGTGGTAGTATTTAAAGTGGAGTGCGTGGTTGGAGGTGCGTCAAGGTATGGCAGTTTCGGCAACAGCCCTGAAGACCACGCCGAAGAAGCCGCGCGTCTGGGTGTGGCAGGCTCGGACCAAAGCCGGCGAGGTGAAGCGCGGAGAGATGGAAGCGCTCGATGGCTCGACCGTCGAGACGCGCATCCGCGCTCTCGGGCTTGCGCCCATCAAGGTGAAGAAGAAGGCGGCCGAGCTCCGGCTCCCGCAGCTGGGCAGCGGGGTGAAGGGCAAGGACCTCCTCATCTTCACCAAGCAGTTCGCGACGATGATCGACGCTGGCCTGCCGCTGGTGCAGTGCCTGGACATCCTCGGCACCCAGATGGACAACCGGTCGTTCCGCAAGGTCGTCTTCGCCATCAAGAGCAAGGTCGAATCGGGCTCCACCTTTGCCGACTCGCTGAAGGACCACCCGAAGATTTTTGACGAGCTCTTCGTGCAGCTCTGCGCCGCCGGCGAAGTGGGCGGCATCCTCGACACCATCCTCAACCGGCTCGCCGCCTATCGAGAAAAGTCCGAGAAGCTGAAGCGTAAGGTGAAGGGGGCGATGATTTATCCAATCATCGTCATCACCGTTGCGGTCGGCGTCACCGCGCTTCTTTTGCTCAAAGTAACGCCGGTGTTTGCAAAGATGTTCGCCGACTTCGGCTCGGCGCTGCCGGGTCCGACGCAGATGGTCATCGACCTCTCGGAGTGGATGCAGAAGTGGTTCATCTGGATGGTGCTAGGCATTACCGCGGTGGTTGTCGGCTTTAGCTTCATCTACAAGTCCAAGAAGGGTCGCAAAATCGTCGACAAGGTGCTGCTCCAGCTGCCTCTGGTCGGCCCCGTCATCCGCAAAGTGGCGGTGGCACGGTTTACCCGGACGCTTGGAACGATGATCAGCTCCGGCGTGCCAATCCTCGACGCGCTCGATGTGACCGCCAAGACGGCCGGCAACCGAACGGTGGAGGACGGCATCCTCTACGTCCGAACCAAAATCTCTGAGGGAAAGAATATCGCCGGGCCACTGCTTGAGACCAAAGTCTTCCCCCCGATGGTGGTCCAGATGATTGGCGTCGGCGAGGCCACCGGCGCGATGGATGCCATGCTCCAGAAGATTGCCGACTTCTATGACGACGAGGTCGACACTGCGGTGGCCTCGCTGACCGCGATGATCGAACCCATTCTGATGGTCTTCCTGGGCGGCGTGGTCGGCGGCTTCCTCATCGCCATGTACCTGCCCATCTTCGCCCTTGCCGGTGCCATCAAGTAGCGTCCCGCCCGGGTCGGTCCCGGGCTTCGGAGACCTGCGGGCGAGGCTGGTGTGGATCACCGCCTTTCGCACCGTCGCCGCCACGCTGCTTTTGCTGGTGAATGCCGTCCGGCTCCTCTCCGGGCCGTCCAACGAGGACGTCGGCTCGCCGGAGCTGATGTCGCTCTGGGTCAGCGGCGCGGTCTACCTGATGGTGCTGGTCCAGGCCGGTTGGCTACGGCGCTCCAGACCGGGGACTTTCACTGCCGTGGCCCACGTTGCCGGAGATGTCCTCCTGGCAAGTGCCTTGGTGTTTCTCACCGGCGGCGCCGACAGTCCGTTTACCTTCACCTACCTGCTGGCGGTGGTGGGGGCGGCCATCCTCCTCGACCGGCGGGGAACGCTCGTCGCCGCAGGGGCGACCTCGGTCGCGTATGTGGTGTTGGTGGCCCTGCTTAGCGAAGGCGTGCTGCGCTCGCCTTCTGGCTCGGCGTCTCTTCCCCCGGGCCGGCTGGCTTTCCTCATCGCCAGCAACGTTCTCGCGCAGTTCCTGCTGGCCTTCCTGGCCGGCTTCCTCAGTCGGCAGCTGAGCCAGACTGGCCGCAAGCTTCGAGCGCGCGAGAAGGACCTTCGGGAATTGGCCGAGGTCCAGCGGCAGATTCTCGAGTCCATGCCCTCGGGCCTGTTGACCTGCGATGTAGCGGGGAACGCGACCTTCGTGAACCACGCCGGCGAGACCATCCTGCAGGTCAGCGCAGATGAGCTCCCCGTCCCGATGGACCGCCTCATCCCCGGCGTGCTGTCGCTTTCTGCTCCGCAGCCGGGGCGGCCGCGCGCCGAGCTCACGGTGAAGACCCCTGCTGGACCACGCACCCTTGGCCTTGCCGTGGTGCCGCTCAACCACCCACCGGGTGCCCGGCTCGTTGTTTTCCAGGACTTGACCGAACTCCGCCGCACTGAGGAGGAGCTACGACGGGTCGACCGGCTGGCCGAGCTCGGTGCGCTGTCCGCCGAGTTGGCCCATGAGATTCGGAATCCGCTCGCTGCGATGCGTGGCTCGGCGGAGCTCCTCGCCGAAGGGGGTGACAGTGAGAGCCGGCGGCTGCTGGACATCCTCCGACGCGAGTCGGACCGGCTTGGCGCCCTGGTGGACGACTTCTTAGCCTTCGCTCGCCCGCCAACGCCCGTCCGCCGCCGCTGTGCCCTGGACGAGCTGGTCCGCCAGACGGTCGAGCTCCTGGCGTCCGACCCCCTCGCCGTGGGAGTGCAGTTGGAGGTGGAACCGGCAGGGCTCGAAGCGGATGTCGACCCGGACCAGATTCGCCAAGTCCTTCTCAACATCTTGCGCAATGCGCTCACGGCCGCCGGACGTGGAGGCCGGGTGCGTGCCTATTTCTCCACCAACGGTGACGTGCGTCGCATCCACGTCTGGGACTCGGCCGGGGCCATTGCATCGACGGACCTCCCCCACATTTTCGAGCCCTTCTTCAGCAAGACGCCCGGGGGGACCGGCCTTGGTCTGTCCACGGTCCACTCCATCGTGCGGGCCCACGGGGGCCAAGTGCATGTCAGCTCCTCCCCGAAGCAAGGCACGGAAGTCGTGGTGGCGCTCAGCCGATGAGTTCCTCGCGGGTTCTTGTCATCGACGATGAGCTGTCCATGCGGCAGTACCTGGAGGTGCTGCTCCGGCGGCGGGGCTATGAGGTGGTGACGGCCGCTGGTCTGGTCGACGCTCGCGCTCGCCTCGCTGAGGGCAAGGTGGACTTGGTCGTCTCGGACATGCGCCTCGGGGACGAAAGCGGGCTCCAAGTCCTCCGGGAGGTGCGCGAGCGATTCAACGGTACCGAGGTCATCCTCATCACCGCCTTCGGAACACCCGCGGCCGCGGTCGAAGCGATGCGCGAGGGGGCCTATGACTACATCTGCAAGCCCTTCGACAACGAGGAGATGACGCTACTCGTTCAGAACGCGCTGGAGAAGCGGGCGCTGCGCGAGGAGAACCGTGCGCTACGGGAGTCCTTCGGCGGCAATCTGCTGATGGTCGGCACCAGCGAGGCCATGGAGGGCGTCCGGGCGCTCGTTCGGAAGGTCGCGAGCTCGAAGTCGACGGTGCTGGTGACCGGGGAAAGCGGAACTGGCAAGGAGCTGGTGGCGCGGGCGATTCATTTTGCTGGGCCCCGAGCGGGAAAACCCTTTGTGCCGGTCAATTGCGCAGCGCTCGCTGAAGGAGTTCTCGAGTCCGAGCTCTTCGGTCATGTCAAGGGTGCCTTTACCGGAGCCCTCTCCGACCGCACCGGACTCCTGGTGTCTGCTCGAGAGGGGACCGTCTTCTTGGACGAGATTGGCGAGCTCGTTTCTGCAACCCAGGTGAGATTGCTCCGAGTCCTTCAGGAGCGAACCGTCAAGCCGGTGGGCAGTGCGACCGAGGTGCCTTACGAAGCGCGGGTGGTGGTGGCCACCAACCGCAAGCTGGAACACGAGGTCAGCGCCGGGCGTTTTCGAGAGGACTTGTTCTACCGCCTCAACGTCATCACCATTGACTTGCCACCGCTTCGCGCCCGGCCGGGGGACATCCCGCATCTGGCGGAGTCCTTCCTCGCCCGGATGCGGGAGGAGCTCGAGCGGCCCTCTCTGCGCTTCGCGCCCGAGACGCTCCGCATTCTCGAGGCCTACCCCTTTCCGGGAAATGTTCGGCAGTTGCAAAACATCATCGAGCGAGCGGCAACGCTGGCCGAGTCAGACCAACTCGGCCCAGAGACGCTACCGGCCGCGCTGCGGGGAGAAGCCGGTCCAGTGCTCGAGGGCCCGGCTCCGGAGCTGGCCGAAGCCTTCTCCCTGGAGCGTTACCTGGACGATGCGGAGCGCCGCTACTTGCTCGAGGCGCTTCGGAGGGCGGACGGGGTGAAGACGCGCGCCGCCTCGCTTTTGGGGCTCACCTTCCGAAGCTTTAGGTACCGCCTCGCCAAACACGGCCTGGCCGACACCGAGGTGGCGTGAAGTAGCCAGGCTCCGGTGGGCCCGTGGCGCCCGGCGCTTTCAGCGAAAATCACGTCTCCTGAAGAGAACGACCGCCAGCCAGACCAAGACGCCGGCATAGGCGAGCGCGTAGACGCCCGAGCCGACCCACACCTTCACCGGAGTGACGACTCCGTAGCTGGCCTGAGCCCGGAGGTTGAGCCGCTCGAGGTTGGGGAGGACGTAATAGACACCCTTGCCCAGCAACTGCAGCCCGACGTTTTTCGAACGGCGCGCCAGCGTGTAGATGTCGCCGGAAAGGTGGCCGATGAAAAACACGCTCACCGTGACGAACGCCGAGGTCATCTGGCCGGCGAAGCTGGACATCAGAAAGCCCAGCGCGGAGAGCAGAAGCAGCTCGAACCAGAGCATCCCGATGGCCAGCACTGTCGGCCAAGTCACTGGCGTCTTGAGAGCCCAGAACTCGAGGAGAAGCAGGGCTCCCATCAAGACCTGCAATGCGGTCAGCGTGAGCATGTTGCCCGCCAGCCGCGCCACCAGGAAAAGGCCGCGCGAGACCGGCTTGCTGACAACCATGAAGATGGTCCGGCGTTCGATTTCCCGACTCAGAAGGCCGGTCGACAGGAAGATGGCCAGGAGGACGAGGATGAGGCTCATTCCGCCTAAGCCGATGTCGATGAGCACCCGGTCGAACGTGGCAACGGTGATGTCGGTGATGAGCGACGAGGAGAGCAGCAAAAGCCCGGCGAAAAACGCCAGGACCAGCGTCACCCGGTTGCGCCGCGCTTCCCGGAAGCCGTTGAAGGCGATGGCCCAGAACGAGTGAATCACAGAATCTCGCCTCCTACCGTCCCGTGCTTGGCCTCGCTGAGCGCCTGGAGGAAGAGGTCCTCGAGCGTGAAGCGGGTGGGTTGCATGGACAAAACGCGGCCACCGGCCTGGAGGACCTGCGCCACCAGCTTTTGCGCCTCGGTGTCCGCGCAACGGACCAGGAGCCGAGTGTCGAGGGCCTGCACTTCGTCGAGCGTTCGTCCCAAGCCGCGCAGTTGCTCCTCGGAAACTCCTGCGAGGACGACTTCCATCTGCGGAATCGACGCAATGAGCAGCTCCGCCACCTTCCCCTCACGCACCCGGCGCCCGTTGACCAGCACTGCGACGCGGTCACAGAGGGTCTCCACATCCGGAATAATATGAGTGCAGAAGAGGACGGTGGTGCCGCGGTTGCGCTCCGTTAGGATGAAATCTCGGACCAATCGCCGTCCCACCGGGTCCAAGCCCGACGTCGGCTCGTCGAGGATGAGCAGCTGGGGCCGGTGCACCACTGCCTGGGCCAGCGCAATGCGCTGAATCATTCCCTTCGAGTACCGGCGGATTTGGAGGTCCGCGGCCCGCCCCATGCCCACCGACTCAAGCACTTCGGAAGTCCGGCTGCGGACCTCGCTCTGCGGCACACCGCCTAAGTCCGCGGCGAGGTGAACGAATTCTCGGCCGGTGAGGTACTCGTAGGGCGCCGGGTTCTCCGGGACGAAGCCCACCTTTCGGCGGATTTCGGTAGAGGTGGGCGGCCTGCCGAAGAGCTGCGTTGTCCCCGACGTCGCCTGTACCAGGTTCATCACAATCTTGATGGTGGTGGATTTTCCGGCGCCATTCGGACCGAGGAGCCCGTAAACCTGGCCAGGCTGGATCACCATGTCCAGGTCATCCAGCGCACGGACCTGCCGGTTCATCAAGAAGCCAAGCCGGTACGTCTTAGAGACGCCGTGCAATTCGATGGGCGTCGGCGTCATTTCGTGGGCCTGTCCTTGAGGGGGGAGTACACCTCGAGCCGGTGTTCTTGCGACGTCGAATACGTCCGGCCATCAACTCCCAAGTAAATGTCTCCGTCCAATGGGTCCGACGGGAGGGCAGCGAGTCCTCCAGACGTCACCAATTCGTTCAAGTCTTTGGGAAGCCGTCCCGTGCGCTCGCGGAAGGCAGTCACCGCCTGGTCGGTCGTCTGAAGAATGCGTTCCAGCTCAATCTCTTTTTTGCGGTGCTCGAAGGCGGCCCGAGTCCCAGGGTCCTCGGCAGTCGCCGCAAACTGGTCGACGAAGGCACTGGCCGCCTCGAAGGAGCCGCCTTGGGCGTAGAGCCGGGTGGCAAGCCAGGGCAGGTAAGCGGGTGCGCCCGGGAGCCGAGCCGTCTCCTCGAGAAGGCGTGCCGCTCGCACGTACTCCTTCTGAAACACACTGTAATTGTAGGCGAGCAGCGTACGGAGGAGGACCCATCCCGGAAAGTGAGCCACGCCCTTTTCCAAAAGTGCGGTCGACTCTCTTGTATTGGTCCACGTTTCCCGGCCGTGGTTGAACGGCACCACAACCGACGCAAACTGGTAGACGTAAGCGAAATCCGGGTCGAGGTCTGTAATCAGCTGCGCGTAGCTGGCGATGTCTCGGTACTCCGCTTCGGTCTTGGCTTTGCCCGTCGCCTGGATGGCCGCCAGCCAGTAGTAGTCGGCGATGAGTGGCAAGAAAGCTCGGCCCCCGATGCGCAGCAGCGACGCTCGTGGCAGCAGCGGTGCCACGTGCGGCGCGCCGGCAGACGTTAGTTCCGGCGGCGTCAGCGTGAGCAAGACGACCACCAGGAAGCCAATCACGCAGGTGAAGCCGAGGACGCGCGACACGGGTTCAAAGAGAAGCTGAGCGTCTTTCCCCCGAGGGCGCAAGAAAAAGCCTCATGGCCGAGGCCCTCGGCCTCTCTGCGCGCGGGGAGGCGAAGGGTCCAAACGAAAAAGCGGCCGGGGTAACCACCCCGACCGCCTTCTCATGAAAACCGCTTTCGTCGTCGGACTTACGGGCAGTTCACGTCGTCGTAGTCATTCCACGGTGAACCGGCAGGAGCCTGGGTGAGCGTCGCGTCGCCACAGACCGGGTTGGCAGTGAAGTCAATGCTAGAGATGTACCAAGTATCGACGCCGACCGTCTCGTTGTCGATGTCACCCGCCGCATAGGCAAGGAAGTTACAAGCGGGGCAGGCGCCGTAAACGTTGGGGGTGTTGCCGACGGCCGTACCTTCGTTGCCAGCTTGGCCAGTGGGGGTAAAGGCGGCTGCGGCCGGGATGGCGTTCATCGTCGGGTACTTGAACGTATCCACCGTGACGCCCGTGTCGGTGGCGGGCACGACGGTGGCCGTGATGAGCGAGCGGTTCTGGTTCGACCCAGCGCCGAGCTGGTAGTAGTAGCGGTTGCCGCGCTCTGGGCTGAACCCGAGCTCGCCAACGTTGGTCAGGTACTGGTCGTTCTCCTGGTACTGCGAGCGCTGGGCGGTGAAGATAGCTTTGAGGTTCGCCTTCGCCTCACTCTGCTTAGATTTGGCCTGGAACTTGATGAAGTTCGGAATGGCGATGGCTGCGAGAATGCCGATGATGGCGACCACAATCATCAGCTCGATGAGAGTGAAGCCGCGCTTGAGAAAACGACGGGTCATGAACTACTCCTGGGGTGGTTGAAGCGTTGGAAGTCAGCGGAGAGCGTCCGCGCAGCCTCGATGTAGCAGCGCTCGTGCCATCGGCTTTTTCTCGTCCTTCCAGCCGCTTGCGAGCTTGGTTGGCCCCGCCGAACGACCAAATTTGTCAGTTCGGGTGGACAAATCGCGCCGATGACCCAGGGCCTCGCTAGCCCTGTCTGGGAAGTCAGCCCCGGGTTCCACCTCACCTCACCTTGTCGCACTTGAGAGACAGACCTGAGCTCGCCGGCAGTGCCCCCAAACGCCACTGCCGTTCGGCGCGGCCCGTGTCTACGACTTCAATCTTGCCGAGCCGCGTCGACCGGTAGGGGCCGCTACGCGGGGCAGAAGGTGAAACGCGTGGACACGGGGAGGCCTACCACCGCGTGTGCTGTCCATGACGAGTTTTCAGCCGGCCCTCACCGGGCTCATCGCTAGGTGTCCAGAGTAGGCTCGGCGGTGACTATGATCTTGCTCCCCTGGGCGGCGGCTTGCGCCTTCGTCATCGGCCTTCTCGTGGGGAGCTTCCTCAACGTCGTCATCGCGCGCGTGCCGGTGGGCCAGTCCGTTGTCCACCCAGGGTCGGCCTGCCCCAAGTGCGGCCATCGGCTAGCCTGGTTCGAAAACATCCCCCTTCTCTCCTGGAGCGTCCTCGGCGCGAGGTGCCGCGCCTGCCGGGCGCCCATCTCGCTGCGGTACCCGGCGGTGGAGCTCCTCACCGGCTGTCTCTTTCTCGGCTGTTGGGAGCGTTTCGGGCTGTCGTGGAGCCTTTTGCGAGCGGTGCTGTTGGTGGGCTTTCTCGTCCCGCTTTCGTTCATCGACCTCGACCATTGGCTGCTGCCGTTTGAGCTGACGCTCCCTGGGCTCGCGGTCGGAGTTCTCTCCTCAGGGCTCTTAGGGTGGGTGGCGGTCCGGGATTCGGTGGTTGGGGCGGCCGCAGGCTTTTTCTTCTTCTGGGGGCTTCAGTCCCTGGTGCACTGGGTGCTCGGCAAGGAGGGTCTGGGCGCGGGGGATAAATGGCTCGCGGCCTTGCTGGGAGCCTTCCTTGGCTGGCGGCCGCTCTTCGGACTGGTGCTTTTGAGCAATGTGCAGGGCGCGCTGGTGGGAAGTGCGCTCCTGGTCTTGCGCGGTCGTGCAGGTCCAGCTCCCCTACCTCCGGTGCCGCCGCACGGAGTTGGCTCCAGTCAGTCCTCAGACGCCGCGAATGGCCTACCGGCCGGCGGCGTTTCTGAGATGGCCGACGACTGGAGCCCCGGGCCGACCCATCTTCCCTTTGGGCCCTGGCTCGCGTTGGCCGCGCTAGAGTTGCTTCTTCTGGGCCCGTTTCTGGGGCAGATGCTTCCCGCCTCCTTGGCACGACTGCTGACTGGCGGCTCGAGCGAATGAAGCTTCGGCTGGCAGCGATTGTCTTCCTCGTGGCGGTGCTTGCCACTGGCCTGACTTCACTGTCCTTCCAACCAGTACTGGCGGCGCTGATGGAGGCGCTTCGGCGCGCGGCCGGCCCCGGGACAGCGCCCGCCTTGGTGCGCGCGGGGGCGCGCGAAGCGC
Source organism: Myxococcaceae bacterium (assembly GCA_052143535.1). Lineage (GTDB taxonomy): Bacteria > Myxococcota > Myxococcia > Myxococcales > Myxococcaceae > JADGRA01. The sequence continues at coordinate 249,154 of JBKQSS010000056.1, read as the reverse complement.
TCCCGTTGCTGCTTGGGCTCGACCTACTCCTCGTCGGGCTCTTCGCCTATGCCATCCTCTGGCTGGCGGTGGCCCGGCCCGTCCAGCGGCTCGAGGCGGAGTTGGGCCAACTGGAGCGGCTCGACCTCCAGCTGGAGCCTCGGGGCTCGGCCGGGCCGCTTCTGTCGCGTGTCGAGGCCTCATTACGCCGGACGGCCTCGGCTCTGCAGACGGAGCGCTCCGTCGTTGACCAGCAACTGCAGGACCTCCGGCTGGCCAACGAGCACATCACCCGTGCCCAGGAGGAACTCGTCTCCGCCGAGCGCCTGGCGACGGTGGGTCGTCTGGCGGCTGGCGTCGCGCACGAGGTGGGGAACCCACTCTCCGGAATTCTCGGCTACCTGAGTTTGCTGCGAGGGCAGCTGGGGGCCTCCGCCGAGACGGGTGAGTACCTCGACCGCATCGAGGCCGAGGTGCACCGCATCAACGGGATTGTCCGAGGACTGCTCGACCTCGGCCGGCCGCCGCGGCCGACGCTGACGTCGGTGGCGGTGGCGCCCCTGGCCGAGACATGCGTCCGCTTGGTGGCCGCCGGTCCGGACCTTCAGGCCTTGAAGGTGGGCGTCGATGTTACTGACGGTCTGGCGGTGCTGGCGGACGCGGGCCCCCTGAGCCAGGTGCTCATCAACCTCTTGCTCAACGCAGCGCAGGCAGTCGGTGGACGCGGGGCGGTGAAACTCGAGGCCCGGGCCGACACCGAAGACGGCGTGCGCATCGACATTCTCGACAATGGGCCTGGAATTCCGCCCGAGGTGCGGGGGCGGCTGTTTGAGCCTTTCTTCACCACCAAGCCGGGAGGCATGGGGACCGGACTCGGCCTGGCGGTGAGTCAGAGCCTGGTTCGGGCGATGGGCGGCACACTCGAGGTTTCCGAAGCCTCGGGCTGGGGAAGCTGCTTCAGCGTGCGTCTTCCCCGTGCTTGAGGAAACGCATTGGCAACGGGCTTCCGCCCATGTGCGTCAGAGTGGACACCGGCCCTTACGCGCCCTGGCTGGGGCGAGGTCCCCTTGGAGCTGAAAATTTACCGTCCGCTCGCTGTTTCGCCCGGTTCCGTTGACGTGCTCTCGCCCGAGGGCTGTTCTCGGGGGAGAATGGAGTCCCCCTAGCGTGCCCGCCATCCGCACCATCCTCGTCGCCGACGACGAGGCATCGATTCGCCACGTGCTGACGCTGGTTCTGACCCAGCGTGGCTTTGAAGTGCGCGCCGTGTCCAATGGCGAAGAGGCCTTGGCCGAGCTTGCGGCACGCCCGTACGACGCCGTCATCTCCGACGTGCGCATGCCTGGCATCGACGGGCTGTCACTTCTCAAACGAGCGCTGGCGGCGCACCCAGAGCTCACCTTCGTGGTGATGAGCGCCTACGGCGCCCCGGACGCGGCTCTCGAGGCGGTCGCCCAGGGTGCGTATGACTACGTCCCCAAACCCTTCAAGCCCGAGGAGATGGTGCTGGTCCTCCGCAAGGCGGAGGAGCGCCGACGGCTGGTGGCGGAGAACCAGCGCCTGCGAGGGGGCGGGTCGGGGCAACGTGCGCTGGAGCGCATCCTCGGCGGCTCCGAGGTGGTGAAACTGCTTCAACGTCAAATCGGCAAGGTCGCGCCGGTCTCGACCACGGTGTTGATTACTGGCGAGAGCGGGACTGGAAAGGAACTCGTGGCGAGGGCCATTCATGAGCTCAGCCCGCGCTCGGCGATGCCCTTCGTGGCGGTCAACTGCGGTGCCATCCCTCCCGGTCTCATCGAGTCCGAGCTCTTCGGCCACGCGCGCGGCGCTTTCACCGATGCCCGGACATCCAAACGCGGTCTCTTCACCGAGGCCGACGGCGGGACGTTGCTGCTCGACGAGGTGGGCGAGCTGCCGGCGGCTGCTCAAACCAAGCTGCTGCGCTTCCTTCAGGAGGGGGAAATTCGCCCGGTGGGTGAAAACCGGTCGGAAAAAGTAGACGTCCGGGTGCTGGCCGCAACGCACCGGGACCTCGGCAAGCTGGTCGAACGTGGAGAGTTCCGAGAGGACCTCTTCTACCGTCTCCACGTCGTCAATCTAAAGATGCCGCCGCTGCGGGAGCGCCGCGAGGACGTGCCAATGCTGGCGCGTGCCTTTATCGACCGCTTCAACCGCGAGCTCAACCGCGATCAGCCGGTGACTGGCTTCAGCGCGGAGGCGGAGGTGCTACTCACAGCCTACGACTGGCCGGGCAACGTCCGCGAGCTGGAAAACGCGATGGAACGTGCAGTGCTCCTCGCTGAGGGCCCCATCGTCCTGCCGGAGAGCCTGCCCGAAAAGCTTTGGGGCCCGAAGCCGGCGAGTGGCCAGGCCGCACCGACGGGCGGGGGAGATGCGGAGGCCCTCGCCTCCGGGTTGTTCCGCGACCTCTCCTTGAAACGGGCCACTCGAGAATTGGAAGAAGCCTTCATCCGGGCGGCGCTGCGGCAAACACGCGGCAACCGCACCCGAGCCGCGGAGCTCCTGGAAATCAGCCACCGCGCACTCCTCTACAAGGTGAAGGAGTACGGGGTCGACCCCGACTCGGAGGCGGAGCGTGGGTGAGGGGTTGGCACCAGTGGTAGGTGGGCGAGGCCGACCCACACACAGCCGGTGGCGCTTTGACCTATCAAAGAGATGTCATTGTCGGCACGGTGAGATCAACCCAAGAGTTGACGGACCCGAGCCGCCGCGGGGATACTCGTTCGATTGGCGAGAGGGCTCGGTGCGAGCCGGTCTCCAAGGAAGGGCATGGGCCAGCGACTCAAGAATGCGGTGCAGCGGCTGCGGGAGGAGCAATTGCTCTCCAAGGCTGAGTTGGCGCGCCGCGCCGGTGTCTCGGTGCTCACCATTGATCGGGTGGAGCGAGGCAGCGCCTGCCGGGTCGACACAAAGCGAAAAATCATTCTGGCACTGGGGATGAACGTGGCCGAACGCAAGCGGGTATTTTTCGAGGATGACGCCGAGCGGCGCTAGCTGGCCCGAGGCGAGGAGAAGACATGGCGCGGGGTAAACTGGCTCTCGGTCTCGACATCGGGTCGACCTCGGTGAAGATGATCCAGCTCAAAGAGACCCGGCGCCGCGGGCAGGTCGGCTATTCCCTTCAGAACTTCGGGATGAAGCCGCTGCCCCCCGAATCCATCGTCGACAACACGCTGATGAACTCCACCGCCATCGTTCAGGCGGTGCAGGAACTGCTCGGCGAGCTACGCATCAAGCAAAAGGACGTTGCCATCGGGGTCAGCGGGCACTCGGTCATCATCAAGAAGATTGCCATGCCCCGCATGAGCCAGGACGAGCTGGAGGAATCCATCCAGTGGGAAGCCGAGCAGTACATCCCGTTTGATGTGAAAGACGTCCACATCGACACCCAAATCCTCACACCGGAGGGCACCGACGCCACCGGTCAGATGGATGTGCTGCTGGTCGCTGCGAAGAAGGACATGATTAACGACTACACCACCGTCGTCACTGAGGCGGGTTTGCTACCGGTGGTCGTCGACGTCGACGCCTTCGCCGTCCAGAATATGTTCAGTGTGAACTACGACCTACCGGCCTCCGAAACGGTGGTGCTGATCAACGCCGGAGCGTCGGTCGTGAACATCAACATCATCAGCCGCGGGGCGACGGTCTTTACCCGCGACGTCACCATTGGTGGAAATCAATTCACCGAGGAGATTCAGAAGCAGCTGAACGTTTCGTACGAAGAAGCCGAAGCGCTGAAAATCGGTGGCGGGCGCGGCGACTCGGATGCGGTGGTGCCGCAAGAGGTGGAACGGGTAATGGCCGCCGTGGCCGAGCAGGTCGCTGGCGAAATCCAGCGCTCGCTCGACTTCTACGCGGGCACTGCGGCCGATGCCACCTTCTCCAAGGTGTACCTCTCGGGAGGCACAGCGAAAATCCCGGCGCTCTTCAAGACCATTGAGGCTCGCACTGGTGTTCCGGTGGAGATTCTCAACCCCTTCAAGAACATCGAAATCGACAATCGCAAGTTTGACCCTGCCTTCGTCATGGACGTGGCCCCGATGGCTGCCGTGGCGGTGGGTCTGGCGCTGCGCCGGCCGGGGGACAAGCTCGAATGATGATCCACATCAACCTCCTGCCCGTCCGGCAGGTGAAGAAGCGCGAGGTCGGCCGGCAGGCGCTGGTGGTCATCGCTGGCCTCCTTGGCGTCGGCCTGATTGCCAACTGGATTTGGTACGACTCCCGTTCCAGCGAGGAGCACCGCAACAATCAGCGCATTACTGCCACGCAAGCCCGCATCGCCGAGTTGGAAAAGGTCATCGGCGAGGTGAACAACATCAACGCTCGCAAGAAGGACGTCCAGGCGAAGCTGGTGATTCTCAACGACCTGCGCAAGCAGCGGACCGGCCCGGTCCGGATGCTCGATGCGCTCTCGACTGCCACTCCGAAGAAGGTCTGGCTCACCAAGTTCGAGGAAAAGCAGAACGCGGTGGTGGTCGACGGAAAAGCCGCCTCGGTGGACGACGTTTCAGAGTTCATGCGCGGACTGCAAAACATGGTCTGGACGCCCAGGGGCATGGGCCGGTTGGTGGACCAGAAGCGAGACACCCAGACGTCGCGCGTCGAGTTGCTTTCGGCCGAGGGAGCCATCGAGGACTTCCCTTCCAAGGAGGTCTCCAACTTCTTCAACAACATCCAGCTGAAGAAGGCCGAGCAAAGGGAAATCAAGGACGCGTCCGGTCCCAGCAAGCTCGTGGACTTCGAGCTCAACCTTACCTCCAACTACACCATCTAGGAGCCAGCACAGCCCCAAGAGCCAGACGATGGATGAGCTGATCAACAGATTGCTCAAAGCACCTCCCCTCTACCGATGGGGGGGTCTGGCCGCGGCCTTGGTGGTGCTCACGCTGGGCAATTTTTTCTTCTTCGTAAACCCAGTGGAAAGCACCATCACCGGCGAGCAGGCGCGCCAGCGCGCCTTGGACTCTCAGCTGCAGGAGAAGTCGGAGATCGCTCAAAACCTGAACGAGCGCCGTCGCGAGATGGATGTTCTCCAACAGAAGCTCGATGAAGCGCTGTCCGAGTTGCCCGAGGACGCGGACGTCGACGGACTGTTGGCCAGCCTCAATGACGTGGGCCGGAAGAGCGGCCTGGAGATTGCGACCGTCGAGCCAACGGCTGAGCAGCCGGCTCAAATCTACGTGAAGATTCCGATCCGGATGTCGGTCACCGGAAACTACAACGAGGTGGCGCTCTTCCTTCAGGAAGTGGCGAACATGCGCCGCATCGTGAACGTCAACAACATTCGGTTGAGCTCTCCGCAGGTGCGCTCGGAGAAGGTCGTCCTGAGCGCTGATTTCATCGCCACCGCCTTCCGTTTCCTCGACGCGGACAGCGCGAAAGCCATGGCCGGCAAGGCTGACAAAAAGAAGGCGAACCCGTGAAGCGTTCGCTCACCACGCTTCCCCTTGTCCTGGCAGCCGCCGGCGTGCTTGCCGGCTGCGGAGGCAGCACGGCTCAGGCTCCAGTCGCCAAGACGGGCCAGCCGGCTAAGGCGGCGCCGCTTCCGACCCCAGCGGCCGCTCCGGCCGGCCCGGCCTACATCTACAACCCAATCGGCAAACGGGATCCCTTCCGGAGCCCAGATCTCGATCTCGCGCGTGCTTCGGCAGTGAGCAACTCGGCCTGCAACGAGCCACTCTGCAAGTTCGACTTGGACCAACTGACGCTGGTCGGGGTGATCTCCGGGGACAGCAACCCGGTGGCGATGGTTCAGGATCCGCAGGGACGCGGTTACATCCTACATCGCAACACCCGCATTGGCCGCCAGGGCGGCAAGGTGACCCAAATCCTCCGGGATTCGGTGATCATCACCGAGTACTTCACGTCACCCGACGGGAAGTCCAACGCAAACCAGCTTACGCTAGCCATCAAGGCGGACCGCCAGGCTCCGCCGGAGCTCGACCTCTCCACTGGGAAGACTTACTAGCGGGCCGTCTGGCGACGGACCGACTGAAGCAGCACGTCGAGGAAAGCCATGCGCAACACGCGCGTCATGTCAAAGGGGCTGAAAGTGCTGGCGGGCGCCGGCTGGTGGTTGCTCGCCCAGGGCGCTTTGGCCGCAGAGCTCAACGCGCTCACGGAGGTGAAGGTCTCGGCCACACCCACCGGTGCGCAAGTGGTGGTGGTTGGTAGCCGAGCCCCCATCTTCACCGTCTTCCGCTTGCCCGCACCAGACCGGCTGGTGGTGGACGTGACGTCCGCCGACGCCACTGCGGTGAAGGGCGTGCGCGATGGCGCCGGTCCGGTCAACGGCGTCGTCGTCTCCCAGTTCTCCGACGAGCACGGCAACGTGGCGAGGTTGCTGGTCAGCCTCAAGCAAGCCGGGTCCTACGACGTTCACGCAGACGGCAACCAGGTGTTGATTCTGGTCCAAGCTGAAGCGTCGTCCGCACCATCCACGAATGCTGTGTCGACGAAGGCTGTCCCGAGCGGGTCGAACCCGTCGACAGTTGTCTCGCCCACCGTGTCCACACCGGTGACGGCCGCGTCGCCGGTGGCTGCAACCACCTCTGTGGACCCGGTGCTGGCCGAGCACGCGACGCGCCAGGTGAAGCATCTGGCGCGACACATCACCCAAGTTCGCCTGTCACCCAACCACCTGGAGCTGGTTGCGGACGGGCAACTGAGCCGTTTCGAGGTGCTCGAGCTCTCGGGGCCTCCCCGCTTGGCGCTCGACGTTTATGGGGTGACGCTCACCGGAAGGTTGCCCGTAAATCGTCCAGTTCCTTTTGCCTCGCTTCGCGCGGGCGCGCACACAGAAAAAGTGCGACTGGTCCTGGACGTCGGTGAGACCATGCCCAGCCACTCGGTGACATGGACCGCAAGCGGTCTCGCCTGGACGGTGGGAGGTACGCCGCCGGCCGCCGCGGTGGCCAAGGCCTCGACTGGGGAACTGCGCGACGGTGAGGTGGAAATCGACGGGAAGCGAGTGACGGTTGCCGCAGGCGCCGCCGCTACCCCTCGGGTTCACGTGTCTGCCCCGACCGGTGAAATCCAGGACCTCTCCTTTGTTGAGTCGCCCAACGGGGGCGTGGTCGAAATAAAGCTCACCGGCGAAGCATCCTGGACGGTGGACCGGCCGGAACCACGGAGTGCAGTGCTCACCTTGACTGGAGCCAAGCTCCCGCGACGGCTCGAGCGCAGCCTGGATACCAGCGCGCTAGACAGTCCAGTCAAGATGATCAGCACCTTCGCTGTTCCAGGCGACGCCAACCAGGTTCGCGTGGTGGTGGCTGGTGACAAGCCCTTGACCGAGAAGTTGGAGCGCACACCCAAGGGCCTGGTTTGGCACCTCAGTGCAAAGGGCGCGGAGGTTGAGGAAGTGGCAGTGATGGACCGCACGGCCGGCTTTACCACCGAGGCCAAGTCCTATGCTGCGCAGGGCGCGCCGGAACGGGCCCAGTACACCGGGAAAAGGGTGTCCTTCGAGTTCAAGGACATCGACATCCACAACCTGCTGCGCATCATCTCCGAGGTGAGCAAGCTGAACATCGTCGTCGCCGACGATGTGAAGGGCACCGTCACCATCCGGCTGCGCAACGTCCCGTGGGATGAGGCGCTGGACATCATCCTCGCCAGCAAAGGCTTAGGAAAGGAAATCATTGGCACCGTCATTCGAGTGGCGCCTCTGAAGACCCTCGAGGAAGAATCGCACCTTCGCGAAGAACGCAAGAAGTCCCAACGGCGGCAGGAGGAGTTGGTGGTGCAGATTTTGCCCGTCAACTACGCCGTCGCCACCGAGCTCTTGAACAAGGTCAAGGACGTCCTGTCCGAGCGCGGGACGGCCATCGTCGACGTGCGAACCAATTCTTTGGTCGTCAAAGACATCGGTTCCAACATCTCACGCGCGCGCTCGCTGGTGGAGCACCTCGACACGGTGACTCCGCAGGTGCTCATCGAGTCGCGCATCGTCGAGGCCAACACCAACTTCGTTCGCGAAATTGGTGTCCAGTGGGGTGGCCAGATTCAGCAGTCGGCCGGGACGAACAACTCGACCGGGTTGGTGTTCCCCAACAACTACGCCATTTCAGGTGGCGTGGCCGCAGGTACGGCGCCCACCAACGGCGTGTCCTCGACGCCGAATTTCGCCGTCAACCTCCCCGCGGCCGTCGGCGCTGGATCCGGCGGTGCCATCGGCATGACTTTCGGCTCGGTCAACGGAGCGTTTCAGCTCAACCTCCGCCTCTCGGCGCTCGAGACCAAAGGTGTGATTCGAACCATCAGCTCGCCAAAAGTGACGACCGTGCACAACGCCACGGCGAAGATTACCCAAGGGCTTTCCATCCCGTTCAGCCAGGTGTCGGCACAGGGCGTGAATACGGTCTTCGTCGATGCACAGCTCTCGCTCGAGGTGACGCCGCACATCACTTCGGATGGGAGCGTCTTGATGTTGGTGCATGCGACCAACAACCAGCCGGACCCCGCGCTCACCGGCGCCAACGGCCAGCCGGCCATCGACAAGAAGGAAGCCATCACCCAAGTGCTGGTGAAGGACGGCGATACAACCGTCATCGGCGGCATCTATGTCCGGACCACCTCCACCGAGGAGGACAGCGTCCCATTTCTAGGAAGCATTCCGTTCCTCGGCTTCTTCTTCAGACACACCAACGACACTGAGACCCGCCAGGAACTTCTAATTTTCATTACGCCTCGCATCCTGGGCGTCAACAACAAGCCCGTTGCGGCGGCATCGCCATGAGTCGAGGAAAGCCAATGAAGTACAAATACGTTCTGGTTTTGATGCTAGCCCAGCTGCCGCTTCTTCCGGCCTGCACCGCGCCCTCAAACCAATCCATCATAATTAGCAGTGCCTTGGCACCGGGAGGGTCGTGCAACTTCCAGGACTTCACCCTGTACGTCGAGGGCGGGTCGCTCGACATGTCGGTGTACAAAACGAACAGCAGCTACTACCAGGTCTTCGCCTGGGAGAACGACCTGCAGAACATTTCCGTCAACTACAACGGCACCAACATCACCGAGGACACGCCCAACACCTTCATCGCAAACCGTATCGAGCTCACCTACGACTTCGTGGGCCAGGCCAATCCGCCGCCCGGCATCATCAACATCTCGGCTGCCATTTTTCCCGGCGCCCTGCCGACGACCAACTCTGTGGGCGTCTACCTATTGACTCCGGCCGCGGCCGACTTCGTTTATCCAATCGTCCGGGATGCGGCCATTGCGGCGCAAGAAGCGAAGTCATTTACACTGAACGTAACGTTCGACCTTGCCGGGACGCTGGTCGGAGGCGGTGCAGCGGCGACCAACCCAATCACTTACCCGATAACGCTCTTTTACGGCATTGCACCGTTTCCGGCATACACCCTCAGTTGCCCCAATGGGAGCACTCCCGAAACCACCAGTTGCAACATCCCCGGCTATAACCTTCCGTACTGCGTCTGTACCGGAGCCGGAGCCGATGGTGGGGTCGTCCCTTGCCCCCCAATTGCCGGTCCCTGACGCAACCCGCCCGTGTCCTTCCTTGCCCACCTCCAAGGAGTCGTGTCGCAAGTCGACGGCGCCCTGGCGTGCAGTGTGATGGGCTTTGACGGCATCGCCGTCGAGACGTTTCAGGACCAGGCCGCGGCGGACCTCGACTTGAGCACCACCTGGGTGGAGTACGCCGCGGTGCTGGCGCAGCTGAAGAATGCCGCTCCGCTGTTGAAGACGGGTGGGGTGGCCGAGGTGAGCGTCAACACCGAGAAGCTCATCACGGTGATGCGGCTTGTCTCGCCCGACTACTTCGTCGTGTTGGCGCTTCGCCCAGAGGGCAACTACGGAAAAGGGCGTTACGCGCTGCGCATTGCAGCGCCGAAGATTCGCGCCGAGCTCTAAACGCCCTTCCCAAGGGCCCCAGGCCGGGCTAGACACCCGAGCCTCAATGGCCGGAGTCATCGACACGTCCGAGTTCCGCAAGGGCCTGAAGATTGAGGTCGACGGGGAACCGTTCGAAATCATCGAGTTCCAGCACGTCAAGCCAGGAAAGGGCTCGGCTTTCGTCCGGACCAGCATCAAGAGCCTCCTCAGTGGGCGTCTCCTCCAGCCCACGTTTAAAAGCGGAGACAAGGTCGGGAAGCCGGACATCGAGGAACGCACCATGCAGTTCCTCTACCGTCAGGGCGAGGACTACTACTTCATGGACACTCGCAACTACGAGCAGACGTTCCTCGGGAAGGCGGTGCTCGGAGAGTCCAAGAATTTCCTCAAGGAAAACCTCGAGGCCTCCGTCCTTTTCTACAACGGCAAGGCGCTCGGCGTTTCGCTTCCCAACTCGGTCGACTTGAAGGTGACCAAGTGTGACCCGGGCGTTCGAGGCGACACGGTGTCGGGTGCGAGCAAGCCGGCCGAGCTCGAGACGGGCTATGTCGTCAACGTGCCCCTCTTCATCAACGAAGGGGATGTTCTCAAGATTGACACGCGCGATGGGAAATACCTGACGCGCGTCTCCACCGCGCAGTAGGCCCCGGGCTCCTCCGGAGAGCCGGCGAGAGGGGGCGTTCAGCGATGGCGGGAAAGAAGAAGTTCGAGGACGACTCTGAAGCGGCGCGGCCAGCGCCAAGCACTCCCTTCAGCCTCGAGACCATCCAACAGCTGGCCGAGCTGCTCGAGCGCTCCAGCGTCTCCCGCATTTCCTGGCGCCGCGGCTCGGAGCGCTTGGTCCTCCAGAAGAGCGTCCCCGCTGGGCCAGCGACCCACCCGGCGGCGCCTTCCCACGCCCATCCGGCCCCCTCGCCGCCTGTCGGCAGCGCCGGGCCACGGGTGTCTGCCCCGGAAGCGCCGGCCCCCACTGAGCGGCCGGGTGTGCTGGTCACCTCGCCCTTCGTCGGCACCTTCTATCGAGCCGCTGGCCCGGACCAACCCGTCTTCGTCGAGTTGGGCTCGGTGGTCAAAAAGGGTCAGGCCATCTGCATCATTGAGGCGATGAAGCTGATGAACGAAATCGAGTCCGAGGTCGGCGGGAAAGTCGCGGAAATTCTCGCCGAGAACGGACAAGCAGTGGAGTTCGGGCAGGCCCTGTTTCGCATCGAGCCGCTCTAGGCGATGTTTAAAAAAATCCTCATCGCCAATCGCGGCGAAATCGCCTTGCGCATCATCCGTGCCGCACGGGAGCTGGGAATTCGTACGGTGGCGGTGCACTCCACCGCTGACGCCAACGCCCTACACGTCCGCTTCGCTGACGAGGCGGTGTGCATCGGACCGCCACCGTCTAAGGAGAGCTACCTCAACATGCCGGCCATTCTCTCGGCCGCAGAGATTACCCGCGCCGACGCCATCCACCCGGGGTACGGCTTCCTGTCGGAAAACGCGGGCTTCGCCGAGGTCACCGAGAACTGCAAAATTCGTTTCATCGGCCCACGGCCGGACATGCTGCGGCTGATGGGCAACAAAGTGAGCGCCCGCGTCGCAGCCAAGGAGGCAGGCCTGCCACTGCTGCCCGGAAGTGAGGGCGTCCTGAAGAGCCCCTCCGAGGCGCGCTCGCTGGCCGAATCCATCGGGTTTCCCGTCATTCTCAAGGCGGCCGCGGGTGGTGGGGGCCGTGGCATGAAGATTGTGCGTGAGAAGTCAGTCGTGGCGGCCGCCTTCGCGACGGCCTCGGCCGAGGCGGCGAACGCGTTCGGCAATGGTGACATGTACCTCGAGCGCTACGTGGAGAAGCCCCGCCACATCGAAATACAAATCGTCGCCGACGAGCACGGCCATGTCATCCATCTCGGCGAACGGGAGTGCTCCGTCCAGCGGCGACACCAGAAGCTCATCGAGGAGAGCCCGTCGCCCGCCGTCACCCCGGCCTTGCGCCGCCGAATGGGCGACGTCAGCGTCCAAGCGATGGAGCGCATTCGCTACAACAACCTCGGGACCATCGAGTACTTGCTCGACGAGCGGGGCGACTTTTACTTCATGGAGATGAATACGCGGGTTCAGGTGGAACACCCGGTGACGGAGATGGTGACGGGGGTGGACTTGGTCTCGATGCAGATTCGACTTGCCGCCGGCGAGCCGCTGAAGCTGAACCAGGCCGACGTCCTCTGGAGGGGTGCTTCCATCGAATGCCGAGTGAATGCCGAGGACCCAGTTACCTTTGCTCCTTGGCCCGGGAAAATTACCGGCTACTCGGTCCCCGGCGGGTACGGCGTCCGGGTCGATTCTGCGGCGTACGAGAATTATTCGGTCCTGCCGTATTACGACTCGCTCCTCGCCAAGCTGGTGGTGTACGCGGATGACCGACCCACCGCCATCGCCCGGATGCAACGGGCTCTGGGCGAGTATGTGGTCGAGGGCATCCGGACCAACATCCCCTTCCACCGCGCTGCGCTGGCCGACGAGGCCTTCGTCTCGGGCGCGTACGACACGCGCTTCGTGGAGCGGCTCCTGGCCAGCGAAAGCGGAACCAGGCGGCTGCGCCGGGCGATTGAAGAGACGCCCTAGAGGGCCTTGGCCGACATCGGACAGGGGTTCCAAGGTGTGCTAACCCCCCGGAGTCCCTGGAAAACCCGTGGTTGCAACCTTGACCCGGCCAGAGGCGTTCCGCTACCGTTTCACAGCTCAGGGTCCGCCAGCGTCCCGGGGTGGGACGAGGGGCCCCCGGCCGGGGCTTCCCTGGAGCCGGCTGCCGGGTAACTCCCTTCAGTCGGCCACCGTCTCCCGCGCCCGATGGACAAGAACAAGATCATCGAAGGCGCCTCCAAGCTTGTAGCCAAGGGCGCCTACGACAAGGCCATCAAAGAGTACCAGAGGGTGCTCGACGCAGACCCGCGTGATGTGCGGGTTCTGCAAAAGATGGGGGAGCTGTTCCAGAAGAAGAACGACAACGTCCAGGCGGCCGCCTTCTTCACTCGCGTCGCCGAATGCTATTCGGGCGATGGCTTCTTCCTCAAAGCGGTGGCCCTCTACAAGCAGGTCCTCCGCCTGAACCCTGAGCTGGTCGAAGTCAACGTCAAGCTGGCCGATTTGCACCAGCAACTCGGCTTGCTCACCGAGGCGATGGCCTTCTTCCAGACGGTGGTGGCTCACCACGAAAAGCGGGGGGACACCCGGGCCACCTTCGACACGCTGAAGAAGATGGTCGACTTGGACCCGGAGAACGTGGCCAGTCGCCTCAAGCTTGCGGAGCTCTATGCGCGGGAGGGAATGGGAGGTGAGGCGCTGCTCGAGTTTCGGCGAGCCGCGGACTACTTCCAGAAGAACGGCCGTGCCGACGAGCGGCTCCGGGTGCTGGAGCGCATCGCCGCCCTCGAGCCCGACAATGTCCCTTTGGCGCGGGACCTGGCGCGCGACTACCTGAGCCGGGGGGATGCCAAGCGGGCGCTGGCCAAACTTCAGCTGTGCTTCAAGGTCGATCCGCGTGACTTAGAGACGCTCAAGCTCCTGGCCGAGGCTTTCACTGCCCTGGGCCACACCAGCAAGACGCTCAGCGTCTTCAAAGAGATGGCCAAGCTGCACGCCGAGCGAAACCACATCGCCGAGGCGCGGGCAGCGTGGGCCCGAGTGGAGCAGCTCGACCCGGGTGACCAGGACTTGCTCGCCTGGCGGGCGGAGGTGGCCCGGGGCCCGGTTGCACACGCCGGGCCCATTCCGGCGGCAGCCGCGCCGCCTCCGCCTGCGCCCCCACCGGCACCCCCGCCGTTGCGCCCGGAGCAGGTCCAGAAGCTCCTCACCGAGACGGACGTCTACGTGAAGTACGGACTTCACGAGAAGGCGCTCGAGCATCTGCGCCGCATCTTCTCCGTTGACCCGGAGAACCTGGCGGCACACGAAAAGGCGTACCACATCTACCGCAGCGCCGGTCAGACGGCGCAGGCCAGCGAGCAGTTGCTCAATGTCCTGCGGCTCTTCACACGTCGGCTGGAGGCCGAGCGCGCCCAGCCCTATCTGGAGACGCTGCTCGCCGAGGCACCGGACCACCCTGAGATGCCGGCTTTCCTCGCGGTCCTACGACCGGATGGAAGCGTCGCCGACGAAGGCTTGGCTGCGGTCGCCTCCGACGACGAGCTGCTTCCTGAGGACGGCGCCGAGCTGGAGCCCGACGCCGACTTGGGGCTCGCCTCGGCCGCCTCTGGCGCCTCGGAGGAACTGGTCTCCGATGACGCGGTGTTGATGTCAGACGAGGACGAGGAGGGGCCAGCGGCTGCGGCGGACGACGAGCCACTGACGCCGGCTCCGCTGCATGCCACGCCAGCGCGGTCGACCTCGGACGCCAACGGCGACGAATTCAGCGAGGCCGTCCCGTTCTTCGAGCCCGATGCCGAAGTGCTAGCCGAAGAGGACATCCCGGCGGAGCCGCTCGGTGCCTATGAAGCGGGCGTGGAGTCGCCGGTCGAACTCCCTCCGGAGGAGGCGGCCGAGGCGCCGGAGGAGCCGGAAGCAGCGGAGGAGCCGCCGGAGGCAGAGGAGGAGCGGAACGAGGTCGCCGAGGCGCCCGAGGAGGTGGAGGAGGAAGTCATCCTCCAAACGCCGGTGGAGACCGGCCCGGTGTCCGAGGAGCTGAACGAAGCGACCTTTTTCCTCGAGCAGGGCCTGGTCGACGAGGCGCGCGAGATTCTGGAGACGGTGGAGGTGGTCCGCCCCGGGTTGCCCCGCACCGCGGCCCTGCTTCGGCAGCTGGAAGAGCTGGAACGCGAGGGGCGAGCGCTTCCCCAACCCCCTTCCGGCCCGGGGCACGACCGTCCTCCGGGCATCGAGCCGATTCCCATCCGCACCGGCTCCTACAACCTGGCCGAGGAGTTGGCCGCCGAGCTCGCTACCCTTCCTGCCGAGGAACCCGTCCCAGAGGTCTCCGACGGAGACTTTCAATACTCGGTCGACGAGGTCTTCTCCGAGTTCAAGAAGGGCTTGGAAAAGGTGGTCAACCCGTCCGATGTCAATACTCACTACGACCTCGGCATCGCCTACAAGGAGATGGGCCTGCTCGACGACGCCATCGAGGTCTTCGAAGTGGCGCGGAAAGGGTGCGTCGGACAGCGAAAGGAGCTGGACTGCTTGACGATGATTGCGCTGTTGGAGGGCATGAAGGGCGAGTGGCAGAAGGCGGTGGATGCCTATCGTCGTGCCCTGGCCAGCGAGCATGCTTCCGGTCCGACCCTGGTGGCTCTGCGCTATGACTTGGGCGCCGCGTACGAGTCAGCTTCGGCGCCTGGCCGTGCGCTCTACCAGTACCTGCGCGTCGCCGAGCTGGACCCCCAGCATCGCGACGTCCAGAAGTTGGTGGCCCGGCTGTCGTCGGTCGCCCAGCCGGAGGATGATGAGCCGGTGCCGCCGCCTCGCGGCGGGGTGGCGCGCGGAGAGCCCACCCCCGACGGGCCCCCAGCCGGTTCAAGAGCACGCAAGGTGGGCTACCTGTAGTAACCCAACAGACCGATGAGCTACCTGGACCATTTCGGCCTCACCGAGGAGCCCTTCTCCAACGCGCCGGTGACCCGCTTCTACTTCGAGTCTCCGCAGCATGCGCAAGCGCTGGTGCGGCTGCGCCATGCGGTCTCGAATATGAAGGGTCTTTGCGTCCTGGTCGGCGACATTGGCGCAGGAAAGACGACCTTGGCCCGTCGCCTGCTGGATGCACTCCCCGAAGAGGAATACGAAGCAGCGCTCTTCGTCATCATCCACTCCGGGGTCACCGCGGGCTGGCTCCTGAAGCGGATTGCCCTGCAACTTGGGGTGGAAAATCCGGCCAACGAGAAGCTGGCGCTACTCGGGCAACTCTACCAGCGCCTCATGCAAATCCATGAGCAAGGGCGCAAGGCCGTCGTGCTCATCGACGAAGCGCAGATGCTTGCCTCACGAGAGCTGATGGAAGAGTTTCGAGGGCTCCTCAACCTCGAGGTCCCGGAGCGGAAGTTAATCAGCTTCGTCTTTTTCGGGCTCCCTGATGTCGAGCAGAACCTGAGGCTGGACCCGCCGCTCGCCCAGAGGGTGTCGATGCGCTACCGCCTCGAGCCCTTTACTCTGGCCTCCACCGAAGCCTACGTCCGCCACCGCATCCAGACCGCAGGGGGCACGAGGCTCCCATTCACCCCCGAAGCGATGTCCGCGCTGCACCAGCTGAGCGGTGGAAGTCCGCGGGTCATCAACACGCTCTGCGACAACGCGCTGTTCGAGGCTTACCTGGCGAGGGAGACGCTGGTCGATGCGGGGCGCATCAGCGACATCGCGCGCTCGCTTTCCATTGGCCTCCCACCCGCCGCTCCCGGGGCGGCCGCTCCCCAGCGGACGACCGCTCCCCCAGAGGAGCGGGTCGACCTCGCGGAAATCGACCGCTACCTCGACGACCTCGAGGCATGAGTTAGGTTCGGCTGTGACTGCTCCCGGTTACCGAAGACTGCTCGTCGCGCTGGTGCTGGTGGCACTGGCTGCGGCCGGATTGATGCTCGGCTTACGGTCGCAGGTCGCCTGGGACCAGCTCTGCACGCTCGCCCGACGCGAGCTTCCCAAGGCACTCGGCGCGGAGGTGGGGATTGGCCGGTGCGAGGTGGACGCCGCGGCGCGGACGGTTCGCTTCGGAGGCGTCGCGGTCTATGCCAAGGGCGAGGAACTGCCGGTGTTTAGTGCCGACCAGGTGGAGGTGACGCTCGGCGGCTTCGAGCCCTTCACCGGGCGGGTTCTTCTCGATCGCCTCGAGGTCACCCGCCCGCGCGTCCGCCTCGACCTCTCTCGCCCAACCGCCGGCCGTCCACCGGGAACCTGTCCGTTCCAAGCGCTGCAGGCGGTGTCCGTCGACAATTTCGACATCCGTGGAGGCGAGGCGCATGTGCTGCTCCCCGGGAGTCGGGCTGTTGATGTGGAGGAAATCTCCGTCGGCTGGCGAATGCGGCGGCGAGTTGCAGAGTTTCGAGTCGAGACATCCCAAGGCTCCTTGGACCCAGGAGGCGGCGTCGCGCCGCTGCCGCTCACTGGCTTGCGCGTTGAGGCCGAGTTGGCCCGTGGGGGGCGCGACCTCGAGGTGACCCGTGGCGAGCTCTCGGTGGGAGAGGCCGACCTCTCCTTCAGCGGGCGCATCGACGACCTCTGCCATCCCAGCGCGGCGCTCGATGCTCAGCTCTTTCTCCCGATGCGGGCGTTAACTCGAGCGACCGGCCTGCTCCCGGGCTCGGCCGGTCACCTGTGGGCGCGCCTCACGGTGAGTGGTCGGAGCCCAGACCTGCGCTTGAGTGGAGAGGTATTGGGGAAAGGGCTGGAATTGCCCCCGGCGCATCCGGGCGATTTCAGCGCACACTTCGCGTTGGCTGGGGACACGCTGACTCTTCACGACCTGGTGCTGCCGGTGGCTCCGGGGCAAGTCAAAGTCTCAGGGACAGCTCGGCTGGTGGCCGGTTTTCCGGTCAAGCTGAAGGCTGAGCTCGATTCCGCTAGCCTGGCGCGCGTCATCGCCCGGGCCGGTGTCGCCGGCGCATGGGTGGATTTCGCCGTCTCTGGCCAAGTGACGGCCCAGGGCAAGCTCAGCCCCGCGCCGCAGCTGCAGGGCGAAGCCACTCTCCACGCCGCGAATTTCCTCTTTACGCCCGGACCGGTGGAAAAGAATCCGCACGGACAGCCTCCCGTCCTGGCCTTCCCGGCCGGGGACATTCATCTCGAGTTGCAGGTGTTACCGGACCGCGTGGAGCTGCGAGAGGCCCAGCTCCAGGTGGGCAACTCTCGCGCGAAAGTGAATGCGACTTTCGCCTTCCAGCAGACAGTTGGGCTGTCCATCTCGGGGGTCATCGATACGCTCGAGCTGCGCGATGTGGGGCCGCTGATTGGAATTCCTTGGTCCGGCATCGGCTCCGTGCGCTTCTCGCTCGGGATGCCTTGGGGGCAAGAGATGCACATTGATGCCGACGTCGCAATGCGCGACGCCGAATTCAGACATTTCGCCCTAGGCACGGTAAAAAGTCCGCTGCATTTTGCCGACAGCGTCCTCAACTTTCCAGAGGTTGTCGGCCTGCGCGGTCACTCGGCATACACCGGCGCAGCCAAGCTCGACTTTCGAGGCGATTCGCTGGTCATGGAGGCGCGAGCTCGGATGCCCGAAGGGAAGGTGGAGGACTTAGTCGAGGTGGTGGCCCCCCTCTCCACGGTGTGGCAGCCGCTGCGACACGTCCTCACCGGGAACGCGAGTGGCGAGCTTCACTTTTGGGGGCCCTCCGCCGACCTCGCTGCCGACGTGGATTTCACCGCCGCCGACGTCGCCTTCTATGAGCGGAGGATGGGCAACGGCGCCATGCATCTGCGGATTCGAGGCGACACCATCGAATTGTTGCCGTTAACCCTCCGTGGGCCGCTCGGCACCAGCCAGGGGGAGGGGCGCCTCACCACCGGGGATGTGCTGAATTTCCGCTTCCGTATCGACGCCCTCTCCCTGGAGGAGTTGCTCGGCGCTGCCGTGCGGCGGGCCAAGGCTCACGGCGTCCTGACGCTGGCTGGGACGGTGCAGGGGACCGCCGATGTCCCCGACGTCAAAGCGACGCTCAGCGCTCCGCAGACCACCATGGCCGGGCGCTCCTTGGGTCCCCTTCACCTCGAAGCCCGGATGCTCGGCGAGAAATTGGTCGTCTCGGGGCGCCCCATCGCGGAGGCTGAAGCCCGCATGACTGTCGACGTCCATCGGCCATACCCTTTTGAGGCCAAACTCGACCTCGCGCTGAGTGACGTTCGGCCGCTTCTCGGCGACGGCTGGCAAGGCGTGCTGAGGGGGAACCTCACCGCCGACGGCTCGCTGTTGGAGCTCGAGGCGGCGGAGGGAAAGCTTCACTTGGAACAGCTGCGTCTCCAGCGCTCGGAGGTGCGCGCCGAGAATGATGGGGTGTGGGACATTCGGTTCGCGAAGGGACGCGTCGAGACGGCCGGCGTGACGCTTCGCGGTCCGGAAACAGCGCTGACCGTCTCTGGCTCCGCTTCGGCGGGCGCCCTGGACGTCAAGGTGGGCGGCACACTGGACTTGAGGCTGCTGGAGCCCTTCACCCACTCGCTGGAGCGTCTGGGAGGCCGCATCGAGCTCTCGGGGACGGCGGAGGGCAGGCCGAAGGAGCCTTCGCTGCTGGGAAGCGCCACCCTCCTCGACGTTGGCTTCGTGGTTCGAGACACGGGCGTCGAGCTTCGCGGTCTCGGCGGGCGGGTGGACTTCAGCGAGACTCGAGTGCTGTGGGCCGACGTCCACGGACAGCTCAACGACGGGAAAATTAGCACCCGCGGAGACGTTTCGTGGGGGGGATTCGCGGTGACCCAGCTCGCGGCCTCCGCTCACTTGGATGATGTGACTTTACGTCTGCTCGAAGACGCGCCTTTCAGTGCGACAGGCGAACTCCTGGTGTCCGGGAAGCCGGGGGCCCTGCGGCTCTCCGGAGAGCTGGACGTTGCCCGCCTGCGCTATGTCCGCCCCTTCGGGGTGGACGCGCTGGCCCACCAACGCGGCGGAGGCGGCGAAGCCGAGCGCGGCGCAGAGTGGCTGTCCCTCGACGTGGCGCTCCACCTCAAGGATGCTCGAGTGGACAACAACGTTGCCCGGGCGCGCCTGCTCGGCGACCTGCGCGTCACCGGGACCAACCTTCACCCGGGGCTGGTGGGCACGGTGGAAGCCGGGGAGGGGAGCCAGGCCTTTTTCCGGGGCAATGCCTTCTCCATCACCCAAGGCGTGGCCGACTTCAAAGACCACCACAGCCTGGAGGGCGTCTTCGACGTCTACGCCGACACCCAGGTGCGCGATTACCAGATTCGTCTTCACGCCTTCGGGCGTTCCAGCGCTCCGCAGGTCCAGTTCTCCAGTGACCCGGCGTTGCCCGAGAGGGACGTCCTCTCGCTGCTCACCCTCGGTCTTACCGCCCGCGAGCAGGCTGGCATCTCCGGAACGGCTGGTGCCGGCGCCGGCTTGGCTGCCGAGGCGCTCTATCAGGCCTCCGGCCTGGACCGGCAGGTGCAGCGTTTTTTGCCCAGCAACTCGGTGCTGCGCGACCCGGCCTTTCGAATCTCGACCCAATACAGCGAAGGGACAGGCCTGGTCGAGCCGACGGCGCAATTGGAGTCGAAGTTCCTGGTGGACCAGCTTAAGCTAAGCGTCAGTCAGCCCGTGTCCGGCAGGGGCACCCACGCGCAGGCCGAGTACCGATTCGACAACCGCTTGTCCGCACAGGCCCAGTGGGACAACGCCTACAGCGACCTCCCCGTCGGCAACCTGGGAATCGACCTGAAGCTTCGTTGGGAAGTCGAGTAACACTCGCCCTGTTGCTGCTCGTCGCCGGGCGCGCCAGCGCCCGAGCGGCGCAGGCGGGGCCCGTCCCCCGGCCGATGGTGACCGAGGTGGTGCTGCACCTGCCCGAGGGGATGCAGGCCGCCGAGTTTCGGCCCTTGGTAGTGCTGCAGGCAGGACAGCCGCTCGACCCCCAGGCCGTGCGGCGAAGCATCGAGTTGCTGTTCGCCACGGGCCGCTTCGCCGACGTGGTGGTGGAGGCACACCCCGACGGGGCCGGGGTGACGGTGGTGTTCGAGTGCGCGCCGGTGGCCAAAGTCCATCTGGTGGCCGTGACGGGAAACAAGCTGATGACTCGAGGAGACGTCCTCGCAGCGGCTCGGCTGACGGAGGGCAGCGACTTCTACACCGAGAAGTTGGAGGAGGCGAAAGCTGGCATCCTCCAGGCTTACGCTCGGCGTGGCTGGAACCAGACGGACGTCACCATCACCGTCACACGCAATGGCGCGCTGGCGGACATCGGACTCAACATTTCCGAGGGCTTGCCCACCCGCGTGGCCGAGGTGCACTTCCTTGGAACGCCTGGGCTTCCCGAACTGACGCTGCGGGACGCCTTCGGACTACCGAGCGGAACCATCCTCGACCAGACCGCCCTGGAGAAAGGCGTCGACCGAGTCCGCGCCCTGTACCGAGAGACGCGTCACTTTAGGGCGCGGGTGGGCACTCCGACGGTGAAGGAAGGACCCTCCGGTGCCATCGTCGAAGTGCCAGTCGACGCCGGGCCCGTGCTTACCTTTGCCATTCGGGGGAACCGGCGATTCCCGTCGAGGCAGCTCCTCGACGTTCTGGACTACGACCAGTCTGAAACGCTTGACGTCGCCACTGAGGCCCGCCTGGCGCGCCGCCTGGAAGCGTTTTACCGCTACCGAGGGTTCGCCGAAGTACAGGTTGCATCGAGCGAGTTCGCGGACGCTCGGGGAGGGCCCACCGAGGTCGTCTTCGCGGTGGATGAAGGCCCGGTGCTGAGAGTGACCAACATCGCCTTCGACGGAGCGAAGTCATTGTCGGACGCTCGGCTCCGTCGGGTGCTGTCCGAAGTCATCGCGGCGCACACGCCGCCTTTGCCTGGCGACGCGCGGCTGATAGATGACCCCATTGACTCGCGGAGCCAGTCCCAGAGGACGGACCTTGGTGCCGCCCCGGAACTGGCCCCGCTCGAGGTCTTCGTCGAGGAGGCGTACCGGGCCGGCGCCGAGGCGCTTCAAGCCAGCTACCACGAGGACGGCTTCCTTGGGGCCCGGGTGCAACTCACTCTGTTGGACTGGGACGCGGTGCGCCACACGGCCCAAGTCCATTTCCGCGTCGAGGAGGGCATCCAAACCCGAATCCAAGCAATCACCTTCGAGGGACTTCCCAAAGGCTTCGTTCCGCCCCCACTGGGTCCGCTGACGCCCGGAGCGCCGCTGTCGACGCGCGCCATGGAACAGCTTCGGCTCGAGTTGCTGCGCCGACTCGGCCGAGGCAGCTACCTCTTTGCACGGGTGGACGTCGTGCCGAGGCTGCTGGACAACGACCGCCGAGCCGAGGTGGTGGTTCGAACACAGCCGGGACCCGCGGTTCGCGTCGGGCAGGTCGTCATCAGGGGGCTGCAACGTACCGACGAGAAACTGGTCCGAGAAAACCTGGTCGTTCGACCGGGCCGGCCGTTGGACCCCGAAGACGTGTATGCCAGCCAGGCGAACTTGCTCTCCTTAGGCATCTTCCGTCAGGTGTCCGTGACGCTGCTCAACCCGGATGCTGAAGAGTCGGTGAAAGACGTCCTGATTGAGGCGCGGGAACGTCCGCTGTTGTCCGGCTCGGGCGGATTCGGGTACTCGACTTACGACGGCCCCCGCGTGGTGGGGGACCTCGTGTTTCCCAACATCTTTGGCGAGGCCATCAATTTCACCGCCCGCGGGAAGGTGAACTACGTGGGCTTGAGCCTGTTGCCGTTGCAGCAGTTCACCCCTGCCTCCCAGCTCCAGGGCCTCAACGGCATCGACTTCAACTTCAACGCCACCTTCTCCCAGGCGCGCATCCCGTGGCTGTTGCCCCAGGACATCAACGCCCGACTGACCTTCGTCGCCGAGCGCGTCCATCGCCCCTCTTACTTCTTCAGCCGTGTGGCAGGCATTGCCGGCATGGTGTGGCAGCTCAACTCGTGGCTGAGCTTTACCGGGCAGTACACGGTGGAGGGCATTCTCGTGCGGCAGTACGACGCCGTCTCTGCGCTCGAAGCCACCACCAGCGCGGACATCACCAACCTCCGCTTTCCGACCGGCAACTACGCGCTTCAGACGCTCAGCCCCGCCTTCACCCTCGACTTTCGGGACAACCCCCTCAACCCGCACCAGGGCTTGCTCATCACCACGGTGGGTGAGTTGACCAAGGACCTCAGCGCCGAGAGCACCGATGCCAGCGGCAATAACCCCCAGCCGACGCGCATTTTTACATGGAAGCTCTCGGCCGGAATCACCGGCTACGTCCCGCTGGGAGACCGAGTGGTTCTGGCCATCTCGCTTCGTGGCGGAAAGATTTTCAATCTCGTCGCCGGGGGACAAGTCATTGCTCCGGAGCGTTTCTACCTAGGCGGAGTGACGACGCTGCGTGGTTTCCCCGAGGACGGTGTCATCCCTCAGGATGAGCACGCTCTTTACGCAGCTCAGCGAAACTCCTGTGCGGCGTTGGTCTGGTCGGGCGGCTGTACGCCCGCCGGCATCGTCCTCACCGAGGGCCGGCAGGTCCCGAGCGAAGGAGGTCTGCTCTTCACCCTCTTCAAGTCGGAAGTGCGCTTCCCGGCCATTCTCGGCTTCGACCTCGGCATTTTCTTCGAGGCCGGAAACCTCTGGGCGGACCCCCACCAATTCCGACCCTTCGTCCTTCGTCCTGTCGCCGGCGTTGGCCTGCGGTACGCGACGCCCATCGGTCCGCTGGCGCTGGACCTCGGGTTTAACCTTGCTCCGGACGCGTCCTTGAACGAGCAGCTCGCCGCCATCCAGTTCAGCGTGGGACTCTTCTGACGAACCGCTAAAGTCCGCTCCCCCCTTCACTGGAGCGACCAGGCATGGCCCGGACTTCGAGACGTAAATTCATCGCTGGCAGTGCGCTGCTCGCGGGAGCGGCTGTGGTGCGGCCGGCCTCCACGGTTGCGGCGACGGGGGACGCTGGGGCCGCGGCGGCCGAGGCACCCTCGGCGTCCGCTATTACGCCCGCCACTGTCGCCGAGGCGGAGAAGCTGGCGGAAGTTCGCTACACGGCAGCTGAACGCTCACAGGCCTCCTCCTCCTGGGACGTCAACTTTGGCGCAACACTGAAGGACCGACGGGCCTACCACCCAGCGGAAGCCATCGTTCCGGCGTGCCTCTGGGACCCGCGCATTCCCGGCGCACCGACCGGCCCGTCGCGTACGCGGACCAAATTCTCGCGCTCCTTGGCGCCGCTACCTTCGAGCGACACGGACATCGCCTACGCGCCGGTTACCGCCCTCTCCGAATGGCTTCGAACCCGAAAAATCTCCTCGTCGCGGCTCACCGAGCTTTATCTGGAGCGCCTTCATCGTTTCGGCCCGAAACTGGAATGTGTCATCACCCTCACACCCGAGCTGGCGCGCGAGCAAGCGCGCAGAGCCGACGCGGAGATTGCCCAGGGGAAATGGCGAGGCCCCCTGCATGGCATCCCCTGGGGAGTCAAGGACCTCCTGGACACCGCCGGCATTCGAACCACTTGGGGAGCAGAGCCCTTCAAGGACCGGGTTCCAACCAAGGACGGGACGGTGGTGGACCGGCTCCACACGGCGGGGGCTGTCCTTTTGGCCAAGTTGTCACTGGGAGCGCTGGCGCTCAATGACATTTGGTTCGGAGGAGAGACAAAGAATCCCTGGCTCCTCGCCGAGGGCTCCAGTGGCTCGAGCGCGGGTTCTGCCGCTGCCACCGCGGCAGGTCTGGTGGGCTTTGCCATCGGCAGCGAAACCGGAGGCAGCATTGTCTCGCCCTCGTCTCGCTGCGGGGTGACTGGGCTCCGACCCACCTTTGGACGCGTCCCCCGCACCGGCGCCATGACGTTGTGTTGGTCCTTGGACAAGCTGGGGGCCATGGCGCGCAGCGTGGAGGACACGCTGCTGGTCCTGGCGGCCATTTCTGGTCCCGATGGCAAGGACTTGGGGTGCGTCCCGAGCCATCTTGAGTTTGACGCCGCACAGCCCGTTTCCAAGCTTCGCGTGGGGTATGTCCCCTCCTGGCTTGAGAAGCCCGCCAACAGCTTCGACAAGCAGTCACTCCCAGTGGACAAGTCTGTGCTGGACGCGGTGAAGGCGGCCGGGATGACACCGGTGCCGGTCGAGTTTCCGGCACTTCCCTACGCTGCGCTGAACACCGTGCTCTTTGCTGAGGCAGCGGCCTCCTTCGAGGAGATGACGCTCTCTCACCAAATGGACGAGCTGAAGATGCAAGTCTTCGACGCCTGGCCCAACTTGTTCCGCCAGGCGCGCTTCCTCTCGGCGGTGGACCTCGTCCAGGCCGACCGGCTGCGGCGCCAGGCGGCGGTGGCCATGAATACGCTGTTGACGACGGTGGACGTCTTACTGGTGCCCTATTTGCGCGACGAGACGCTTATCGGAACGAATCTCACCGGGCATCC
This sequence comes from Myxococcaceae bacterium, assembly GCA_052143535.1. Classification (GTDB taxonomy): domain Bacteria; phylum Myxococcota; class Myxococcia; order Myxococcales; family Myxococcaceae; genus JADGRA01. Next base: position 224,283 of record JBKQSS010000056.1, on the reverse strand, counting down.
CTCCCTCACGCTGCGGGCTGGCTTCATCGAAATCGACCGCATCCGCAGCGACTGGCTGCCACCGCCAGGACAGCAATGGCCGCAGCTTCCCGAAAAGCACCGCGTGCCACAGGGCGTGACGCTGATTGGCCGGCTCTTCGACGAGGGAACGCTCGCCCGGGTGGGCATGGCGCTGGAGCAGGGCTTGAAGGTGGCTGGCGAGAGGCCGCCGGGGTTTTGACGCTGGAGCCCGCTCTCCAGCCCCCGGGGCGAGGCCTCAGCTTCCAGCGTCAGGTTTTGCGGTCGTCCGGTCCACCGTCCGCGGGTCGATGCCGAGCTTCCGCAGCGTCTCGTGGTCCGGGAAACCGGTGGCGGCGAGACCCTGCGAGTCCTGGAACTTTCGCAGCGCCTGCTCCAGCGCCTCGCTGGAAGCGTCCGCTGAGAGCAGCCCACGCTTTCGAAGGGCCGCGGCGATGGCGTCAGCCGAGCCCGGCGCCATGAGCTGAGCAGGAGAGCTGGCCAGGGCCGGATGGCCGGGGTCGCTTGGCGGCGTCACGGAGCCGGCGCTGGGGAGGCGGGTGGGCGCATCCGGAGGACTGGGTGTGGCGGGCGAGGCCACCGTCTCGGCGTGCGAGCAGGCAAACAGGAATGCGAGCAGCAGTGCGGGGGGATGGCGCATGGGACGAGCCTAGGGGTGTTCCGTGCTCGCCCGGGAGGCCGTTTCGGGCTTGGGGGCGGGGAGTTGTTGGAGGCTTTCCGACAGGCCAACCACGAAGGCGTTGCGGAGCACGCCTGAGACGGCTGCCCAGACGTCGAGCTTCGGGTGGTTGAGGTTGCCATGGATGGGGATGATGGTGACCAAGGCGTCCCGCCCCGGCACCCGGTCCGAGAGCAACTGGACGCCGTCATCGGCCAGGGCCACCTCCAGCTTCTTCCCGAGGTCGCCGCCCAGGGCCTCCACCTGACCGTGCTTCAAGACGGGCTCCAGCGCGCCGGACAACTTCCCGTGGTCCACTCCGAAGCGCGCCTTCAAGTCGAACGTGCCGCTGAGCCTAAACCCAGATGGCCCGAGCACCGAGTCGAGGTCAGCCAGCTTCAAGCCCACCAGCCCGAGCTGACCGGTGAAGGTATTCGCACCTGGCGTGAGGAGGTCGACCGTGACGAACGCCGACAATTTCCCGGTGCTTGCCATGGTGGCTCTTAAGGCGAGCGTCGTGGCGTGTGGCTGTAGCTCCGGCCGGGTGGCGAGGCCTTCCACCGTTGCTTCGAGGTCATGGAACCAGAGCTGAGGCCCGTCACCTTCGGGCTTTTCTGGGTCACCGCTCCGGGTGTGACGGAGCGCGATGGTGATTTCACTGGCCTTGCACTGCATACGCTCGATGGCCAGGGGCATTACCTTTTGCAGCATGGCGGCCAGGTCTGGGATGTGGATGGGGATAAGGAAAAACGTCATTTTGACGCGGTCGAGATTGGCCCAGCCGTTGAGGCGTCGGCGGAGCAAGTCACCCCAGAAAACGCCGGTGTCCATGCGCTCGATGTAGAAGACGGGCAAGCTTCGGTCCTCGGGGACGAGATGCACCCCGGTCACCGTGTAGACCAGCGGAAAGAAGCCGAGGCGGGCATCCGCGGCGTCGGCCTCCCAACCGGGAATGGCCCTCAGGGCCCGGTGCGTTGCGTACCGGGTGAGCGGCTGGCGCACGGCGAGGATGGCAAGCCAAGCGATTGTCAGGCCGAGGAGTGCCCAGTGCCACCAGCGCAGTGGGAGGAAGCCTGCTCGGACCTTCGTCACCGCAGAGCTCGCATGGAATGGAGAAGCTAGGCACTGTTCCAGGGTGGCAACAGCCCCGCGCCGTTGGCCCGTGGGGTCTCTCGGGCGCGCCGTCAGCGTCAGGCGACGGTGTGCGCCAGAAGCCAGGAGAACAGGTCCGGGCTCAACCCCAGGGTGGCGAGGACGCCGCGGCGCACCCTCGGGTGTCGGGCGAGGCAGAGTACGCTCCGGGCCACCAGGGCATAGCGGCGGTACTCCCGCCGGCAGGTTTCGAGGTAGGGACGGAAAGCGGCTGGCTCGCCTCCGGCGGAGACGACGTCGGGAAGGCACGCCCCGAGCGCCTCGGCACAAACCAAGGCCAGCGAGAGCCCTTCGCCGGTGATGGCATCCACGTAGCCGGCCGCGTCCCCCAGAAGGACGAAGCGAGGCCGTACGCGCGCCTGCACCCGTCGTCTCAGCGGGCCGGCACCGCGGGGGGCGGAGTCGCTTTCGGCGCCTTGGAGCCGCTCGGCGAGCACCGGAACGCGCTGCACCAAGGCCGGCCAGGAGATTTGCGGCGGGACCCGTCCATCTTCCCAGAGGAAGGCAACTCCCACCCGCTCTGGGCCGGCTGGGGTGACGTAGGCCTCCAAGCCTTCGGAGAGGTGGACTTCCACGCAGTCCGTCCAGGGCTGCAGCCGGACGTGCTGGCGGAGCCCGAAGCGACGGGGCCCGGTCGCCGGAAGGTCGAGCCCTTCGGCCGCCCGAAGGGGCGAGGCGAGGCCATCGGCCGCGACCAGCACCGCCGCCTCCCAGGTGCCGGCGTCGGTTTCCACCTCCACCCCCCGGCTGCTCCGGCGGTGAGCGCGGACCGCGGTCCGCGCGTGCACCGAGACTCCAGCGTCCAGCGCGCGGTCCAGCAACACCCGCGCGAGCGCCGTGCGGCGGATGCCAATTCCACCCGCGCCGGGCAGTCGCCCTTCCAGCGATGAGCCGTCCTCCTGCAGGTAGCGGATGCCGCGGATGGGTGCCCAGTCGGAAGGCCCGAGGCCTTTCCGCGCACCCAGCCGCTCCAGCGCTTGAAGCCCTGGCGGCATCAACCCCTCTCCGCACGCCTTGTCACGCGGTAGCTCCTCGCGCTCGAAGATGGCCACCGAAAGCCCGGCGGTGGCGGCATGAATGGCGGCTGCCAGCCCTGCCGGGCCACCTCCTGCGATGGCCACGTCCACTTTCATGGGTCGCGGTCCGCGCGCGCGAAGGCCACCGCGCTCTTCAGCATTGCCCCGGCCAGCCCCAAAAGACGGACCTTGCGCGGCGGCGTCAACGTCCCCGTCTGCCAGCGCCTGAGGGCCTCCCGTCGCCTCAGCTTCCCGCTCGAGGTGCGGGGCAACGTGCCGGGCGTGAGCAACTCGACGCTGTGGGGGCGAATGCCCGTGCGTTCGAGCACGCGCGTGCGAATTTGGTCGGCGAGGTCGCCCGGAGCTCCGAGGCCGAGCTCCACCAGCAGCACCAGTTCCTCACCCTCTAACCCCGGTGGGATGGCGCCCAGCGCCACCGCGCAGCCGGCCCGAACCCCGGCGAGCCCTTCCAGAGCCTCCTCAAACTCCTGCGGCACGTGGTTGGCACCGCGGAGGACGATGACGTCCTTGGCGCGGCCACAGACCACCAATTCGCCGTCCGCCACGAAGCCGAGGTCGCCGGTGTCCAGCCACCCTTCGACGACTGCGGAGCGGGTGGCCTCGGGCTGGTCGAGGTAGCCGACCATGACCGACGGTCCCCGCACATGGATGCGGCCGACCGTCCCGAGGGGCACCACTGCGCCGGACTCTTCTCGGATTTCGACCTCTGCTCCCGGGACCGGCCGCCCGACCGAAACCAAGGTGCGGTTGCCAGGTCGGACTTGCCCTTCGGCGGCGAGGGCGGTGGCGTTGACGGACACCGTGCGCAGCGCGGAGCGGCTCGGGGCGAAGGCGACCGCAAGCGAAGCCTCGGCGAGTCCGTAGGCCGGCACCAGGGCACGTGGGTCGAAGCCATAGGGGCTGAAACGCTCCACAAAGCGCCGCGCCACCTCGGCGGAGATGGATTCGGCACCGTTGAGGGCGAGCGCCCAAGAGGAAAGGTCGACGCCTTCGAGCTCCTCGGAGCGGATGCGGCGGACGCACAGCGCATAGGCGAAGCTGGGCGCTGCCGAAAGCGTCCCGCGGTGCCGGGACAGGGCCCGCAGCCATAGCGCAGGACGCGCCAGGAACTGCTCTGGCCGCAGCAGCACCAACGGGCCGGGGTAGGCCACTGCATTCACCAGACAGCCGATGAGGCCCATGTCGTGGTACAGCGGAAGCCAGCTGACGCCGAGGGGCCGCACTCCGTCGCGGACCGGCATCAGCGAGCGGATGGTTTCCACTTGGGCCATCACGTTGGCGTGGCTCAAGGCCACCGGCTTTGGGTCGACAGTGCTTCCGGACGAGAACTGCACCGCCGCCAGCGCCTGCGGCTCGACCGGCTGCTCGAAGGGTGTCTCGCCCGCCTCCCGAAGCGGCCCCACCCGGTGGCAGCCGAGCCGAGGCCGGGCCGCGGCGATGGCCTGGCCGAGAAGCCTTCCCACCAGGCCGTCGGTCAGCACCAGCACGGCGCCCGACAGTTGCAGCATGCGGGCAGTGGCCTTGTGGTACTCCTCGAGGCGCCCCAGACGCACTGGCGGGTACAGAGGCACTGGCACCGCTCCGGCGAGCAGCGAGCCGAAGAAGGCATCCATGAAGTCGGGTGCGGTGGGAAGGACGATGGCCACCCGGTCGCCAGCGCGGACGCCGAGGCGACGCAGCGCGCCCGCCGTCGCCCGGGCGCGTGTCCGCACTTCGGACCAGAGCAGCGTCTCCTCGCTTTCCGAGGCGTCGACGAAGGTGAGGCCCGAGGGATGCTCGGCCGCGCGGCGCAACGCCTCCAGAATGGAGGCATGCCGGGGCGGCGGCTGGGCCGCGCCCACCAGCCGCGACGGCACGCTCATGCCGACGCCTCGCTGCGCCGTACCACCAGCTTCGCCAGGTCCTCCACCGTCCGCAAGCCGACGGCGTCCTCCTGGGACAGCTTCACCCGGTAGCGGTTCTCCAACCCAACGGCGAGGACCGTGAGGCCGAGGCTGTCCAGCCCGAGGTCGGCCAGCAAGTCATCGCTCGGCTGGACGGGCCCTTCCAACTCGAGCTCCGTGCGAGCGATGGAACGAATCGCTTCCAGCACATCGGCCTCACTGGCCACGGTGAAGCTCCGGGAGCAAACGGGGGCGGCTGACGAAGGCCTCAGCCCAGGCGGGGCCCAGCGCCTGTTCCTCGGAGCGAATGCGGACTCTGAGCAGCAGCGCGTTGGCCAAGCTGAAGACGAGGGCTGTCACCCAGGCTCCGTACACCAGCGGGACACTGGCCATCTCCAACACCACCGCCAAGTAGTTTGGGTGGCGCAAGAAACGGTAGGGACCGGAGGTGACGGGCGGCAGTCCTGGCCACACCAGCACCCGGGTGTTCCACCGCACACCGAGGGAGGCCACCGCCCAGTAGCGCAGCCCTTGGGCGGCCAAGGCCACGCCCAACGCCAACCAACCCAGCCTGCCGGGGAAAGTGCGGGGCACGAGGATTGCCTCCGCGGCGCAGCAGATGAGGAAAAGTGAATGGAAGGCCACCATCACCGGGTAATGCCCACGGCCCGTCTCGAGCGCACCGGCCGCACGGGCCCGCCGCGCGTTGCGCCGAGACAACACCAATTCCACCAAACGCTCGAGGCCGACCAGGCCGAGGAAACCGAGGTAGAGCGCGAGGGACGTCACCATTGCAGTAGCACCAGCTCCGAGCAGAAGCCCGGGCCCATCGCCAGGAGAAGCCCATAGTCTCCCGGTTGGGCCTCGCCCGAGGAAAGCATGGCGTCGAGGACAAAGAGGATGGAGGCCGAGGAGAGGTTGCCGGTTTCCCGCAGCGATTTCCAGGAGCGCTCGAGCGCTCCGGCGGGCAACTCGAGCGTGCTCTCGAACGCCTCCAGCACCTTCGGGCCCCCGGTGTGGGCGACCCAGTGCCGAATGTCCGCCGTGCGCAATCCATGCTGAGCGAGGAAGGTCCCGACGTCCTGGCGGACATGGGCGCGCACCACGTCTGGCACTTTCGCGCTCAGCACCACCTTGAAGCCACCGTTCACCACGTCCCACCCCATCACCCGCTCGGTGTTTGGGTAGAAGACGCTGCCCGTGCCGAGGATGCGGGGCGCTCCGGGGGCTTCCAACTCGCCGCCGCAGAGCACCACGGCCGCGGCGCCATCGCCGAAGAGTCCGCTGGCGATGATGTTGGCGATGGAGAGGTCCTCGCGCTGCAGCGTGAGCGAGCACAGCTCGACAGACAACATCACTGCCACCTGGTCGGGAAAAGCGCGGAGGGTGTCGCTGGCGCGTGCTGTGCCGGCAGCGCCGGCCACACAGCCCAGTCCGAAGATGGGCGTCCGCTTGACGTCCGGGCGCAGGCCCAGTCGGTTCATCAGTCGCGCGTCCACCGATGGCGTCCCAATGCCAGTGACGGTGACGAAGAAGAGATGGTCGACGTCGCTCGGCGACAACCCGGCGCGCCGAAGGGCTTCCCGCACCGCCTGCTCTCCCAAGTCGGTGGCGACTCGGAGCCAGGCGTCATTGCGCGCCTTGAGGTCGGTCAATCCAAGGTACTCCTCGAGGGGAACCGCCAGGTGGCGACCGCCAACCTGCACCGCACGATGCAACTCTTCGATGCGCTCGACGTTGAAATGCTCCTTCGCCCAGTGGGTGCGAAAGGCGGCGATGAGCGTCTCCTGGTCCACGTAATGCGGCGGCAAGGCAGTACCAACGCTTCGGACAGACGGGTTGGACGGGCGTGCCATTGCTTGCCCCTGGCTACCCGAGTCGCCGGCCCCGGGCAACCGACCCCCCCTATTTCGGGGCTAAGCGCTCACGGCGCGCCCGGCCGCAGCTGGGATGACTGGGTGGCCGAGGAGCCGAGCGGCGACCACCAGGAGCAGTCCGCCAACTCCCACCGGGATGGCATTCAGCAGGATGGCCATGCCGAGGCTTGAGTGGTCGGCAATCACTCCGATGATGGGCGGCGAGATGGCGTCGCCAAGCGCGTGGTAGGCGAGGACGCTGAGGCCCACCGCGAAGCTGCGGACATCGCCCGGCACGGCGCTGACGATGGCGGCGTTGAGCGGGCCATTGTTGAGGAAGATGCAGAACTGCGCCGCGGCGACGGCGGCGAAGATGATGATGGGCTCGCGCACCAGTGCCACCAGCGCCATGAAGGGCACCGCCAGGAGCAGCCCCCAGCCGGAAAGGGACATCCCTCCGGTGGTTGACTTTCGGTCCGCGACGTCGCCCAGCCAGCCGCCCACCAGCGTTCCGACGATGCCGGCCAGGGCGGTGATTGCCCCGAAGTAGAGTCCGGCTATCTCCGGATTCACGCCGCGCTCCAATTCGAGGAAAGCAGGCATCCAGTTGGCAAGACCGCCGATGGAAAACGTCATCAGCGTCAGCCCGGCAACCGCCGCCCAATAAGTTGCGTTGCTCCTCAGGCGCAGCAGGCCCACCATGAATGGCACCTTCGCTGGCGGCGGACCCTCATCGGTTGCCCCGCGTGGGGGGTCTGGCACGCGCAGCGCCAGGGCCGCCACCAGCAGTCCCGGAATCCCCGCCACCCAGAAGGCGTGCTGCCAGCTGTAGCGGTGTCCCAGCCAGCCCCCCAGCGCGAAGCCCATTGCCGAGCCGACCGGAATCGCGATGTAGAAGTAGGCAAGCATCCGTGAGCGTTCGCTCCGCGGGAACAGGTCTGCGATGAGGCCCGGCGCCACCGTCCCATAGCCCGCCTCGCCGACGCCGACGATGGACCGCGCCAGCAAGAGGGCGGCAAACGTGCTGGCGAAGCCGCCGCCGACCGTGGCCAGGCTCCACAGGAAGATGCCCCCTGCCAGCACCAGTCTTCGCGGAAACCTGTCTCCTATGACACCGGCCAGCGGCGCAAACAGCATGTAGACGATGATGAAGACGGACCCCAGGAGCCCCGCTGCGGCCTTGTCGATGTGAAAGGCCTCCATGATGCGGGGCATCATCCCGGCCGCGATGTACCGGTCGAGATAGTTGAGCAGATTGATGAGTGTGAGGATGGCCAGCCCGTAGCGAGCTTGCCCCTGGGTAACGGCATGCCCCTGCGGCCTCATGCGTGCGCACCTCCGAAGCGAGCTGCCAGGAGTCCCCAACGCAGGCCGCGGTCGCTGACCCGGGCGCCGTTGGCGCCAAGGTGGTCCAGAGCGGACTCGAGCAAGATGGCTCCGGCGACGATGACGTCGGCACGCTCGGGCTGTAGCCCAGGGATGCTTCGTCGCTCGGCCAGCGGTGTCGCAGCCAGCCGTTCGCGCGTCTTTGCCAGCCCCTCGCGCGAGAGCCAACCTCCATGGACGCGGGCAGCGACGTAGGGCGCGATGGAATGGGCCACCGCATACAGGGTGGTGACGGTCCCGGCCACTCCGACTACCAGCGCACCGGCGTCCGGACGGGGGACTGCGGCCAGCGCGGGTCCGAGCGCGGCCTGGAGCCGGGCGAAGTCCTCCTCGGAGGGCGGGTCCGAGCGCACGCATCGCTCGGTCAGGCGCACCGAGCCGATGTTGATGCTGGTGTGAAAGCCCACCGTCGACCCACGTCCGAAGATGAATTCGGTGGAGCCCCCGCCAATGTCAAGGGCGACCAGCTCTCGTTCTCCGGCCTCGGTGGCGAAGTCGTTGGAGACGGCCAGGTAAGAGAGGCGCGCCTCCTCCTCCCCCGAGAGAATCTCCACCTCCACCCCGGCGCGCGCACGAGCGGCCGCTAGAAACTCGGCGCCGTTCTCAGCATCGCGCGCAGCCGAGGTGGCGCTGACGGCGAGGCCACTTACCCCCAGCTCGCGCGCCTCGTCGACGAAATGGCCGACAGCCTCCAGCGTGCGGGCCATGGCTTCCGGCGCAAGTCGGTGGCTCGCATCCACGCCCTGGCCCAGCCGGGTGATGGCGCCGCGCTCGGCCACCGGCCGAAAGCCTGTGGGTGTTGCTTCGGCGACAAGCAGCAGAACGGTATTGGTCCCGACGTCGATGGCGGCGTAGCGGGCCATGCTGGGAGGGCAACACTAGCAGCGCACGGGTGCGGTAGGCCTTGAAACTCCAGGCTTTCCCCCAACGGGGGGCCTCGGCAAGGCGCAAGAGGGGACTGCTCGAGCTAAACGCCTTCGGCTAGGAGCTCCGTCACGGCGCGGGCGAGGAAGGCGTACTGCTCCGGCGAGTTGTACAGCTGCGCCGAGACGCGTAGGCACCGCGCGGGCCGGGCCGGCCAATTGAAGACGGGGACTTCGACCGACTTGCGATGAAAGAGCGCGTCCTGCAGTGGGTCCAACCCGGGAGGAGGGCGCGGCCGCCCGTCGCCTGCGGGCAGAGGCACCGCTGCCAGCGAGCCGAGCATGCTCTCCGGGCACGGTGGCGGGATGTCCAGCGCCGCGCACAGCATTTGCCGAGCCGACAGGGCGAGCTGGTGGTTTCTTGTCATCACCTCTGGCCAGCCGCCCGGGACCAGCTTGCTGAGCGCCTGCAGCGCCGCTGGGACGCACAACCAGGCCGTCGGGTCGTTGGTGCCACACCAGTCGAATTCGACGCGGAAGTGCGAGCGGTCGTTGCGCGGCGTGTCCAGCCCATGGCTGATGGTCAGCGGATGGATTTGCTTTTGCCGGTCCCGTCGGACGTGGAGGAAGGCGGCCCCCTTGGGCGTGCACAGCCACTTGTGGCAATTGGCCGTGTAGTAGGCGGCCCCGAGCGCGTTGAGCTGCAGGGGAACCATCCCTGGGGCGTGCGCGCCGTCGACCAGGACGTCCACCCCGCGGCCCTGAAGTAACGGGACCAGGCGTTCCACCGGGAAAATGAGGCCGGTCTGGCTGGTGACGTGGTCGAGCAGCACGAGGCGCGTGCGTGCGGTGACGGCGCCCATTACCGCCTCTACCACCGTCTCCGGCCCTGGCAGGGGGAACGGTACTTTAGCCGTCACCACCTTGGCCCCCGTCCGACTGGCGACATAGCGCAAGGCATTGGCGCAGGCGTGGTAGGCATGGTCGGTGGTGAGCAGCTCGTCGCCAGGGCCGAAATCCAGCGAGCGGACGACGGTATTCACGCCGCTTGTGGCGTTGGGGACGGCCGCCAGGTCGTCGGGGTGGGCACCGAGGAAGGGGCCGAGCGCGTCGTGCACTCCGTCGAGCAGCCCCTCCAGCTCGCGGTCGAGGAAATGCACCGGCTCGCGCTCCAGGCGGGCCCGCAGCTCAGACTGGTATTGAAGAACGCTACGCAGCGTTGCGCCGAAGCTTCCGTGGTTGAGGTAGACGACACTCGAATCGAGCGACCAAGCGCTGGCCAGAGGCGAAGAAGAGGGCAGCGAGGAGGGCGCGTCGGTCATGGGTCGAGGGACAAGTCAAAGGTGAGGTTGACCTCGTCGAAGCCGAGCATTCGATAGAAGTCGTGGGACTCGCTGCGGCGACGGTCGCTGCGGACAAAGAGCCGCTCGCACTGGACGCTGCGGGCGAGGTCGAGTGCGGCCTTAACCAAGGCTTTGCCCACACCGAGCTGTCGTGCTTCGCCGTCGGTGACTAGGGCCGTGAGCTGGGCCACTGGCCGGGCTGCATAGAGCCGCTGCTGGATGCTCACCGTGGCGGCCCCCACCAAACGGGGCGAACCCGCGGCCAGTTGGTGCTCGGCAACCAGGGCAAAAAAAGGCGAGCCTGGCCGGTAGAGGCCGAACTGCGCGGCGATGATGGCGCCGCTGGTCGCATACCCCCGGTGCGCGAAGAGGTCGGCCAGGCCATCGGCGTCCTCCGGTTGGGCAGGCCGGACGGTGACTGGCTCGGAGCGGCTCATCCTGGCCACCCATGACACACGCCGACCAGCACAGTCGAGCCCTTGCCCGCCGGCTGCAGTCGACGAACGGCCGGGGGGGTTACTCTCCTTGCATCAGCCCGGTGACGCGGCCGTCGGGGTGAACCACCACATGGGCCGCCGCCGGTTCCTTGGGTAGCCCTGGCAGGGTGAGAATCTCCCCGGTGAGTGCCACCACGAAGCCGGCCCCCGCGGAGAGGCGCAGCTCACGCACCGTGACCACGAAGTCTCGGGGCCGTCCGGCGCGGGTCGGGTCATCCGAAAGCGACAGCTGCGTCTTGGCGATGCACACCGGAAGGTGCGCTCCGCCGAGTTTCTCCACCTGGGCCAAGTCCCGCTCCGCGCCGGCGGTGAAGACAATGTCGCGGGCGCCGTAGGCTGTACGCGCCACGGCGCGAAGCTTTTCCTTGAGCGGTGCCTCGAGCGAGTAAAGGTAGCGCGGCGCCGGTGGCGAGCTCTCGGCCCGGTCCAGCATGGCCAGCACCGCGTCGGCCAGTTCCAGGGCTCCCTCGCCGCCTTTGGCGAAGCCCTCACAGACGGCAACGGTGACTCCGTTCGCCCGGCCCCAGCCCCTCAACCGGTCGAGCTCGGCGTCGGAGTCTTGGGGAAAGCGGTTCACCGCCACCACCGCCGGTAGGCCGAAGGCGGCGATCGTCTCCAGGTGTTTCCCGAGGTTTTCAAACCCACGTTCCAGCGCCTGGGCATCCGGCTCGGCGACTCGCGCCAGAGGGGCACCGCCGTGAAACTTCAGCGCCCGGAGGGTGGCCACCAGCGTCACGCCGTGCGGCCACAGGCCCGCCGACCGGCACTTGATGTCCAAGAATTTTTCCGCCCCCAAGTCGAAGCCGAAGCCGGCCTCGGTGATGACTTCGTCGGCGTAGGCCAGACCGAGCCGCGTGCCGAGGACGCTTGAGCAGCCGTGGGCGATGTTGGCGAAAGGACCGGCGTGGACGATGGCCGGGCCCCCTTCGCGGGTCTGCACCAGGTTGGGCAGCAGAGCGTCCTGCAGCAGCGCCGCCATGGCACCTGAGGCCTTGAGCTGCCCGGCCGTGACCGGCTCTCCGGCGAGGGTCTGGCCGACGACGACTCGGGCGCACCGCGCCTCTAGGTCCTTCGGTCCCTCAGTGAGCGCGAGGATGGCCATGATTTCGCTGGCGGCGGTGATGTCGAAGCCGGTCTCACGCACCACTCCATTGGCTCGCCCCCCCAGCCCGGACACAATCTCGCGCAGCGACCGGTCGTTCATGTCCAAGCAGCGCCGCCAGCGGACGCTGCGCGGATCGATTTCCACCGGATGGCGGAAATGCAGGGCGTTGTCGACCAAGGCGGCCAGGAGATTGTTGGCCGCGCCCACGGCGTGAATGTCGCCAGTGAAGTGCAGGTTGATGTCCTGGGATGGCTCGAGGGTGGCCACCCCGCCTCCCGTTCCGCCGCCCTTCAGGCCGAACACCGGTCCGAGGGAGGGCTCGCGGAGGGCGGCGACGGCATTGCGTCGTCGCCGGCACAGTCCCATGGCCAGCGCCACCGAGGTCGTGGTCTTGCCTTCGCCGGGCGGCGTCGGGGTGATGGCCGAGACGAGCACCAGGCGACCTCGGGGAGGATGTGCCCCGAGCGCCGCCAGCTCAACTTTGGCGCGGTGCCGACCCCAGGGGATGACGTGCTCCTGGCGTAGACCGAGTCGTGCCGCAACCTCATGGATGGGACGCAGGGTGCTCATGGTCAGGGGCCCCAGTCAGCGGTGTCGAATTCCCCGCGCTCCATCGGCAGGGGCAATTGGTTTCGACCCTCGGCGGTCATCACGAAAAGCTGTGGGAGTCCGTTGCGTGTGCTGGTGAAGACAATCAGCCGCCCGTTGGGTGAGAAGGTCGGTTCGGAGTTGTTCCCTTGGTCCTGGGTGAGCCGCGTCACTTTGCCGGTGTCCACGTTCACCGTGAATAGGTCGAAGGCATTGCGTTCATCGCGGGCGGTAAAGGCGATGAGGTCGCCCCGGGGCGACCAGCTGGGCGTCTGGTTGTAGTTGCCCTGGAAGGTGATGCGGCGGGGGTCCTTGGGGTTGTCGAGACTGAGCACGTAGAGCTGCGGACTGCCGGCCCTGGTGCTGACGAAAGCCAGCCGCTTGCCGTCGGGGGACCAGCTCGGGCTGCTGTTGATGAAGTAGGTGGTGTCCGTCACCTGGTGGGTATTCGACCCGTCGGCATTGGCCAGCCAGATGTTGGTGCCGTCCCCCTGCGCCAGGCTGTAGGCGATGTGCTTGCCGTCCGGGGAGTAGGCGACGCCAGTGGCCATCTGTCCGGCGGAGACGAGCGAAACCGGCGGCGCGCCGGGGCGCTCCCAGTAGAGGTCTGGCTTGCCAGTACGGTAGCTGGTGAAGGCCACCCCGTTTCCCCCCGGAGCCACAGCCGGGAGGACATTGAGGCCGTCCTTGGCGATGACCACCGCGTCGCGGCCATCCCAATCCGACAGCCAGATTTCTCGATTCTTTCCCACCCGGTGAATGAAGGCCAAATGCGACTGGAACGGGCCGGGCTCGCGGGTGAACTGGCGATAGAGCGCATCGGCAAAAAAGTGCGCGAGTTTTCGGGGTTCGCTGAGCGGTACGACGTGCACCAGGCGGAGCTCTTCCTTGCCGGAGGCGACGCTGAAGAGGCGCATCTCACCGCGCAAATTTGTGCCGTCGAGGGCCAGTTGTACTTTCACCAGGGCCTCGGCGCCGATGTCCGCCCAGCGAGAGAAGGTGATGCTCGGGGCGGTGAAGCCCTCCCGGGCGTCGGCCAGGAAGCTCTTCCGGTCGAGGACCTGAAAAATGCCTGCGGCGCTGGCGTCGAAAACGAAGGCCTCGTCGAAGGCGGTGCCGGCCGGTCGTGCGTCGTCGGACAGCGCCTGGGGAGGAGGAATGGCGATGGGAAGCGGCCGGAAGTTGGCGCCCGAAATCTCCAGCAGTGGCGCCTGGGCGGCACTCCGGGTGGGAAGTAGGGCGAGGGCGAGCAGAAGGCAGGGAGCAAGTCGAGTCGGCTGCACGGCTGGAGTCTCCTTCAGGGACGGAACTGAAGCACGATTCCGTACTTCTGGAGCGCGTTGCGAAGGTGGCCCGGGGGCGGCGCGAAGGGAGCCGCGCGCTTCACAGCTCCCAGGACGGCACCGTCGAAGAGGTCATTCCCGCTCGACTTCACAAGCCGGAAGCGGGCGAGCTGGCCGCTGGGGTCGATGAAGAGGGCCACCTGTGCGACGAGCCGAATCCGTTCCTCATCGGGGATGGTCTCAGAGACGTCATAGAAGCGCTTCACCTGCACGCTGAGCTGGCCGTAGTAGCGCTCCCCCTCGGCCTCGGCGGAATCCCCGGAAACATCGCCGTCCAAGGCGCCGGAGGTCTCCGGGGGCCTCTTGGACTTGCTGAGCCGGTCGAAAGCCCCAAGCAGCTTCTGCCGGTCATCGCCGGTTTTCTCCCCGGGGGCCTTGGTCTTGGCCGGAGCCGCGGGGGGGGCAGGGACGACGGCTGGAAGGGGGGCGGGCGCGGGAGCAGAGGCTTGCTCCTTCGGCGGCGGGGGCGGCTCCTCAATCCTGGGAAGCAGCTTCTCGTCCCGTGGCGTGCCCTGCCTGACCAGAGTTGCGCGAATCGGCTTCTGGTCGAGGTCCAGCATCGGTCGGGCGGTGAGAGCGCCATAGCCCAGCACCAGCCCGAAGAGAAGCGCGTGCACCAGCAGTGACGGCAAGAGGAAGCGGCCCAGGGGCTGGGGCGGTGCGCTGAGAAGACTGCTGGGCGAGGCTGCGCTCACGTCATCCGTTCCCGCGCACTGCAACCGCTTACCGTCGGTCCTTCTTCCGGGGAGCGCCGGCCGGGTCGGTAATCATCCCCACCGCAGGGATGCCGGCCCGCTGGGCAGCCGCCATCACCTCTACCACCGCTCCGTAAGGAACGTCCCGGTCGGCGTGGAGGTAAATCTCCTTGTCCGCCTGCGCCTTAGCGTTGGCCCGCAGCTTCTCCTCGAGCTGGTCCGTCGGGACCTCTGTATCGCCGATGTAAGTGTGCCCTTCGCGGTCGACGCTCAGCACCAAGCGCTTCTCCGTGGCCTCCACCGGTTGGGCCCGCGCATCTGGAAGGTTCACCTTCACGCCTTGCTGGATGAGCGGCGCGGTGACCATGAAGATGACCAACAGCACCAGCATCACGTCCACCATCGGGGTGACGTTGATTTCGCTCATCGTGGTGCGGCCCGGAGCGCCGCGGCCTCCACTCATCGCCATGGTGTGCTGGACGCTCCAGTCATTTGAAGAAGTGGCGCTTCACGATGTTCAGAAAGTCCGAGGAAAAGTTTGCCATTTCCACGTCGAAGACTCGGATTCGACTGACGAAGGCGTTGTAGGCCACCACCGCGGGGATGGCGGCGAATAACCCGGCCGCGGTGGCGAAGAGCGCGTTGCCAATGGGCGCGGCGACGGTGGACAGGCTGGCGTTGCCCTTTTCGGCAATCTCGTTGAAGGCGCCAAGGATGCCCATCACCGTGCCAAACAGGCCAACGAAGGGCGCCGTCGCCCCCACTGTCCCGAGAAAACTGACCCGAGATTCGAGCTCGGTAATCTGCGAAGAGGAAGCCCGGTTGAGCGCGCGCTCGACATTCTCGATGCCTCCCAGGCGCTCCGACATGGGGCCCGCGTCGGGGTCCTTGGCTTGGGCCAGCTTCGAGAGCTCCTCGTACCCGGCACAGAAGACCTTGGAGAGGGGCGAGGAGTCGAGCCCTCGGGCCGATTGGTAAATGGCATCCAGCCGGCTGGCCTTCCAGAAAGTGTCGAGGAAGGTGACCGACTGGGCCCGCGCTCGAGAGAGCTGACGGCTCTTCAAAGCGATGAGCGCCCAGGACACCACCGAGACCACCACCAGAAGAAGCAGCACGGCAATCTCGATGGCCGAGCTCCTCTCGACGAGGTCCAGGTAGTTGATTGCCGCGACCACGAGGGGGACCAGAGGCATCACCAGCAAGGGGCTAGCAGCAGTCCTGGGGACGGTCAAACACTCGACCGCGGCTTTTGGGCAGCGGCCAGCGCCGGCCAGCAAGGAGCGCAGGCTGGCCGTCTCTGAATACCGGACCCCTTCCTCTCGTCTGCCACTGTTCTGGTCGGTTGAAGGCCGTTAGAATTTGAGGGGTCTCATGCGTTTTCCTGCTCTCGCCCGTCTCGCCCTGGTCCCACTCGTCGCCACCCTGGCCGCAGGCTGCACCGGCTATTACTACCCGCCCTACAACCCCGGGTACCCGGGCGGGTACCCAGGAAACATCGCCGTCAGTTGGACTTTCGCCGGCAGCGGCTGCGCCCAAACGCCGGCCGTGGTGCGGGTCCGCGTCAGCGTCCCCAGCGATTCGACGCCCATCTACCCCAACACCTTTCCCTGTCCGGTCGGGAACCCACCGGGCCAGCTCGTCATCTACAGCTATGCGCCCGGAAATTACCTCGTGAATCTCGTCGGTCTGGACGTGAACGGGAACACCATCTGGAGCGGAAGTGGGACCGCCACCGTGCTCGCCAACCAGACCACCTCCATCGTCATCGACATGCAGCCGGCCGGCGCCAGCAACGCTGTCGCCTACCTCTCCTGGGGCTTTGCGCCTGCAGTCGGGAGCTACTACCCGCCGTGCACCGGCTCCGGGAATTCCGACCCCGACCGAATGGACTCGGTTGCGCTCTACGTCGACGGCGCAACCACGTCGGCTCAAACCTATGAGTGTAGCCAGGGCGCAGCGGGAGGGCAGGTGACAACGCCGGCCTTGACGCCCGGTCCGCACAGCCTGCAACTGACCGCCTACCAGGCCGGACTGTCCTATTCCTTCGCGCAGACCCAGCCGGTCACCGTCACCATCACCGCCGACAACCCCACCTCCCAGAGCTTCACCTTCGCCTGGCAAGTGGGTGGTATTGGCGTCGCCTGGACGTACCCGGACCCCACCGCCTGCACCACCGGAGGTGTGACGTCGGTCACGGTTGGTTTCTCTGGCGCGGGGAGCTCCGGTTACAGCGTCACCGGCTGGCCCTGCGCCACGGCGGTGGCGCCCTTCAAGCGGTTGCCGGCCATCCCCACCGGCGGCGCGGCGGGTGTCCCCTACGCGCTCAGCGTCGACGCCCTCGGGGCGCCTCCCTCGCCCGTCCTCTTCTCGGGCGTGGTTCCGGTGGTGACCATTCAGCCCGGTTCCTTCTACGACGGCACCTCAGCCACCGTGGTGGCCGTCCCGCTCCACTAAAAGCGGCGCACTTCGTGTTAGGGCAGGGCGGAGGAATGGCCTCCGTAGACCGTCGACCGCTCGGTGTCTTTGACTCAGGTGTGGGTGGCCTGACGGTGCTCCGCTCGCTCCGGGCGCGCCTGCCGGCCGAATCCATTATCTACCTGGGGGACACAGCCCGTGTCCCCTACGGCACCAAGAGCGCGGGGGTCGTGACCCGCTACGCACAGCTCAACGCCGGCTTTCTCACCTCCCGCGACGTGAAGCTGTTGGTCGTCGCTTGCAACACCGCTTCGGCGGTGGCGCTCCCGGCGCTGCGGGCTGCCTTGGGCATCCCGGTGGTGGGTGTCATCGAGCCGGGCGCCCGAGTGGCCGCGGCACAAACGCGCTCCGGGGTGGTGGGCGTCCTCGGGACGCCGGGCACCATTCGTTCCGGCGCCTACCAGCGCGCCCTGGCCGCCGAGCGCGCCGGGCTCACCGTGCACGCCAAGGCCTGCCCCCTGTTTGTCCCGCTGGCCGAGGAAGGGTGGCTCGCCGGAGACGTCCCGCGGCTGGTCGCCCGCAGCTACCTCGGGCCCTTGCTCGGCCAGGGCATGGACACCGTCGTCCTCGGCTGTACTCACTACCCGCTCTTGCGGGCCGTCCTCCAGGAAGTGCTTGGCGCCGACGTCACCCTGGTGGACTCCGGTGACGCGACCGCCAACGCCGTGGCCGAGGTGCTTGCCGCGGGCGAGGCCACCGCCGCCGGACCGGGCGAGCGCACCGAGCGCTTCTACGTCACCGACGTTCCCGACCGTTTCATCGAGGTGAGCGCCCGCTTCCTCGGGACGGCCGTTTCGGCGGCGGAGCAGGTCGACTTGGCGCTCGGCTAGACGGCGTGCACTACTCGAGCCGTTCCGGGTGGGTGTAGACGTTGAAGGTCCCGCTGCGGACAAAGGCCGCGAGGGTGATTCCGGCCCGTTGTGCCAAGTCGATGGCCAGCGTGCTTGCGGCACCGACACTGGCCAGGACGGGAATCCTCGCCACCGCTGCCTTTTGTACCATCTCGAAACTGGACCGGCCGCTCACCACCAGCACCGCCGGGGGCACAGTAGCGACCGGCGAACGTGGGTTTCCCAGACGCGCCTGCAGCAGCAGCGTCCCCACCACTTTGTCCACGGCGTTGTGGCGCCCCACGTCCTCATGAACGGCGAGCGTGCTGCCGTCGGCGCCGAGAATCGCCGCGGCGTGCGTCCCGCCGGTTTGGCTGAAGGTGCCCTGAGCGGCGCGCAACAGTTCGGGCGCCCTGGCCACCAGCGGCCGCGGAATTCGCTCCACCACCGGGAGGCTTTTGACCAGCGCCAGCAAGTCATCGACGCTGCGTCGTCCGCACACACCGCAGGCGGCGGTGGTGAGGGTGCCTCGGCGAGTGGCCTGAACGCGCTCCAAGTCGAGCTGCACACCGGGTGCGGGGATGACGTCGAGCACGTTGCCATAGCCCTCCTCATCCACCCGGCCGCAGTGGCTGAGCGTTCCGAGGTCGTCCAGGCTCCGGATGATGCCTTCGGCGAAAAGAAAGCCCGCGGCCAGCTGGGCGTCCGCCCCCGGGGTACGCATGGTGATGGCCACCGCGTCGCCGGCCACGCGAATTTCGAGGGGCTCCTCGATGGCCACCGCGTCAGTGACGACCGACGCGAGGTTGCCCGCCTGGATGCGGCGCACTGGCCGCTCCGCCATTCCGGGTTTCGACATGGACGTGTCTCCAGGCTAACCCCTCCTCGGCCGGCATGCGATGCTTGGCGGCCTGAAGGAGGCTTCCAGCATGGTGCCGCGTATCTCCGCCGAGGCGAAGGAGTTGATGCAGGAGGCGCGCGCGGTCCAAGCGGACCGCGCTTACGCCCGTCCCACCTTCGAGCACGTCTCGCTCGGGCGCCCGTTGCGGCTGGTGGTCTTCCTTCTGATGTGGGCGCTGGGCACCGCCCTGGCCGCAGGGATTGGTCTCGGTTCGGGAGGCGTCGTCGGCGCGGGGCTGGCCCTCCCGTTGGGAAGCGTCCTGGCCCTGTTGGTGGCAGCTTGGGCGAGCCGCATCATCCGCATCGCGGCACAGTGGGAGCGGGGCGTCGTGCTGCGGTTGGGCCGCTACCATGGACTCAAAGGCCCGGGAGTGATGCTCGTCTTCCCGGTCTTCGACAACGTGCGCTTCGTGGACACGAGGCTGCTCACCTTGGACGTGCCCCACCAGCAAGTCATCACCCGCGACAACGTTCCGGTGCAGGTCGACGGCGTCATCTTCTTCATGGTGAAGGACCCAGAGCGCGCCATCATCACCGTCCAGGACTACCGCTACGCCATCTCCCAGTATGCCCAAGCCTCGCTTCGCGACGTCATCGGCAGCATGACGCTGGACGAGTTGCTCAGCGAGCGAGACCAAATTCAGGCGAAGATTGCCGAGGTGGTGGAGAGCAGGGCAAGCGCCTGGGGCATCCACGTCGACTCGATTCGGCTGCTGGACATCAACATGCCTGAGGACCTCAAGCGGATGATGTCCCGACAGGCCTCGGCCGAGCGGGAGAAGCGGGCCACCATCACCAAGGCCGAGGGCGACCGCGATGCAGCTGTCAACCTGGCGCAGGCGGCGGACACCATGTCCCGCAGCGTTGGTGCCATGCAGTTGCGCACCCTGCAGACGCTGGATGGACTCGGGTCCTCGGTGGCGAACACCGTCGTCATCGCCGTGCCAGTGGAGGTCCTCGAACTGGCCAAGGTGGTTGCCAACAAGGTGGGGGCGTGACTCGGCGCGCAAAGCAGCGGCCGACCGCCTCCCACCTCAAGAGGCGCTAGCCCCCCCGGGGAGGGCCACAAGCGTGCGGGAAGCCAGGGACACCGCGCAGCTGGATGTCACCCTGGCCATTCTGGCCGGGGGACGGGGGCGCCGGCTGGGGGGCATCCCCAAGGGACTGCTGCGGCGTGAAGGACGACCGGTGTTGGCCCACTTGCTTGCGCTCGCTCCCCGTTTTGCCGAGACGCTGCTGGTGACCTCGGAGCCGGCGGCCTACGCAGGCTTTAAAGTGCGGTCGGTGCCTGACGTCATTGCTGGCCGCGGCGCACCGGGAGGGGTGCACGCTGCGCTGCTCCACGCGCACACGCCTTGGGTGCTGGTGGTGGCGACCGACATGCCTTTCGTCACCGCGGGGGTCGTCGAGCTGCTGCTCGGCGAGCGGAGCGAGACGGTGGATGCCGTCGGCTTCGAGGTGGACGGACGGCTTGAGCCCCTTTTGGCCTGCTACCGCGCGTCGCTCGCGCCCAGCTGGGGAGCGGCCCTGGCAGACAGCCCTTCCTTTCGCGACCTGTGGCACAGGGTGCGCACCGCGCTGCTTCCCAAAGAGGCGCTACTTCGGGTGGACCCGGAGGGCCGCGCCGTCCTGAGTGTGAATACGCCCGAGGATGCGGCGGCTCTCGCCATCGAGGTCCCCACCGCGGCCCGGTAGCCCGAGCAATTCGAGGAATTCCTCCCAGTTTCTTGCGCCCGGCGCGAGGCCGTTGCTACCGTGGACGGTTGTCTGCGCCTGAGTGCGCCCGCCCGGATGGCCAGAACCTTCGACCGAGCCGTCTCCGGCTTCAACCACAACATCACCCACCGCCAGCGGGTCTTCCATGTGCAGACCGAGGACTCTGGGGTCAACAACCCCACCATCGTGACGCTGCTGTACGTCGGTGGAAACATCCTCGCTCAGAAGAAGACGTCGTACGCCGAGCTGCTCGACGCTCCCAATTTGGCCGAGCAGGTGCGTAGCCGAATGGAGGAGCAGCACAAGGAAATGCTGCGCAACGTCCGAGCTGGTGTTTACGACGGCACGGAGAACGCGAACGCGGCCCGGGCCTACCAGCCGGGCCAGCTCGCCGACGACGTCCCGAAGGCCCCAGCTGGCGCGCCTCCGCCGCCGGCGGCCACCAAATCCCCCCTCCCCATCCCCCTGTTAGAGCTGGCGCCGCTCGAGCCAACCGCCGCCGAGACGCTCTTTGGCGAGGACCTGGTGTCCGAGAAGTCACTCGACGAAGTCATTCTCGGCTACCTCACCTCGGAGAAGGGCGACTAAACGGCGCCGGTGGGCCGCGGCGACTGTGGCCCGCCCTGGCGCTGCTCGTCTGGCGTCCGTGCGAAAGCGCGGAAGTGTCCGAGGACCAGGGCGACCAGCGCTGCCTGGAGCGCGACGGCGGCGGGACGCAGCTCCCCCATTGCTGCCAGTACGAGGCTGTCGAGTAGCAGCGCGGCCGGGAAGGCCCACAGCGCCCAGCGCCTGAGGTGCCATAGGCCCCACAGCGCCGCCGCCAACGCCGTGCTGGTGGCTGCCAGGTAGGCCCAGTAGCCAGGGCCAAAGGCCCGCGCTGCATTACCCATCAGCGCGAGCCACCAGCTGAAGCCCACCGCCAGGCCTCCGCTCAGACACAGCACAGTCAGGGGCCAGGGCCGCCGGTGGGCCAGCGATGCCTGAAAGAGGGGCATTGGGCTTGGGTTTGGGTTACTCAGCAGTCCTCCTTTCGTCACCGACTGGTCCCTTCACTGGAGAATTGTAGAATGCGTTCGCGGCTCCTCAGTCCTTTTGTCCTCGCCTTCCCGCTCGTGCTGTCCACCGCCTTCGCTGGTGAGGCGCCTGCCCAAGGAGTTCCCGTGTCCGTGTACGACTTCAAGGTGAAGACCATCGATGGCAAAGAAGCCTCGCTGGCAGAGTACAAGGGCAAGGTGCTGCTCATCGTCAACACTGCCTCGCAGTGTGGCTATACCCCGCAGTACGCCGGGCTGGAGTCCCTGTACGAGAAGTACAAGAGCCAGGGCCTGGTAGTGCTGGCCTTTCCGTCGAACGATTTTGGCGGCCAGGAGCCGGGGAGCAACGCCGAAATCAAGAAGTTCTGCGAGCTCAAATACAAGACGACGTTTCCCCTCTTCGAAAAAATCGACGTCAAGGGAGACTCCGCCGCGCCCCTCTACAAGTACCTCACCGGCCTCCCGGGAAAGCAGGGCGGAGCCATCACCTGGAACTTCAACAAATTCTTAGTCGGCACGGACGGGACGGTGGTCGAGCACTTCGACAGCAAGACCGACCCGACTGGCGCCGCGCTGACGCAGAAGCTGGAGCAGGTTCTCCCGAAGCCCTGAGCGTTCAGTCCCCCGGCTAGGCTGCCAGTGGCCCCACGGAGGACTTCTTCGATGAGGCACAGGCCACATACCGGTGCCCTCTGCCTGCTCCTGCTCGCTCTTCTCGGCGACGGTGCGCAGGCGGCCGACGGCGGCAGCCCCTCAGAGGCTGCCTTTTCAATCGGCCTTCCGGACAGGCCGTGGCGGCTCTACGTGGAGCTGCCCGGCTTTGACATGGGGCCAGTTCAAAACTTGAAGGGCGGAGCGCGCGCCTTCGGGACAGCCCAGGCCGCCGGCCTGTCCATCTCACTCACCCTCGCCACCAGCCCCGGCGACCCGAGTGCTCGCTCCTGCCGGGACCACGACTGGGCAGGCCGACAAAAGGCCCAGCCCGGGCACGAGGACGCCCAGCTCAGTGCCCAGGGTGACCGAGCAAGGGTGGAATTCATGGTGCCCGTCAGCGGCGGTGAAGCGGTGCAAGAGAAGCACGTCCTGCTGTACCTGCAACGCGACGGCGTTTGCGCAGTGGCCCACCTCTCCAAACTCCACTACCAATCCAGCGACGCGGATGCTCTGGAGCGGGTGCTCGCCTCGGTGCGGCTGGGCAGCTGAAGACGGCCGCAGGGGAAAGCGTCAGTCCTTTTTCTCGAAGACCACTATTTTCACCAGCGTCGTGGCTCCAGAGCCAGCCGTGCCAGCGCGACAGAAAGTGGTCCCTGGCTTCAGGCCAGTGATGACCAGCTCGTTGGTCTCGCTGGAAGCGTTGCGAATCTCCACCTGAGCCACCTCCAAGTCATCGCAGTTCAGACCCTTGGCATGGCCGACCTCGACGGTCGTGGTTTTTCCCACCTCGACACTCACCGTGCCGCCGGCCCAGGCCAGGCTTGTGGACACAAGGACGGCCAGGCCAAGCAGACGGGTCAAACGTTTCATGACGGGGCAGCTCCTCACTGACCGCGGGAATGCGAATGGGGCCGGGTGGCGGTCGGCGCACCGGCGTCGGGCGCGCTCGCGGAGGCGTCGCGGCTGAGGGCCACAGAGATGCGCTTCTGTAGGGCGGCCTTGTTCTTGGCCGTCTTGAGGGCCGAGCGAAGCTCGTTCAAAAGGGCCTCGTGCCGCTGGCTCAGGTTGGCCAGTGCGCTCTGCTTGTCCTTGAGTTGGTCCGCCAGAGCTGAGCGCGCCGCGCCCACCTCGTCGAGCTTCTGCGACAAGTCCATGGACTGCCGAAGGGCGTCCTTGCGGTCCTGTTCCAGTCGGCCGGTGCGAGCTCCGTATTCCTCGGCCAGCCGCTGCGCATTGAGGGTACGCGCCGCCTGGTCGTCGACTACCTTTTTCCCGTACAGAGAGACGCCGGCCAAAACGGCCACCGCGATGCCAGCCAGCACCCAGGGCAAGAGGGCGCCGCCGGCACGCGGAAGACGCTCGGGCTCGGGCTCCGGCTCGCCAGGCTCGAGCTGAGGGGGACCTCCAGGGAGGTCAAGTAGGTCGGACATCCGGGCTCCTCGCTGGGGCAGTCTAGTGGAATCGCGGCCGGGGTGCCCCTGTGCGATGATCTGCACCGATGATTCAAATGTTTCACGTCACCAAGTCCTACCCCGGCGACCCCCCGGTCTTGACCGATGTGAACCTCACCGTGGACAAAGGGGAATTCGTCTTCCTCACCGGTCCGTCGGGAGCCGGGAAGACGACGCTGCTGCGGCTGGTATTTTGCGACGAGACGCCCACCCGTGGGCAGATTCTGGTCGGCGGCCGCAACGTGGCACGCATTCGGGATGCGTCGGTTCCCTACTTGCGGAGAAACATCGGCGTCGTCTTCCAGGACTTCAAACTTCTTCCCCACCGGACGGTTCTCGACAACGTCGCCTTTACCCTGGACGTGCTCGGCACTCCGCGCTCCGAATCCCGTGAGCGGGTGTTGCGAATGCTGAAGTTGGTCGGTCTTCAACACAAAGCAGAGGCGCTGCCGCTGAAATTGTCCGGTGGCGAGCAACAGCGGGTGGTCATCGCCCGGGCGCTGGTCAACGACCCGACCATCCTCTTGGCCGACGAGCCGACTGGAAATCTCGACCCCGGCCTGACGCTCGAGATTCTGGACCTGTTGTGCGAGGTCAACGTGCGTGGAACGACAGTGGTGGTTGCCACACACGATGCCACCCTCCTCGAGCGCTACCAGAAGCGCGTCATTCGTCTGGAGCGTGGCCGGGTGGTCTCCGACACCGCCCAGGTGCAGGCCGCCCGGCGCACCGGTTAGGCGCTGGTAGGAGAACCAAAGGCCAGATGGGTGGGGTTGCGAAGGCGGAAGTCTTCTGGCGCTCGGCGCTGCAGGGCATCCGTCACCAGCCCTTTCCGCACGCTGTAGCGGTGCTCACGCTGGCCATTTCACTCTTCACGCTCGGCCTCGGCCGCATTGGCTCCGGAGCCGTCGCGCACCTGTTGAGCAGCCTCGGCACCGAGGTACAGGTGACGGTGTGGCTTCGACCAAACGCGCCAGACACGGAGGTGGACGCCCTGGAGGCCTCCTTGCGCGCACGGGGCTTCGGCGTGCAGCTGGTGACGCCGCGGGCCGCGGTGGAGCGGCTGACCCGCGAACTCGGACCCTCCGCGGACGCTTTGCGAGGGCTGTCGAACGACCCGTTGCCGCCGTCGCTCGAGCTGCGCGTCCCGGCGACATGGCGCGACCCGGCCAGCTTGCGACGACTGGCCGGCGAGCTGCAGACGCAGGCTCCGGTAACGGCTGTTGACTGGGGGGAGGCAGCCGTGGAGCGGCTGGCCGCCCTGGCCCGGGCCCTACGTTGGGGTGGCCTGTGCGCCTTCGCCATCCTGCTCGGCGCCACGGTGGTGGTGGTGAGCGCCACGCTGCAGCTGGCCATTTACGCTCGGCGCGAGGAAGTGGAGATACAGAAGCTGGTCGGGGCCACGGACCGCTTTGTGCGAGCGCCCTTTCTCATCGAGGGCTTGCTGCAGGGGCTGGCGGGCGCAGTGCTGGCGCTGCTCGGGCTGGCAGTTGTGCTGCACTGGGTGGCGCCCGAGCTGGAGACGCTGTTCGCCTTTTTGCGCGTGCCCAGCCCGGCCGCGGCGTTGTGGAGCCTCCGAAACACCCTCGAGCTCTTTGGAGTGGGAGCGGCCCTCGGGCTGGTGGGCAGCTTCCTCGCGGTGAGCCGAGCTCTCCGGGTATGAGACGGGTCTGGCTGCTGCTGCCGTGGATGGCGTTCGCCAGCGCCTTGGGTGAGGACGTCCGGAGCGAACAAAGCCGAGGCGAGCAGCGTCAGGCCGCCCAGCGCGCCGCCCTCGCTCTGCTCAAGGCGCAGCAGGGAGGCACGCTGGCGGTACTCGACGTCTACGAGCGCCTGGCTCGGGGCGCGGCCTCGCGGGCGGAGACGCTGTCGGCTCAGGTCCGCTCACTGAGCGGGCGCCTCGCGACAGCCGAGGTACAGGAGGCGCTGGCGCGCGCCGTCCTCGAGGCGCGCGCGCACGAGATGGAACCCCGACTGTGGGCGCTCGACCGGCTCACCCGGAGGAGCGCGCTCGAGGTGTTGCTTCCGGCACGGGACCTCGGCTCTTTGGTGTGGCGCACCCGGGCGCTCTCCATGCTGGTGGGAGGGGACGTGGCCGCGCTTCAGGACATGCAGGCGGTGGCGGACCTCCAGCGCGCCTCGCTCGCCGAGCTGGACGGCTTGAAAGTCTCCCTCGCCGAGCGACTGGAGGGGCTGCGGGAGGAAAGCACCCAAGCCGCCGAGCAGAAGGACGAGCTCTCCGAGGCCCTCCTCTTGCTCCAGGCCAAGGCGCGCGCCAGCCGTGGCGTCCTCGCCGAGCTGGACCGGGCCCAGAGCCGGCTCGACCAGCTGGTGGCAGAGCTCGATGCGCGTCCGGAAACCACCGGGTTTGGTGCGCTGCGCGGGCGGCTTCCGCTTCCAGCAGCGGGTCCCATCGAAGCGGGCTTCGGCAAAGTCTTCGAACCGCGCTTCAACACCATCACCTTACGTCGCGGCATCGACATTCGTGCCCCGAGCGGGACGCCAGTCCGGGCCGTGGCGCCGGGAACCGTTGCCTGGGCGGGGTGGATGCGGGGCTATGGCAACGTCGTCATCCTCGACCACGGCGATGGGTACCACTCGGTGGTGGCGCACCTGGCGGAAGTCATGCGGCCACTCGGCGCACACGTCTTCGAGGGAGAGGTGCTCGGCACTGTCGGCGACACCGGCTCGCTTCAGGGACCCGTCCTCTATTTCGAGATTCGCCGTCAAGGCCTGGCGGTGGACCCGGCCCCTTGGCTCGGACCGGCCGCCTACAGCCGAGGCGCGGCCCCAGAGGCGGCAGCAGCCCACCCGGGAGTGCGCTAGGAAGACGCCACCGGGACGATGGACCTCCTTCTGACGCTGCACACCGTGGTGCGCCGAGCCCTGGTGGCGCGGGGGGTCGAGGCTTCCGCCCGAGAGGTAGGCGGCCACCTGGTCCACTTCTACCGACTCCCCGGGCGTGGGACAGGAGCACCGGTGGTGCTGGTGCACGGGCTCGCGAGCAACGCCAACGCCTTTGCTCGCATGCTCCTCGGGCTGGCGTCCCGGTTCAGTTGCGTCTACGCCATGGACTTGCCGGGGAATGGCTTCTCCCCACTTCCTCAATCCGGGCCCCTTGCTCTCGAGGAGTACCTCGACGTCCTGCACGCCTTCTGCCAGCAGGTGGTGGGCGAGCGGGCACTGGTGGTTGGCAACTCGCTCGGTGGCGCGCTGGCCCTCACCCTGGCGGTCGAGCACCCAGAGGACGTGTGCGCGCTCGGGCTGCTGGCTCCGGCCGGGGCGCGTCTTCCGCCCGAGCGCTTCGCGGAGATGATGCAGCGGCTCGAAGTCCACACCGCCCGCCAAGGGCTGAGCTTCACCCGCCGGCTTTTTCACCGCGCGCCGGTGATGGCGCTGCTGCTCGCCCCCCAGATGGCCAAGGTGCACAACACCCCGGCGGTGCGGGCCATCCGCGCCGCGGCGACGGTGGAGGACCACCTGTCCCCGGAGGAGCTGGCCCGGGTGGAGGTGCCCACCCTTCTGTTGTGGGGCGGGAGCGAGAAGCTGCTGCCGGCGGAGACGTTGGCCTATTACCGACAGCACCTGCCGGCCAGCGCGCGCATCGAGGTGGTGGAGGCGGTGGGACACGTGCCGCAGATGGAGCGGCCACGCGAGATGGTGCGCCGCCTGGTGGACTTTGCCGAGGAGGCCGGATTGCTCGGCGTCAACGCGACGTCCCAGCCAGCTTCCGCCCCGTCCGCAGGAAATGGTTCAACTGCTGCTCCCAGTCACGCATGAAAGCCGCGAAGTGCTCGTCACTCCTCTCGGCGATGCGGGCGTTGCCCGCTTCCGAGAGCGCAGTGAAGGTGTAGCGGACTTCGCCCCGTGTCCGGCCTTCGCCGAGCGCCATCAGCGTGACGCTGACTTCCACCACCAGAGTGCCGGGCACGAGGTAGGTGTAAGCGACGCGGGGTTGGGCGGTGTCGAAGGTGTGAAGCACCCACACCGCCTCGCTGCTTCCCACCGAGTAAGTGACGAAAAGCGTGCCCTCGCCGTTGCCCGGGCCCTGCCAGCGGATGTCCGACTCCCAGCCCACCGCCCAGGCCATCTCCCCGCGGGGGGTGAGCAGAGGCAAAACACGCTCGGGCGGCGCCTCCCACCTCTGGACGCACGAACGCGTCGCGCGCTCGAGTGAAACGACGGGCGCCGGCGCAGTGCCGGGGGCTTCGGCCGCCGCGCGCCCGGGGCTCATGGCGAACCTCGCTGGCTCGCGCTGGGCCGGCGAGGTGATGGCTCGGTCGCGTCCTGCAGGGCCTGAAGCGCCGTGCGGACGGCGTGGACCTCCCTCTCGCTCAGCTGCTTCACCGCCGCGTCTTCCAGCGCCACCAAGCGGCGGTGGACGCGGGCCGCCGCAGCACTGCCGCCTGGCGTCAGTGAGACCAGAAACGAGCGTCGGTCGTCCGGGTGCGGTGCGCGCGAGACATGCCCGCGACTCTCCAGCCGGTCGAGGTAGGTGGTGAGCGAAGAGCGTTTGTGGGCGAAGGCGCGATGCAGCTCCCCGACCGAACAGGGGCCCGCCTCGGCGAGGTGTGCGAGCAGGTGTGCCTCGCCCTGGGTGACTCCGAGGGAGGGGTGGGCCGTCTCCAGCCAGAGGCCGATGCGGTGGGTTGCCCGGTGGACGCCGGGAATGAGCGAGAGGCGCCGCAGTGAGGTTTTCATACGCTGGCGGATAGTACGGTTACGTACTAAGCGCAAAGGCGCACACACCACAAGGCACCGGACAGTGGGGGGCCTTTCCGCGAGGGGCGTGCCCTCCCGGGGTTCGCACCCCGCTCCGGCGGTGGACTAAGCTGTCTGCCCCTGTGCGTTCCATCGCTCGCGCCGTTGCCGTCTTCGGGCTCGCCACGTCGCAAGCCCTCGCCGCGGCCCCTGCCTCACCTGCTGCGGCACCGCCGGCTGCTCAGGATGAGACAACGACCTACAAGCAGCTCGAGCTGTTCGCTCGTGTGCTGAGTTACGTGCAGAACAACTACGTGGAGAAGGTGGACGACAAGCAGCTCATCTACGGCGCCATCAAGGGAATGCTCGACACGCTCGACCCGCACACCGTCTTCATGCCTCCCGACGTCTACAAGGAGATGAAGATTGACACCTCCGGCGAATTCGGAGGGCTCGGCTTGGACATCGCCAAGAAGGGCGAGCTGCTGGTGGTGGTGGCCCCGGTGGACGACACGCCGGCGGCCCGCGCCGGAGTCAAGGCCGGCGACGAGATTCTCGCCATCGACGGGGAGAGCACCAAGTCGATGGACGTGGCCCGCGCGGCGGCAAAAATGCGTGGCCCGGCGGGCAAGCGGGTGACGCTGACGCTGATGCGGCCCGGTTTCACCCAGCCGCAGGACATCACCATCCTGCGCGACCACGTGCGGATTGTTTCGGCCGAAGGGACGCTCTACGGCCCCATCGGCTATGTGAAGCTGAAGAACTTCCAGGAGCGTACCGACGCCTACTTGAAGCGGGAGCTGGACCGACTGCGCACGCTCAACGGCGGCCACGAGTTGCGCGGCCTGGTGCTCGACTTGCGCAACAACCCGGGCGGCCTGCTCGACCAGGCAGTCGCGGTGAGCGACCGCTTTCTTCCCGGGAAGCTAACCATCGTCACCACCCGAGGGCGTGGGGCGCACAACGTCACCGAGGAAAAAAGCCATGACCGGGACACCGAGAAGCCCTACCCACTGGCGGTGCTGGTCAACGGTGGCAGCGCCTCGGCTGCGGAAATCGTCGCCGGCGCCCTGCAGGACCACGCCCGGGGCCTCATCATCGGCACACCCACCTTTGGAAAGGGCTCGGTGCAGACGGTCATCGAGTTGGAGGACGGAAGCGGGCTGAAACTCACCATCGCGCGGTATTTCACGCCCAAGGGACGCAGCATCCAGGAGTCGGGAATCCAGCCCGACGTCGTCGTGCCCGACAGCCGCGACAGCGCCGCTCCCCACCTGCCCCGAGAGAAGGACCTGCGCCACCACCTGCACAACGAGGGCACGGCCGACAGCCGAGTCCCGAGGGTGCTGCAGGCGCGAGACTGGGCGGTGACGGCCGGCCTCAACGACGAGCAGCTGCGCCTGGCCCTCAACTACCTGCACGACACGGCCATGGAGCTGCCCGGAGGCCCTACCGCCGCCGTCACCGCGCCTGGTGTCGCTCCCAACCCGCCCCCTGCTAGCGCAGAAGCCCGCTCGACGCTGCCCAGCCCCGAGCCGGCCGCCGGAGCACCCTAGACAGCTCGCGCGGCTTCCTAGTTCGGCCTTGACGCAAATCGTCAGAAACCGACGGCACGTCCCGCTAAGTCATCGGAATCGCTAGAATCGTTTGACAGCGGAAGGCTCGCTCCCTATTGTCTTGCGCCGCCGCATCCAGGGAAGGGGAGCGGTGACATCCGAGACGCCAGCCGGAGGGCCCTGGGGCTGGGGGCCTGAGGGGTTTACTTCATCCCTCGGCCGGTCGTGAAAGCGAACCGCGGGACGGCATCTCGCGGGAGGGGCCTGCGCCAAAGATGACAACGGTCGAATTCGTTTTTCTCGGCGTCTACTTCGCCGTCCTCTGCGTGCTGGCCGTGTACGGGTCCCACCGCTACCGGATGGCGTTTCTGTACTACCGCCACAAATTCAACCTTCCAACGCCCAACGGCCGGCTTGCCAAGCTGCCCCGGGTGACCATCCAGCTGCCCGTTTTCAACGAGATGTACGTCGTGGAGCGGCTGATTGAGGCGGTGTGCCGCATCGCCTACCCGCCGGAGCTGCTCGAAGTGCAGCTGCTGGACGACTCGACCGACGAGACCACCGGCATCGCCCGCGCGGCCGTGGAACGCGCCCGTGCCCACGGCACCAACATTTTCTACATCCACCGAACCAACCGACTGGGCTTCAAGGCCGGGGCGCTGGCCCATGGCCTGACTTTAGCCACCGGCGACTTCGTGGCCGTCTTCGACGCTGACTTCGTGCCGACGCCGGACTTTCTCGAGCGTACGGTGCCCTTCTTTGCAGACGAGAAGGTGGGCATGGTGCAGGTGCGTTGGGGCCACCTCAACCGCGACTTCTCCATCCTCACCCAGGCCCAGAGTATTTTTCTCGACGGCCACTTCATCATCGAGCACACCGCGCGCAACCGCTCGGGCTGCTTCTTCAACTTCAACGGGACGGCTGGCATCTGGCGGCGGGCCTGCATCGGTGACGCCGGCGGCTGGCAGCATGACACCCTCACCGAGGACCTCGACCTCAGCTACCGGGCGCAGCTTCGGGGTTGGCAATTCATCTTCCTCCCGGAGGTGATTTCGCCGGCCGAGGTCCCGGTGGACATGAATGCCTTCAAGAGCCAGCAGCACCGCTGGGCCAAAGGCTCCATCCAGACGGCGCGGAAGCTGCTTCCCACCATCCTCCGCAGCAATCTGCCGTTCGCCCTCAAGCAGGAGGCGTTTTTCCACCTCACCAACAACCTCGCCTACCTCTTAATGGTGCTGCTCTCGGTGCTGATGCCGCTCTCGATGGTGGTGCGCTTCAACCACGGACTCTATTCGACGCTCTTTCTGGACCTGCCGTTCTGCATCACCGCCACCGCCTCGGTTTGCTTCTTCTACGTCGCCGCCCAGCGAGAGCAGGGCCTCAACTGGTGGGAGCGTATCCGCTACCTGCCGTTCCTGATGTCGCTCGGCATTGGGCTGGCCATCAACAACGCCCAGGCAGTGCTCGAAGCGCTGCTCAGCCAGGAGAGTGGCTTCACTCGCACCCCGAAGACCGGGAGCGAGGGCAAGGAGTCGCTTGGCCCGGTGAAGCGCAGCTACCGGGGCAAGCACACCTTGATGCCGGTGGTGGAGCTGTCCTTCGGCCTCTATTTCACCGGCGCCCTGTGGTTTGCGGTGGATGCGGGCATCTGGACGTCGGTCCCCTTTTTGGTGCTCTTTCAGGTGGGCTTCCTCTACGTCGGCTTGATGAGCCTCTTCCAAGGCCGGATGCCGGTGCGACGCGAAGTCCGGATGCCCCTGGCGGCCGAAGCCTAGCCACCCCCGAAGGCCGCTAGCCGCCGTCCGGCGTCACGCGCAAAAGTCGATGCAGGCGCTGCACGCCGGGCTCCACCGTCCGACAGGCGCCGTCCACTCGCAGTCGCTCCACAGTAGACACCACCAGCCCAGCGTCCGCGCAGCTGACAACCTCCGCCGGGAAGAGAGCGGCGCATCCGGCGTCGCCGGAGAGGCGGGCGACACCGACCGCGCCGACGAAGCCGGCCATGGAACGCACCAGCACCAGCTGCGAGACCTCCGCGCCTCCGTCCCCCATCAGGTGGCGAACCTCCAGGGTCAGCACGCCCCCGTCGTCCCGCGCCAGGTAACGGAAGCTGTCGTCGTCGCTGTGCCGCCACAGGCCGGACAAGTCCCTCTGGCACTCCTCGAGCGGGCTCGGGGCAGGCGTTGGCCGCGCTGCCGGCTCGGGGGGTGGCGAAGGCGGAGCGGCGCAGCCGAGGAGCAGCCCGCAAACAAGCGGCCATCGGCGCCCGGCGCTCAAGCGAGGCCCGTCACTTGAGGTGCGGGCGGCGGGCGCCCCCGGCGCCGTGCATCGAGCCAGCCAGCGCCAAGCCCGAGGAGGGGCGCTTGCAAGAGCCACGTCGCCACCAGTGCCTCCCTCGGCGGGGCCGCGGTGGAAAACAGCTGTCCCGGAAGGGCCACCGCCGCCACTCCCAGGACGAGCAGCGCCATTCCCCAAGGGAATTCTCCCGCCGTGGCGCGGCGGTAGAGGACGAGGCCGAGCGCGGCCAGGGCGACTTCGAGGGCCAGCGCCCAAGGCATCCACCTCCACAGTCCGAGCCCCAAGCGGGTTGAGTCAGGCCCGAGCAGTGGGAGCTCGGGGAGGTGCTCGATGACGTCACAGGGAAAGTGCGAGGCCACCGCGACGGCCACCGCCAATGCGGCCCAGCCTCGCGCCGGGCCACGCAGCAGCGCCCAGGTGAGGGCCGCGGCGAGTGCGGACCAAAGCAGGGTGGCGAGCAGTCCGTGGGACCAAGGAAAGCTGAAGGTGAGGTAGCGGCGCCGGGCAAAGTCTTCGGGCAGGTGCACCTGCTCGAGGCCGGCCAGGACAAACAGGCCCAGCAGCGAGTCCAGAAGCAGTGCTGCTGCCACCAGGACGCCCGCGTTGACGGACGGCACGGCGCGCTTGAGAGCGAGCCCCACGCCGACATGTCCAAGAAACACCTGGCCGGACTCCCCGGAAGCTACCCTCTTGGGTAAGGGCCCCCCGAAGAGGGGCCTGTGCACTGCCAAAGGGCGTACTCCAAGGCGGGGCGAGGGCGCCAGGGCGACGGTGGGACGCCGAAACGACAAAAGTGGCTCCTGGGAGGCGACATTGGCCCACCCTGGGGACGGCCGCCGGCGCTGTTAGCATGGACGTCCTTTGATGCGCGTCTTCGTCCCCGTCCTGGCGCTCTGGCTTGCCCTACCGCCGGCCTCAAGCGCCGCCGAGCTCCCCTCACCTGAGGTGCAGGCGTGCCTCACCTCGCTGCGCGAGGGCGAGCAGGCCCGGGCCGAGGCGGCGCTCGGCCCGCTTTCAGCCCTGCCCTTTCTCGAGGCGGACCTTGTGGTGGAGCCGGAGGACCGCAGCGTGACGGGGAAGGTGTCCTACAGCTGGACGCTCCACGCGCCGAGCCACTCTCTCGAGCTGCGCCTCACGCCGAATGCTTTCGGAAACGCCCCGGTGCGCCTCCACCAGCCGCTGGTGAATGGCGAGCCAGCCACGCTTGCGCCGGTGACGGACGATGTGGTGCGGGTAGAGTTTCCCCGGCCGCTCCCGGCTGGCCAGCGGGTGCGCCTGGAGCTGCAGCTGGTGGCCCACGTCCCTCGGGGGGAGCCCGACACCTCCGTCCTCACCTCACTCTCGACGGACAGCGCCGGACGGGCGGCCGACCACGGGGCTTTTTCCGCGCAGCCGGGCGTCCTCAGCCTGGTGGGCATTCTGCCGCGGCCTCCCGTGACGCTGCCCGACGGTAGCCGCGGCGCCGGCCCCACCGGCATTGGAGACCTCGCGCTGTATGACCCGGCCAACGTCCTCCTCTCGGTGAGTGTCCCCCGTGGCTGGCAGGCGGTGGCCGCCGGCGCCGCGCTCGGCGAGACGCCCACCGCCAAGGGCGGGACGCGCTTTCGCTTCGGCATTGCGGCCACCCGTGACGTGGTGCTGCTGGTGACGCGCGGCTACCGCAGCGCACGGCGTGAGGTGTCCGACGTCACCGTGGAAAGCTTTTTCCCCGAGGAGCTAGCCCGTCCGGCCGAGCGGCTGTTGGACGAGGCCGCGACGCTGCTCGAGGCGATGGAGCGCCGGCTCGGCCCCACCCCCTACCGGACGCTGCGGGTGGTGGCAGCGCCACTCACCGGAGGCGCGGGCGGCATGGAGTTTCCAGGGCTGGTGACGGTGTCCACGCCGCTGGTGCAGCTGACAGAGCACCCCGGACACACCCTCGGCATCCCGGAGGCCGACTTGCCCGCCGGCGCGACGGAGATGCTGGGAGCGCTGCTCGACTTTGCCCTGGCCCACGAGCTGGCCCACCAGTGGTTCCCGGGCCTGGTCGGCTCGGACCCGATTGCTGCTCCGGTGGCCGACGAAGCCCTGGCCCAGGCCGTCGCGCTGCTGGCCGTCGAGTGGACGCAAGGCGCCGAGGCAGCCCATGCGGTCGAAGTCCAGCAGGTGAGCGGCGGCTACCACCTGTGGCGGTCGCTCGGCGGGCAGGACGCCGCCGCCGACCGACCGACGTCGGCCTTCCCAGACGAGACGACGTACGCCGCGCTGGTGTACGGCAAGGCACCCGGCCTGCACGCCCGCCAGCGGGCCCTGCTGGGGGACGCAGCCTTCGTCCGGGACTTGCGGGTCTACGTTGACACCCACCGCTGGGGTTGGGCCGACTCGAGTACCCTCACCGCCCTCTTGGCGCAGCGCCACCCGGGCCAAGCCCAGGCGCTGCGCGCTCTGCAGCGGCGCTGGTGGTCCGAGGCGCACGGAGACGAGGACCTCGGCGGCGCCGAGACGGGCCTCCCCTCCGAGGCCGAAGTGGAGAAGCTGATGCGCCAGATTGAGCAGTAAGGCCTGACCCGCCTGCTCTCCAGGGAGGGCCCGCTTCAGGGCGCAAACAGCGCTTGGACGAATTCGGAGGCCGAGAAGGGGCGGAGGTCCGCCACCTGCTCGCCGACGCCCACCCAGGAGACGCTCAGTTTGAGCTCGTCGGCGATCCCGATGATGACGCCGCCCTTGGCCGTGCCGTCGAGCTTGGTGAGCACGATGGACGTCACCCCCACCGCCTCGTGAAAGCGCGCAGCCTGGGCGATGGCGTTTTGTCCGATGGTGGCGTCCAGGACGAGGAGCACCTCGTGGGGGGCACCCGGAAGGGCCTTCCCCAGGACGCGTTTAATTTTCTGCAGCTCCTCCATGAGCGGCGCCTTGGTGTGGAGGCGTCCAGCGGTGTCGGCCAGCACCACGTCGGCCCGCGCGGCCACCGCTTGCTTCACCGCCTCGTACACCACCGCGCCCGGGTCCGCATCCTCGGCGCCCTTCACCAGCTGGGCGCCGGCGCGTTCCGCCCAGACGTCGAGCTGCTCGGTGGCCGCAGCTCGGAAGGTGTCACCAGCCGCCAGCACCACCTGCTTTCCACCTCGGGCCAGCCGTGCCGCCAGTTTGCCGATGGTGGTGGTTTTGCCCGACCCATTGACGCCCACCACCATCACCACGTGCGGCGGGCCCCCGCCCTCGAGCGAGCGGGGTGCGGGAAGGCCGACCATCCGGGCGACTTCGGCCTCGATGCGTTTCTTGATGCGAGGGGCGTCGGCCAGCTCGTCGCGGCTGGCCTGCTCCCGTGCCGTCTCCACCAGCCGAGCTGCCGTCCGCACACCGATGTCCGCGCTGAAAAGCGCCTCTTCCAGCTCGGCCAGCACCGAGGCGTCGACTTTCCGGCTCGCGCCGAGGACGCCGTTGAGGCGCGCCACGAAGCCCGTGGAACGCGTCCGCTGCAGCCCGACGGCCAGCGTCTGTCCAGCCTCCGCCTCCACCCGTGCCTTTTGCGCGGCGGTTTTGGCCTGGGCGCGTCCGGCCGCCTCGGCGCGTGCCTGTGCCTCGGCTTCCTGTCGGCGGCGCGCCGCTTCCGCCTCCGCCGCGGCCCGGAGGGCGCGGGCTTGCTGCTCGACGGCCTTTTCCGCGCGGTAGGCAGTGCGCTTGGCCTCTTCCTCGGAAGTCTTGAGGCGGCGCGCCTCCGCCTCCAGCTCGGCCCGGGCGGCGGCGTCCAAGCTGCGCTCGGCCGCGGCGGCGCGCTCGCTCCGCTGCTGCGCCAGGCTGGCCGCCTGCTCCCGTGCCGCGGTCGCCTCGGCGTGCAGCTGCAGCGCCTCGGGGCTCAGCGCTACGGCGGCCGGGGTTCCAGACGGACGGGCCTCCTCGCCTCGAGGCAGGCTGGCCCGCCGGCGCCACAGGCGCCAGGCAAGCACGGCCAGGCCGAGCAGCACCCCCACGGCGGCGAGGGCCGCACCGTCGAGGGTGAAGGGGACAGCCAGGGCGAGCGGGTGAAAAGCGGCGGCCAGCATGGGGGCGCTTCGAATACAACAAGACGCTGGCGGTTGCAGCGTCGAGCGCCTATGGGAGCGACACCCACCAATGCGACATCTCCCTCTCCTCCTCGCCTTCCTTTCCTTCGGCTGCATCGTCGAAGCACCCAGTGGGGACAAGCAGGCCCCCGGTGCTTCGGCGGCGGCGGCTCGCCCCGGTAGTCGGCCAGCGGGCGTCCGCAATGGCGCCGTCTTTGACGGGAAGGTGGAGTTGCTGGCGGCCTCCTTCAACCCGCCAGTGCTGACGCCGGGAGACGTGAGCGAGGTGAAGCTCTATTTCCGGGTGCTGCAGCCGCTGCCCGAGGACTGGGAAATTTTTGTCCATGCCGAGGACCCGGAGGGCAAAGTGCAGCGCACCAACTTCGACCACGCGCCGGTGGGCGGACGGCGCCCCACCAGCAGCTGGCGACCCGGGGAAACCATCGAGGACACTTTCTCCGTCGGGCTGCCCGCGGGCAGCACCCAGCGGGGCATGGACTTGTGGGTCGGCTTCTGGCTGCCCCGCACCGACGGGCGTCTGACGGTGAGGGCTCCCGAGGGCGTGCGCACCGACAACAACCGTGTGCTGCTCGCCCGCCTTCTGGTGCAGCCGTGAAAAACAGCGCCGGAGTGACCCTGTAAGCCGAGTTCTGTCCGCGGCAGAGTTTCCTGCCGCGCGGCGAACATTCCTCTAGGGCCCCGGTTGCCCGGAGGCCTCTTCAGCGAGCGACCCGGAGGCATCGGGGCGGGCACCCCGGTCCGTCCCTCGCGGGACGGGCGCCTCCCTATTGGCTCTTGCTCCAGGTGGGGTTTGCCGTGCCGTCCAAGTCACCCTGGACGCGGTGCGCTCTTACCGCACCGTTTCACCCTTACCCCGGCGAACCGGGGCGGTTTGTTTTCTGTGGCACTGTCCTGCGACTCGCGCCGACTGGTCGTTAACCAGCACCCTGCCCTGTGGAGCTCGGACTTTCCTCCCGCTCCAGGCTGTACAAGCCCTGGGGCCAGCGTTCACCCGGGCCACTCCGGCAACTGGAGGCTCTAGCAGGCTGGGCGGCCATGCGCAAAGCACAGCCTCCGCGGGCCAGCGGGCGCTACACCGGCTGGCCGTCCAGGCGCTCGTCAATGGCACGGTTGCTCATCGCATCCGCTTCGCGGTTCTCCTCCCGGGGCAAGTGGGTGAGACGGTGCCGGCGAAAGGAGGCGAGGAGTGTCTGCGCCTCCTCGTACAGCGGACGCAGCGTCGCGCTCTTCACCTGGTAGCGGCCCGAGAGCTGGCGGATGAGGAGCTGGCTGTCGGCCACCAACTCGACTTCCTCCGCCCCGAGGGCGCGGGCGCGGCGCAGTCCAAGGAGGGCGCCCATGTACTCGGCGTGGTTGTTGGTTTGGGTGCCGAGAAACAGGCCCAGCCGCTCCACCACTTCCCCCGAGGCCAGCACCAGCACCGCCCCGGCGCCGGCCGGCCCGGGGTTGCCCCGGCTGGCGCCGTCGGAGAAGACGCGCAGCTCGCGGGGAAGGCGGTGCCCCACGCGCTCCGGTCCCGACGCTGGGTCCGGACCGGGGCGAGCGCTGGAAGCCCTGCGGACGTCGGCCGCCTCGACCAGGTCCGCGGCCGCCAACAACAAGCCGCGCGCGCCGGTCAGACTCAGCCCGGGATGGGCACCGAGCGTGCCCTCGAGCGTCTCGAGCCGTGCAATGGCGCGCAACAGCTCCGCCCGGGAGGGCTCCGCGTTCATCCCTTGGCGGCGGGGGCCCGGGCCGCAGGAGGCTCGATGGCCTCCGGGGCGCAGATGATGCGGTGGCAGGACGGGCAGACGTCCGTCCCGAGTGTCGTCTTGAGGGTGTTGTAAAGCTGCGGTGGCACGTTCATGTTGCAGCCCTGACAGGTGCCGGCCACCACCGTCACCAGCGCCGGCATCCTCCTGCGGCGCACCGTCTCGTAGCGCTGAAGCAGGGGAGGGTGGACTTGCGCCGCCGCAGCCGAGCGCTGCGCGTCGAGCCCTTTCACCTGGACACTGAAGCTCTCCGACTGACGGCGCAGCTCTGAGAGCCGACCAGCCACCTGGTCGACGCGGGCCAGGTGCTCCTGCTCCTTCTGCTTCACCACCTCGCGCAGGTTGGCCATCCCCTTGCCGAGTTCC
The DNA here is from genome assembly GCA_052143535.1 of Myxococcaceae bacterium. GTDB lineage: Bacteria > Myxococcota > Myxococcia > Myxococcales > Myxococcaceae > JADGRA01. The sequence goes on along the minus strand of JBKQSS010000056.1, from coordinate 186,084 downwards.
ACCAGCTCCTCGGCCATGGTGAGGTTGGCCTTCTTGGCGATGTCGATTTCGCGCGCCAGCGCGGCGTATTCCCGGGTGGAGCGCTGCTCCGCCAGCCGGCCCTCCCACTTCTTCACCTTTTCCTTCTCGTCGGTGATGTTTTGCTCGAGGGTACGCCGCTGCCGCTCGACGTCGAGCAGTCGAGCTCGCTCGGCTTCTACCGCGCCGCGTGCGGCGCCGAGCTCCCGCTCGAGCTCTGCCATTTGCCTCGGGTACACCTCCGCCGCCTTGCGGAGTGCGGCGGATTCCAGGTCCAGCTTCTGGAGCTCCGCCAGGGCCATCAGTTTGTCCTGCACGGGGGGCCTTCTAACAGCAACCCCTCTGCGCGCCAACGCCCACTTCGGCATGGCAAGGTTGCGCCGTGTCCAGCTTCCGCCAACTCGCCCTCTCCGCACTCCTCGGCACCCTTTTGGCCTGCGCCCGCCCTACGCTTACCGCAGTGGATGGCGGCCCAGGCGCTCCGGAGGCGGCCGAGCGCCGGGTCCCGGCGAGCGCAACGGCGCCCTTGGCCGCCTCGGGCAGCCTCCAGGGACGCGTGCTGTGGCGGGGGCCGCGGCCTGCCCAGGAGGCCCTGCCCACCACCGCCTCGGCCCAAAGTGTCTGTGGCACCTCGGTGCCGGACAGCGCCTTCAGAGTGGATGGCGCCGGCGGTGTCGCGGAGGTGGTGGTGTGGGTGGACGCTCCGTCGGAGCCTCTGCCTTCGGCCACCCAAGACAAGCCTGTGCTGCTCGACCAACGCGGCTGCCTGTACCGGCCGGCGGTCTTCGCCGCCCGCGCCGGGGGGATGTTGCGCATCCGTAACTCGGACGCTCTCACCCACACGGTCCACGCTTCCAGCGGAGGGCTGAGCCTCTTCAACCTGGCCATGCCCTTGGAGCAGATGGAGCTTACTCGCCAGCTCCCCGTGCGGCCCGGGGTGGTGGACTTCCGCTGCGACGTCCACCCGTGGATGCGGGCAACCCTCCGCACCTTTGACCATTCGCACTTCACCACCACCGGCCCGGACGGCACCTTCCGGCTTCAGGGGCTCCCCCCTGGGGCCGTCCAAGCGCATGCCTGGCATCCGAGGCTGGGCGAGGCTTCCCAGCAAGTGCAGGTGCAAGAGGGCACCGCCGCCACCGACTTCGTCTTTGGAGGAAAGCCATGAAGTTTTGCCCGCGCTGCGCCGGGCCGCTCGAGGCCCGCGAGGAGGGCGGCCGTCCGCGAAGGGCCTGCCCTGACCGCGACTGCGGCTTCGTCTTCTACGACAACCCCCTGCCGGTGGTGGCGGCACTGGTCGAGCACGAAGGGCGGGTGCTGCTGGTGCGCAACCACGGGTGGCCGGAGAAGTGGTTTGGCCTGGTCGCGGGGTTTCTCGAACGCGGGGAGACACCCGCCGAAGGTGTCTTACGCGAGCTCAAGGAGGAAGTGGGCCTGGCCGGAGAGGTGGTACGGCTGGTTGGCGTCTACGCCTTCCCGGAGCGCAACGAAGTCATCCTCGCCTACCACGTGCGGGCCACCGGCACCGTCTCGCTCGGTGCAGAAATCGCCGACATGCGGGCCGTTCCGCCGGAGCGACTCCGCGCCTGGCCCTTCGGGACGGGACAGGCAGTGGCCGACTGGCTCGCCGCCCGGGAGCGTTCCTAGGCCTCGTCCTCTTCCACCTCGGCCTCGTCCTCGAAGGTCTCGAGCTCTTCCTCCTCGACGACGCCTTCGGGCTCGACCGGGACGACTGGCTCAATGACTTTGGGGACCGCCGCCAGGCGACCCTTGCGTGGCTCAGGCACCGGGCGGTTGGCCGGGCTCTGCCGCTGGTCTGCCCCACATTTCGGGCAAAGGGCCTCCGGCTTCTTGAGGTCGTAGAACTTGGTGCCACACTTGAAACAAACGTGCTTACTGCCGAGGTCCTTCGCGGGCATTGCCCCCACCTAGTCTAAAGGGCGGCGTCCTTAGTGGCGCTTCCCCCCGAAGTCAACCGACGTCGGCTACCATGGGGGCCGACCCGTTGATTGTTCCCTGCGACAGCTGTGGACGAGCCCTCTCCCTTCCCGAGGGGGGGCACCGGCCCGAGGCGGTCAAATGCCCGGAGTGCGGGGCCACCGTCCGGGTCTCGCACGGTCCCGCCTCCTGGGAGGATGCCGAGCCCGACCCCGCCCCGTCGGACCCGGACTGGTTCATCCTAGTGGCGGCCAAGCAGGTAGGGCCCCTCGACGCCCGGGCCCTGGTGGAGCGAGTGCGCACCGGCGAGGTCCACGGTCGCACCTTCGTCTGGCGGGACGGCTTCGACGGCTGGCGCCGTGCCCTCGAGGTGCCGGAACTCGTCCCCGTGCTCGAGCAGGCGGGCCTTCCGGCCACCCCTCCGCACGGCCCGCTGACGCCCGCCGACGGCCTGTCCCCTCCCGGGGGACGGACGCCCTCCACCAGACGGACACCTCCCGGGGCAGGCACGCCCCCTGCGCGCGCCTCCACCCCGAGGGAGATTGCCGCCCCCCCGCGGCGAGGAACCCCTGCCCCGGTTGCCGCCGAGGAGGAGCTCGAGCTCGAGCTGTCTCGCATGCGGCCTAAAGCCCGCACCCCTTCGCCCGAGTCGGACTTCGTGCCCTCGGGGTTGCAGCGCCGCAGCCCGTGGAAGCTGGCCGTCGCGCTGTCGGCGGCGTTGGTGCTCCCGGTGGGGGGACTCGGCCTGCTGGTGTCCATGCGCCGGCCGCCGGCGGTGGTGGAGCCCCGCGGCGAGGCCCCGGCTGACAGCGCCGCGGCGCCTCTGGCCCCAGCTCCGGTGCGCCGAGTGCAGCAGCTGCGGGAGCTCCTGCTCGGCAAGCCCACCGAGCCCCCCCCTCCGGCGCCAGCCAAGCACCCGGCGCCAGCCGCGGAGGCGAAGGCGGCGCCGAAGCCAGCCCCGGACGGGCCAAAGACGGCCGAGCTGCGAGCGCTCTACGGGGATGGGAGTAAGCCGGACGTTGGCCCTCGGGTGCGGCGCTCCGACGCCTCAGCGGCCGCGCGCGGCGGCGGCGGCCCCAGCAATGAGGAGGTGGCGCGCGTCGTCGGCCAGACGCAGAGCGCCTTCCAGTCGTGTATCGAGCAGCAGCTGCGGAAAAACCCCGGTTTTCGCGGGGGGAAGGTGAGCCTTGTGGCCACCGTCGGTAGCTCGGGCACGGTGAAGCAGGTGCAGCTGGACCGCCATGACTTGGAGGGCACGGACCTCGGCGACTGCCTCAAGGCACGGGCCCGGCGGATGGTGTTTTCCTCCTTCAGCGGCAGCGACGTGGACGTCGAAATACCGCTGGTGCTCACCACCAGCCTTTGAGCAGCAGGGTGGACAGAGTCGCCTTGGGCGCCTGGACGACGGCGCTGGATGCCTGGTCCGAGGGGCAGGAATTTCCGGGCGCGCTGACGCCAGCGGCCTTCGGCCTAGCCCGTCCAGGCGGCAAGGTGCACCAGCTGCCCTTTGGCCAAACGGCCCTGACGGCCTTGGCCCAGCCCGCCGCGCTCGCGGCTTACCTCGACCACACTTTGCTTCGGGCGGATGCCCTTCCGGCGGAGGTGCGGCAGCTCGCAGCCGAGGCGGCGGCCCATGGCTGCGCCGGCGCGTGTGTGCACGCGGTGCACCTCCGGGGACTGGTCGAAGCGCTCGGCCGGGCCGAGGTGGTGCCCATTGCGGTGGTGGGCTTTCCGCACGGGGCCCACCGCCCGGAGGTCAAGGCGCTCGAAGTCCAGCTGGCGCTGGCCGACGGGGCGCGCGAGCTGGACGCGGTGGCCGCGCTCGGCGCGCTGCGTGCCGGCGACGTGGACCGTGCGCTCGCCGACATACTGGCGGTGGTGGAGGCGGCCCGGCCGTGGCCAGTGAAACTCATTCTCGAGACGGGCCTCCTCCAGCGCCGGGCGGTGGTGCTGGGCGCCGGACTGGCCCTGGTCGCGGGTTGTGCCGCGGTGAAGACGTCCACTGGGGTGGTGGCTCCCGGCGCCCGTGTCGAGGACGTGGCGCTGCTGCGAGCCGTGGTCGGCGATGCACTGGCCGTGAAGGCCTCCGGGGGGGTCCGCACCCGCGCCCAGGCGCTGGCGCTGGTGGCGGCCGGGGCGAGCCGCCTTGGCACCTCCGCCTCGGTGTCACTCGTCCAAGGGTGAAGCCCAGTTCACCACTGGACAGTCAAGGTGACTTCCGGCAACCCACCCGAGTTGAGGCGAAAAGCTGTGGGCAGCCACCCACCCTTCGGGCCACAGTCCTCTCCACAGCAGTGCTTCACCCCGTCCGCAGCCTGAGGCCGGCAGGCGCGGGCCCCGAGCCCACCATGACGCGCACCGAGTTGCGTGAGGCCATTGAGGGCTGGCTCGCTGGGGACCCCGACCCAGCGACGCGTGCGGAGCTGCAGGAATTGGTGCGCCGCGAGCACTGGGCCGAGCTCAAGGAGCGCTTTTCGCAGCCAGTTGCCTTCGGCACGGCCGGCCTGCGGGCGCTGATGGGGGCGGGGCCTTCGCGCATGAATCTGGCCGTCGTCCGTCGCACCACCGCCGGCCTCGTCAGCTGGCTTCTGCGCACCGTCCCCGAAGCCACCCGGCGCGGTGTGGTGGTGGCCCGTGACGGCCGTCACCTCAGCGTCGAGTTTGCCGCCGAGACGGCCGGGGTGGTGACCGCCGCCGGGATTCCGGTATGGGCCTTCACCGAGGGCACCCCGACGCCGCTCGCGGCCTTCGCGGTGACAGCCCTCGGGGCGGCGGCCGGCGTCGTGGTGACGGCCAGCCACAACCCGAAGGGCTACAACGGCTACAAGGTGTACGGGCCGAACGGGGCGCAAGTCATCCCGCCGGACGAGACGGCAATTGCCTCGGCGATGGCCCGCGTCGGCCCCGCCAGCGCCGTGCCAAGCCTTCCCGAGGGCGTCGCGCGCTCACGGGGCCTGTTGCGCCAGGTGGGGCCGGAGGTGCGGGCCAGCTACTTGGAGGCGGTGTTGGCCGAGTGTCGGCACCCGGGCCAGGGGCGGGACCTGGTGCTCTGCTACACCGCCCTGCACGGGGTGGGGGGCGCGCTGGCGGTGGAGGCCTTGCGCCGAGCCGGCTTCGAGCAGCTGCACGTCGTCAGAGAGCAGCACCTCAGCAACCCAGACTTTCCAACGGTGGCCTCCCCCAACCCCGAGGAGCCTGGCGCCCTCGAGCGGGCGCGGGGCCTGGCGGAGGTGGTGAAGGCAGACTTGGTGCTGGCCAATGACCCCGACGCGGACCGTTTGGCGGTGATGGTTCGCGCGCCCGGCGGCGGCTTCCGGCAGCTCACCGGAAACGAAGTCGGCGTCCTGCTCGGGCACTACCTGCTGACCCAAGGGCCGCGCCCAGTGCGCCCCTTGGTGCTGGCGACGGTGGTGTCCTCGGCCCAGTTGGCACACATCGCCAAGGGGCTCGGCGCGGAGTACGCCGAGACGCTCACCGGCTTCAAGTGGATAGCCAACGCGGCCCTCCGCCGCGCCGAGTCCGGCGCACACTTCGTTTTCGCCTACGAGGAGGCGCTCGGCTACGCGGTGGGGCCGGCGGTCCACGACAAGGACGGAATTGGGGCCGCGGTGGCGATGGCGGACTTGGCCGGTTGGGCACGCTCGCGGGGCGCGACGGTGCTCGACCTTCTCGACGAGCTCGCCCGCCAGTACGGGGTGTACGCCACCGTCCAGCGCAGCATCACCTTGCCCGGCGCCGCTGGCGCCACTGCCCTGGCCAAGCTGATGGAGGGGTTTCGTCAGCGCGCGCCTGCAAGCATTGCCGGGCGCCCGGTGGTGGCCGAACGTGACTATGAAAGCGGCCGGCGGACAGCCCAAGGGCAGCCCAGCGAACTCGGCCTTCCCAAGTCAAACCTGCTCGGCTTCGAGCTGGCCGGTGGCGGCCGGGTGCTTTTGCGCCCCTCTGGGACGGAGCCCAAGCTGAAGTTGTACGTGGAAGTCTCCGAAGCAGCGGGCGCGACCGAGCCCTTGGAGGCGGTGCGAGCGCGGGCGTCGGCCGCGGCAGCGGCGCTCGCGGAGAGTTTTCTGCAGTTGGCCCGCCAGCGCGGGCTCGAGCAGGCGTAAGCACCTTGGGGATTCAACGTGAACCGGCGAAAGACACTCCTCACAGCAGCGGCCATGGCCCCCCTCCTCCTGGCAGCGCCGGTGGGTGCGGGCGAAGAGCCGTCCTGGAGTGTCGAGTCCGGCAAGACGGTGGGCAGCGGCAACAACGTCTTCTGGGGCCAGGTCGGTTTTCCTGGCGTCTGGGCCGAATTCATCCACGGCACCGACGCGACCACGGAAATTGGCGGGAAGTTTGCCTTCAACTATGCGGTGGAAGGCCTGGTGAATTCCTGCTGCCTGGGCGGCATGGACCTGCAGTTTCTGGCCCGGACGACGCTTTTCGACAACGGGCGGACGCGCATCGCCGCCAGTTTCGACCCGGGGCTGTTGCTTTACTTTCCGCCGGGGTTTGCCCTCTTCGGCATCACCTTCCCGGTGGGGGTCGAGTTCGGCTTTCCGGTGAGTTCGGTGGTGTCGCTGAATGCCTCTTTCGACTTGCCGATGTACGTCCTCTTCTCGGGCGGCGGTTACTCCACTGTTTTTGCCGTCCCCATTCTTTTCGGCGGCGGCATCGAGTACCTCGCCAAGAAAAACTTCGCGCTCACCTTCAAACTGAAGCTGGGGCCGACCATTCTGGCGAGCGGCGGCTACATCGGCGGCACCGCTCAATTTTCGCTGTACGCACTACTCGGCGCGGCGTACAAGTTCTGAAGAAGCCTCACGCACTCGAAAAAGGGAGGGAGAATGCGTCAGCACACCGTGGTTCGCGGAGCACTGCTCTGCGCAGCATTGGTTGTCGGAGTGGGAGGCGCGCAAGCCCAAACGCCGCCAACGGAGTACCAGCGTTGGTCGGTCGATTCGGCGGACACGGTGGGGGACGGGGCCAACGTCGTCCGGGCTCAGGTGGCATGGCCGGGCCTGTGGCTGGACTTCGTCCACGGCCTTGACTCGACGTTCGACATTGGAGGCCGGCTGGCCATGAACTGGGGCGGCGTCGCCGGCGAGGTCAACTACTGCGCCTCGTTCGACGGTTACTCCGCCTGCGGTGGCACCAGCCTCTCCTTCGACTTCCAGCTGCTGCTGAGGAAGCAAATCGCCAAAATCGGCCCGTACAAAATTGCCCTCACCTTCAACCCGGGGTTCATCGTCTATACCACCGGCGGGCTCGTCGGCATGAATGTGCCCATCGGCGCGCAGATGGGAATTCCCTTCAACGACAAGCTCATCTTCAACGCCTCGTTCGAGCTGCCGATGTACGCGACGTTCGGGACTGGTGGCACTTTCGTCATTCCCATCCTCTTCGGCGGCGGCGCGGAGTACGCGGTGCAGCGAAATCTCCTGCTGACCTTCAAGCTGGCGATGGGGCCGAGCATCCCGACCCACCAGTTCGCTTCTGTCTCCTTCGCCCTGGAGGCGCTGTTGGGCGTGGCCTACAAGCTTTAGGCCTCGTCTTAGGCGCCCAACGGGGGGGACGGCCTCCGGGCCGCCCCTTTCTGCTTGCTGGGCGCCAGGCAGCGCCGCCTGGCTGGTTCACAAACTCGAAGAGCCTAAGTGCTCAAAAAAAAGGAAGAGAGAATGCGGAAACACACTGTGGTTCGTGGAGCAGTGCTCTGCGTGGCATTGGTGGCCGGAGCGGCCGGCGCTCAAACCCAGGCGACGACAACGGCACCGGCAACGGCAACGGCAACGACACCCGACCAGCGTTGGACGGTGGACTCGGGACAAACGGTGGGTGACGGCGCCAACGTCGTCCGCGCTCAGGTCGCCTGGCCGGGCCTCTGGTTGGACTATGTCCACGGCCTCAGCTCGACACTCGACATCGGTGGTCGGGTGGCCCTGAACTGGGGTGGCCCGGTTGGCGAAGTCAACTCCACCGTCTTCAACATCGACATTCAGCTGCTCTTGCGTGACCAAATCGCCGAAATCGCTGGCCTCAAGCTGGCCCTCACGTTCAACCCAGGCGTCATCATCTACACCAGCGGTGGGGCCACGGGCATCAACATCCCGGTGGGCGCGCAGCTCGGCATTCCATTCAACGACCAACTCACGTTCAACGCGTCCTTTGAGCTGCCCTTCTACCTAGTCTTCGGAAACGGCCAGACCAACTTCGTCATTCCGCTGATGTTTGGTGGTGGCGCCGAATACAGGCTGCAGCCGAACCTGCTGCTCACGTTCAAGCTGGCAATGGGCCCATCCATCCCCACCTTGAGTGGGACCACCACCCAGTTCGCGCTGCAAGCGCTGGCTGGCGTGGCCTACAAGTTCTAGGCTCCGGTCCCAAGCGTTTGCAGACCGTCCCGGGCTTTCGCGTCGATGCGACTCTCCGGCGCGGTCGCCCTCCAGAGACACAGCGCGGGTTGGCCCGCCCATCCGCGCCCGCAAACAGGACGCTTTCAGCGGCTGGCTCGCAACGCCTGGAGGTGCGTTCTTGAGGCTGCATGACCAGCTCGACGCTGCCGCGGCAGCGGTTTCCGCACGGGCCCCGGGCTTCTCGCCGAGTGTGGGCCTCGTTTTGGGCAGCGGGCTTGGCGCCCTGGCGGACGCCTGCAGCGACGCGGTGGCCATCCCGTTTGCGGACATCCCCCACCTGGCGCTCCCCTCGGTAAGGGGCCACCCTGGGCGGCTGGTGCTGGGTCGGCTGGCCGGCGTCAGAGTGGCGCTGCTTCAGGGCCGGCTACACCCCTACGAGGGCTGGAGCGCGTCCATGGCCGCCTTCCCAGCGCGGCTTCTGTGCTGGCTGGGGATTAAAGCGCTGGTGCTCACCAACGCCTCCGGGGGGCTCCGAGAGGGGCTGTGCGCCGGGGACCTCCTCCTCATCACGGACCATCTCAACCTCTCCGGCACCAACCCCCTGGCCGGTCCCAACGACGAGTCCGTGGGCCCGCGCTTCCCGGACATGAGTACGGCCTATTCGCCCCAGTTGCGGGCGGCCCTCAAGGCGACCGCCGCCGAGCTCTGCATCCCCTTGGCCGAGGGCGTCTACGCCATGGTGGCGGGGCCCTCCTATGAGACGCCTGCCGAGGTCCGGATGCTTCGCCTTCTCGGGGCGGACTGCGTCGGCATGAGCACCGTGCCCGAAGTCATCGCTGCCGTGCACCAGGGCGTGCCTGTCGTCGCCCTCAGCTGCATCGCCAACCCGGCGGCTGGCCTGGGGAAGGGCCCGCTCCGCCACGAGGACGTTCAGGCGGCGGCAGGTGGGGCGGTGGGGACCCTGGCCAGGTTGCTGAATGGCTTCCTTCCGGCTGCAGCAAGCATGTAGAATTGAACCATGATGGCGGCGGTGGGGTCGACATCCATGTCTGTAGCTCCCGGCAGCATCCAGGACCGCCGCGACTCGCCGCGGGTGCCCTTCACGTTCCGCGTGCGGTGTGTCCAAGACGCCGAGCCCTTCGAGCAAACCACCGGGGACTTGAGTACCGGGGGTGTCTTCTGGGCCGCCGGCCACCCTGTCCCCTGTCGCGACGTCGAAGTGCGCGTCACCCTGCCCGGCCATGAAGAGGAGATTATGGCCAAGGGCGAAATTGTCGGCAGTCGCGAGCGGCAGGGCTCGCTCGGCTTTCACGTGCGCTTCATCGAGCTGAGCACCGAGGGCGAGCTGGCCATCGCCCGCTACATCGATGAAGTCGTCATCGGCTGGGAGTAACCAGCCGGTCGCGTCGCCAGTCCCGTCAGGGCACACGCCAGGCCGGCCAGGCCGTAGTGCCTCTGCGTCAGCCACCACACGAAGGCGTCTCGGGAAATGAGCTCCGCCGTCAGCACTGCCACCGTGGCCAGCCCCAGCAGGGACACCACGGCGGCCAGCCGCACCCAGTGCTGAGTGCTGCGGACGCTGCCCAGTAGCCCGTACACCAGGGGGGCCAGGGCGATGAAATTCGTCCACCAGCCCAAAGGGGAGACGAGCGCCGTGGCGGCGAGCGCGGCCGAGCTGCCGGTGGCTGGCGCTTGGGATGGCTTTGCCCGGGCGCTAAAGGCGGCAACCGCCACCAGGGCCGCCGTGCCCAGCGCGACGCTGGCCAGCGGGCCGAGGAAGCCCGGTGGCCCGTAGCGGCAGCCCAGGGCCCACAGCGACTGGTTTTGGGGCGCGCACAACAGCTCCGGGGTGCTTTGGCCGAGGACGGCCCACCACTGCTCGAGTGCGCCCAGCCCCCACACCGGCAGCGCAAGGAGGGTGAGCGAGAGGAGCCAGCCTGAAAGAGCGAGCAGCCGCGGCCACTGGCCGGCCAGCACCGCAACGGCGAGGAAGACGAGGTAGGGCGGCTTGGTGAGGACGGCCAGGGCCCACAACAGCCCCGAGAGGACGGGCCGGCGCTGCGCCCAGCGCTCGCTCAGGCCAATGGCCGCGAGGAGAAAGCCGTCCATTTGCCCCAACGAGAAGAGGTGCCAGACGTAGGGCAGAAGCAACAGCAACACGAGCGGGTGCAGCGCCCTGGTGGGAGGGGGGCTGGAGAGACGGGCCGCCTCGCGCAGGAAGGCGAAGACGGCCAGGGCCGAGGCCAATACCCAGGCCGCCTTCGCCGGCCGGAGCGGCAAAGCCCCCACCGGCGCAAGGAGGAGTCCCACCACCGGGGCGTATTTGAAGGGAAAGCGGCCGTCCTCGGCCCGGTAGAGCGACTCGCCATGCAGCGCGCGGGCGCCGGCGGTGTGAAACACTTGAAAGTCGTTGGTGCGGAACGCGGCCGCATTGGGCAGTGCAAGCACCAGGAGCCCGGCGCAGAGCGCGGCTCCAGGAAGCGTGCCTCGCGCAGAAGAGAGAGTCACCTGCAAGCCCCCCACTGTAGCAACCTCGCCTGGGGCCGCTTGCAGCGAAGCGGAAAGGCTGGCCTGCTTCAGGGGCTGCCATGGCCGACGACGCGCCCATCGACTGGGAGGCACTCGCCCGCGCCGCCGAGGTGGCCCGGGGCCGCGCTTACGCGCCGTACTCGGCGTTTGCCGTCGGCGCTTCCGCGCTCTTCGAGGACGGCACCGTCACTCGCGGGGCCAACGTCGAGAATGCCTCGTACGGCCTCAGCGTCTGCGCCGAGCGCCACGCGGTGGCCGCCGGCGTGTTGGGCGGCCACGGCCGGCTGCGGGCGCTTTTGGTGCTGGCCGAGGGCCCAAGGCCCGTCCCTCCATGCGGGGCGTGTCGACAGGTGCTGGCCGAGTTTGCCGACGCGGGCTTGCCCATCCAAAGTCGCACCGTGGTGGGTACGCAGTCGACGTCCACCCTGGGGGCCCTTCTGCCCGAGGCCTTTGGCCCAGACTGGTTGCCCCGGCGCTAAGCGGCGCGACGGCTAGCCAACCCCCCGTTGGCAATGGTGGGAGCGGTCGGACGTCGTGTTTACGACAGCGTAGCGGTGGCACCGGCCGGGAACGTGCTAAATCCGGCAGGCGTCAGACCGGCGAGGACAACGACCCCATGTGGAACCGCTTCAGACGCGCGATGCGCAGCTTCTTCGGCTTCTTCGTGAGCAGCATCGAGGACCCGGAGCTCATCCTGGAGCAAAACATCCGGGACCTGAACGACCAGGTCCCCCGGATGAACGAGTCCATCGCCATGGTGCGGGCCAACGTCACTCTCCTGGAGAAGGAGAATGCCAAATACCGCACCGAGGTGAATGACCTCACCGCCAAGGTGAAGGCGTCCATCCAGGCCAGCCGAGATGATTTGGCCGCCCAGTACGCCACCCGGCTGCAGATGGAGAAGTCAGCGCTGGCCCGCAATGAGGAGCAGCTGTCCACCGCCCGGGCGGCCTACGACAAGGCCCTGAACGTCAAGAAGATGTTCATGCGGGAGAAGGACCGGAAGACCCAGGAGGCGATGGGCGCCATCCGCGACGCTCGCCGGGCGAAGTGGCAGGCGAAGGTGGCCGACGCCATGGAGTCCTTCCAAGTTGCCGGCATCGACGCCACCCACGACGAGATGCTCCGAAAGGTGCAGGAGTCGGCGGCCATCAACGAGGCGCGGATGCAGATGGCGCTCGAGGGAGTGGACCACCAGTCCCTGCAGATTGAGGAAGAGGCCGAAAAGCTGCAGGCCATGGAGTTGGTGAAGCAGTTCAAGATGGAGATGGGCATTTCCAGCCCGGCTCCTGTCTCCGAGACGTCCGAAACGGCGGAAAAAACCATCGGCAAGAAGGTCGAGGTCAAGTAGCGCCCGCGGGGGCCTTGGGAAGTGTCCTGGCGACGCAAAGGGGGGCTGTACCTCTTCATCGCCTTGGTGGTGCTGGTCGGTGGCTGGGCTCTGGCCTCCGCCAACGGGTGGCTCGAGCTGCTCCAGGCTCGGGTGTTTCCCTGGTTGCGCCACCCGGCCACGCTGTCCGCGGGAGACTTCCCGGCCGGAGTGACTGCTCCCGGGGACGAGGTGGCATCCATCCCCCTGCGGCCAACCATCATCGGCTTCCTCCCGCGGGGCAGCGCCGCGGCGCTGCTGGTGGCCACCGGGGAAGGCAGCGTCACCGGGTTGTTGAAGTCCGCCTACGCCATTGACGCCCGCGCCGTCCCCTTCCTGCGCGAGGAGGAGTTGCGCGCCGCGCTGGCCGCGGGCGGAGAGCGGGGCGGGGTGGACCTGGCAGCCATCACCGTCGACCGGCTGGCCGCCTGGGCGCCGGCCCTCCGGGATGCGGCCCCGCGGGTGGAAATGCTTCTCGGCCGGAGTCGCGGGGAGGACGCCCTCGCCGCGGTGGGGGTGTCCTCGTTGGCCGGACTCAAGGGGAAGCGGCTTGGGACGGCCCCCCAGGGCTCGGGCCAATACTTCGCCTTGTGGCTGCTGATGCGCGCCGGGCTGACGCCCCTGGAGGTGCATTGGGTGGAGCTCCCGTCGGCGTTTGACGCCGGGCGCGCCCTGCGCGAAGGGAGGGCAGATGCGGTGGTGGGCATGACGGCCGAGGTGGAGGCGGCCGCCCGAGAGCGGGGCGGCAAGGTGCTGGCCAGCACCGCAGATGCTCCCCACCTCATCGCCACCGTCCTGGTGGCGCGCGGCGAGTTCGCGGCCCGCTACCCGGACGCTGTCCGGCGCATCGTCCGTGGGCTGTTGGACGCCAACGCCGCCCAGCTGAAGGACGCTGCCCCAGGAGCCCGGCTGCTGGGGGACGTTGCCCCCCAGCTGGGCGACCCCTCGGAGGCGGTGCGCAGCAGCGCCCCGGCCACCCTCAAGGACAACCTGGCCTTCTTCGGACTGGCGGGCGAGGCCCCAGTCACATACGAGGAGCTGTACCAGAGCGCGCTGCAGCTGTTTGCCAAGCTGGAGCGCCGGACGGAGCCCCTGCACGCAGCCGGAGAGACGCAGGACCTCTCGGTGCTGCGGGCATTGGCGGAGGCACACGGACCTTGAGTGACAAGCCCACTTCCACCCTCGGCTGGCTGAAGGCGGCAGTGCTCGCCCCGGCCAACCTCATTGGCCTGTCCGGTGCGGTGGGTGCCACCTTGGTGACCGGCCAGACGCTGCCGGTTTTTGTGGCCGGAGGGCTGGAGGTTTTTTACCTGGTGGTGGTGGGCATCAACCCCCGCTTCCGACGGGCGGCACGCTCGACGTCGGGCTCGGTCGGTGGAGAGGTGGAGGTGGAGAGCCTGCTCGCCGAGTTGGCCCCCAGCCAGCGAGAGCACTACCACCGGCTGCGCGACCTCAAGGAGAAAATTGAAGCCAACTACCGCCGGCTGCCGGGGGGGCGGGTGCTGGCGGCCTCCAGCGAAAGCCGTGTCGACGCGCTGTTGACGTCCTTCTTGCGGCTGCTCAGCACGTTGAATGGCTACCGTCGCTACTTGAGCGTGGCCGACCGGCAAGCGCTTGATGCCGAGCTGAAGGAGCTGCAGGCCGATGTGGCTGGCGAGCCCAGCGCGCGACTGCGCGAGGTGAAACAGAAGCGGGTGGAGATTCTCAGCAAGCGCTTGCAGCGCTTCACCCAGGCCGAGGAAAGCCGCGCCGTGGTGAGCCACCAGCTGGCCAGCATCGAGGATTTGCTCCGGCTCACCCACGAGCAATCCATTGCCATTCGCGACCCGGAGCACATTACGCGGCAGCTCGACGTCCTCTCGGTAGAAGTGCAGGCCACCGAGGACACAGTGCGCGAGATGGAGAAATTCATGGACTTCGCCGACGAGACGGCGGCCCCGCTTCCACACGGCGTCAGGGTGCGCTGAGGCAGTCACTTTGGCCGAGGCCGCTTGCGCCGGCTCGGTTCAGCCGTCGAGACTACGCCCCCCATGAGCTCCACCGAAGTCCTGGTTCGCGACGAAGCCGCCGTTCGCTGGGTGACGCTCAACCGCCCCGAGACGAAGAACGCGCTCACCGTCCCGGTCAACGCCGCGTTGAGAATGGCCATCGAGTCCGCCCCGGCAGCGGGAGCCCGGGTCCTGGCGCTAACCGGTGCCGGGGGCGCCTTTTGTTCCGGTCTCGACTTGAAGTGGGCCGCCGCCGAAGGGCTTGAGGCCAGCACCGTCGAGGGCCGGATGCGGGCCCACTTCCATGGGCTCGTCCGGGCCCTGCGTCACTGCCCCCTGCCGACGGTGGCGGTGGTGGACGGTGTGGCCGCCGGCTTCGGTTGCGATTTGGCCCTGGCCTGCGACCTGCGGCTGTGCTCGGACCGCGCGCGCTTTGGGGAGATTTTCGTGAAGCGGGGCCTGATGCCAGATGGCGGTGGCACCTGGACGCTGCCGCGGGTGGTGGGACTGGGCCGCGCGCTCGAGCTGATGCTCACCGGGGGGATGGTGGACGCGCTCGAGGCCAAATCCATCGGGCTGGCCAACCGGGTGTTTCCGGAGGCGCAGCTTCTGGCCCAGGCCACGGATTTTCTTCTCTCCCTGGCGGCCGGTCCGCCGCTGGTCCACCAGGCAGTGAAAAAGTCAGTCTACGCCGCGCTCGACACCTCCTTCGATGCGGCCCTCGAGGCCGAGGTCCACGGGCAGCTCCGACTGCTCGGCTCCAAGGACTTCCTGGAAGGTGTGGCTGCCTTCCTGGAAAAACGCCCCCCACGCTTCACGGGCGAGTAGGATGCAGACCGCCATCGTGCGTTGACCGCCTGACCAGCGCGTCGCTACCATTGCGGTTCCCCTGCCCACTCCCAGCTCCCCTGCGTTGACCGCCCCGGCTTCGAAGAAGCAGCCGATTCCTTTCGGGCGCTACCTGCTGCTCGACCGCATCAACATCGGCGGCATGGCCGAGGTGTGGCGGGGCAAAGCCTTCGGAGCCGGAGGCTTCGAGCGGCTGGTGGCCATCAAGCGCATCCTCCCCAACATCGCCGAGGACGATGAATTCATCGCGATGTTCCAGGACGAGGCGAAAATCTCGGTCCAACTCACCCACGCCAATATCTGCCAGATTTACGAGCTCAATCGCATTGGGCAAAGCCTGTACATCGCCATGGAGTACGTCCCGGGCAAGGACCTGCGCTCCATCTTCGACCGGGCCCGCAAGAAGGGGGAGCCGCCCCCGGTTCCGCTGGTTTGCTACGTCGTCTCCAAGCTGTGCGAGGGCCTCGACTACGCCCACCGCAAGAAGGACAGCTACGGGCGCGACCTGAACATCGTCCACCGCGACGTCTCGCCCCAGAACGTCCTCATCTCCTTCGAAGGAGAGGTGAAAGTCATCGACTTCGGCATCGCCAAGGCGGCCGGGAAGGTGACCAAGACCCAAGCTGGCATCCTGAAGGGCAAGTTTGGGTACATGAGCCCGGAGCAAATTCGAGGCCTGCCGCTTGACCGCCGGAGCGACGTGTTTGCCATCGGGGTGTGCCTCTATGAGCTGCTCACCGGCGAGCGTCTCTTCGTCGGAGACTCCGACTTTGCAGTGCTGGAGAAGGTGCGCAAGGCCGAGGTGCTGCCACCGTCCACCTACAACCGGCGGATTCCCGAGTCGCTGGAGAGGATTTCGCTGCGGGCATTGGCCAAGGACGTCAACACCCGCTACCAGTACGCGAGCGAGCTCGCGGACGACTTGCAACGCTTTCTCATTACCTCGGACAGCATCTTCAGCCGCAAGGACTTGATGCAGTACATGAAGTCCACCTTCGCCGAGGAGGTGGACCGCGAGAAGGCGCGCCTCGCCGAGTACGCCGAGGTGAAGGCGCCGGAGAGCCTGCTTCAGGCCATGGACGCGCTGCACGGGACGGCCCAAGCGCCGCCGCCGGTGGGCAACGGCGCCGTGGGCTCGGGTGGTGCGGTGGTGGTCCGGCCGGCCAGCCCACCCATCCCCAAGCTGACCGCCACTGCCCCCCAACTCGAAGTCCATGCGCAGGACGGTGCCACGCTGTTGGTGGACGGCAACCAGTACCTCCACGGTGGGCCGCCGCTGCACCCGCCGGCGCTGGCCCGCTTGCCGCCCGAGCCCGTCACCGACCCTGCGCTCCCGGTACCGCAGCCTGTCCTGACCGCCGCGGCACCCGAACCGGTGAGCCGTCCGCTGTCCTCGGCCGAAACCTTCGTTCCTCCCCGTCGGGCGAAACAGGCGGGGGACTCTTCGCCGCCGGTGCTGGCTTCCGTCTCCGAGCCCCAAGCCGCCGGGACTCCTTTGGTGCCGCCGGCCGACAGTGGCCCCCAGGACGCGGTCCCGCCCTTGTTCGCCGCCGGGCGCTCTCGGCCCAGCCGCCGCCGCTGGTGGCTCTTCGGGGCGGTCGTCGCGGCGGGCGCTGTTCTCCTCTTCCTGGCCACCTTCCTCCAGCCGCCCCAGGGCGTGGTGCTGTTGGACGTCACCCCGCCCGAGGTTCGGGCCCAAGTCCGAGTCAACATCAACGGCAAGGACGTGGGGACGCCAGCCAGCTGGCCCTTCTATTACCGCGTCCCCGCCGGGGCGGCGGTGCCGCTGATGGTGACCGCCGACGGCTTCAAGCCCTGGGCGGGGACACTGAGCGTGGCCCGCGGCTCGGAAGGCACGCCCTTCACTGTCCCTCTGCAGCGCAACGCCGGGACCGCCAAGCTGCAGGTGCTGGCCGAGCCCGACGACGCCGAGGTCCGCCTCAACGGCGCGCCAGTGAAGCGCGCCGGCATTCGCGGCGTCTGGAGCGGCGAGGTGCCGGTCGGGGCCGAGCAGCAGGTCGACGTCCGGCGTGCCGGCTTCCGGCCCTATGCCTCGTCGGTGCTGGCTCACACCACCGAAGACGCGCTGCAAGTCCGAGCAGTGCTCGAGCCTTTGGAATACGCCGTGCACGTCACCTCTCAGCCGCTCGGTGCAGCGGTCTTCAGCGGAGAGAAGCAGCTCGGCGTCACTCCCGTCAGCGGCCACGTCCCGGCCACCGCCTCGGCCCTCACCCTGCGCAAGCGCTGTTTCGAGACTGCCCAGGTGCCGCTCCGGCTGCCGGAAGAGCCCGGCCCGGCCCTCCCGGTGCGGGTTGTGCTGCGCCGGGTGCCCAACTGCCGCTAAGTCTAGCGTCGCCCTTTTTTTGGGGAGTCCCCCCGCTCGGGTAGAAGGAGAGGCCTCGTGGCCCGGACACGGAAGTCAGAGTCTGCGGATCCGCTGGACAGCCTGCCCGCCTGGGCGCGCAAGCTGGCGCAGGCCTATTACACCAAGACGGTCAGCACCTTCCTGCTACACGGCAGCGTGCGGGACCTCCAACCGCTGCAGGACGCCCAAGGCGCGCGCACCTTCGGGCCCCTCAAGACATTCCTTGCGGACGAGCTGTTTGGTGGGCGGAACCACGTCCTCTTCTATGACCGCTCGAGCGGAATTCGCGCCGCCTCTCCGGACACCCAGAAGGACTTGGCGCGCGCCATGGCCGCCTACGACACCATGTACGGCACCGACTACGCCAAGGTGATGCCGAGGGACCCCGGGCGGGCGCTGCAGATTGTCGAAAACTACCTGCGCATGAGGCTGGCCGACGGCCAGTCACTGGCCTTGGTCATCGACTTCGCCGAGACACTCGCGCCCGGCGCCGACATCGGCGCCCTCTCCAGCGAGGACCGCTTTAGCCTGGCGACGCTGGTGAAGTGGGCCAGCGACCCGCAATTCCTCGCCGGGGACCTCTCGGTGGTGCTGCTGGTGGAGAACCTCGCAGAAATCTCCCCCCGCCTGGCGCGCAACCCCTACGTGGCGAGCATCGAGTTGCCCCTTCCCACCGAGGAGGAGCGCCTGGAGTTTGTCCAAACCAAGCTCGATGGCCGGAAGCTGGCCTCGGTCTCGGACGTCGGGCTGGCGGTGCTGGCCAAGACGACGGCTGGGCTGTCCCGCATCAACCTCGACCGTGTCCTCACCGAGGCCACCGAGCGGCAGATACGCATCACTCCGGAGCTGCTCAAGGACAAGAAGAAGGAGATTATTCAGGCCGAGTGCCACGGCCTGTTGGAATTCATCGAGCCAGCGCACGCCCTGGACGCGGTGGCCGGCCACACCCGGGCCAAGCAGATGCTGCGCCAGGCGGCCAGCGCCTTGAAGAAGGGGCGGCTGGAGGTGCTGCCCATGGGGTACCTGGTGGCCGGCCCGGTGGGCACGGGCAAGACGTTTCTCGCCACCTGCTTCGCCGGGGAGATTGGCATTCCGTGCGTGAAGTTCCTCAACTTTCGCAGCCAGTGGCAGGGCGTCACCGAGGCCAACCTGGAGAAAATCTTCAACCTCCTGAAGGCGCTCTGGCCGGTGGCGGTGATGATTGACGAGGCCGACGCCTTTCTCGGAAACCGCGATGCCTCGGGGGACTCAGGCACCTCGTCGAGGGTGTTCGCCTCCATTTCCTCCTTCATGGGCAACACTGAGTACCGGGGGAAAATTGTCTGGTTCCTGCTCACCTGCCGGCCGGACCTCCTCCCCATCGACCTCAAGCGGCAGGGGCGGGCCGAGGAACACCTGGCCCTCTTCTACCCGCAGTCCGACGCCGAGCGAGACGAGCTGTACAAAGTGGTGGCCAAGAAACTGAAGATGACCCTCGACGTCCCGTCCTTCGCGGCGGTGCTTCCCAAGGGGGCGCAGCTCTCCGGCGCGGACATCGAATCCATTCTGGTACGGAGCAAATTCACCGCCTTAAACGAGGGGCGAGAGCAGCCCACCGAAGCTGATGTCCGCACTGTCGTGAACGACTTCGTCCCACCCTCCTACCCGCTGGAGCTCGAGCTACAAAACTTGGCAGCGGTGCAGGAATGCACCAGCCGCGAGCTGCTTCCAGAGACCTACCGGTCGATGGAGCGCGACGTCATCACTCGGCGGATTCGGGAGCTCAAGCTGCTGCTCGAGGAGCAATAGGGCCGCCCTTACCGGCTTTTGCGCTGCAGGTAGGCGCTGACGCTGGGCACCTGCACCGCGCGCTTGGCGATGCACAAGTCCACCACTTCCAGCGTCTGCGCCAGCTCGCGCTTGCCCCCGAGCGCTTTTTCGGCGCGCGGAGAAAACGCCGCTTTCACCGCGGCTCGGTGCTGGGCGTCGCAAAAAGCGCTGCCGGTATAGAAGAGTTGTCCAACGCTGCGCTCGGGAAGCCGAGAAGCGAAGAGGTCGAAGTGCTCGCTCACCGCCTGGAAGGCCAGCTCCCGGGTGGCTGGCCACTCCAGCGCACCGAACAGCAGCCCGCTGAGCTCGCGGGCGTCCACCGGCGCCGCCTCCACCAGGGCTAGGTTCTCCTTCACCAGGCTTGGGTCTTTAAAGCTGCTCAGCGCCCTGAGCAGCCGCGCCCGGATGGCCCGGTCCGGGCCGCTCTTGAGGCGCTCCACCAGAGTGGTGTGCAGGCTCGCGTCGCCAAAGGTGCCGGCAATGGTGAGGACGGTGTTCACCATGTCCGGGTCCACCGCGGTGGGGTCCTTGAGCCAGCGCTCCGTCGCCTGGTACGCCGCCTGAATGAGCTCGGGGTCCTCGCCGCGGCGGGCCACGAAGCTCACCAGATGCTGTCGCAGAAGCCGCGTGTCGTCGCTCTCGCCGGGCCGGCCTTGCACGCCGAGAGCGCGCGCCCGGGCGCCAAAATGGCGTCGCACCCATGCCGGGTAGGCCTTCGCCGCGTTGCCCTCCAGGAAGTCCTGGCGCACCTCCGCGAGCGCGATGGCTTGCTCCGCCACTTGGCGCTCCGGAGCGCTGGCGTAACCGGTGGCGAGCTCCATTCCGTCCGCCTGGGGGAAGCGCCCCGCGGTAACCAAGGCCTTCACGTCCCCGAGCAACCCCACCGTCTCGGGGGTGGTGAGCGAGGAGCGTCCGCGGGTGGCCAGCGTCTTGAGGAGCGTCCCCTCGAGGGCAAGCCGGTAGTACCCGGTGTAGCCCGCATTGGGGAGCACCCAGCTGGGGCAGGGGCCACCCGGCAAGGCCAGCGTCGCGGTGGGAGCAGTCATCAGCATGCAGGCCCGGTGCTGCTTGCCGGCGCTCGACCAGCGGGCGCAGACCGGCACCTGCCAGCGCCGGTCGTCTGCCCCGGCGCTGCCGACTGGGAGCAGCCGCTGCTGCGAGAGCAGCAACTCGGGCGTCTTCCCGGCTGGACAGGACAGCTCGACGGTGAGCTTCGGCACGCCGGACTGGTCCAGGAAACTCGCGAAGGGGGCGTTGACATCCTGGCCGGTGGCCTGGGAAATGGCGCCCAGAAAATCCGAAGCCGTCGCGTTGCCGTTGGCGTGCGCTCGCAGGTAGCGCTGCACGCCCTTTTGGAATTTCTCCGGGCCCAAGTAATTCTCAAACATCCGGATGACCGCGGCGCCCTTCAGGTAGGTGATGGCGTCGAAGGCATTGACGATGTCGTCGTAGGTTTCGATGGGCTGGCGGATGCTCCGCGCCGTTTCCAGCGAGTCCTCATCGGCGGCGTCGCTTCGGTCCTCCACCTCTTTAACTTGGGTGCCCCAGCTCGGCGCCCAGCCCTCGAGCGTCTTGTCTGCCATCCAGGTGGCGAACGCTTCGTTGAGCCAGAGGTCGTCCCACCAGGCCAGCGTCACCAAATCCCCGAACCACTGATGGGCGAATTCATGGGCTCCGACGCTGGCCCAGGTCCTCTGGAATTGCAGCGTCTCGTTTTCCTTGCGGGCCAGCAGCGCGTTGCT
Source organism: Myxococcaceae bacterium (assembly GCA_052143535.1). Classification (GTDB taxonomy): domain Bacteria; phylum Myxococcota; class Myxococcia; order Myxococcales; family Myxococcaceae; genus JADGRA01. The sequence goes on along the minus strand of JBKQSS010000056.1, from coordinate 165,145 downwards.
GGTCACACTCACCAACCCCGCGTTCTCCATTGCGCCGCTGGAGAGGGGGATGGTGAGCAGGTCGAGCTTCTCGTAGGGGTAGGGCACAGCGAAGTAGGCCTCCAGCGCCTCCAACAGCTCCGGCGAGACGCGTGCCGCGTAGGCCGCCTCCGCGCCGCGCCCCTTGGGGGTGTAGACGCGCATCGGCACTTTGCTGACGCCGGCGGACCGCGCCTCGACGATGTCGTAAGGGCCGACGCCAAAGGCCACCAGGTAGGAGGGCAGGGGCTTGGTCTGGGCGAAGTGCACGCGCTTCATCCCGTCGCCGGCCGGCTCCGTGCTGGCCACCGGGGTATTGGAGACGACGGTCAGCGCCTGGGGCACCCTCAGCGTCAGTTCCCAGGGAATTTTGGCCCCCGGCTCGTCCACGCACGGGAAGGCGCGGCGCGCGTCGGTGGCCTCGAATTTCGACATGGCGTACCAGTCCCCGCCCTCCTGCTGGTGAAACAGGCCGGAAACCTCAGTGTCGGAGAGCATCCCGGTGAAGCCCAGGAGCAGCGTCGCTCGCCCTGGGCCGATGGCCTTTGCAAAGTGCAGCCCCACCCGGTCCGGTGAAGTGGAGAGTTGCGCTGTCGCCCGGGCCGCTCCCAGCCGGGCCGATGCCGTCGTGACACGGAGCGCCCGGGCGTTGAGCCACAGGACGTCGGTGGACGAGGCGAGCTCGACGTCGAGCTCGGTGGTGCCCTCGAAGCTGGGCGAGGACGGGATGATGGTCAGCTCCACCCGCTGCGCCAGCGCCCGGAGACTCCCTGGCAGCCGCAGGCCGGGCGGCGGCGTGGCGGAGAGGCCCGCCGGTGCGACGACGACGCCTTGAGGCGCCGGTACCTCCGGCGTCGCCTGGGGCTTGGGCGGCCCCGCACAGCAGGCCCACAGAAGCAGCAACGGCGAGACGGTGCGGCGCAGCATGTGGACTCCGACGGTTGGCGCGGAAGGTGTCAGCAAAAACCTGCCAGGAGGGGGGGCTGTGCCCGGCGCGTGCCAGTTCCCTCGCTGGGGAAGCGAATGGGTTTCACTGCGCAGCGTGCAACAGGTAGGCGTTGATGGTGGGCACCTGCACAGCGCGGTTGGCGATGCACAAGTCCACCGTCTCCAGCGTCTGCGCCAGTTCGCGCTTGCCACCGAGGGCGGTCCGGGCGCGCGGCGTAAAGGCCGCTTCCACTGCAGCGCGGTGCTCGGCGTCGCAGAAGGCGCTGCCAACGTAGAAGAGGTTTCCGGCGCTCCGCTCGGGAAGGCGAGAGGCAAAAAGCTCGAAGTGCTCGCTCACCGCCTGGAAAGCGAGCTCTCGGCTCGACGGCCAATAAAGAGTGGAAGCGAGGAGCCCAATGGTGACGTGGCCCAAGGGCCAATTCAGAGTGGAAGGGAGGATTCCGGTGAGCTCGCGGGCATCGACCGGCGCAGCCTGCAACAGCGCCAGATTGGCCCTCACCAAAGCCGGGTTCCGGAAGGCGCCGAGCGCGGCCACCAGGTGGGCACGGGTGGCCCGGTCGGAGCTCGTCTTCAGCCGCTCCAACAATTTGTCGTGCAAGGCGGCGTCTCCGAAGGTGCCGGCGATGCTGAGGACGGTGCTCACCATCTCCGGGTTCACCGAGGTCGGGTCTTCGAGCCAGTGCTGCGTCGCAGTGCGGGCTGCTTGGATGAGCTCGGGGTCTTCTCCTTGCTCTGCAACGAAGCGCACCAAAAACGGACGCAAAAGCTGGGTGTCCTCGCCCTCGCCACGGTGCGGCCGCATCCCGAGAGCACGTGCCCGCGCGCCGAAGTGCCGGCGCACCCACCGTGGGTAGGCCTTGGCCGCGGCCTCGTCGAGGAAGTCGCGCCGGACGCTGGCCAAGCGGATGGCTTCCTCCACCACCCGACGCGACGGGGCATTGGCGAAGTGCGTGGAGAGCTCCATCCCGTCGCCCGCCGGGAAGCGTCCGGCTGCCACCAACGCCGACACGTCGCCCAGAAGGCCCACCGTCTCCGACGTGGTGAGGGCCGGGCGCCCGCGTGTGACCAGCGTCTGCAGCAGGTTCCCTTTCAAATTGAGGCGGTAGTACCCGGCGTACTCAGCATTGGGGAGCACCCAACTCGGGCAGGGGCCTCCAGGCAGCGCGAGGGTGGCGCTGGCGGAGGTCATGAGGGTGCAGGCCCGGTGCTCCTTCCCGACACTCGACCAGCGGGCACAAACTGGCAGCTGCCAGCTTCGCTCGCCGGCAGCGGTGGTGCCCACCGGCAAAAGGCGCTCCTGGGAGAGTTGGAGCTCGGGCGTTGCGCCTTTCGGGCAGGACAACTGGACGCTGAGCTCGGGCACGCCGGACTGGTCGAGGAAGGTTTCGAAAGCCGGGGCGATGTCGTCGCCGGTGGCCTGTGAGATGGCGGCAAGAAAGTCCTCGGCGGTGGCGGTGCCGTAGGCGTGCGTCCGAAGGTAATGCTTCACCCCGGCGCGGAACTTCTCGTCACCGAGGTAGGTTTCAAACATCCGAATGACGGCCGCGCCCTTCTGGTAGGTAATCTCGTCGAAGGCATTGGCGATGTCGTCATAGGACTCGATGGGCTGGCGGATGCTTCGAGCCGTCACCAAGGTGTCCGCGCTGGCGGCGTCGCTCCGGTCGGTGACCTCCAGCACCTGCATCGCCCAGCTCGGCGCCCAGATGCCCACCGCCTTGTTTTCCATCCACGTGGCGAAGGCTTCGTTGAGCCACACGTCGTTCCACCAGGCCATCGTCACCAGGTCACCAAACCACTGGTGGGCGAACTCGTGCGCCGCATAAACCGCCCACGTCCGTTCGAAGGTGAGGGACTCGTCCTCCTTGCGAGCCAGCAGTCGGTGGGTGGCCACCGTCACCAGTCCGGCGTTCTCCATCGCGCCAAAGTGCACGGTGAGCGGAATGGCCAGCAGGTCGAGCTTCTCGTAGGGATAGGCAAGGCCGAAGTAGCGCTCGAGCGTCTCGAGAAGCTCAGGGGAGGTGCGCACCGCATAGGCCGCCTCGGCGGCGCGGCCACGGGGCACATAGACGTGCATTGGCACCTTGTTGACGCCGGCCGGGCGCGCCTCGACCACGTCGTAGGGCCCCACCCCGAACGCCACCAGGTAGGCGGGAAGGGGCTTGGTCCGCGCAAAGCGCACCCGCTTCATCCCGTCGCCAGAAGGCTCCACCGAGGCAATGGGCGTGTTGGAGACGGCGGTGAGCTCCTTGGGGACACGCAGCGTCAGTTCCCAGGGAATTTTGGCCGCCGGCTCGTCGATGCAGGGGAAGGCGCGGCGGGCGTCCGTCTCCTCGAATTGCGTCATGGCGTACCAGTCACCGCCCTCCTTTTGGTGGAACACCCCGGAGTCCTCGGTGCTGGAGATGACGCCGGTGAAGGCGAGCCACAGTGTCACTCGGCCCTCAGGCAGCGGCTGAGGAAAGCGGAGCGCCACGCGCTCCGGGGAGAGGGAGACTCTCGCCGCAATCTCCGTCTCCCCAATGCGGGCCGACGCCTTCTGGACGGTGAGCCACCGGACATTGAGCCAGATGACGTCGGTGGCTTCGGTGAGCTGCATCTCCAGCTCGGTCGTGCCCTCGAAGCTGGGGGAGGCGGGGACGACACTCAGCTCCACCCTCTGGGCCAGCGCCTTCTGGGTGATTGGCAAACGCATCCCCTTGGGTGCCTCGGGGGCCTTCCCCTCGGGCGCAACGACGATGCCGCTCGGGGGGGGCACCGACGGCGCCTGTCCACTCGGGGAGGGCGGTGCGCTGGGGCCCTCCGGCGTGACGAGGTGGTTGGGCGCCGGCGCTGGCGACACCCCGTGCCCAGTCGGCACCTGTGCCGCAGCCGTGGGGGCCACGCCGGCCCAACACAGAAAGAGGGGCGGCAGCAGCGAAAGGCAGCGGGACAGCGTCATGGGCGAGGGCTCAGTGGGGTGAAGGAGGGAGGTGTTGGGCAGACGCTGGGGCCGGCGTCCAATTTCAGCCAAGAGGAGCGCGCCGGCCGCCCCTGGGGGCCCTTTTAGGGGGCCACGAGGCTGAGCTGCATCCCCGGGCGGAGGCTCCGGGCCTGGGTGATGCGGTTCCAGCGCCTCAAGTCGTCCACCGACAGCCCGTACCGCTGGGCCACGCCCCACAGCGTCTCGCCCGCGGCGAGCTGGTGGGTGGTGGGGCGCGGGCTGCCTGCCGCTGGCTCCGGCGGCGGTGCCGTGAGGGCAGGGGCGACGGCCGGGCGACTGAGCAATGCCACCGGCTGGGCGCTGGAGTCAGCAGCGGCCAAGGCAAGGGCCGCCGCCGGCCACACCTCGACCAGGGTACCGATTTGCAGTCCGCGCGAGCGGCGGCCGAGCGAGCCGAAATGGTTCCAGCGCTTCAAGTCTTCCACCGACACGCCGAAGTGCGCGGCGATGGTCCACAGCGAGTCGCCGGACTGGACCCCGTAGGTGACGTGCGTCTTGCCGTCCACTGTCTCGGTCCGCACCACGCCCGACGCCAGGGACTTGCGTGTCTGCGTTCCGGCCGGCACCTCCTCCTCCGGGCTGGGCACCGTCACCCCTCGCGCTTTGGCACGCGCCACCTGGCGCGCCAGCGCCTCGTTGGCCGGCTCGGCCCCGGTGGCAGATGGCGCCTGAGCCCCGTCTTTGGCCACCCCGGCCCGTAGCGCCGGCACTGGGATGGCCAGCTCGGTGTTGATGCGTAGCGCCCGCGCATTCTTCAGGTGGTTGAAGAGGGCGATGGCTTCGGCCGCCGAGTGGTAGCTGGCCGCGATGCGGCTCAGGGTGTCGCCGCGAGCCACCCGGTGGATTCGAAAGGTGAGGCGCTCTCGGGGCGACACCTTGCTGATGTTGGCGAGGAACGTCACGCTTGTCCCCAAGGGGACTCGCAACAGGTAAGGCTGCTCCTTGGTGGAGGGCGGAGTGCACCAGCGCCGGAGTTCTGGGTTGAGAGCGCGAACGTCCTCGACGGCAACGCCGGCGGCGCGGGCCAGCACCTCGAGGTCGGTCGGCTCCACCACCGGCACCTCGTCAAAGACGAGCGGCTGCTGCCAGGAGAACTCGTCGTCGCTGAAGCCAAAAGCCTTGGGGTGCTTGGCCACCAGGGCGCAGGCGATGAGCTTGGGGACGTAGTGCTTGGTCTCCTTGGCCAGTCCTCGGCCCTCGGAGAGTTCCCAGAAGTCGTCCGTTCCGCGCCGCTGCACCAGGCGGCGAACCTTCTCGCCACCGGCGTTGTAGCCGGCCCAGGCCAAGTACCAGCTGCCGAGCGCGTCGTGGAGCTCGCGCAGGTACCGGCTCGCGGCGCGTGTGGCCTTGAGCGGGTCGCGCCGCTCGTCAACCCAGAAGTCCTGGCGGAGGCCGAAGCGCTTGGCCGTGCTGCTGATGAATTGCCAGGGCCCAGCGGCGCGCGCCCAGGAGTACGCCTCGGGGGAGAAGCCGCTCTCAATCATCGCCAGATAAACGGTGTCGCGCGGCATTCCGGAGGCCTCCAGCACCGGTGCCATCATCGGGATGTACCGCGAGCTCCGGGACATCCACACTCGGAACCACTTGCGTCCCGGCCCCTGGAAAAAGCGGATGTACTGGGCCACCAACGGCTGCATCTCCACCGGGATGTCGTAGCTACCGGTGACCAAGGAGATGTCCAGCGCCGCGACATCCGTCACTAAGCTGAGCTCTGGGCCATCCACGGTGTCGGCTGCCCAGCCATCTCCCCCATCATCGATGCGCGCGCGCAGCGGGCTAAAGGCGCCCAGCCGTAAGACGGACTGGAGCCCCGCCGGGACCGGCCGTGCCGGGTCGATGGTGGCGTCCTCCAGCGCCCGCATTTCCTCCAATTCGGGCGAGGCCTTCTCGGCGTCATCACCCTCGTCAGCGTCGCCGGGCGCCGGCGGCCGCATCTCCGGGGCCGGGCTGCTCGCCTCGCTGGCCCCTTGGGGGTTGGCTGCCGGAGCAGAGACGGCCGCGGTGGGAGCGGGCGCCGGGGCCACCTGGCTCGAGGCCACGGCGAGACTGAGGCTGAGGAGGGTTGGGAGCGGCGTCATCAGTGGCGCCGCGCGGCGCGCGACGAACGGCAAGCGAGGCTCATACAGCGTACGAGGCGGATGACGGGAGCGTCAACGCTTCGCGCCATGCCCCGGGCCGAGCACCCGTTGGAGGTACAGGGAGTAGTCGAAGTGCGGGGAGTTCTCGGGTGTATGGCACCCGGCGCACACGGCCCGCGTCGGGGCAGGCCGGGGCATGGGCTGGCTGCCCGGCAGCGCGGCATGCAGCGAGCCCGGCCCGTGACAATTCTCGCACCCCACCGCGTCGCGGCCGGCGACGCGGTCCACCCGGCACACGCCCCCCGGCTGCTGGATCCCCACCACATGGCAGGCCACGCACTCCAGCCGGTACTGCTTATGCACTTTCTCCAGCTCCAGGTAGGCGCGGGCGTGGCCGGTGGCCCGGTAGACGCCGAAGGCGGCCGCATGGCAGGCCTCGCATCCGGCGTTTCCGAGGTAGGAGGCCTCGCCCTGCTTGGGGCCTGGACAGTCCCGGCCGTGGGCTCCCGCCCACGCCAGGTTGAGCTGGGAGACTTCCGCATCAAATTTCTGCACCACCGCGTCCACTTCTGGGTCGCTGGGCAGGGTGACTTCCAGCGGCACGAAGCGCACGGTGAAGCCGTTGGCGCCGGACAGAGGAGGCGCCGGAGCGAGCCCTGCCCGCTTGTCGACCAGGCTTCCCAGCCGTTCGGTGAGAAGGCGCTTTCGCTCTGGGCTTTGGCCGGGCAGCGCCAGCTCCTTCTTTAAGAGGGACACGCGCTCGTCCAGCGTGGCGGCCTCGCGCTCCACGTCCTGGGGCGAGCTGAAGAGCCGGAACCGCCCGGTGCCGTCGAAGACGAGGTCCGCCCGTAGGAGCGCCCGGCCCCGGCTCTGCACCCGGGCCACCGGGACGCCACTCTTCACCAGGCGGCTCTCGTCGTCCACGGTGACGACGGCGGCGTCTTGCGCTGACACCACCAAGTCTACCCCCTCGACGCCGCGCACCGCGCCGATGGCGGCGTCGAGCGAGCCGCCGTACAGGGCCACCACGAAGTCGGCCCCTTGTCCCCGAACCCGGGCGGCCAGTTCGCTGAGTTCCGTGGCCGAGCGAGCCACCACCACGCCCAGGTGGTGCCCGCCCGCCTCGAGCACCCGGCTCGAGCCACGGCTTAGCTCCGGTAAGCCGAGCGAGCGACGGAAGCCCACGCCCTGGACGTCATCGAGCGGACCCGTCGCGCGCGCCGCCAGGCCCATCGCCTGCAGCGCTTCGGCCACCGCCTTGGCCTTGCGCTCCTCCTCCACCGCCTCGTCAGGCTGAAGCCCGGCCCGGTCAAAGAGCGCGTCGCCGGCGTCCAGGTACACGACGCTGAGTCCCTCGGCGCGGGCCCGGGCCAACTGGGCCGCGGCGCGGCCCAGCCCGCCGCGCATTCCCGCGCTGCAGCCGCACGGCAACAGCTGCCCCTGCAGGTCCGCCGTGACGAAGAGGGCCAAGCGCATGGCCGTGCCGCCGTCTGCTGTGGCGGACGCGGCCAACAGCTGCCGGGCCGCGCCCAGCGCACACCAGAGGAGCAGAAGGGTCGCAGCTGCTGGAGCCAGCCAGCGGCGTGGCGGAAACTTCCGCCGAACGTGCGTCACCTCCACTGGGAAGTGTCTACCACAGGCCCCGGGCTGCGCGCCGTCGTTGACCTGTGCCCCGTTAGGGTGCTGTAAGCCTCGACCCTCCAATCGTCTCCACCGTGGGGCGCTCGTGGCTGCAGACCCACTGAAATTGCCGCTGGAAGAGCTGGTTTACCTTCGTCTAGGTCACTTCCTCGACCAGCTTCACGGCCGAAAAGTGCCAGAGCTCTACAGAACGCTGCTCGACCAGGTGGACCGGGCGGTTCTCCGCCAGGCGCTGGAGCGAAACGAGGGACAGCTTTCGACCGCGGCGGCCTTTCTCAGCGTCGACCGCAACACCCTGGCCCGCAAGGTGAAGCGGCTCAAAGTCCGAGGCAAGGCTGGCGCCGCCCGCTAGCCTTCCTCTGCGCGCCGTGCGACGTCCTGCCTCGCCGCCATTGACCCATCCGGCCGCGCGTCTGGCCTTCTGCCTTCTCTTGGCCGTCACGGCGCCGGCCGGTGCCTTCAACGCTGGGCTGGGCGACGCCCCGGCTGAGGTGGACCGCTCGAGCCCGTTTGCCACCGTGGAGGGGTTTAAAAGCGAAGCCCGTCGCAACCACTTCGCCATCGCCGCGCAGTACTTCTGGCTCGACGACGTGCCGAAGGAGCAGCAAGCCGCGGAGGGAGCGCGCTTGGCGCGCCGGCTGCGGCTGGTGGTCGACCGCCACCCGGTCGACGCTTCGACGCTGTCCAAAGACGGGGAGGCCGGTCCTTCTTCGGTGGTGCTGGCGGTGCTCGACGAAGACAGTCGGCCATTGCCCCTGCGGCTGGTGCGGGTGGGCTCTGGGGAGAGCGCGGTGTGGCTCTTCGCCCGAGACACCGTCCGGGCCTTGGCCGCCCTCGACGCGGGCTATGACCCGCCCTTCGGCAAACTCATCCCACACTTTCTCTTCGAAAACTTTGCTGGGCTAGAGCTGTGGCAATGGCTTGGGCTGTTGGTCGCACTGCTCGCCTTTGTGCTGCTGGGCGTGTTTGGCGAGAAGCTGCTGCTCGCGGTGATGGGCCGGTTGACGCGCTTCACCCACGCCGGTTGGCCCCAAGAGCTGGTGCTGGCGCTCCACGGCCCGCTCAAGGTGCTTCTGGGGATGGCGGCATTCCAGGCCGTGGTGTCCCGGCTGCTCCTGACGCCTCGCTGGGAGGGCGGACTCGGGCTGTTGTGCCAGTCACTCGGACTTCTGGCCGCCAGCTGGTTTGCGCTCCGAGCGCTCGACGTGGCGGAAGCGGCCATCGACCGCAAGCTCGACGCCCGCGGGACGGCCGCCTCGGCCGGCGCGCGCACCCAGATGGCGCTGTTGTGGCGCTTTCTCGACGCGGTGGTGTACGTGCTGGCGCTGGCCGCTTTCCTCATGCAATTCAGCGTGGTGCGGACGGTGGGCGTCTCGCTGCTGGCCTCCGCCGGCGTGGCCGGCGTCGTCCTCGGCCTGGCCGCGCAGAAGTCCCTCGGAGCCGTCTTGGCCGGCGTCCAGCTCTCCGTCACCCAGCCCATTCGCATCGGCGACTTGGTGCTGGTGGAAGGCGAGCAGGCGACGGTGGTGAAAATCTCCCTCACCCAAGTGGTGCTCCGGGTGTGGGACAACCGCCACTTCATCACCCCGGTGAGCTACTTCCTGGAGAAGCCCTTCCAAAACTGGACCCGGGAGGGGCTGGACATGCTGGGGGTAGTGCTGCTTCAGGTGGACTACCGCGCCGACTTCGACGCGCTGCGCGCCGAGTTGGACCGCGTCCTGGCCGGTCCGGGCAAGGCGCTCTGGAGCGGGCGGCTCGCGCAGTTGCAAGTCACCGACTCCTCGCAGCAGACGGCGACGGTGCGGATTGTGGTCGGCGCGGCCATCGGCTCGGTGTTTGACTTGCGCTGCCTCATCCGCGAGGAATTCCTCAAATTCCTGCGGGAGCGCCCGACGTGGCTCCCGACGCAGCGGGTGGAGCTCCCGCCGGGTGCCGGAAGCCCTTCCTAACGGGGCCGTTCCAGGCCGAGCTTGGCCATCTTGCTTTGCAGTGTGGTGGGCTTGAGTCCGAGACGCTCGGCGGCGCCGCCGCGCCCATAAATTCGGCCGCGGGTAAGGGCCAAGGTGCTTTGAATGTGGGCGCGTTGGACCTCGGCCAGGGTGGCCGACTCGGCGCTGGCCGAGGCCGCCGTGGCGCGGCGCCGGCGCCCCGGGACGTCCAGGGCCTCCGGGCCGAGCGCCGGGCTGGCAACGAGAAGGGCGGCCCGCTCCAGGAGGTTGGCCAGCTCGCGCACGTTGCCGGGCCACTGGTAGCGCAGAAGCCGCTGGAGCCCCTCGGGCGTCACGAAGCGGCCGCGCTTTCCAGTGCGTCGCCCGAATTCGGCGAGCAGCGCCTGGCACAGCAAAGGGAGGTCCTCCCGGCGCTCCCGCAAGGGCGGCAGCAGGAGCGGGAAGGCGGCCAGCCGGAAATACAGGTCGGCGCGAAAACGCCCAGCCGCCACTTCCTGCTCGAGGTCCGCCGCCGTTGCCGCGAGTAAGCGCACATCCACCCGAGTGCTTCGTGCGCTGCCCAGTGGCTCGAAGGCCCCCACCTCGAGCACCCGCAGCAGCTTCCCCTGAAGGCCAAGCGGTAGCTCCTCCAGGCCGTCCAAGAGCAGCGTCCCGCCGTTGGCGAGCAAGAGTCTCCCCGGGCGCTCGGACTGCGGTGCGCCCTGGCCGAGGAGCTCCGCTTCCAGGGCCGCGGGGGGCACCGCCGTGCAGTGCAGCGTGACGAAGGGATGCTCGGCGCGGGGGCTCCAGCGGTGCAGGGCGCGGGCGAGGCGCTCTTTTCCGGTGCCGGTTTCGCCCTGCAGCAGCACAGGGCTGTCCGAGCGGGCCACCTCGCGGCCGAGGGCCAAAAGCCGTTGCATGGCCGGGCTCTTGGACGTCTCGAGGCCCTCGCTGTCCCCGGCCAGCTCCGCCTCGAGCAGCCTGGCGTGGGCGTGGTCCTGGCGGTGGAGCCGCTCCAGCGCCGCCTTGCCTTCTGCGGCGTGGATGGCGATGGCCAGCAGCTGCGCGTACACCTCCACCAGGCTCACCGTCGAGGGCGCGTAGGCCTGGCACACGGTGCGGTCCAGGGTGAGGACGCCGTAGGTCTGCTCGGCGGCCCACAGCGGCGCCACTAGGCAAGAGTGCCCGGGAGGCAGCTCCAGGACACCGTCGAAGGGGTCTCCGTCCCCGTGCAGATGGTCTTCTTCCCGGTAGACACGCGCCCGGCGGGTCTGCATCGCGTCGCGCAGGCTGGGGTAGCGCTCGAGCGCCAGGGTGTGCCCGCGCACGCGCCCGGCCAAGGGGCCCCGGGCCGCCCGCACCACCAGCTGCGGCCCCTCGAGGACGAAGATGGTGGCCAAGTCATACGGCGCGACGCGCTCGAGCCAGTCGAGCCCATGGCGCAGCAAGTCCTCGAGCGCGCCCTCGGCTGGCGCACGCTGTGCCAGCGCCTGGAGGTCCTGAACCAGGTCGAGTGCTTCAGGCACCGGCGTCCTCATGGCACAGGCCACTATAGCCGCGGCGTCACCGAAATGCCGGTTGATTACGCACCGCTATATCGTCGTTATGCCATCGGCTAATCGTTGTCAGCACCTTATATCTCCATGAATTTTTGGAACTTGGTTGCGCTCCGTGTCCGAGGACGCAAGTTATGGAGGCCATGCTGTTCAAGGAGACAAAACCCTATGTTGACCGTCGGTGACACGCTTCCGCATTTCCAACTGCAGTCGGTGGTGAGCCTCGAGAAGGGCAAGGAGTTCCGCACGCTGTCCAACGCGGACTTCCCCGGCAAGTGGAAAGTCCTCTTCTTCTGGCCGATGGACTTCACCTTCATCTGCCCCACCGAGATTGCCGAGTTCGGCAAGCAGAATGCGAAATTTCTCGAGCGCGATGCCCAAGTCCTCGGCGTGAGCACCGACACGCACTTCGTGCACTTGGCCTGGCGCAAGGACCACAAGGACCTCCAAACCTTGCCCTTCCCGATGCTGGCCGACACCAAGCGTGAGCTGTCCAGCCAGCTCGGCATCTTGCACAAGGACGGCGTTCCTCTTCGGGCCACCTTCATCATCGACCCGACCGGCACCATCCGCTGGGCCAGCGTCAATGACCTCTCCGTCGGGCGCAGCGTGCCCGAGGTGCTGCGCGTGCTAGACGGGCTTCAGACTGACGAGCTCTGCCCGTGCAACTGGGAAAAGGGCAAGGAGACGCTCACCGCGCAGCTGAAGAAGGCCAGCTGATGCACGCGCTGGAGACGCTGCGCAGTGCCATCCCCGAGGTGGCGAAGGACCTGCGGCTCAACCTCGGCGCCGTCCTTCAACCCGGCGCCCTCAGCCTGGACCAGGTGTGGGGGGTGGCCGTGGCCACCGCCATCGCCTCCCGAAACCCGAGCCTTCGCCAGGCGGTGCTGGAGGATGCGCTTCTGCTGGTGTCGCCCGAGGTGGTGGAGGATGCCAAGGCGGCCGCCGCGCTAATGGCGATGAACAACGTCTACTACCGCTTCCGCCACATGGTCGGCAAAGCGGAGTACTCGGAGAAGCCGGCGCGGCTGCGCATGCAGCGGCTGGCGCAGGTGGCCACCAACAAGGCGGACTTCGAGCTGTACTGCTTGGCGGTCAGCGCGGTGAACGGCTGCGAGCAGTGCGTGCGCTCCCACGAGGAAGTTGTCCTCGCGGCCGGCCTGAGCTCGGAGCAAGTGCACGACGCGGTGCGCATCGCCGCCACCCTGCAGGGGGTGGCGGTGGCGCTGGAAATGTGAGGCTTTAGGGTAGGGCTGCGCTGAGCACCGCGTGGCCGGCCGGCGTGCCGTCCCCAGTCTCGAGCCGAAACCGGAAGGGCTCGCGGTCGGCGTCCGGGTGGGGCGCCCAGCCTCCCACCAAGAGGTAGGGCTGCCCATCATCTGCGGCGAAGCGCAGCCGGAGGTCGATGCGCCCGCTGTCCCAATCCACGTGCCGCTCTCCCTGGACAGTGGCCCGCACGGCGAGGCCATCCAGGCTGAGCGTCCCGACGGCGCGCATCACCCCGGTGTCGAGCAGCGTCTGCGCGCTCGGCGCAGCGCTGTCCAGCTCCAGCGCCACCGGCGCGTCCAGCTCGGTCCCATCCAGACGCCAGCTCCCAGCCAGGGACTCATGGAAGCAGACTTCGACTTGACTGGTAATCCGCCTGGCCCACTCAGGAAGGCCCAAGTACGCCTCGGCGCGTGAGGAGGTCATCATTTCTCAAAAGCCTTCCGACCGAGTACTGCGGGCTCCTCGTGAGGGCGCGGGGTCTTCCTGGAGAAGGCCGTCAGCGGCCACGCGAAGCAGAATCTGCCCCACCGCCGCCTGTCAAACCCGTCGCTCAGTTGGCACCCGAGAGGCTCGGAATTCCTCACAGTCGTCTGTTGTTGTTCGAATTCGCTCAAAGCACCTACAGTCCGCCGCCCGTTGTGACAGGAGGGACACCCTGAACTTCGACATCCGAGCCCTAACCGAGCGTGTGCGCGAAGAGAGCACCTTCGTCGACGAGCTCCTCAAGGAGACCGGGCGCGTCATTGTCGGGCAGCACCAGATGCTGGAGCGGGTCCTGATTGGCCTGCTGGCCAACGGGCATGTGCTGCTGGAGGGCGTGCCCGGTCTGGCCAAGACGCTGACCGTGCGCACCTTTGCCGATGGCATCTCGGCCCGTTTTCAGCGCATCCAGTTCACCCCAGACCTTTTGCCGGCAGACCTGGTGGGGACGATGATTTTCAACCAGCAAGCGGCGAGCTTCACCGTCCGCCACGGACCCATCTTCGCCAACGTCATCCTCGCCGATGAAATCAACCGTGCCCCGGCCAAGGTGCAGTCCGCGCTGCTGGAGGCGATGCAGGAGCGCCAGGTCACCATCGGCGACAAGACCTACCCGCTCCCAGACCCGTTCATCGTCCTCGCCACCCAGAATCCCATCGAGCAGGAGGGCACCTACCCGCTCCCCGAGGCACAGGTGGACCGCTTCATGCTCAAGGTGAAAGTGGGCTACCCGACACGGGCGGAGGAGCGGGTCATCATGGAGCGGATGGGCGGCGAGGAATTGCCGCACGCCCACCCGGTGGTGTCCACCGAGCAGATTGCCCGGGCCAGAGCGGTGGTCCATCAAATCTACGTCGACGACAAGGTGAAGGACTACATCCTCGACGTGGTCTTCGCGACCCGTGACCCGGCGGCCCACGGGATGAAGGACCTGGCCGGCTCCATCGAATATGGCGCGAGTCCGCGCGCCACCTTGTTTCTGCACCTGGCCGCGCGCGCGCACGCCTTTCTGCGCCACCGGGGCTTCGTCACCCCCGAAGACGTCAAGGCGGTGGGGATGGACGTCCTTCGGCACCGGGTGAGCTTGACCTACGAGGCCGAGGCCGAGGAGCTCACCCCGGAGGTCATCGTGCAGCGGGTCTTCGACCGCGTCCCAGTTCCCTGACGCTAGGGACTCCAAGGCCCCCCCCCGTGCTGCCCAGGGAACTCATTCGACGCATTCGCCGGCTGGAGATTGCCACCCGCCGGGTGGTGTCCAACCTCCTCGCCGGCCAGTACCACTCGGTCTTCAAAGGCCGGGGGATGGCCTTCTCCGAGGTGCGTCCCTACCAGCCGGGCGACGAGATTCGCTCCATCGACTGGAACGTCACCGCACGGATGAACGATGCGCACGTGAAAGTCTTCACCGAGGAGCGCGAGCTGACGGTGATGCTGCTGGTGGACATCTCTGGCTCGCAGGGCTTCGGCTCGAGGGGGAAAACCAAGGGGGAGATGGCAGCCGAGGTCGCGGCGCAGATTGCCTTCTCGGCCATCGCCAACAATGACCGGGTGGGCCTGGTGCTCTTCAGCGACCAGGTGGAGCTCGTTATCCCACCGAAGAAGGGCCGCAAGCACGTGCTGCGGGTGGTGACCGAGATTCTCGAGCATCGGGCGGTTGGCCGCGGGACCGACCTCTCCGCCGGCCTCACCTGGCTGCTTCGCGTGGCCAAGCGGCGGGCGGTCACTTTCGTCATCAGTGACTTCCTAGTTGAGGAGTACGAATCCGCGCTGCGGGCTGCCGCTCGAACCCACGACGTCATCCCGGTCGTGGTACGGGACCCTTTCGAGGACGCCTTCCCGCGGCTCGGCCTGGTCGAGTTGGAGGACCCGGAGACTGGCCAGCGGGCGGTGGTGGACACCTCGAGCGTCATCGCGGCCAACGCTTTCGAGAACGCCATGCGGTCCCGGCGTGCCGAGCGGACGCAAGTCTTCCGCCGCCTCGAGCTGGACGCCGTCGAGCTGCGCGCCGGAGAGGACCACGGAGAGGCGCTGGTGCGGTTCTTCCGGCTCCGGGCGCGCCGGTTGGCAGCATGATGCTCGGCCCACTGTCGCTCGCCCTCGCCTTGTTGGCGGCACCGGCGTCGGTCGACGCCGGGCCGGTCCCACCGCGAATTTCCCCGGAGGTGTCGGCCGAGAAGGTCCGGCTGGGCGAGCCCTTCACCTACACCCTGAGCGTGATGCATTCGCCGGACGAGCGGTGGGAGCTGCGGACTCCGGCCGACCTCGGCGCCTTTGGCCTCCGCTCGAGCGCGCGCCAGCGCGTGGACGGCAAAGGACAGAGCACCACCACCTTCCGGCTGGAGCTGGCGCTGTTTGAGCTCGGCGAACACGAGCTTCCGACGCTGGTCTTCGACGTGGTGGGAGGGGGAGCCCCACGGACTGCCTCGGTGGCTGGAGCCCGGGTGGAAGGCCTCTCCAGTCTGCCTCCCGATGCGGCCCAAAACGGCGCCCAGTTGATGGACATCAAGCCCAACGCCGACGTGCCCGTGCGGAGCTGGCGGCTGTTGTGGCTGCTGCTCGCCCTGGCCGTGCTCATCGCCCTTGCCCTGTGGGTGCGGCGAAGCCTGGCCAACCGCCGCGCGCGTCTGCCCCCGGCCCCGCCCCGTCCTTTGCCGGAGCGCACCCGGGAGGCACTCGAGGCGCTGCGCGCCGAGGGCCTCCTCGGTCGAGGGCTGGTGCGCGAGTACCATTTCCGCCTGTCGGACATTGTCCGCGGCTACCTCGGCGAGCGCTTCGCCTTCGAGGCGCTGGAGTGCACCAGCGGTGAGTTGCTGCGTGAGGTGGAGCGGCTCGACCCGCCCGGAGTCAACGCCACCGAGCTGCAGCGCTTCGTCGACCAGTGCGACGTTGCAAAGTTCGCTCGGGCCGAAATCTCAGTGTCGGCCAGCGAGTGGGCGCTCGGTTACGCCTTCACTCTCGTCGAGACCACCACCCCGCCGCCCTCCCTGGAGCCGGTCGATGCCGTCTGACCTGCTCTGGCATGACCCGCGGGTCTTGTGGCTGTTGCTCTTGGTTCCTCCCTTGGGGCTGCTCGCGCTGGCCGAGCAACGGCGCCGCGCGGCTCTGCGCTTCTCGGCCACCCATCTGTTGGCGCTTGGCCCGAAGGGCCTGCGGGCGCGGGCAGTCGGCCTGTTGCCGCTGTTGAGTCTGGCGGCGCTGGCTCTAGCGGTCCTCGCCCTGGCCCGGCCTCAAACCTCGGGCGCCAGGACGCGCGACCTCTCGGTGGAGGGCATCGACATCATCATCGCCCTCGACCTGAGCACCTCCATGGAGGCCGGCGACTTCCGCTCGCTCGGTGGCGGAGGCAACCGCATCAGCGTGGCCAAAGAGACGCTGACCGATTTCATCTCCTCCCGAGTCAATGACCGCATCGGGCTGGTGGTGTTTGCCGGCGCGGCCTACACCCAGGCGCCGCTGACTCTGGACTACGGCGTGCTGAAGGAAGTGGTGAAGCAGCTGCGCACCCGGGTCATCGAAGACGGCACCGCCATCGGCGATGCCATCGCGGTGTCGCTCAACCGGCTGCGCGACTCCGATGCCAAGAGCAAGGTGGTGGTGCTCATCACCGACGGCGACAACAACGCCGGGAAAATCTCTCCGCTCGACGCCGCGGCGATGGCCAAGTCGCTGCACATCCCCATCTTCACCATCCTGGTGGGCAAGGGAGGCCGGGTTCCCTTTCCCGATGGGACAGACCTGTTCGGCAACCCCACCTACCGGGACATGGACATCGCCATCAATCCCGAGCTGCTGAAGGCCATTTCCGCCGAGACGGGTGGGGTGTACTACCGCGCCACCGACCGCGAGTCGTTGCAGAGCGGGCTGCGCTCCGTCCTCGACCGGCTCGACAAGAGCAAGCTCCTCGAAGGTGGGGCGATGGCCAACATGCGGGAGGACTTTCCGCCTTTCCTGTTGGCCGCCTTTCTGCTCGCCGCGCTCGAGCTCGTCTTGCGCTTCACCTTTCTCCGGGTGTTTCCGTGACGGAGAACCCCTTCCGCTTCGGCTTTCTCGGCTACCCCTTGGGGCTCGCCCACCCCGGGTACCTGCTGCTGGCGGTGGTGGCGCTGCTGTTGGGGCTGCTCCTCGTTTTCGCGGCGCTGCGCCGCGGCGCTCAGCTTCAAGCCTTGTTGGGCGCGAGGCTGGGGCCAGCGCTGGCCCCCGGGGTGAGCCCTTTGCTGAGTGCGCTGCAGGCCGCGCTGCGCGCCGCCGCGCTTTTGCTCTTCGCGCTGGCCCTGACCCAGCCCCAGTGCGGCAGCCGCACCGAGCTGGCCCGGCGCCGCGGGATTGACCTGGTGGTGGCGGTGGATGCGAGCAAGTCGATGCTCGCCCGCGACGTGGCGCCGGACCGGCTGGAGCGGGCGAAGCTCGAGCTCAATGCGCTGCTCGACTCGCTCAAGGGCGACCGGGTGGGAATTGTGGCCTTCGCCGGCGATGCCTACGTCCAGTCGCCGCTCACCAGTGACTACGCCGCCGCCAAGCTCTTTCTGCGGGCCGTGGACCCCGAGCAGATGCAGCAGGGCGGCACCAACATCGGCGCCGCGCTGCTGCTTGCCCAAAACATGCTGGAGGGTGCGGACCGAGGGGCCAAGGACCGGGTGGTGGTGCTGCTCTCCGACGGGGAGGACTTGTCGGGCGAGGAGATGGAGGCGGCGGAGTCGCTCCATGCGGCCGGCATCAAGGTGTACGCGGTGGGTATCGGCAGCGACTCCGGCGAGCCCATCCCGGAATTCGGCAAGTCCGGAGAGGTGCTGGGCTACAAGAAGGACGCCTCCGGCAATACCGTGCTGACCCGGCTGGACCGTGCCGGGCTCGAGGCGGTGGCCCAACTCACCGGTGGCGAATTCTTCTATCAGCCGCACGGCGTGGCGGTGCAGGAGGTGGCGGCGCGCATCGACCGCCTGCAGAAGAGCGAGCTGGAAAGCCGCCTCACCGTCCGCTGGGACGAGCGTTTCCAGGTTTTCCTCGCCCCGGGACTGTTGCTGCTGGTGGCCGCCCTGTTGCTTCCCAGTCGCCGGCGAGGCCCGACATGAGCCGTCCACGGCTCTTCGCGCTCGCCCCGGCGGGGCTTTGGGCGCTGGGGCTGCTCGGCCCGCCCGAGGCCCAAGCCCTGGGGCCCCTGGAGCGCAACCCGCCCCCAGTGGCCGACGGGCTCAAGGCCTATGACGAGGGGCGCTACGACGATGCACTTCGCGACTTCGAGGCGGCCCAGAAGCAGCTGCCGGGCAATGCCGCCCTCGAGTACGACCGCGGGAATGCCCTCTACCGGCTGCACCGAATGGACGAGGCGCGGGCCGCCTACCAGCGCGCGGCGGAAATGAAGCCGGGCCAGCTGAGCGAGCCGGACCTCTACAACTTGGGCAACGCGCTGGCCGAGCTGGGCCGCACCCAGGAGGCCATCTCGGTGTACCGCCGCGCGCTGCTCCTCGAGCCAGGCGACGAGGCGGCCCGCCACAACTTAGAGGTGCTGTTGCGGCGGCTGCCGCCGCCCAAGTCCAGCGGCGACGGCGGGACGCCGGACGCTGGGCAGGACGCCGGGTCGCCCGACGCCGGGCGTCCGGACGGAGGCCAGGGAGACGCAGGCACCGGCGACGCTGGCACCGGCGATGGCGGGACGGGCGGCGATGGGGGAGCCGGAGACGCCGGCGCGGGGCGCGGTGGGCACGGAGCCTCGGACGCCGGGCGGGCCCAGGAGCAACGGGGGGCGGAGGCCGGCGAGTCCGGGAACGAGGGGACAGATGGCGGCCTCGGCGCGCATGAGGCGGACTCAGCTCCGCAGCTGGACGCCCTGCGCGACGCCGGGCTGGGGGAAGCCGGGCAGCTCGACCGCCGGGACACCGAGCGACTGCTCGATGCGATGCGGCAGAGCGAAAAGAACCTACAATTGTGGCGCTTTCAGCAAAAGAAGCCGCCGAGGAAGCCGAATGAGAAGGACTGGTAGCGCCTGGGGCGCATTGTTGGGTGTGCTGGTGGCGGGCGCTGCGTCGGCCGCGGTGCAAGTCCAAGCCGAGGCCGACCGCGACGAGGTCGGCTTGACCGACACCTTCGTCCTCACCGTCCGCGCCTCCGAGGCGCCCCGGGGCAGTGACTTGCAGCTGCCGGCCTTCGACGGTGCCGAGGTGCTGAACACCCAGCGCGGCATGTCGAGCACCATTCAGCTGGGCTCGGGCGGTCCCGTCATCCGCCAGGAGCTCACCCTCACCGTCGTCCTGCGGCCAACTCGCGTCGGAAAGCTGACCTTGCCGCCGGTGGAGCTGCGCACCCAAGACGGCGTCTTCCGCAGTAACCCCGTCACGCTGATGGTGCGCAAGACGCACGTCCCTGGGCCGCCTGCCGGTCAGGCCCAGCGCCCGAATATGATGCCCGGCTTTCCCTCGCCCTTCAACGACATGGAAGACCCGTTCGCCGCCATCCGCGAGCGGGAGCGCGAGGCGTCGCGTCCACACAACGAGAGCGACCTCTTTCTGCGCAGCGAGGTGGACCGGAAGGAAGTCTATGTCGGCGAGCAGCTGACGCTGTCCTTCTGGATTTACAGCCGAGTGGACCTCAGCCGGGTGGACAACGTCACCTACCCGAAGCTCGACGGCTTCTGGACCGAGGACATCGACAGCCCCACCAACCTCTCCTTCGAGCCGCGAACCGTGGACGGGGTGCCGTACCGGGCCTACCTCCTGAAACGGGAGGCGCTCTTCCCGGTGCGGCCTGGCACCCGCGAGCTTTCCCCGGTGGAGGCGGACGCCACCACCGGCTTCCTCTTCGCCGGGCACCGAGACCACCGCGTGGGCAATCCCCTCACCCTCAAGGTGAAGCCGCTGCCGGCCGGCGCCCCGCCCGGGTTTCTGCCGGCCAACGTCGGAAGCTTCCAGCTGTCGGCCGAGCTCTCTTCGGGCACCGCCGAGCTCGGCTCACCAGTCACCCTCCGCGTCGTCCTGGAGGGCCAAGGCAACCTCAAGGAGGTGCAGTTGCCCCGGGCCACCGCGCCGGCCGCCCTGAAGCTGTACGAGCCCACCTCCCAGGACCGCATCAGCGCATCGCACGACCGCATCCAGGGCAAGCGCAGCCAGGAGTACTTGGTGATGGCCCAGCAGACCGGCACCTTCCAAATTCCGCCGCTCTCCTTCTCCTACTTCGACCCGGAAACACACCGCTACGAGACGGTGCACACCGAGGCGCTTGGCCTCACCGTGAAGCCCGGCGAGGCGGGGGCGCTTCGTGCCGCCGGGCCGGCGGCCCTACCCGACGCGGTCCGCAACGTCCTGTCCGCGGGGGGCCTGCGCCCATTGCGGCTCGACGCCCATTTCGAAACGCCGACGCCGGCCTGGCGGCGTCCTGGCTTCGTCGCCGCCGCGCTTCTGCCCCCCGCGGCGTGGATGCTCATGTCCCTGGCGAGCCTGGTGCAGGCGCGCCGCAGCCGACAGGACCCAGCGACTGAGCAGCGGCGGGGCGCGCGCGCCGCACGCGGTCGGCTGGCCGCCGCCTCCCGCCTGCGGAATTCCGGCACCGACACCGCATTCTCAGAAAAGGTCGAGCGAGCAGTGATGGGGTTTCTCGAAGCACGGCTCGGGGTCAGGCTCACTGGGCTCACCCGCGAGGCACTGGCGCAGAAGCTGAACGAGGCCGGCGCGCCCGAGCAGCTGGTGGCGGGCGTCTCCCACGTCCTCGACACTTGCGATGCGGTGCGCTTCGCCCCGGGCGCGGTGCGGCTCGAACGCGACGGGCTCCTCGACGATGCCGAGCGGGTGCTGGAGGGCTGGTCATGAGCGCCCTGCTCCTGTCGCTCCTGCTCAGCCAGGTGAGCTTTTCGCCGGCCGAGGCCCGCGGCATTTTCGCCGAAGGGGTAGAGGCCTACGGGCGGGACGACCCAGCCGGCGCCGAAGCAGCCTTCCGGAAGCTGCTCGAGCACGGCCTTGGTGGCCCCGACGTCGAGTACAACCTCGGCACCTCGGAACTGGCCCAAGGCAAACTTGGGGAGGCGGTCCTCTTCCTCGAGCGGGCACGCCGGCACGGCGGCGGGGCGGACGTGGACGCCAACCTCACCCTGGCCCGTGGCCGGGTGGTGGACCAGGTGGTGGGCGCCTCGGGGCAAGAGGGCATGGTGGCGCGTCTGGTGGCCGCCACCAGCGCCACAGCGGTGGCCCTCGCCTTCGTCATCCCTTGGGCCTTGGCTTTTCTGTTGCTTGTGCTCGGGCGGCTGCGCCCCAGCCACCTCTTGTCGGTGGCCGCGGTCCTACTTTTGCTGTTGGCCCTTCCCGGAGGCGGTCTTTTGTTGGCGCACGTCGTGGTGGCTGAGACGGTGCACGAGGCGGTGGTGCTGGCCAAGACGCTTCCCGTCCGGGAAACACCGGAGGCGGCCAGCAAGGTGGCCTTTGAGCTGCACTCCGGAAGCGGCGTGCGGCTGTTGGCTTCCTCTGGACCCTTCGTTCGCCTCAGGCTTCCCAATGGGCTCGAGGGCTGGGCCGAGCAAAAGGACTTGGCCCGCATCGACGACACGGCCCTGCCCTAGTGGCGAGCGAGGGCCCCTTGCCTCGGCGGTACGCCAAACGCTTTTCCCCAACCGCGCAGGGAGGGTCGAGGGGACCCAGGGGGGGCTCCTCCCTTGGGAAGGGACGCCAGGGCCGGCAGTTGCTGGCGGCCCGGGGGGCGCCCGGGCTAGAGGGAGGAACTCGATGAGCGAACCCGCGCCGTTCCGGATTCTGGTGGTGGAGGACGAGCCCGTCATCCGCGAGTTGGTGCGAAGCATGCTCCACGACGGGCCGGTGGAAGTGGAGACGGCCGCCAACGGGGTGGAGGGGCTGAAGCGCGCCCGCACTCAGACGTTTCATCTCATTCTCCTGGACGTGGTGCTGCCGCTCATGGACGGCGTCACCGTGTGCCGGATGTTGAAGGCTGACCCGGCGACGGCGGCGGTTCCCCTCTACATGCTGACCGCCAAAGTCAAAAAGGCGGACATGGAGGCGGCTATTGCCGCCGGAGCCAACGGCTACATCCACAAGCCCTTCCGCGCCGCGGAGTTGATGGAGCTGGTGGACCGGCACCGCGAACGCCGCGGCTAAGGCCTCCCCGGGGCGCGCTGCCTCAAGGCAGGCGCGGGTGGAGAAAGCGGGCCAGGGCGAAGAGGTCATCCCAGTCCAGCCGTTCAAATTCCACGGCCACGCCGTCTGCATGCGCCCGCGTCACCCGGCCGCGGAAGGCGCGGACATGGTCGGACGGCAGGGAGATGAAGAGCTCGAGCACCTCTCCCGGCTGGCCAGCGAAGCCGACCAGCAGCAAGCCCGCCATGGAGAGGTCTCGGGCCTGTGCCACCCAGGCGCCGTCCTCGGTGCGCACCTCCACCGCGAAGCCGGCCGGCACGCGCGGGTGCGTCCGTTGCGGAACCTCAGGAACCGGAAACGAGGGGACGCGCATAAAGAGGGGACTCTCAGGTGCTGGGCAGTGTCGGTCCGGTCGGCCGGCCGGGCAATTTTTCCCCAAAAGGGGGGTCAAGCCGCTGCCAGCAAAGGCGACCGGCAATGGGCCACTACCACGGCCTGCCTTGGGCCCGCCTCCTAGAAAGGGGGGCCGACGTTTGGGAAGGCGGGAGGGGAGGCCTGCCTAAAAGGGGAGGGCAAACTTTCGGGGAAAGGGACGACGTCAGGCGGCGCTGCTGGTGCCGCCTCCCTCGGAGCCCGAGGGGTTGGTGCCGGGGGCACGGTTCACCCGGTCGCGCAGTTCCTTGCCCGTCCGGAAGAGCAGGCCCCGCTTCGGCTTCACCGGGATGACTTGGCCCGTCTTGGGGTTTCTGCCCTGGTAGCCGTCGTAATTCTTCACGTGAAAGGCGCCCAGCCCGCGAATCTCGATGTTCTCCCCGCGGCAGAGCGCCTCCTTCATGGCCTCGAAGATGGTCTCGACCGTGGCCTCGGCCTGCTTCTGGGTGATGCCGCGCTTGGCCACCAGGATGTTGATTAGGTCGCTCTTGAGCATGGCGAACTCCCCATTCGAGGGCCGGCGCGGGGGGTGTCCCCCGACGGACTCGTGGGCGAGCAGGGGCTTCACTCGGACCGCCGGAAGCCTAGCATGCTGGACTTGGGTTGCAAGCGCACTCCGGAGACAAGCGTCTGCAACTGCTCAGGAATTTGGCGGAGGCCCGACCGGCGGCTTGGCCGGCCCCCGCCCACCCTGGGGCGCGCCGCCCTCGCGGCGGTCGCGCTTTCGGTCGCGTCGCCGTCCTCGGCCGCCCCCCCCGCCGCCTCCACCGTCCCTCGGTGCCGGCTCGGTCCGCTCCGGCGGCGCGCCGAGGCCCTCCTGCTGCCGGAGCGCCGTCTTCGACGTGGCGATGCGGTGGTCTTCCCCGGTGGCCGTCCGGGCGTAGAGGTCGAACTGTTCGCGGTGGTAGTTGGTTTGGGGACGCACCTGGATGGACTTGTTGAAGCGGTCCATCAGGTGGCGCAGCTCCTCGCGCTCCTCGCCCTGGAGGACGCGGGCCACCTCGGCGTTGCAATTCACGACCAGCGTCGGGTCGCGGAGATTGGGGGCCTCGCGGCGTAACTCCTGGAAAATGTCGTAGACGACGGTGGTCACCGTCTTCACGAAGCCCTCCCCGGCGCAGTAGCTGCAGTCCTCGTGGAGGATGCGGCCCAGCGACTCGCGGACCCGCTTGCGCGTCATCTCCACCAGTCCGAGCTCGGAGATGCGCAGCACATTGGTTTTGGCCTTGTCGCGGCCGAGCGCTTCCTGCAGCGTCTTGAAGACCTTGTCGCGGTTCTGCGGCTTCTCCATGTCGATGAAGTCGCAGATGATGATGCCGCCGATGTTGCGCAGCCGGAGCTGGTAGACAATCTCCTTGGCCGCCTCGACGTTGATTTTGGTGATGGTCTCCTCGAGGCTCTTCTTTCCCACGTACCGCCCGGAGTTGACGTCGATGGCGGTGAGCGCCTCGGCTTGGTCGAAGACGAGGTAGCCCCCGCTCTTGAGCCACACCTTGCGCTGGGCCGCCCGCTGTAGCTCCTGCTCGATGCCGTAGGCGTCGAAGACTGGCTCCTCGCTGTCGTGGAGGACCACCCGGGAGGCCAACGCTGGGTCCTGGGCGGTGACGAAGGAGAGAATGCGCTGGTACTCCTCCCGGTCGTCCACCACCAGCTGCTCGACGTCCTGGGCGAAGAGGTCCCGGGTGGCACGGAGGATGAGGTCCAGGTCCGGATGCATCAGGCCCGGCCCACTGCGGCGCTCGTTGCGGCGCACCACCTGGTTCCAGATTTCGATGAGGAACCGGATGTCGCTTTCCAGCTTCGCCTGAGGGACGTTTTCCGCCACCGTCCGGACGATGAAGCCGGTGCCCGGGGGGCGAAGCCGGTCGACTGTCTCCCTGAGCCGCCGCCGCTCCTTCTCGTTGGAGATGCGCCGGCTGATGCCCACGTGGTCCACGGTGGGCATGAAGACCAGGTGCCGGCCCGGGATGCTGACGTGCGAGGTGAGTCGCGCGCCCTTGGTCCCAATCGGGTCCTTGGACACTTGCACCACCACCTCCTGGCCGACCTTCAAAAGGTCTTCGATGCGGGCCGACTTGCGGGCCCGGGCCTTCTCGTCCTCGCGTGTCCGTTCCTCTCGGTGCCGGCCACCGCCGCGCTCGCCCCGGCTTCGTCCGCGCTCCTCCCGAGGGGCGCGGCGCGCGCCGGCGGCAGGCTCGCCGGCGGCCAAGACGGTGCCGGCTGAGGGCACCTCCTCGGCGGTGGCCGCCGGGGCCGCCAGGGAGGCCTCCTCCGAAGGCTCGATGGCGGGGCTCGCGCCGGCCGCCTCGGCCGTCAGCAGCGCGGGCTCGGCCGGGGCCGAGACGTCTTGCTCGGAGGTATGGGCTAGGACGTCGCCCGGCACCTCCGCCTCTGGCTCGGCCAGCTCGTGCTCGTCGGCTTCGGTGGGGACGTCGTGGCCCGGCTCGGCCGCGTCGGCCGCCTCGGACAGGTGCGCCGTGTCGTCCTCTCCGGGCGGAAGCTCCCCGGAAGCGGAGCTCTGCTCGGGGTGCGCCGCGTCGCCGGCGCCCTGCAACTCGGCCCCCTCCGGGACCTCCGGAACGTCCTCGTCGTGCTCGCCTTCTGTCAGCTCGAAGGCGGCCCGGGCGAAGTCCGGGTCGTAGACCACGTCGCTGACGTAGAGGAAGGCAGCCTTGTCGAGGCCAATGTCGAGGAAGGCGGCCTGCATCCCAGGGAGCACGCGAACCACGCGCCCCTTGTAGATGTTGCCGACGATGCCTTTGTCCTTCTTACGCTCGAGGTAAAACTCCGCGATGTCGCCGTTTTCCACAAGCGCGACCCGCGTCTCGCGGCCAGCCGCGTTGATGACCAAAATGCTGCTCATGCGTTAACCCTGCCTGCACACGGCGCGGGGCGGCAGCCACCGGACGGGAAACGGTGGACGGCGCTCGCGTCGGCGCGAGGGGAGTGGGCGTGAAAGCCGTGCCGAGGACACCTATGGCCGCTTTGGCCTCGGTACCTGGGGACAGGATGGTCACGCGCGCGTCGACTCCCGAAAGCAATGGGGAAACTCCGACTGGAATGTCCCGGATTGCGGTTTTGGCTTCCCCTGGCGGACTTCCTCTGTAGCCTGGGCCCTAACCTCTAGGGTGACTGCCAAGCGGGGGAAGACCGGGCCCGGGGAAAAACGACCCGTCAAAAAGTTTTGGACGTCAGCCGCTCCATTGGAGGGGCAGTCCTTTCCAGCACAACATGGTACAGCCCGGGCCGGCTGTAAAGGCCGCGTCAGGCCCGGGGGGAGGGGCGCTCGAGGCGAGGGCGCGAGCGCCAGCGCAGCCTGAGTCCCGTCCACTCCGGCAGGACGGCCGCCCGCCGGTCATCCACCAGGCCCACCTCGAGTCCCACCTGGCGCACCAGCACCTCATCCAGCTCCGGGATGCCGTCTGGGCGCCAGACAATCCACAGCCGGCCGGACAGGGCCATGGCCCGCACCAACGAGGGCATCCGCGAGACGAGGTGCTTCATGTCGCGGGTGAAGAAAACGACGACGTCCAGGCCGGGCTCCGACAAGGGTAAAAGCTGCACCCGAGCCGGCAGCGGCTCAAGCGCCTCGGCCAGCCCAGCCGGTGGGTCCACCACCGCCACGCGCGCCCCGGCGCGGATGCCCAACGTCTCTGGCAGCCCGCCGCTCATTCCCCCTCCTTCAACCTGAAGCCCACCTCGTCGCGAGCCGGCTTGTGTACCACGAGCAGCTGGTCCACCCGCGCAGCCTCCGGGCCACGGCGGCAGAAAGCGAGGAAGGCGTCCAGCGCCTCCTCGGAGCCCTCGGCCTCCAGCTCCAAGCGGCCGTCGCCGAGGTTCTGCACCCACCCGGCGAGGCCCAGCCGCTCGGCCACCTCCACCGTGGCGCGTCGGAAGAAGACGCCCTGGACCCGTCCGGAGAGGATGACGTGGATGCGTCGGCGGGACATTTCCGACAGGAGGACCTACGCGCTTTCAGAGAGCAGGTCCAGGAAGGCCGCCTCGTCCACCACCTTCACACCGAAGTCCTGGGCCTTCTTCAGCTTGCTGCCGGCGTCGGCTCCGGCCACCACCAAGTCCGTCTTCTTAGAGACGCTAGCAGCCACCTTGCCCCCGCGGCGCTCCACCTCCTCCTTGGCCTGCTCGCGGCTCATCCCAGAGAGCGCCCCGGTCAGCACCACCGTCTTGCCGCTGAAGGGGCCACCTGTGCGCTCCGCCGGCCGCTCCGGTTGCACCCCGGCCGCCAGCAGGGCGTCGATGTTTTCGCGGTTCTTCTCGTCGTGGAAGAAGGCCGAAATGGCCCGGGCCATCTCCGGGCCGACGTCCTTGACCCGCATCAGCGCCTCCTCACCGGCCGGGTAAAGCGCGCGGACGTCCGGGAAGGCCTCGGCCAGGGTGCGGGCCGTCGCCTCGCCGACGTGGCGGACGCCTAAGGCATAGAGAAAACGCCGCAGCGGCGGACGGCGGCTCCGCTCGAGCGCGGCCACCAGGTTTTGGGCGCTCTTCTCGCCCATCCGGTCCAGTCCGGCGAGCTTTTCCACGGTCAGGCCGTAGAGGTCCGCCTGCCGGCGCACCAGGCCCGAGGCCACCAGCTGCACGCACAGCTTCTCCCCGAGGCCCTCGATGTCCATCCCACCGCGGCTGGCGAAGTGGCGCAAATGGCCGACCAGCTGCGCTGGGCAGGCCAACCCGGTACAGCGGAGGATGGCGCCGTCCTCGTCCATCACTGTGGCCGAGCCGCACACCGGACAGTGCTCCGGGAAGAGGTAAGGGCGCTCCTCTCCGGTGCGCACCGACGTCACCACCTTGGTGATTTCCGGGATGACGTCCCCGGCCCGGCGGACGAAGACTTGGTCGCCCACCCGCACGTCCTTGCGCGAGAGCTCGCCTGGGTTGTGCAGTGTGGCCCGGGACACCGTCACCCCACCCACCTGGACCGGCTCGAGCAACGCCACCGGGGTGAGCGCCCCGGTGCGGCCGACGTTGACCTCGATGTCGAGCACCCGCGTCCGGGCCTCTTCGGCCGGAAATTTGAAGGCCACCGCCCAGCGGGGGCTGCGCGACACCGTCCCCAGCCGCCGGCGGCTGTCTTCTGCGTCCACCTTCACCACCATCCCGTCCACCTCGTAGGGCAGGCCGTGGCGGCGCTGGAGCAACTCGCGGTGGGCGGCCAGCACTGCCTCCACCCCGGTGGCCAGGCGGTTCTCAGGGTTGACGGGGAGCCCCAGGGAGGCGAGCCAGCCAAGCTTGGCCTGGTGGCTGTGGAAGGCCGGGCCCTCCCAGGCCCCCAACTCGTAAATATAGAGCGACAGCCGACGGCCGGCGGTCACCTTCGGGTCGAGCTGCCGCAGCGAGCCGGCGGCGGCACTTCGGGGGTTGGCAAAGGTGGGCTCGCCCTGGCCTTCCCGCCGCTCATTGAGCTGCAGAAAGTCCGCCTTGCGAAGGAAGACTTCCCCTCGCACTTCGAGGCGCGTCGGCGGGGGTTTGGGGGTGGTGGCCAGCACCAGAGGGACGCTGCGCTGGGTGCGAAGGTTGGCCGTCACCTCCTCGCCCAACAGGCCATCGCCCCGGGTGGAGCCCTCGGCCAGGGCCCCATTCAGGTACACCAGCTCCACCGCCAGTCCGTCCAGCTTCGGCTCGCAGTCGTATTGCACCTCGCCGCCGCCCAACAGCTTGCGCACCCGCTCGTCGAATTCGCGTAGCCCGGCCTCATCAAAGCAGTTGGCTAGGCTCAGCATCGGCAGCTGGTGCTCGACGGTGCGGAAGCGCTCCGCGGCGGCGCCCGCCACACGCTGGGTGGGCGAGTCGGGACCGCCCAAGGCCGGGTGCTCGGCCTCCAGCCGCTGCAGCTCGCGCATCAACCCGTCGTACTCGGCGTCCGAAATCTCCGGGTCGTCGAGGACGTAGTAGCGGGCGTCGTGGTGGGCGATTTCCGCCCGGAGCCAGGCCACCCGCTCGGCTGCTTGTGCCACCTCGGCGTGGGTGGGTGTCATGCGCTTCTTCCCCACGATGCCTTGACACGGCGTCGGGGCGTCAATAACGTTCTCTATTACCGGGGTACGGAGCGCTGTGCTGCGTTCCAGGGCTCCGGCTTCCAAACCCGTTCCGCAGTCTTCTACTGCTCGCCACGCAGCAGGTCACGCCCTTTGCAGTTGGGGTTGACCCTTCTGGCGAACGCCCGTCATGCCCAAAGCCCGCATCAGCAAAGAGAAACCACCCACCGAGTCTGACCTCGTCGCGGAGGCCACCGCGGAGCAACGCCCGCGACGGCGCCGCGCCCGCAGCGCCGACGAGGAGCCCCGGCACACCGCCCGCGACGCTGACCCTGAGGGGGCCGCGGCCGAGGAGGCCACCGCCCCCTTGCGCCCGGTGCTCACCGCCATCAGCCGGCCAGTCCGGGACGATGACTTGCACGGGCCCGACGCCGAGGACTCCCCGGCCTTGGCCGCCCTCCGCCCCTCCGCCTCGGGGCTCGGGGAGGACAAGTCCACCCCGGCCACTGTGCTTGGGCCGGATGGCACGCCGATGCAGGTGCTCCGCCTCAACGACTTGAAGCGGATGAAGATTGCCGAGCTGGCGAAAATGGCCCACGACGCAGGCATCGAGGGCACCCAAGGGCTCAAGAAGCAGGAGCTCATCTTCGCGCTGTTGTCCGGAATTACGGACAAGAAGTTCGAGGTCCACGCCGAGGGCGTCCTCGAGCTGCTCTCAGACGGCTTCGGCTTTCTGAGGAGCGCCGACAGCGACTACCAGCCGAGCCCGGACGACATCTATGTCAGCCCGAGCCAGGTGCGCCGCTTTGCCCTCAGGCCCGGGGACACCATCACCGGCTCCATCCGGCAGCCGCGCGAGGGGGAGCGCTTTTTCGCCCTGCAAAAGGTGGAGCGAGTCAACTTCGTCGACCCGAGCAGCGCCGAGGCCCGGGAGCGCATTCTCTTCGACAACCTCACCCCGTTGTACCCGACCCGGAAGCTGATGCTGGAGCACGACGGCTCGGAAATGACGACCCGCATCATTGACTTGTTCGACCCCATCGGGCTCGGCCAGCGCTGTTTGATTGTGGCCCCGCCCAAGGCCGGCAAGACGGTGCTGCTGCAAAACATCGCCCACGCGGTGGCGAAGAATCATCCGGAGATTGTGCTGATTGTGCTCTTGGTCGACGAGCGCCCGGAGGAAGTGACCGACATGGAGCGGAACGTGCGCGGCGAGGTGGTCTCCTCCACCTTCGACGAGCCGGCCACTCGCCACGTACAAGTGGCAGAGATGGTCATCGACAAGGCCAAGCGACTGGTAGAGCAGGGGCACGACGTCTGTATTCTGCTCGACTCCATCACCCGGCTGGCGCGGGCCTACAACACGGTGGTGCCGCCCTCCGGCAAAATTCTGTCCGGCGGCGTGGACGCCAACGCCCTGCACAAGCCGAAGCGCTTCTTCGGCGCGGCCCGCAACATCGAGGAGGGGGGCAGCCTGACCATCATCGGCACTGCCCTCATCGACACCGGCAGCCGCATGGACGAAGTCATCTTCGAAGAGTTTAAGGGAACCGGGAACTCGGAAATTGTTCTCGACCGGAAGCTGATGGAGAAGCGCATCTTCCCCTGCCTGGACATCAACAAGTCCGGGACGCGCAAAGAGGAGCTACTGCTTCGCCAGGAAGACCTGGTGCGGGTGACAGCCTTGCGTCAGGTGCTGCACCCCTTCACGCCCATCGACGCCATGGAATTCGTGCTCAAACACATGCGGCCGACCAAGTCGAACGCCGAATTCCTGGG
This sequence comes from Myxococcaceae bacterium, assembly GCA_052143535.1. GTDB lineage: Bacteria > Myxococcota > Myxococcia > Myxococcales > Myxococcaceae > JADGRA01. The sequence goes on along the minus strand of JBKQSS010000056.1, from coordinate 134,975 downwards.
CTCGATGAATCGCTAGAGAAACCTCGCCGCCAAGGGCTTAGGCCGCTCCCGGGGCGCCGGGCTGCGCGTGCCGCCGCACGAAGTCGAAGCAGGCCACCAGCACCGCCGCCACCGGCACCGCCACCAGCGCGCCGATGAGTCCGTAGCTGCGCTCCCCGGCGAGCAACGCCACCACCACCACAATGGGGTGGATGCGCGCTGCGCTTCCCATGATTTTGGGGTTGAGGAAGTACGCCTCCAGGGCGTGGATGCCGATAATCCACAACAGCATCACCAGGCCGGTGCGCCAACTCTGCGACAGTCCCACCGCGACGATGGGGACCGAGCTGAGGATGGTGCCGAAGATGGGAATGAGGCTGAGGAGGGTGGCGATGGTGGCCAACAGGAATGCGAATTTGACGCCGAAGAGCACCAGTCCGGCGAGCGTCAACGTCCCGTTGACGAGACAGATGGTGACCTGCCCGCGCACCACACCGGCCAGCGAGCGGTCGATGCGCTCCGCCAACCCGCGTACGTCGTCGGTCCATTCCACAGGCACCAACGTCCAGACGTACTGGCGGATGGCGGCGGCATCGATGGAGAGAAACGCCGCCAGAAAGAGCATCATGAAGAAGGTGAAGACGCCGGCCAAGACGCCCGTCACCACCGAGCGGGTGGCCTCCACCAGGTTTCCAACGTTGTCGCGAACCACCCCGGAGAAGCGCGCCGCCAGGTTGCGAATCAGCCGCTCCAGGTCGAACTGCACGCTCCAGGAGGGCCGGGGGTTTTCGGCATCGGCGTCGGTGCCCTCCAGGGCGCGCTCGGACAGAGCCACTGGGATGCCGCGCTGGGCAAACCACTCCTCGGTGTCCTGGGCCATCTTTTGAATGTGGTCCGGGGTGAGGGACTGGGCGAAAGCGACGGCGTTGCCGCTGATGCGTGTCAACTCTCGGTAGAGCTGCGGGACGATGGCCACCGCGAAGAGGTACACCGCCCCGAAAAACGCGGTGTAGATGAGCAGAATGGCCACTGCCCGCGGGAGGGTCCGGCCCGCCAGGGACATGCCTTCTAGCCTCCGCACCAGGGGAGCCACGAGGTAGGCGATGAGCGCCGCCCCCACCAGGGGAAGCAGCGCCGAGCGAAAGAGCAACCCCAGCACCAACAGCGACAGCCACAGCGAACCGAGCAGCACGGCGCGCCGGCGAAGCGTACGGTGGGGCGGTGGGGCGGAGGTCTCCATGGCGCCCACGGGGCGCCGGTGCTTAAAGCAGAGGCGCGGGCCGCCATTCAACGCCGAAGGTCCAGCGGCTCTTCGGCTCGGCCATCAGGAGGTCGCCATGGAAGAGGGTCGGCTGTTGCTACAGGGCGAGTGGGTGCAGACGCCCGAGACGGCCTCGGTCTACGCACCCTGGGACGGCCGGCTCTTGGCGCGCGTCGCACAGGCCAGTGAGGCGCAGGCAGAGTCCGCCTTGGACTTTGCCGTGGGCGCACGGAGCCGGCTCCAGGCCCAGAGCGCCGGGGCACGCCGTGCCGTGCTGGAGGCAGTGGCCGCGGGGATTGTGGCCCGCTCGCGCGAATTCGAGGACCTCATCTGCCACCAGGCCGGCAAGCCGCGGACACTGGCCCGGGCCGAGGTCCGCCGCGCCGCCCAAGTCTTCCGGCTGGCGGCCGCCGAGCTGTCCCGCTTCGGCGGAAGCGTCGTGCCGGTGGACTTGGAGGAGGCCTCGGCCGGGCTGGAGTGCGAGGTGCGCCGCTTCCCGGCCGGGGTGGTGGTGGGCATCGTCCCCTTCAACTTCCCGCTCAACCTCGGCGCGCACAAAGTCGCACCGGCACTGGCGGTGGGGGCCCCGATTGTCATCAAGCCACCGCCCCAGGCCCCAGCGCCGCAACTGCTGCTGGCCGAGTTGGTGCGCGCCGCCGGAGCGGACCCGGCTGCGCTGCAAGTCCTTCCCTGTCGGGACGCGGTCGCCGAGCAGCTGGCCACCTCGCCCAAAGTGCGGGTCCTGTCCTTCACCGGGAGCGCGCGGGTGGGCTGGCAGCTAAAGCAAAAGGCCAAGGGCAAGGTGTTACTCGAGCTCGGGGGAAACGCCGCGGCGCTGATTGCGGCTGACGCAGACTTGGACTGGGCTGCCGAGCGCTGCTCTGTGGCCGGCTTTGGCTACGCGGGGCAGGTGTGCATCAAGGTGCAGCGCATTTTCATCGAGCGCCCGGTGTATGAGGCCTTCCTGGAGCGCTTCCTGGCGCGTGCCCGGGCTGTCCTCACCGGAGACCCTTCCCTGGAGGCAACGCTGTGCGGCCCAGTCATTGATGACAACAGCGCCCAGCGAATTGCGGCGTGGGTGGACGAGGCAGTGGCCCTCGGGGGCAGGGTGCTGCTCGGGGGAAAGCCGCAGGGAAGACTTGTCGCCCCGACGGTGCTGGTGGACGTGCCCCTTTCAGCGAAGCTGGCCCACGAGGAAGTCTTCGGGCCGGTGGTGGTTCTGTGGCCGGTGGACAGCTGGGAGGCGGGGCTCGCGGCCGTCAACGCCTCGGACTATGGGCTTCAGGCAGGCGTCTTCACGCGAAGCCTGGGAAACGTCCGCTCGGCCTTCCACCAGCTGGAGGTGGGGGGCGTCCTGGTCAATGAGCCGCCTAGCTTTCGCAGCGACAATGCCCCCTACGGCGGGGTGAAGGCCTCCGGCCTCGGGCGCGAAGGGGTGCGCTCGGCGATGGAGGCGATGACGGAGGAGCGCCTCCTCATTACCCGGGTGCGCTAGGCGCGGGTGAGCCGCTCCAGCACAGCCACCATCTCCTTGCGCCGTACCCGCCCGGATGTGGCCTCCCCGAGACTGAGCAGCTGTTCCACCAGCCACCGGCTGACGAACAGCAGGGCCGGGCGGTCCGCCTCAGCCAGGCCGGCCTTCAGGTAGCGGCGGTTCCGGAAGTAGTCATCCACGGCGTCAGTTCCGCGCTCCAAGTCCCAGCCCGCTAGCCGAAGCGCCTCTTGAAAGAGGGCCTCGGCCGGCCGTGCGCTGCCCACGCTGAGCAGCTCGGCGAAGCCGCGGCCAGTGGCCAAGTCGAGCTCCTGGACGCTGAGCGGCCAGGCTTGAAGCTCGTCCTTGAGCAGCCGTGCCACCTCGTCGAGGAGGTGCTCCAGAAGCGGAATGGGCTTCTGCTCGAGAAGGCGCTCCCACCGGTTGGACATGGGCAGAGAGGAGCCGAGCATGCCGCCCGGGGAGGGCGCCAGCCCCGAGCCGACGCAAAAGGAGCCGGAGAGGGTTTTTCGCGTCCAACCCTCATGCGCCCTAACCAAGCTGAGCGTTACCTTTGCCCTCCCTCTTCAAAGGAGCCTGCCCATGGTGTCTGTCGCGCTGCTCGTCCGTCTTGAGTCCAAGCCAGGCAAGGAGGCGGACGTCGCCAAGTTGCTCGAAGCAGGACTGCCCCTGGTGCAGGCCGAGCCGGCCACGGTGGCCTGGTTCGCCCTCCGGATGGGGCCCACCACCTTCGGCATCTTCGACGCTTTCCCCAACAACGCCGGCCGCCAGGCCCACCTGGCCGGTCGGCTGGCGGCGGCCTTGATGGCCAGCGCCTCGGAGCTGTTGGCCAAAGCACCCGTCATCGAGCAGGTGGACGTCCTGTCGGCGAAGTTGCCGGCCTGAAGGACGCCCCCTCTGACGTCAGCTGGCCCGCCCGACAGTGGCCCGCGCGGCGTCCGGCCGCGGGGCCAGCGCGCGCTGCACCACCTGGTAGGCCGAGCGCGCGACGAGGAAGTCCCGGTGCCGGAGGCCGGGGAGCTCGACGTTTTCTCCTTGCTCCGGGCCGTGCAGGGCGAGCCGCCCCGAGCCCAGCGGCGTGCAGCCGTCCGCCGGGGAATACACCGACACCAGGCGGACGCCGGGAGGCCAGGGGCCAAGGTTGAGGCGGCGGAGGAAGGCCGAGCGCGGCGTCATCTGCCAGACGCTCGGGGCGAACCAGCCCACCGTCGCACAGCCGAGGTAGGCCTGCGGCGTCCCCTGGTGGGGCGTCCCGAGGGTCACCAGGGTGCGCACCCGCGCGTCACCGCCCAGCCTCTCGACATAGTACCGGCCGATGAGGCCGCCCTTGCTGTGGCCGATGATGCTCAGCGGCCCGAGCGGGTAGCGGGCGTAGAGCCGTTCCACCTTGTCGCGCACCAGCTCCGCACTCTCGTCGATGCCGCGGGTATTGAAGACGCCCCCCAGCCCGCCGAGGTCAATGGAGAAAACCCCGTAGCCGTCTCGCCGGAGCCGGCGCTCCAGCACCTCGCAGCTGCGGCGCGTGCTCAGCAACCCGTACAGCAGCAGCACCGGGCGGGGGCAATGGGAGAAGTCCGTCCGACGGCGGATGCGGTTGCCAGTCCTGTCGAAGCGGACGTAGCCCCTGAAGTACCGGGCCTGTCGCCGCCACCTCGCCACCGTTGTGGACCAGCTGCTCACCCCAAGAAGCGCTTGCAAGAAGCGCCGCCGGGGGAAGTGTGGGCGCCCCAACGTACTGCAGGTCCGTCTTGACGCGCACCGCTGGTGCAGCGTTCCATTCCAAAGTCGGCAGCTTGGGCCCTTCTGGCCTCTTCTGCCCCACCCCTGGAGCCCCCCAGGAAGGGAGTCCCCCGTGACTGACCCGCGCACAATGACACCGCGTTGGCCCGTGCCTGAGCTCCTCTTGGGTGGCCGCTCGGTGCCCCCGGTGGAGGGGGGAAGGCTGTCGGTGACCAACCCGGCCACCGGCGAGCGGCTGCCCGACGCGCCGGCTGCCGGCCCACGCGACGTGGAGGCGGCGGTGCGGGCTGCGCGGCTGGCCTTTGACGAGGGCCCCTGGCCGAGAATGCATGGCAGCCAGCGGGGGCGAATGCTGCGCCTCTTGGCCGACGCGCTGTGGGTGCGGCGCGAAGAATTCGCACTCCTCGAATCGCTCAACAACGGGAAGACTTTCCGGGAAGCGTTGAGCGGCGATGTGGCGCCCGGCGCGGCGACGCTTGCCTACGCAGCCGAATGGGCCAACAAGCTTCTCGGCGAGGTGGTGCCGGTGGATGGGCCCTTCCTCACCTACGTCGTGCGCGAGCCGGTGGGCGTCGTCGCCGCCATCGTCCCGTGGAATTACCCCACCAGCCTCGCCTGCTGGAAGCTGGGGCCGGCGCTGGCCGCTGGCTGCACGGTGGTGCTCAAGCCCTCGGAGCTGACGCCCTACACGGCGATGAAGCTCGGCGAGCTGGCCCGCGAGGTGGGCTTGCCTGACGGTGTCCTCAACGTCCTCCCCGGCGAGGGGGAGCCCGCGGGCGAGGCGCTGGCGCGCCACCCGGGCGTGGACCAGGTGGCCTTCACCGGCTCCCTGCGCACCGCCCGGCGTCTGCTGCAGGCCTCGGCGGACACCAACCTCAAGCGGCTCTCGTTGGAGCTCGGCGGAAAGAGCGCGCAAATCGTGCTCGCCGACGCGGACTTGAAGGCGGCCGCGGACGCTTGCTTCTGGGGAATTTTTGGCTGCAAGGGCGAGGTGTGCAGCGCCGGCTCTCGGGTGCTGGTGCAGGCCGAGGCCTATCAGGCCTTCGTCGAGGTGTTGGCCGAGCGGGCCAGGGGCTTGCGTCTGGGAGACCCGCTCGACCCGAAGACCGAGATGGGGGCGCAAATTTCTGCCCGGCAGCTGGACACCATCCTCGGCTACGTCGCCTCGGGGAAGGCGGAGGGCGCCCGGCTCCTCGCCGGAGGGGGGCGGGACACGGAGGGGCAGAAGGCGCGCGGGAATTTCGTCCAGCCCACCGTCTTCGCCGACGTCCGGCCAGGGATGCGCATTGCACAGGAGGAAATTTTCGGTCCAGTGCTGGCCTGCCTCAGGGTGGCCGACGCGGCCGAGGCGGTCCGAGTGGCGAACTCAACGCGCTATGGCCTGGGGGCCAGTCTCTGGACGAAGGACGTGGCCCTTGCCCATGCCCTCGCGCGGCAGCTGCAAAGCGGAGTGGTGTGGATTAACTGCTTTAATGAATTCGACGACGCGGCTCCTTTCGGCGGCGTCAAGGAGTCCGGCTGGGGAAGGGACCTCTCCCACCACGCCCTGGACAACTACCTTGCCTCGAAGACGGTGTGGACCCGCCTTCCCGCTCTTTGAGGCGGCCCCCTCCAAGGGGACTCCCTTTAGCGAGGGGCGGTCAATCCGCCCGCGTCCGAGGACGGGGCCTTAACCACTTCACCCACCACCGGAGGGAGCTCCTCGATGGGGACGAAGTCCAGCGTCTCCAAAAGCACATGCCCCGGGACGCGGAGGTCATTCGGGTCGAACGCCGGCTTCACCATTTCCACGACCTGCTGGGTGACTCCCGCCGCCTGAAGACGCTGGTCGGAGAAAAGGATGCGGACGCGGACGTGCCCCTCGTCGGCGGGGATGCGGAAGCGGCGCTGGAGAACGGGCTCGCCGGAAGGGCAGGGCACGGACTGGTTGCTCTGGGTCATCGTCATCTGCCGCGTCACACCCTTGTCCGACTGGGTGTAGATGAGGCAGTAGGGCAATTGGTCGGGCGCCGGGATGAATTGGACGGTGTTGCCCGTCACGGTGCGGATTTCCATGCGGTGCGCTGGGGGCAGCGACCCGGGCTTGTTGCAGGCGCCCAAGACGGCTCCCACGCAGAAAAGCACCACCCGGGGTCTCGACATGGGGTTCTCCCCTGACTGTTGTGCGGCTCAGAGTGTCGGGCGGGATGTCAACGGCGTAGGTAGACGACTACCTGTGGCGTCTCGTCGATGTAGAGACCCGTCACGGGGCGAGTCGTGCCGAAGGCTTGCCAGACGGCCACCTCCTGCTCGCGGAACTCCTGATGGTACTGCACCACGGCGACGTCCGCATCCGCCGGGCCGTTGGCTGGCTGTAAGTCGGCGCGAAGCATGCCGTTGCGCTGGTAGTCCCGGAAGCTCACCACCTCGTGCAGCCAGACGCGGGCCCGTTGCGGGGCGTGCGCATTCACCCACCCCAGCACACCCGTGACGTTGTTGCTCCAGTACTGCCGCTGCATTCCCAAGCTGGCGGCGCCGGGGACGCCTCCTGCCAACTCTCCGTAAGCACTCGTTCCGTACGGATGCAGGTGGGCGGTCAGCGTCGCCGCTGGAAGCAGCAAAAGGCCTCCGAGAATGGGCGTCACCGCAGCGGGGGACAGCCGCCTTAGCCTCTGGCCCAACCAGCTGCCCAGGGCGTCGCCTGCCAGTTGCACTTGGCGTCCGGCCAACAGGGCCAAGAAGGGCATGGAGGGCAGCCAATGCTTGACGCCCCCAAAATGGGGCACGTCCGGAAAGGAGATGAGGACGATGGAGGCGAGCGCGTTGAGCCCCACCAGCACCTCCGAGGCGCTCGCCGCCACGCTGACGCGCCGCCGCCAGGGGTCCCGCAGCGCCGCCACAGCCCGTAGCCCGAGGGACAGCAGTCCGATGCCCATTGGCGCGAGGATGGAGACGGGTAGGGTGAGGGCCGTCACCACCACCACGTAGGTGAGGGGAAAGGGTGGCTCGCGCAGCACCGTGCCGAGGTACGTCCAGGCGTAATGCACGTGGGTGGCGTGAAAGGCGAGGTAGGCGGCGAAGCGGTCCACCGGGTGGTACCAAAGCCATGGCCAGACGACATAGAGGATGGCCGGCCCCAACAGGGCCATGGCGCCGAGGGGCGCCACCGCCCGAAAGGTGGCTGCGTCCGTCTGGCGGAGGCGGACGCCGAGACTCACCACGGCTGCCAGAAGGAGTGCCACCACCGCGGTGGCCGGGCTGAGGAGGTTAAAGCTTTGAAGAAAGCCCGCCGGGGTTAGCACCAGCACCAGGAAAGCGAGCAGCGCGGCGGCCGCGCACAGCACGAAGAGCGCCTTCTGCAGCAACTCCCGGGCGGCTGGCTTTCCCCGGCTGGCGACGAGAGCGCGCGACACGACGAAGGGCAGCAGCACCGGCGGCAGAAACAGCGCGTTGTGCTTGGTGGCCAGCGCGGCGCCCCACAACAGGGCCGTCCACAGCCACCACCACCCGTCCGTCTCGGCGCGCCAGAAGGCGTACACCACCAGTAGCCACAGCGCTGCCACCGGCATGTCGAAGCAGGCCAGGTGGGCGTGGAAGAATTGGCGGGGGACGGCGAAGAAGCACAAGGCGGCGAACAGTCCGGCCCGGCGGCCGTACAGCACGCTGCCCCAGGCGTGCAGAACGGCAGGAATGCAGGCCGCCAGGGCGAAGGCTGGAAGTCGAAAGCCGGCAGCCGGCCGTACCAGCCCCAACTTCTCGTGAAACAGCTGGAAGGAGAGGCCGAACAGCACCTTCATGCCCACCGGGTGCTCGTGGTTGAAGTCAAAGGCTTGGGTGGTGATGGCGTCCGACACCGCCCGGCCCGGTGCCAGAAGCAGGTAGTGCAGCCAGCGCACCGCCTGTTCCCCGGCGGCGAAGTACACCGTCTCGTCGCGGACGAAGCCCACCGCAGCCTCGGTGGCCCACAGAAGGGCAAAACTGAAGAGAAACAGCGCCCAAGCAATGCGCCGGTCCGTCTTCTGGGGGGCCCGGCTCACCGGGCCGTCCCTTCCGGGGCGAGGGCCCGAAGCACAACGCAGGCCTCCCGCTCGTGGGCATTGTCGGACTGGACGCGCAGCCGCAAGCGGCGAGCGCCGCCCGAGGCGTCGGCGGCGACAAAGCCCTCGGTGCCGGGCGGCACCGTCACCTTGGCCAAGCTGGCGCCCGTGTCGGCGTCGGCCAGTTCGGCCTGCAGCGGTGTCAGCTGGTTTCCATGCTTCCAGGCGTGTTCCCAGACGATGCCCGCCTCCAGCCGCAAGTCCGCCGCGGGCGGGACTCCCTCGAAGGTGAGCTCCACCGCGCCGGGGCCGCCTGGAGGCACCACCAACAGGCAGCGGACGGGCTGGTAGCGCACCTCGTGCAGGCTGGCCTCGATGCGCGCCCCACCGGGGCAGCGAAACGCGCTGCCCTCCAGGGTGCACACCGAGCGTCCAGCGCCCGGTAGCTCCACTGCCGCCGAAGCGGTGGTCAGCGCCTCGGCCGCCGAGAAGCGCACCGAGCGGGCCCGTCCATTCCGGTACAGCCTCAAGACGAGCGGGCCGAAGTGGCGCTCGGGCCCGAGGGGGGTGCGGCCGGGGAGAAAGCCGGCGGCGAAGGCGGCCTGCTGGGTGTTGGGGAGCGCCGGTTGCGACAGCACCCAGATGCGTGGGTGCTCGAGCAGCGCGTCGCCCTCGTCTCCCAGGTAGCCGGTGAGCGGCAGGCTTGCTGGCAAGAAGAGGCGCGCGCGGTCCGTCCACCAGGGGTGCAGAAGCACCACGTCGCCCGGTTGGGCCTCCTTGGCCAGGACGTCGGCCACGGCCTGCTCGTCGCTGTCCTTGGGCAAGACAGTCGGCAACCACGCCTGAAAGGCCAGCGCCAGCACCGCCACCAAGAGAAAGCCCGCGCCCTCGGCGGCGGCCAGGCGGGCGGCCGGCGTCTCAGGACTTGGCAAGGCGGATTTTCTGCTCGCTCTTCTCGCGGCAGAAAGTGTCGAACGTGGCGTCCCCGGCGGCGAAGGACGGAGTCCACGGCGGGTACATGGCGCATCGGGGGTCGAGGCAGTGGTGCAAGTCCCAGCAGTGGCCAAGCTGGTGCATCGCGTGGCGGGCGACGAGCTTCAAGGAGGCCTCGAGGTCCTTCACCCCGGCGGTGGTGATGAGCGCGCGCTGGCCCCCATACTCCGCGAAGCCTTGCGTCGGCGCAGTTCCGGAGATGAGGGTGCGTTCCTTCAGCGGCCGGGCGGTGAGGTAGAGCAACCGGTCGTCGGCGTAGACTCTGGGAGCAGGCGCGGCGCGGACCAGCGCCTGGGCGTCGAAGGGCGCGGTCATTCCGGCCGGCAGCGGCATGTCTCCGGCGCTGTCGCAGCCGACGCCGAAGGCCTGGAAGAGCAGCCGGCACAGCCGTTGGACGGCCACCGGGTCATGCGGGTCGAGGGTGACGAGGCGAATCACCGCTTCTTCCCTCCCTTCGCGCTCGGCTTCTTCGGCTTGGCCGCCGGCCGACTCTTGGCCGCTTTGGCCGCAGCCTTCGGCTTGCCGGTCTTGGGTTTGGCCGCCGCGGGTTTGCCCTTGGCCGCAACCTTCGGCTTGGCCGGCTTGGGCTTGGCTTTGCCCCTGGGTGCCGAAGGGGGCGGGGCGGCTTCGGCCTCCTCCTCGGTGACCTCGGGTTCGGCCTCAGCCGCTGCCTCTTCCGGAGCGAGCTCGAGGTCCGCCTCCAAATCGAGCATCTCGTCGCCCAGCGCCTCGAGGTCCGCCTCCTCCGGCGGTCGGGCGAACTCTTCCACCGTGCGCTTGGGGCGCTCGCGACCAGGCGGAAACAGCACCAAGTCGAAGGTGTCCTCGGCGTCACAGGGCGGGATGTCAAGCGCGGCGGCGAGCTCGGCCACCAAGAGGTGTCGTGCGCTGTCGTAAAGCTCGCGCTCTTTGGTGGGCAAAGGACGCAGCTCGCTCAGCACCGCCAGGCCCTTCACCACCTCCGCCAGGCCAAGCACCCCCCCTTGGCTCATCCGCTCGACATTGGTGCGCGCGCGCTGCTTCCAGTCGAGGGTGGCCCGGTCACTGTCGGAGCGAAGGAAGGCCACCACCTGCTCGACTTCTGGACGGCCGGCCACCTTGCGCACCCCGATGGCCTGCACCTTGGCCTCGGGCACCATCACCACCGCGCCGTCCTCTTCGCGGCGCAAGGTGACGAAGGTCAGCCGCTGGCCGGCCACTTCCTTCACCTCGACGCTGCTGACGCGGCAGACACCCTGGTTGGGGTAGACCACGCGATCGCCCACGGCGAGCTTGAGGGGCGGCGCTAGGTCGGACATCCCGGGGCCGGCTTCCTACACCATTGGCTCGGGCCCCGCCATGCCTAGCGATTGGTGGGCTTAGTCGCCGACCAGGTCTCGAACCAGCGCCTGAAGGGCACGTGGGTCGAAGGGCTTGTCCATCCGGCGGATGGCCACCCGCTCGAGGAAATTTACGGCCGCTTCGGTGAAGGCCCCGCCGGTGATGAAAACCATCCGCTCGGCCAGCTCCGGCTGGTTCCGGCAGAGCGCGTGGTGGAGCTCCATGCCCGTCATCCCGGGCATCATCAAGTCGCGGTGAGCGCCGCCTCGCCGCTCTGCACCACCACCACGTCATGCTCGCGGGCCAGCAGCCGGCGCGCCGAGGCGCCGATGAGGGGCTCGTCGTCCACCACCAGCACGTAGCCGCGCCGCCGGCCGCCGGTGCGACGCCGGTTGGCCGGGACACCGTCGAGGAGGGCGTGTTCGCCGTCGTCGAAAGCCATGACAGCCACCCGAGCTTTGCGGAAGGTGGGGCCAGGGCGCAGGTGGCTTGAAATTCGGGGGGTTACAGAGAAGCAAGTGCGGGTCACTCGGCGCGCTCTGAGGCGGCAGGGGCCCCGGACGGAAGGGGAGCAGCCCCCAGGGGGAGCCTCCCTTTTAGGAGGGGCGGCGCTTGGAGGCGGGCGGGGACGCCGGAGCGAGCTTTCCGACAGCGTCCTGGCCGAGCGCCCGCAGCGTCGCGGCGTCGACGGCCGGGGCGGTGGGCGCCGAGAGGGTGTGGCCCGCGTCGGTGTCGGCCGCCGGAGGTCGCCCTCCTTGCCGCCAGGTGGGGACTTTCTCCAACAGTCGGCGCGACTGGTGCAGCTCGACGCCGTCGGCCAGCAGCTCCGGCTCGAAGAGGAAGGCCATCAACTCGCCCAGTGAGCGACTCGCGACGCGGAGTGGGGTGTGGTGCAAGTGCTCGTTGAGCGCGTGCCCCAGGGCCTCGGCGCTGGGGTAGCGCCCCTCGGCCGATGAAGCCATGGCGGTGAGGATGATGTCTTCGAACTCGGTGGAGAGGCCAGAATTGAGAGCGCGCGGTGCGGGAAATTGGCCGCGCAAGATGCTCTGCATGGTCTGCACCATTTTCCCCTCGTGGGGCAGGCGGCCGCAGCACATTTGGTACAGCACCACTCCGGTGGCGTAGACGTCGGTGCGAAGGTCGACCTCTTCGCCGCGGGCCTGCTCCGGCGAGAAGTAGGGGTATTTCCCCTTGACCGCGCCCTGCTGCAGCTCGGAGTCCGTGGCGCCGCGAGCCCGGGCGATGCCGAAGTCCACCAGCTTCACCTCGCCCTCGTAGCCGATGATGATGTTTTGCGGGGAGACGTCGCGGTGGATGATGTGCAACGGCCGGTGCAGCTCGTCGGTGCGGGTGTGCGCGTACTGCAGCCCCTTGCTCATCTCCAGGGCGACGAAGAGGGCGTACTCTTCTGGAACCCACGGCAGGCCGAGGGCGTGTGCCCGGCGGATGACTTTGGACAGTGGCTGGCCGCGCACGTACTCCATGGCCAGGTAGTACTCGCCGTCGACTTCACCAAAGTCGAAGACTTGGGCGATGTTGCCGTGGCTGAGCGAGACCGCAATTCGCGCCTCGTTGATGAACATCCGGACGAAGTCGCGCTGGCCGGCGAAGGCGGGGAGAATTTTCTTCACCACCACGGCCTTGGTGACGCCCGCTGCGGCCACCGTCCGAGCCCGGTACAGCTCGGCCATCCCGCCCACGGCGAGACGCTCCAACAGCTGGTAGCGACCAAACGGGACCGGCGTTTCCGGCATGCGCCCAAAGCGTAACACGCAGGGCACGGGGGGCCCGGCCGCGCGGTGCGTGTCGGGTGCGTTTCCGAGCCCTCTTCTCATGTTGCCGAGCAAGCCCCCGAAATTCCGTGCACCTGCGGCGAGGTTCCGCTTGCGGTGGAACGGTTTCAGCCGCCTACACTCGCCTCCCTGGCTATGCGCGCTCGCTGGTTCCTCACGGTGGTCGCGCTCCTCGGCTGCCAAAAGCAAGAAGCCGCGCCACCGTTGAAGGCGCTTGCGCCCGCACCTCTTCTGCCGCTGTCTCCCGCCCTTCCCCTAGACGCAGGACGCGAGGCCGCCTACCGCGTCGAGCCGGCGCCAGTGTGGGGCGACCCGGTGCCTCCAGGTGCCGTCCGGCTGCCACTGTCGGGCAGTGTGGTGCAGCTGGCAGCGGGGCGCTTCGACTGCGACACGCCGGAGGGGCGCGCCGGGGTGCTGGGCGCCGTGGGCCGCGCGCCAGCGCTGCTGGTGCCCGACGGGGCGACCTACCTCGCGCAGGTCGCGCCGCTTTTGGCGGCGCTGGATGATGGGGCCGTCGAGAGCTGGCTGCTCCACCCCGGCTCCAAGGTTGCGTTCCATCTGACGCTGCGCGACGCGGCCGCCTTTGATGGTTGGTTGCACATCCCCAAGCCAGGCGCGTTGCGCATCATCGAGCGTCAGGACGGGCTCGAGCTGGTGAGCAACGTGGGAAAGCTCCCCGGCGGCGACGCCAACGGCCCCACCGTTCCCCGCCGGGGCGGCCAGCTCGACGTGGCGCTCGCCCGCGAGGGACTGGCGCGGCTGAAACACCGCTTTCCCGAGGCAGAAGCCCTGTGCGTGGTGCCGTCCTTCGCGACCGAGCTTCGCGAGACGGCGGCGCTGCTCTCCGCGGCCTGGGCGGCACAGGACCGCCCGCTGTTTGGCTCGCTCTGTCTGGTCTATCCCCGCCCCCCCGGCTGGCGTGCGCCCCCGCCCCCGCGTTAAGAGCAGGGTTGACATTCAAGTCAGTCTCGTGAGGTGCCCATGGCTGCCGTGCTCGAGCCCGCTTCGCTACCCCCCCCGCAGGGAGGGGGTTTCCTCCTCGAGGAGGTCGGACAGCGCCGCATCACCGCGCCGGAGTCCTTCACCGAGGAGCAGCGGCTGTACTGGAAGACGGCGCTGCAGTTCTGCCGCGAACAGGTGTTGCCAAAGGCAGCAACCATCGAGGGCAAAGACAACGCTCTTTTGAAGTCCCTGTTGCACCAGGCCGGCGAGCTCGGGCTGCTCGGACTGGACTTGCCGGAGTCCTACGGCGGCCTTCAGGCCGAGAAGACGACGTCGATGTTGGTGGCCGATGCCAACGGGCTGAATGGGAGCTGGAGCGTCACCTTCAGCGCCCACACCGGCATTGGGACCCTGCCCATTGCCTGGTTCGGCACCGAGCAGCAGAAGCGCAAGTGGCTGCCGGGGCTGGCCAGCGGCGAGAAGGTTGCTGCCTATGCACTGACCGAGCAGGGCAGCGGCTCGGACGCGTTGGGGGCAAAGACCAAGGCCGTCAAGTCGCCGGACGGAAAATCCTGGGTGCTCAACGGCAGCAAGTTGTACATCACCAACGCCGCCTTCGCCGACGTCTTCATCGTCTTTGCCAAGGTGGATGGGGACAAGTTCACCGGCTTCGTGGTCGAGCGGGGAACGCCGGGGTTCACGGTGGGGCCGGAGGAGCACAAGATGGGCATCCGGGGCTCTTCCACCTGTCCTCTGTACTTCGAGGACGCGCGGATCCCGGTCGAGAACGTGCTCGGGGAGATTGGGAAGGGCCACAAAATCGCCTTCAACATCCTCAACCTCGGTCGGCTCAAGCTGGGAGCGGCCGTGCTCGGCGGCATGAAGCAACAGCTGGAAAACGCCGTGCGCTTCGCCGCCGAGCGCAAGCAATTCGGTACTCCGGTCATGCAGTTTCCCCTGCTGCGCGAGAAGTTCGCGCGCATGGCGGCCGCCATCTACGCCATCGAGTCGATGTGCTACCGGACAGCCGGTCTCATCGACGCGGCGCTGGCCAACGAAGACCGCTCGCAGGCCGACTACGACGCCAAAACCATCGCCGCCATCGAGGAATTCGCGGTGGAAGCCTCCATCCTCAAAGTGGCGGGAAGCGAGGCGTTGGGGCTGGTGGTCGACGACGCGGTCCAAATCCACGGGGGCGCCGGCTTCATCGAGGACTACCCGGTGGAGCGCGCTTACCGCGACGCGCGCATCAACCGCATTTTCGAAGGCACCAACGAAATCAACCGAATGCTGGTGACGGGGATGCTGCTCAAACGCGCCGCGAAGGGGGCGCTGCCGCTGTTTGCGCAGGCCGAAGCGGTGGAGCGCGCCCTCTTGGCGAAGAGCGGTCCTGCGCCCTCTGGCCGGGACGCGCTGGCCGGAGCCGCGCACAGTGCCCAGTGCCTCAAATGGCTGGCCCTGACTGCGCTCAAGGCGGCCGTTGACGCCTTCGGCACGGACCAGGACAAGCACCAGGAGGTGCTGGGCGCCGTGTCGGACGTCGTCATCGACGCCTACGCCGTGGATTCGATGGTCAGCCGGACGCGCCAGGCCGCCGGCCCGAGTGGGCTTAACCCGGTGCGGGTGGCCATGACGGCGGCCTACGCCGTCGAAGCCCACGCGCGCAGCATCGAGCGAGCCAGAAAAGCGCTTTGCGCCTGCGCCGAGGGCCCAGCCCTGGAGCAGCTGCTGGCACGCATTACGCCCCTCACCCAGTTCCGTCCCTATGCGCCCGCGACGCTGCGCGAGACGGTGGTTCAAGCCATCGAGGCCGCCACCGGCTATCCGGCAGCGGTGGCCTAAAGCTTTGGGGTGGACCAGCGGGCGAGGTGTTGCCCCGGCGCTCGGCCGGTGGCGGCCTTGAAGCTGCGGATGAAGTGGGGTTGGTCGAAGTAGCCGAGCTCCACTGCCAGCTGTGCCAACCCCGGGGCGGGGGGGTGTCCCAGTCGCTCCGCCGCTTCGTGCAGGCGGTAGCGCTGGATGACCCACTTCGGGCTGACTCCGACGGCGGTGCGGAAGCGCCGCTGCAGGCGGCGCCGCTCGAGCCCCGCCAAGGCCGCTGCTTGCTCCACCCGGGTGATGCTTTGGTCGCTGGCCAATTGCTCCACCAGGCCTCTCAGCTCGGCGATGGCCGGGGGCATCGGCGGGAGCCGCGCGCGCAAGAAGTCCTCGGCCCGCGTGACGCACCCCTGGAGGTCGGGCTCAGCGAGGAGGGCGCGCTGGAGCAGGTCGCTTTCACTGCCGAAAACCGAACGCATGGCCAAGACACGGTCGCGGATGCGGAACAGGGGCGCTCGCAGCACCGGGTAAAAGGCCGCCGGCCGGAACTTGATGCCGAAGACTCGCCCCTCACCGGTGAGCCGTCGTCGAAAAACTCGCGTTGGGACGCCTGCCACTTGTGCGCGACCGTGCTCGAACAGCAGGTGGACGCACGGGTGGGGCAGCGTCTCGGCGACGAAGGGCTGCTTCCCCCGAAGGTCCCAGCGCACCATCCAGAAATGGGCGATGAAGGCTGCGACTTCGGGCCCTGGGGCCAAGCGCTGGTGAGAAATGCTCTCTGCGGCCGCTGGCGAGGACAGCACTCCACGGGGCGGGTTGAGAAAAGGGCGCTTCACGGCTGGAGCAAAGCCTAGGCGCGTGTCGCGTTTTTACAAGACCGCCCGAGGCGACGAGGGCTATTTCCAAGGGCAGGCCGGAAGGGTCTTCCTTCAACGTCGAAGCGGGAGAGCGAGCATGAAGAGAAAGAGGGGCGGGCGTTGCAGCGTTGGCGGCCGTCGCCCTCGTCTCTGGCGTTTCGGCGCGCGGGCCAGCGCCTTCCACTGCAAGGGGCCTCTCAACGCAAGGAAAGGACAGGGCGATGCATGCCAGCGGGACGTTTGAAGTCCAAATGATGCCTCAGGGAACGAACGACAAGGCGGAGGGCTCGACGCTCGGCCGACTTTCCCTGGCGAAGCAGTTCCACGGCCAGCTCGACGCCAGCAGTCAGGGGCAGATGCTCACCGCCGTTGCGGACGCCCAGGGCTCGGCCGGCTACGTCGCCATCGAGCGCGTCACAGGAGCCCTCAACGGCCGACGCGGCAGCTTCGTGCTGCAGCATGCGGGCACGATGAGCGAAAGAGGCGTCGAGCAGAGCGTGAGCGTCGTGCCAGATTCTGGTGCCGGCCAACTGGCGGGGCTGGCTGGGAAGATGACCATTCAGATTGTCGACGGGAAGCACCTCTACGAGCTCCAGTACACGCTGCCAGACGAGCACTAGAAGGCGCAGTCGCTGCACTGGCCTTGGTCCCCATCGCGAGGCGGCTGTTGTGCACCGTTTTGGAGCGACTGCAGGAACTGCGCATTGGCGGTTCCGCTCGCAAAAACTGCGTCGGGTTGATGTAGCAAATGCCCGGTAAGCCCACGCGAGAACTGACCTGTTCCGGCATGGCTGCTGCAACACCCATACTCCGCAATGAGAGGCATCCTTCGCATTGGCTACAAGCTGCTTGTCAATGACCGGGGCAAATTCATTGCCCTACTGCTGGGCATTACGTTTTCGGTCTTCCTGATGATTCAGGTGACGTCGATGTTCGCCGGGATGATGAAGAAGGCCTCGGCGACGGTGACGAATACCGGGGCGAAAGTCTGGGTTTTGGACCCGGCTGTCACCAACGTGGCGTCCAGCATTCCGATGCCGGACTACGTTCTCGACGCCGTCCGAAGCATCCACGGCGTGAAGTATGCCGTGCCGTTCTATTCCGGGGCCGGACTGGTGAAGCTCAAGGACGGCACCTACCAAGCGGTGGCGGTCCTCGGCCTGGACGACACCAGCCTCTTCGGGCGTCCGGCGCTGGTGGAAGGAGAAATCTCCAACATTTACGCCGAGAACGGCTTCATCGTCGTCAAAGACGAAGAATTCCCTAAGCTGAAGAATCCCAAGCTCGGTGACGAATTCGAAATCAACGACAACCGGGGCGTCATTGTCGGCATCGCCAAGGTCCCGGCGAGCGGCCTCTTCGGAATCCCGACGCTCTACACGACGTTCAATCGTGCCATTCAGTACATCCCGTCGATGCGCTACACCATCTCGTACATCCTGGTGGAGCCGGCGAGCCCGGAGGCCATTCCGGGCATCAAGAGCGAGGTGGCCAAGCTCGGCTACGAGGTGCTCACCGAAGGTGAATTCATCACCAAGATTACCAACTGGTACATGTTTGGAACGGGGATGGGCATCAACCTGCTCATCATGACGGCCATCAGCTTCATCGTCGGCCTCTCCATTTCAGGACAGACGTTTTACACGTTTGTGCTCGAGAACCTGGAACGCTTCGGTGCCCTCAAAGCCATCGGCGCGAAGGGCCGCGAGCTCGTCTACATGATTCTCTTTCAGGCCGGGACGACAGCGCTCTGCGGCTATGGATTGGGTGTGGGCCTGTGCACGCTGCTCATCGCGCTCGCCAAGCTCAGGCTCAAGGACTACGCGTCCATCATCACCTTCACCAACTTGTGGCTCGCGTTGGGGATGGTGTTGGTCATCGCCAGTCTGTCCAGCTACTTCGCCGTCCGACGTGTTCTGCGCATCGAGCCGTTCGACATATTTCGAGGGTGAGCATGGCCCTGGCGATCAAAGCCGAAGGGGTGAGCAAGTGGTTCGGCACGGGCGAGACGCGCACCCAGGCGGTGAAGGGGGTGTCCTTCGAAGCCGGCTTTCACGAGATGCTGTACATCGTCGGGCCGTCCGGGAGTGGCAAGACCACGCTGCTCAGCATTCTGTCGGGCATTCTCCGGCCAAGCGCGGGGACGGTGCTGGTCGAGGGCGTCAACATCTGGAACCTCGACGAGAACCGCCTCGCCGACTTTCGGCTGAATACCGTCGGCTTCGTGTTTCAGGACTACCATTTGTTTAACAAGCTCACGACGGTCGAAAACGTCGCCATCCCGCTCATCCTCAAGGGGCAGAACTGGGATGCCTCGCTGAAGGAAGGCCTCAAGTACCTGGACGTGGTGGGGCTCGCCAATCGAGCGACCCTGCCGCCGTCCAAGCTGAGTGGTGGCGAGCAGCAACGGGTTGCCATTGCGCGCGCCATCGTCAGCGCACCAGACATCCTCATTCTTGACGAGCCCACCGCCTCGCTCGATGGAGACACCGGTCGGAAAATTGTCGAATTCGTACGGACGGAAGTGCTCACCGAGAAGCGTTGCATCCTCATCGTCACTCACGACGACCGCATCTACGAATACGCGGACCGGATTCTACGAATGGAGGACGGTCGGATTATTGGAATTCAGACGGATGGAAGACTGAAGGAAGTCGCCCATGCGTAACAAGCTTATTTTCTTGCTGGTAGGCCTGGGAATTGTGGGCGGCATTGTCAGCGCTGTGCTCTACGCGGCCCCCCACAAACCGCAACCCCCGGTCTTCAGCCCAGCCCCGAATCCATACACCAAGGGCATTTTCGCCGAGGGCATCATCGAGAGCTACCAGGCCCATGGGGAGAACACGAATGTCTACCCCGAAGTGGCGGGCGTGGTGACCCAAATTTTCGTCGCCGAGGGGGGGGCCGTCGAAGAGGGGACGCCGCTGCTTCAAATCGAGGACTCGGTGCAGCGAGCCACCGTCGAGCAGCTGCAGGCGCAGGCCTCAGCCGCCAAGGCGATGCTGGACGAGCTAAAGGCCCAGCCGAGGAAAGAAACCCTCGAGGTCGTCCGGGCGCAAGCCGACCTCGCTGCGGCGAACCTCAAGACTGCGCAGGACCAGCTCGACAAGCAGTTGCAGTCCTATCAGCTCAACCCCAAGTCGGTCAGCAAGGACGCCCTCGACAATTACAAGAACGCGGCCCTGGTGGCGAAGGCAAACTTGGACGTTGCGACGCGGCAGCTCCAGCTGACGCGCGCCGGCGCGTGGGTGTTCGACATCCAAAACCAGGAGCGCCAATACCAGTCTCTGACCAAGGCCGCGGCCAGCGCGAATGCCCTCCTCTCGAAGTACACGCTTCGTGCCGCATTCGACGGGACGGTCCTGTCGATTCTGAGCTCCGTTGGAAGCTACGTCTCCCCCCAGGGGGCCTACGACACCTACACCCAAGGGTTTGCCCCAGTGCTCGTCTTGGCGACTGCGTCCGCCTCGGCGGTGCCCAAGGGCTACCTCGCCGTCCGCTGCTACATCGACGAGATTCTCATCCCACGGCTCCCGTCGCCTGAGGAAATCCACGGCAAGCTCTTCATCCGCGGGACGACTACCAGCGTGCCGCTCGAATTCGTCCGGACGCAGCCCTACGTCTCTCCGAAAATCCAGCTCTCTAACGCGAGGACCGAGAAGGTCGACGTCCGGGTGCTTCCCGTCATCTTCCGTTTCATCCCGCCTCCGGGCGTCGAGGTGTACCCGGGCGAGCTGGTCGACGTGTACATCGGCGACAAGGAAAGCGTGAGTGTCTTCGTCGGGACGCGTAAGTAGTCGCGCCTTTCTGCTGGCGACGTTGTTGGCCGGGGTCGGCTGCGCCGTGGGGCCGGACTTCGTCCGGCCGGAGGCTCCGCCGGACGCCGGCTACTCGGCCACCCCCAGCGAGACGACGAGCGTCACTGCGGATGGGACGGCGCAACGGCTCGTTGTGCAGCAGAAGCTGGCCGCGGACTGGTGGCGAGTCTTCTCCTGCCCGAGCCTCGACGCCGTGGTGGCCGAGGCCATCGCCCACAACCCCACTGTCGTGGCTGCACAGGCGAGCTTGCGCCGGAGTGAGGACAACCTGCGGGCCGGCTACGGCGTCTTTTACCCCCAACTGGACGCCCAGGCTGGCTTCTCGCGTCAGCAGTACAACCCACGGAAGCTTGGCGAGAATCTGCCCAGCACCACTTTCAATCTCTACACCGTCTCAGGAAGCGTCAATTACACCCTGGATATCTGGGGCGGCGAGCGGCGTTCGGTGGAGGCCCTGGCCGCCTCGGCCGAGGCGCAGCGCTACACCCTGGTGGGCACCTACCTCATCCTGTCGAGCAACGTGGTCAACGCGGCCCTGGCCCAGGCCGGCTACCGCGACCAGGTGCTGGCCACCGAGAAGCTGCTGGAGCTGGAGAAAGAGCAGCTGTCCATTACCCAGACACAGGCCGAAGCGGGCCTCGTCCCGGACGCCACCATGTTGGCGCTCAAGACGACGGTGGCCAGTGCCGAGGCCACGCTGCCGCCCCTGCGTCAGAAGATCGACGAGACGGACGACTTGCTCGCCGCCCTGGTAGGCCGAACCCCAGCCGACTGGAAACAGTCCTCCTTTAGGCTGAAAGACTTTACGTTGCCGGCAGAGCTGCCCCTGTCACTTCCCTCCGAGCTCGTGCGGCAGCGGCCGGACGTCCTGACGGCGGAGGCGCAGCTGCACAGCGCGAATGCGCAAATTGGGGTGACCACCGCGGCCATGCTGCCCAACATCACCTTGAGCGGAAGCTTCGGTTTCGCCAGCACCGATGCGACACAACTCTTCTCTCCAGCGAGCGCCCTGTGGGGCCTCGGCGCCGGGTTGACGCAGCCACTCTTCCACGGCGGGACGCTGTGGTACCAAAACCAGGCGGCCATCGACGCCCGCGACCAGGCTGCGGCCAGCTACCGTCAAACTGTGCTCGCTGCTTTCCAGCAGGTGGCCGACACACTGCGCTCGCTCGGGCATGACGCCGAGGCGCTCGAAGCCCAAAGCCGGGCGGTCAAGGCCGCGGAGGAAGCGCTGCAGCTCATCCAGATTAACTACCAGACCGGGACGGCAAACTACCTCCAGGTGCTTTTGGCCGACACGCAATACCAGCAGGCCGAGGTGGGCTACATCCAAGCCAAGACGCAGCGGCTCCAAGACACGGTGGCGCTCTACGTGGCGCTCGGCGGCGGGTGGTGGAACGCGCCGGCGACAGTCGCTGGGCTGCCTGCCAAATGAAGGGTGCCCGCGGTGTGGACTGGGCTACGTGCACTCGTGGACAGCCACCACCAGGAGGGCCAGAAAGAGCGCCCACCAGATGAGGCCCTGGACCCACCACCTCCGCCCCGGGGGGGCCACGGTGCCAGTTGGCGTCGGTCTGGCCGTCGGGTGCACAGATGGGCGAGGCTACTCGGAGCCCAGGGCCTCGCGGTAGCCGGCTCTGGCCGGCGTCGTGAAGCGCCCTCAGCGCCCGGCGCGTCCTAGGGCATGCGCTCGACGGCGTGAAGCCCGAAGCGCAGCTCGGCCTTCCAGGGTCCGGATGGAAAGCCGTCGAGCACCAGCACCCGGTCGAGTGCGCGCAACGTGTCCGGAAGCAGCCGGCCGAAGCTGACGCCGAGGGCCGGGGGCGCCCTCGGCCGGGCGCTACCGGCCGTCATCCACACCACCTCGCCGTGCAAGAGGATGCTGCCCGAGTCGAGCCAGACTTCAATCAGCACCGGCGAGCCCATCTGGGCACGGGACGGCAAGTCCCCGGCCTCCAGCTCCACCCCGGCACCGCCCCGGGAGAGGTCGCGGACGCTCCATACCGTCACCAGGCCGGAATTCTCCTGCGCTCGCAGATGGACCGGCACGCGCGGGTAGCGGCGCACCTGCTCGTCGCGGTGCAACTCGAAGAGGCGGCTCAGCACGGCGTCCAGTCCGCGCCGGCTACGCCCCGGCAAGTAGCGGATGCCGAGGACGTACTCGCCATTGGCCGCGGCACGCACTTCCACCACCTCGCCCGTTACCTCCACCGGCTCAGAGACGTCGGGCGCCACCAGCTCGAAGACGAAGCGCGTTCCTCGGTCGAGGGGCTTGCGGCTGGGCAACGAGACCCCGCCCTTCCCGACGCTCCGGGTGAAGGCCTGCAACAGCGAAGTGGGGCTCCGGTAGGACACGCGGAGCCGCACGGGTTCCATGGCTTTCCAAGCTCGCGTGATGCCGGGCGAAAGACAAGGTCCAGAGCGAGGGATGGAATTTTTGGTTTTGGCCTGGAGTGGTAAGAAGTGGTAAGCAGCGGATCAGCCGTACACTCCCATCCCAGGACGGGCCGTGCACCGTGTTTCGGGGCGTTTTCGAGCACCAAATCGACGCGAAGGGGCGAACCAGCCTCGCGGCGCGTCTGAGGGAGACGCTGCTTGGCAGCTACGACGACCGCCTCATCCTCACCACGGCGCTGGACCGGTGCCTGCACGCCTACCCAGTGCGGGAGTGGGAGCGGCTCGAGGCCTCGCTGGCCGACCGCAACCCGATGGAGCCCGGAGTGAAGACGTTGATGCGCCTGTACGTGGCTCCGGCCCAGGAGTGCCCGCTGGACCGGCTGGGACGTCTGCTCGTCCCCCCGTCGCTGCGCTCCTACGCCCAGCTGGAGAAGGACGTGGTGTGGGCGGGAATGGTGCGAGTCATCGAGCTGTGGAGCCACGAGGGATGGGCCCAAGCCCAAGCCGAGGCCCGGGCGGGTGCGGATTCTCAAGACGTGATGCGCGTGCTCACCGAGCTGCGCCACGGCAAGGAGCAGACGTGAACGACGTTGCGAGGAAAGCGCCGGGCAGCGCGCGGTCGAAGTCGCGGCTACGACTGCGCCACACCACCCTCGGGTTGCGCGGGGAGTTGGACCAGGCTGCGCTCGCCGAACTCGGCGACCGGCTGGTGCGCCTGTACGACCAGGCCTGCGTCTGGGTGTTGCTCGACTTCAGCGCGGTGGAGCACCTCGACTACCGCGGCGTGCCGGCCCTGGTGGCCCGCGCCGACGCCTTCCGCCGCGCCGGGGGGGACCTCAAGGTGTGCGGTCTTTCACCCTACGTGCAGGCAGTGCTGCGCGCAGGCGGCGCGCATGGCGCCTTCGAGGTGTTCCGCGACGCGGGCGAGGCGCGCGCGGCCATGACCAGTCCCTTCGAGGGCCCGTAGCCCGGGCGGTCGCGCCAGGCGTGGAGTTCGCGCACCAGACGGTGCTTCGCGACGAGGTGGTGGACGTGCTTGCACCCAGAGCCGGACAGAGAATGGTCGATGCCACGCTGGGCGGTGGCGGGCACGCCGAGGCCTTGCTGGAGCGCGGCGCGGAAGTCATCGGCGTCGACCGCGACCCGGCCGCGCTCGCCGCGGCCAGTGCGCGGCTGGCTTCGCGCCCGAATTTCCGTGCCCTTCGCGGCAACGCCGGGGACCTCGAGTCGCTGCTCGCTCCGCTCGGACTGTTACCGCTCGACGGGGTGCTGGCCGACTTGGGGGTGAGCAGTCACCAGCTCGAGGACGCGGCCCGTGGCTTCTCCTTTCAAGGCGACGGGCCCTTGGACATGCGCATGGGGCCAGAGGGGATGACTGCAGCCGAAGCCATCGCCCAGACGGACGAGTCCACCCTGGCCCAAGTGCTGC
Organism: Myxococcaceae bacterium; assembly: GCA_052143535.1. GTDB lineage: Bacteria > Myxococcota > Myxococcia > Myxococcales > Myxococcaceae > JADGRA01. The sequence goes on along the minus strand of JBKQSS010000056.1, from coordinate 111,120 downwards.
GCGAGCTGGGCGAGGAGCCCTTCGCCCGGCCCATTGCCCGTGCCCTCAAGGAGGCAAGGCCAACCACCACCCAAGCCGCGGTGGAGGCGGTGAAGCGCGGGGTGTCCCGTCGCGCCTGGCCCAAACGCACCCACGTCGCCACCCGCACGTTTCAGGCCCTGCGCATCTGGGTGAACGACGAGCTGGGCGCCTTGGAGCGGCTGCTGGAGGCGCTTCCCCGGCTTCTGCGGGTGGGTGGACGCGCGGCCATCATCAGCTTTCACTCGCTTGAGGACAGACGGGTGAAGCAGGCCTTCCGGGCGCTCGAGGGGCGCTGCAGCTGTCCGCCTGGGCTTCCGGTGTGCGTTTGTGGCGCGGGCGGAAGCTTCCGCCCTTTGACGCGCAAGGCGGTGAAGGCCTCCGAGGCGGAAGTGGCGAGAAACCCGCGGTCTCGTAGCGCCCGGCTTCGGGCGGTGGAGCGCCTGGCGTGAGCAGCCGTAGGCCCTCCCACCGCCGCCCCACCCTGGGCGTCGTCCTGCGTCAGCTGTTACCGGGCGCGCTGGTGGCGGCGCTGGTTTCGGCGGTGGGCATTCTGCACGTCGCCGCCCGCACCGAGGTGGTGGACACCGGCTACACGCTGAGCCACCTGGAAAACGAGAACCGCTCGCTCACTCTGGACAATGACCGACTGCGGCTGGAGCTGGCCACCTTGAAGCGTTCGGCCCGGCTGGAAACCCTTGCCCGGGACAGCCTCGGCATGGCGCCGCCTGCCCCGGGGGCCATCACCGTGCTCGCCCCACCGGCCCAACGCGCCGCGCTCCCAAGGCCGGTGGCCGTGGCCGGGCGTCGCTGACGCCCATGGCGACGGGGAGCTACAGCCCGGCGCGCGCGCCCGGGGAGGGGGCCACCCGCTGGGTGCGGCTGCGGGTGGCGATGATGGGCGGCCTTCTGCTGTTGGGCCTGAGCCTCGCGCTTGCTCGCGCGGTGCAGCTCCAAGTCGTCCAGTCCGCGAAGCTTGGGTTGATGGCCACTGACCAGTCCTCGCGCGAGATGGACGTCCCGGCCCGCCGGGGCGAGATTCTCGACCGCCGCGGGGTGAGCCTCGCCTCCAGCGTCGAGGTGGACTCGCTGTGGGTGGACCCCTCGCAGTTGGGGGATGTGGCCCGCGCCTCCTTGGACCTGGCTCGGGTGCTGCACCTGGACGCCTCCGAGCTCACCCAACGTTTGATGCGCGCGCACCGCTTCGCCTGGGTGAAGCGCCAGGTGACACCCCCGGAGTTGGCCGCGGCCCAGGCCTTAGGCGTTCCCGGGCTGGGCATCACCAAGGAGCCCAAGCGCTTCTATCCCCAGAAGGACCTCGCCGCGCAGGTGCTGGGGATGGTGGGAAAGGACGGCCAGGGGCTGGAGGGCCTGGAGCTGGCCTTCGAGGACGAGCTGTCCGGCACCGGGAGCAAGGTAGAGGGCATCCGTGACGCCCGAGGACGCAACGTCCTGCTGGACGGCGCGCCCGGGACGCAGGCTCGCGAGGGGGCCAACGTTACCCTCACCTTGGACCGGACGCTGCAGTACACGGCCGAGAAGGTGCTCGACCGAGCGGTGGCGGAGAGCGAGGCGTTGAGTGGCATGGTGGTGGCGCTGGACCCGCGCACCGGCGAGCTGTTGGCACTGGCGCACGCGCCGAGATTCAACCCCAACTCTCCGGGCGGCGTGCCTCCCTCTGTGCTGCGCGACCGCGCCGCGCTGGACGTCTTCGAGCCGGGGAGCACCTTCAAGGCCTTCGTCGCCGCCGGGGCCCTGGAGGCCCAAGCCGTCCGCCCCGACGAGAGCTTTTTTTGCGAAAATGGCGCCTGGGAGGTGGGCAAGCACGTCATCCACGACACCCACCCCCACAGCTGGCTGACGCTGCCGCACATTCTCCAGGTGTCCTCCAACATCGGCATTGCCAAGGTGGCACAGAAGCTGGGCCGCGAGGGGATAGTGCGCACCTTTCGGCAATTTGGCTTCGGTGAGCGCTCCGGTCTGGCTTTGCCCGGCGAGGGGCGGGGCTCGGTCCCCTTCCCGCGAGCGGAAGTGGCGTTGGCCACCCAGGCCTTTGGCCAGGGGGTGAGCGCCACCGCGGTGCAGGTGGCCGCGGCCTTCGGCGCCCTGGCCAACGGCGGCGTGTTGATGCGGCCCTACATCATCGAGCGGGTGACGGACCCGGACGGGGTGGTGCTCCTTGAGAACCAGCCCACCGAGGTGCGCCGGGTGGTGTCCGAGCGGGTGGCCCGCCTGGTGGTGTCCATGCTCGAGGGGGTGGTGGAAAAGGACGGGACGGGGACGCGCGCCCACATGGATGAATACCGGGTGGCAGGAAAGACGGGCACTGCGCAGAAGCCGGACCCACTGGCCGGGGGCTACTCCGAGCGCCGTATTGCCAGCTTCGCCGGAATGGTGCCCGCCGAGGACCCGCGCCTGGTGGTCCTGGTCGTCATCGACGAGCCCAAGACGGACGCCTATGGGGGCCTGATGGCGGCGCCGGCCTTCAAGGAGATTGCGGCGGCGGCGCTTCCGGCCCTGGGGGTGGCGCCCTCGCGGAAGGCCGCCTTGGTGGCCAGGACGCCCGAGCCCCCAAAAACCCTCCCCATGACGCCTCCAGTGCAGGTAAAGGGGGGGGAGACCCTGGGAGAGACGCTCACCGAGCGCCTCCAACCCGGGGCCGTCGCCGTTCCAGACGTCCAGGGACGGGTGGGCCGGGAGGCGGTGGCACGCCTCTTGTCGTTGGCCCTCGAGCCGCGGCTGTTAGGAAGTGGGCGCGTGGTGGCGCAGAGCCCGGCGCCCGGGGCCCGGGTGGCCAAGGGTGCGCGGGTGACACTTGAGATGTCCACCGCCGCCGGAGACTAGGAATCCCTGATGAAGTTGACAGATGTGTTGGCAGGTGTGGGGGCAGAGCAGCTGTCCGGCTCGCGGGCCGCGCTGGACGTGACCGGAGTGGCGCACGACAGTCGGAAAGTCCGTCCCGGGGACCTCTTCGTCGCGCTGCAGGGCGCGACCCATGACGGGGCGAGCTTCCTCGCTCAGGCCAAGGCCAGTGGCGCGGTCGCGGTGCTGGCGGAGAAGGCGGTGGTGGCTGACCTCCCGGTCTTCAAGGTGACGTCCGCGCGGCGCGCCCTGGCGGAAGTGGCGGCCAACGTCTTTCGGCGTCCGGCAGCCGAGCTGATGCTGCTCGGCATCACCGGCACCAACGGCAAAACCACCACCGCCTACCTGCTCGAATCCATTTGCTCGGCGGGCGGCGCGGCGGTGGGCCGCATCGGTACCATCGACGTGCGTTTCGCCGGGCGGACGCAGCAGTCACCGCACACCACCCCCGACGCGTTGGCGCTCCATCGCCTTTTTCGCGAGATGCTCGACGCCGGCACCGACACGGTGGTGATGGAGGTGTCCAGCCACGCGCTTGACCAGGAACGGGTGCACGGCCTCACCTTCCGGGCGGCCGCCTTCACCAACCTGTCGCGCGACCACCTCGACTACCACGCCGACATGGAGGCGTATTTCCAGGCCAAGCGGAAGCTCTTCAATGACAACCTCTCGCCGGGCGGGGTGGCGGTGGTGAATGGCGACGACACCTACGCCGCGCGCATTTACAACGAAGTCCGCAACGCCCGTCGGATGGCTTGGAAATTCAGCCGCACCGGCACCGGAGAAATTTCCGCGGCTGGGGTGGAGCTCGGTCTGAGCGGCATCCGCGCCACGTTGAAGACGCCGGCCGGGGACATCAAGGTGCAGTCTTCCCTGCTCGGCCCGCACAACCTCGAGAACATCCTCGCCGCCGCCGGCATCGCGCTGGGGGCTGGCTTTGGGCGCCGGGACGTTCAGGAAGGCATCGAGCGGGTCAAGCGGGTGCCTGGGCGGATGGAGCGCGTGGAGGAGAACGGCCGAGTGGCGCTGGTGGACTATGCCCATTCCGACGACGCCCTCCGGCGCGCTTTGGAGGCTTCGCGCGCACTGGCCAAAGGACGCGTCATCGTCGTCTTCGGCTGCGGCGGGGACCGAGACAAGGGCAAGCGGCCGCTGATGGGACAGGTGGTGGGGGAAGGCGCAGACTTGGCCGTGGTGACCAGCGACAACCCGCGCAGCGAGGACCCAGCAGAAATTATTTCCCAAATTACGCCTGGCCTGGAGAAGGGCGGGCTGCGCCGCATCAGCGCCGGCAAGGCGAGGAGCGGGGAGCGGGGTTACCTGGTGGACGTTGACCGCCGGAGCGCGCTCGAGACGGCGGCATCCCTGGCGCGGCCGGACGACGTCATTCTGGTTGCCGGCAAAGGGCACGAGGCGTACCAGGAAGTCGGTACCGAGCGGCTCCCCTTCGACGACGTGGCCGAGGCCCGCGCCGCGCTCGGGAAACCGGGACCGGCCTGAGCGGTGGACCGCTCGGTGGCGTCGTTCACCCCGGCTGACATTCTTCTGGCGACCTCGGCCGAGGTGCGTGGAGTGGCCTCCACGCCCCGCTTCGAGTCGGTGTCCACGGACTCGCGGACCCTTCTGCCAGGGGCCCTTTTCGTGGCCTTGGAGGGCGAGCGCTTCGACGCCCACGCCTTTGTCCCTGCCGCGCTGGCCAAAGGCGCCTCTGGCGCCGTGGTGCGTCGAGGCAAGCCCCTGGCCCTGTTGCCGGAAGGCTTCGCGCTCTTCCTGGTGGACGACACGCTGCGCGCACTGGGTGCGCTGGCCCGTTTTCACCGCCGGCGCTTCCAACTCCCGCTCGGCGCGGTGGGCGGCAGCAACGGGAAAACCACCACCAAGGAAATGGTGGGCAGCATCCTGAGCCTCAACGGCGCGGCCTTGAAAACCGAAGGCAACCTCAATAACGAGGTGGGCGTCCCGCTGACCTTGCTCCGCCTCACCTCCGCGCACCGGGCCGCGGTGGTGGAACTGGGGATGAATGCGCCGGGCGAGATGGGACGGCTGGTGGCGCTGGCCGAGCCGGACGCAGCGGTGCTCACCACCATCCAACCCGAGCACCTCGAGGGCCTGGGGAGCCTGGCCGGAGTGGCCGCCGCCGAGGGCGAGCTGTTTGCAGGGTTGGCCCCCACGGCCACCGCAGTGGTCAACCTCGACGAGCCGCTGGTGGTGGAGCAGGCCAAGACCTCCCGTGCCCGCTGGCTCACCTTCGGACGAAACCCACGCTCGGATGTCCGTCTGGAGACGACGCGGCCGCTCGGCCGCAGTGGCCAGGAGGTGGTGTTGCGGTCGGAGGGCCGCACCCTCACTGTGGGGTTGAGCTTCGTCGGGGCGCACAACGCCCTCAACGCCGCGGCGGCGTTTGCCCTGGCGCGCTCTTTGGGCGTCTCCCGAGAGGCCTGTGCCCAGGGCCTCTCTCTAGCCAAGCCCACCGCGCGCCGGCTGACTGTCGTCGAGACGCCCGCCGGCCTGACCGTGCTGGACGACTGCTACAACGCCAACCCGGCTTCGGTGAGGGCCGCCCTCGAGACGGCCCGGGGGCTGGCCGGCACCGGGCGGGTGGTAGCGGTGCTGGGGGACATGCTCGAACTTGGGGCCGGCGAGGCCGAGGAGCACCGGCAGATGGCTGAAGTCGCCTCGCGGATGGCGGCGGTCCGGGCCTTCCTTGGGCCGCGGAACGTGGCGGCGGCTCCCGCCGAAGAGCCTCCGGAGGCGGCACGCTTCGTGGAGGTGGAGCCGCTCTGGGACTGGCTTCGCCCGCGGCTTCGGCCGGGAGACGTCGTCCTGGTGAAGGGAAGCCGGGGCATGCGGATGGAGCGGCTGGTGGAACGACTGACGGGGGCGGCCTCGGCCGCCGGACACTGAATGCTTTTCCTGCTCTACGAGGCCTTCAAAGACACCCACGCCGGGCGCTTTCTCAACTTCCTGCGCTACCCCACCTTCCGGATTGTGGCCGCCGGCGTGGCGGCGCTGCTGATTGGGCTCTTCTTCGGGCGAAGCTTCATCGCCCAGCTGCGCGCCACCCAGGGTGAGGCCAACAACGTCCGGGAGGACACACCGGACCGGCACCAGACGAAGAAGGGGACCCCCACCATGGGCGGGGCGCTCATCCTTTTGTGCGTGGCGCTGGCGACGCTGCTTTTCGCCGACCTGCGCGAGCGCGTCATCTGGGTGGCGCTGCTCTGGACGTTGGGCTTTGGCTTCATCGGCTTTCTCGACGACTGGCTGAAGCTCTCCAAGCGAAACTCGAAGGGGCTCGCCCCGAGGAAGAAGCTGCTTCTGCAGACGGCGTTCTTCGTGGTGGGGATTTTTGGCATCCTCTGCACCTGGCAGGGGGGCTCGCCGCACCTCTTGGTGGACACGCGGCTCACGCTGCCCTTCATCCCCACCCGGCACTTCAACCTCGAGCTCGGGTGGGCCTACCTCCTCTTCGCCTGGGTGGTGGTGGTGGGGGCCTCCAACGCCGTCAACCTGACCGACGGGCTGGATGGCTTGGCCATCGTCCCCACCATCGTCGCAGCACTCACCTTCGCGGTTTTTTGTTACGTGGCCGGCAGCGGGCTGTACCTGGCGGACTTGGTGGCGGCCGCCGGCGGGGGGCAAAAGCTGGCCAGCGTTCCCCTCTGGCGCTACCTGGGCATTCCGCAAGTCGTCGGCGGCGCGGAGCTGGCCGTCTTCTGCGCCTCCATCGTGGGTGCCGGAATTGCGTTTCTCTGGTTCAACACCTACCCCGCTTCCGTCTTCATGGGGGACGTTGGCTCGCTGGCCCTGGGCGGGGCGTTGGGCGGCCTGGCCGTCCTCAGCAAACAGGAGGTGACGTCGGCCTTCATCCTCGGCGTCTTCCTCGCCGAGTTGCTCTCGGTGATGATTCAGGTGGCCAGTTTCCGGCTCACCGGCCGGCGCGTTTTCCGCATGGCACCGGTCCACCACCACTTCGAGCTGAAGGGGCTGAGCGAGCCCAAAATCATCGTCCGCTTCTGGATTGTCTCCATCCTCTGCTGCGGCGTGGCCCTGCTCACGCTGAAGCTGCGCTGAGGGCAAAAGGAGGGCCACGAGGGTGAGCTCCCTCCCATCGCTGTCCGGCTGTGAGGTCGTCGTGTTGGGGGCTGGCAAGAGCGGCCTGGCCGCTGCGCGGCTATTGGGCCGGGCCGGGGCGCGCGTCACTGTCCTGGACGGCCAGCCGCTGCAAGCCCTGTCCGGGGTGAGGGCGCCCTTGGAGGCTGCCGGGGCGGAGCTACGGGCCGGGCAGTCGCTCGAGACGGTGGACCTCGGGACGCCGGAGCTGGTGGTGGTGAGTCCGGGCGTGCCGCTCTCACTGCCTTCACTGCAAAAGGCCCTCGGCCGCGGAATTCCGGTGTGGGGCGAGGTGGAGTTGGCCGGACGCTTCTTGGCCCAGGGCGTGCCGGTGGTGGCCATTACCGGCACCAACGGCAAGAGCACCACCACCGCGCTGTGCGGGGCGCTGTGCGCCGAAGGCGGCCTTCGGCCGTTTGTCGGCGGAAATCTCGGGACGCCTCTCAGTGACGCCGTGGAGGGGCCCGTCCCGGGGGCGTACGTCGTCGAGCTCTCCAGCTTTCAACTCGAGGGGGTGCACTCGCTGGAAGTCCGCGCCGCCGCGTTGCTCAACCTCACCCCGGACCACCTCGACCGCTACCCTTCCATGCAGGCCTACGCCGAGGCAAAGGCGCGCATTTTTCAGAACCAGGGCCCCCAGGACTTGGCGGTGCTCAACCTCGACGACGCCTGGACACCGCGCTTCGCGGCGGAGCTGCGGGCGCCAGCCCGCGGCTTCACTCTGGATGGCCGCACCACGCTGCCCGGGGGCTTTTTGGGCGCTGCGGTGGCCTCGCCCCAGGGCTTTTGTGTCCTCAGCGAGGACCTCCTCTTCCGGGTGGACAGCCGCGCCCTGCGCGGGGCCCACAACCTGCAGAATGCCATGGCGGCCACGCTGTTGGCGCTCCACCTCGGGGTGAGGCCGGAGCAGGTGCAGCGCGGACTGGACGGCTTCCCCGGGCTTCCCCACCGGCTCGAGTCGGTGCGGGTGCTGGACGGGGTGGAGTGGGTGAATGACAGCAAAGCCACCAACGTCGACGCGGCGGTGGTGGCCCTCCAGGCCTTCCCCGTGGGGAGCCGGCTGTGGCTGCTGGCCGGTGGCAAGGGGAAGGGCGCGCCCTATGCCCCCTTGCGCAAGGCGGCCGGTGGAAAAGTCGCCGCCGTCCTCACCCTTGGGCAGGATGGCCCCCTCATCGAAGAGGAGTTCGCCACGGAGTACACCGTCCACGCCTGCTTTACGCTGGAACGGGCGGTGGCCCGCGCTCGGGAACTCGCTCGCCCCGGGGACGTGGTGCTGCTTTCGCCCGCCTGCGCCTCGTTCGACCAGTTCCTCAACTTCGAGGACCGTGGGGACACCTTCCGCCGTCTGGTGAAGGCGCTGTCATGAGCTGGCGTCGCCGCCCCCACCCTTCCCACGCGCTGCCGGACGGGCGCAGCGAGCCGGTGCGCCTCTCGGTGGACCCGATTCTCTTGGCCGCGGTCTTGGGGCTACTCAGCCTCGGCCTGGTGATGGTGTATTCGGCCAGCGCGGTGACGGCGCTGGAGAAGACGGGCAACGGCTTCTACTTTCTGCAGCGACAGCTGGTGGCGACGTTGGTGGGGCTGTTGGCCATGGCCACCGCGCTGAAGCTGGGCTACCGCCGCCTGGCGCGTCTGGCCTACCCGCTGTTGGTGGTGACGGTGCTGCTGCTGGTGCTGGTGCTTTTGCCGGGGGTAGGGACGCTGGTGGGCGGCGCCCGGCGGTGGATTCGCTTCCCGGGGGTCAGCATCCAGCCGGCCGAAATCGCCAAGTTCACCTGGGTGGTGTACCTGGCCTACAGCCTGGCCAAGAAACGCGAGAAGGTGGCCTCCTTCAGCATTGGCTTCCTCCCGCATCTGCTGTTGGGAGGGATGCTGGTGGTGCTGTGCATGGCCCAGCCGGACTTCGGCAGCGCCGTCGAGCTCCTGGTGCTGCTCTTCGTGCTGCTCTTCGCCGCAGGCACCAAGCTTTCCTACCTCGTCGGCTCGGTGCTGCTCGCGCTCCCGCTCGCCTACCACGCCGTGGCCCACTCGCCCTACCGGTTGAAGCGCATTACGGCCTTCCTCGACCCCTGGGCGCACCGCCATGACGTCGGCTACCAGGTGGCGCAGTCCCTCATCTCGGTGGGCTCGGGAGGCTTCTGGGGCCTGGGGCTGGGGGAGAGCCGGCAGAAGCTCTTCTTCTTGCCCGAGGCCCACACCGACTTCATCTTCAGCATCGTCGGCGAGGAGCTCGGGTTGTTTGGGGCGGCGGCCACGGTGCTCCTTTACGCGGTCATTGTGTGGCGGGGGACGCGTGCCGCGCTGCGCGCCGGGGAAACTTTTGGCACCTACCTCGGCCTCGGGCTGACCGCACTGCTCGGTGTGCAGGCGGTGGTGAACATGAGCGTGGCCATGGGCATGCTGCCCACCAAGGGGCTGACGCTGCCCTTCGTGTCCTACGGGGGCTGCTCGCTGGTGGTGTCGATGACCGCCGCCGGAGCCCTGCTTAGCCTGAGCGCCTCCACCGCGTCGATGCGGCTCGCCTCCCCGCGTCGGGCTGCGGCGACGGAAGCGCTGGCATGAGGATGCTCATCGCCGGTGGTGGCACCGGAGGCCACCTCTTCCCCGGCATCGCGCTGGCCGAGGAGTTCAGCACCCGCCACCCCAACAACGCCGTCCTCTTCGTTGGGACGCGCCGCGGCCTCGAGGCGCGGGTGGTGCCGGAGGCGGGGTTTGCGCTGGAAACCATCTCCGCCCGCGGCCTGAAGGGCAAGCGGATGGGAAGCTTCCTGCTTGGACTGCTCTTGCTTCCCCGGTCCTTCGTCGAGTCCTGGCGCGTCCTCAGCCGCTTCCGCCCGGACGTGGTGGTGGGAGTGGGTGGGTACGCCAGTGGCCCGGTGGTGCTGACGGCCTGGCTGCGCCGCATCCCCACCGCCGTCCAGGAGCAGAATGCCTTGCCCGGCTTCACCAACCGGGTGCTGGGGCACTTCGTGCAGGCCGTCTTCATCTCCTTCGAGGAGTCGCGCGCTGCCTTTCCCCAGGCCAAGACGCACCTGGTTGGAAACCCGGTGCGCCGCAAGCTGCTGGACAACTACCTGCGCAGCAAGTCGGCACACGACCGTTTCGAGGTGTTGGTGTTGGGCGGCTCGTTGGGGGCTCACGGACTCAACCTGGCCGTCCTCGAGGCTCTGCACTTTTTGGCGGACTTAAAAGACGCCATCGACTTCGTCCACCAGAGCGGACGCTCGGACTTGGAGGCGGCCCGGGCTGCTTACGCGGCGGGCGGTTTCCGGGCCGAGGTGGTGGACTTCATCGACGACATGTCGGCTGCCTATGCCCGCGCCTCGCTGGTGGCCTGTCGGGCTGGCGCCAGCACGGTGGCCGAGCTCGCCATCTGCAAGAAGGCCTCGGTCCTGGTGCCTTTCCCAGGCGCCACCGATGACCACCAAGCCGTCAATGCGCGGGCCCTGGTGGCGGCTGGCGCAGCGCTGATGTTCCGCGAGTCGGAGCTGACTGGCCAGGAGCTGGCCAACACCATCCGAGAGTTGTACCAGCACCCGGAGCAGCTGCAGCGGATGGCCAAGGAGGCCGGGCGACTGGGACGACCGGAGGCGGCGCGGGAGCTGGCGGACGTCTGCGTGGGGCTGGTGGAGCGAGCCCGCGGCCGCGCGCCACGGCCCTCCGAGGCGGCCGGCCGTTGACCACCCGTCCTCGCCCGAGCCTCTTCAAGACGCGCCACGCTGCCCGGGTGCACTTCGTCGGCATCGGCGGCATCGGCATGAGCGGCATCGCCGAGGTGCTGCTCAACCTCGGCTACCGGGTGAGCGGGAGCGACCTCAAAGAGTCGGACACCACCCGGAGGCTTGCCAAGCTGGGAGCCAGCATCGCCTACGGCCACCGAGCGGAGAACTTGGGCGAGGCCGACGTGGTGGTGACGTCCTCAGCAGTCCGGCGGGACAACCCGGAAATTCTCACTGCTCACACCCGAAAAATTCCAGTCATCCCGCGCGCCGAGATGCTGGCCGAGCTGATGCGCCTCAAGTACTCGGTGGCGGTGGCCGGCAGCCACGGCAAAACCACCACCACCTCGATGGTGGCCACCGTGCTCAACGCCGCCGGGCTCGACCCCACCTCGGTGGTGGGCGGCAAGGTGAATGTCCTGGGCAGCAATGCCAAGCTTGGAAAAAGTGACTTGATGGTGGTCGAGGCGGACGAGTCGGATGGAAGCTTCTTAAAGCTTCACCCTTCCATCGCGGTGGTGACCAACGTCGACCCCGAGCACTTGGACCACTTCGGGACAGTGGAGGCGCTGCGCCAGGCCTTCGTCGAATTCTGCAACCGCGTGCCCTTCTACGGGCTGAACATTCTGTGCCTGGACCACCCCAACGTGCAGGCCCTGCTCCCCGGCGTCGAGAAGCGCTTCGTCACCTACGGCACCACCCACGCCGCGGATTACCGGCTGGAAGGGGTGTCCCTGGACGGCTTCACCACCCGCTTTCACGCCTTCCGTCGCACCGAGCCCTTGGGCGAATTCGCGGTGCGCATGGTCGGGGCCCACAACGCCCTCAACGCCTTGGCCGTCATCGCCGTCGCCGACGAGATGGAGGTGCCGCTGGGCGTGGTGCGCAAAGCGCTGGCCGGTTTCGAAGGGGTACAGCGGCGCTTCACCGTCCGCGGGGAGGTGGGCGACATCACCGTCGTCGATGACTATGGCCACCACCCGGCCGAGGTGATGGCCACCCTGGCCGGCGCCCGCGCCGCATTCGGCCGGCGTCTGGTGGTGGCCTTTCAGCCCCACCGCTACACGCGGACGAGGGACCTCCTCCCGGACTTCGCCCGCGCCTTCAATGACGCGGATGTGGTGGTGGTGACGGGCATCTACGCCGCGAGCGAAGAGCCGATTCCTGGCGTCACCGGCAAAGCGCTGGTGGAGGCGGTGCGCGCGCACGGGCACCGCGACGTGACCTACGTGGAGAAGCGCAGCGACGTCGCCGGGGCGCTGCTGCCGCGGCTGGAGCGCGGGGATTTGGTGCTCACCCTCGGAGCTGGCGACATCACCCAAGTCGGCCCGGAGCTGCTTGAGCTGTTGGGTGCTCGGACGTAAGCGGTGCCGGCGCGGGCCGGTGCTGGGCCGTCAAATGTACTGCGGCCAGCCTCGCGGGTGCGCGCGCTTGTAGCCGCGGTACCACCGGCAGACTGGCAACAACACCAGCACCACCAACAGGGCGGCCAGGTAGGTGGCGAGCAGGCCGGCCTTCTGGTGCATGCCGAGGGCCAGCGAGGCCAGCTTCAACAGGTGGGCATGCAACAGGTAGTAGAAGAGGGCCGTCTGCCCGAGCAGCACAAGGGGCCACCAGCTGAGGTGCGCAGAGAAGGCGAGGGCCAATAAGAGCGCAGCCAGCCCGAGTTCCAGGCCCCAGTAGGCGAGGCTCGGCGGGTACTTGCTGACGTGCAGCCACTGCACCAGCGAGCCGTCGTGCCGGTAGAGCCCCATGTTGCCGACGCCGTTGAGGTAGCGCAGCACCAGGTACAGGACGAGCAACCCCACCCCCCACGGCACCAGCACCCGTGCCGCCCGCTGCGCGCGACCTTCAGCGGGCTGTGCCAGCAGCCAGTCTCCGAAAGCGAAGCCGAGCATCATGGTGCACAGCCACGGGAAGAGGGGGTAGCCCACCACCACGTAGTGGCCGACCGCGCCGCCGGAGAAGAGTAGCGTGGCGAGCTGGCCGAGCAGTCCCTGCTCGGTGAGGGCCCAAGCGGTGAGCGGCTCAGAGACGAGCCAGCCCACCAAGCCCAGCGCCAGTAGCCACCGGCCGGAGAGCCTTCGCAGCGCGGCCATGCACACCATGCTCATGCCAATGGCGTACAGCACCTGCAGAATGAGAACCTTCTGGTTGCCGAAGACGAGCGACATCCAAAACTCGAAAGCGGTGATGATGAGGCCGCGCACCACAATGTGGCGGTCGATGTCCGCCGGGCGGTCCCCCTGCTGCGTCCGACTGGCGATGCTCAAGGCGAGCGAGACGCCGGCCAGGAAGACGAAGGTAGGAGCGCAAATGTGAGACACCCAGCGGGTGAGGAAGTCGGCCACCGGAAGCGGCTGGCGGTCAAACCTCACCGAGTCGGTGAAGAGGCGGCCGGCGTTGAAGGCGTCGCTCGAATGGTCCAACGTCATGAGGACCATCACCAGCCCGCGTAGCCAGTCGATGGCCAGCAGCCGGCTTCCCTGAGCGACAGCACCATTCTTCGCCATCGAGGCCTCCAGCCCTTGGGGGGCCGGGGACTCTCCCACACCCGGTGGGAGAGTGGCCTAGCGGAAAAGCGCGCCGGCAAATTGTCCCGAGCCGGGTAGGAGAAACCCCACCGTTGCGCCCTGGCGCTGGCCCGGGGGACGCTCGCCAGCTTGGAGTCTCGTCTCCGCCGCCTTGCCCTCGCTGTGCTCGGCCTGTGGGCCCTCGGATGCGCCGGCCCCCCCTTTCAGGCCGCCAACAGCTGCTCTGCCGCCGGCATGCGCCTCGAAGCAGAGCGGGTGGTCGAATGCTCGGGCGTGGAGGCGATGGTGCAGCGCAGCCAGCAGGCGGTGGTTTCCAGCGGGCTCTTCAGCCCAGCGCAATTCACCGGGACGCTGTCCGGCCTCACCGTCTGGCTGTGGCCGGACGCTGACACCATTCCCGACTCCCTCTGTGACGATGCCACCGGGTGTCTTTTGTTGGGGGAGGACACCGTGTACCTGGCCGACCACGGGGCCTCCTTCACCCACGAGTTAATGCACCGGCTTGACGAGGAGCGCGGAGTCTCGAACCAGGCCAACATGCAGCACCTCGGCTGGGGGCAGCGCGGTGCGCTGCCGGACGCGGGGACTCACCCCTGTCAGCCCTGGGCCGCGCCACCCTGTCTGGACGGCTCCTGGGAGGACGTGGCCTTCAGCGCCCATGTGGAGCAGGCCTTCGACGGAGTGACCGAGGGCCTCTAACCTCACCAGGGGCGAGCCAGAAGCACCAGCGCGGCGGCCACCGCCGCCGGCAGCGCCTGGGCCCAGAGAATGGCGCGCGACACGGTGGCCGCGCCGAAGACGCCGGCCACCACCACACAACCGAGGAAAAACAGCTTCAGCTGGAAGCCCAACGGCTCGGCCGCGAGGAGGCTCCACAGTAGCCCCGCCGCGAGAAAGCCGTTGTAGAGGCCCTGGTTGGCCATCGCTGGTGCAGCTTGGCGGGCGTAGGCCTCGGTGACGTGGAATGTCTTCAGCCCGGTGGGTTTGGTGAAGAGAAACATCTCCAACACCAAAAACCACAGGTGCTCCGCGGCGACGAGGAGGACGAAGAGTTGGGCGAGTGTTTTCAAAATGAAGGCCTCCGTTTGCGCCAGCGGACGCACCAGCCATCCAACCATGTCCCTGCAGGCGCATGGGGTTTCGCCAGCGGCCCGCCGGCCTTGGCGCAAAAGGCGCGGGCGCCCGTGGCCGGCTGGCCGCGCCTCCTCGCCACCCTGAGGGGAGGCCCGGGGGGCGTCCCCAGAGGGCCATGGACGCCCCGGCCGGCCGTGCTTTCCTTTGGCCAGGGACTTGCTCCACCCCTCCAGTTCGCTCACAAGGGGAGCCAACGTGACAGTTTCCGCCCTCGCCGCCCGAAGTCTCCTGCCACTGACGCTCGGCCTGGCCGTCGAGGCCACCGAGAACGAGCCGCTCGCACCGAAGACGAGCCTGCGGGTGGGCGGGACAGCGAAGCTCTTCGTCCGGCCCCTTTCTCCCCAGGCGGTGGTGGCGCTGCTTCGGAGGGCGGAGGAGGCGGGCCTGGCGGTGCACCTTTTGGGCGGCGGGGCCAACACCCTGGTGGGGGACGGCGGCATTCCGGGGCTGACGCTGAAGCTTCCGGCGGACCTCTTCCCCGAAGAGCACCAGTCCCTGGAAGACGGGGGACTCCTCACCTTGGGGGCTGGCGCCGCCATCGTCCGGCTGGTGAACCAAATGCGGGCCCGCGGCTGGGTGGGAGCCGAATTTCTGGCCGGCATCCCGGGCACCCTGGGTGGGGCGCTGGCGATGAATGCCGGGACGAAGCACGGCGAATGCGCCCAGGTGCTGGACGCGGTGGAGCTGGCCACGCCTGACGGGGTGGGCTGGCTGGCGCGCTCCGAGTTGTCCATCGGCTACCGACACACCGCGTTACCGGCTGGGGCAGTGGCCCTGCGCATCCGCTACCGTCTTCGGGCCGGAGACGTCGAGGCCTCGCGCGCGGCGATGGAGGCGGACCTCGGGTACCGCAAGCGCACCCAGCCCTTGAGCCAGCCCAACTGCGGCAGCGTGTTTCGAAACCCTCCCGGAGACTACGCCGGGCGCCTGATCGAATCCGTCGGCCTGAAGGGGCACACCGTGGGGGCAGCCCGCATCAGCGAGCTTCACGCCAACTGGATTGTCAACCTCGGCGAGGCGCGTGCCCGCGATGTCGCCGGACTCATTGCCCTGGCCCAAACCCGCGTCCACGAGGCCAGCGGCATCACGCTCATCCCCGAAGTCAAACGGGTAGGGGTCTTCACGTGAAGCGCTTCAGCAGAGAAGAGCTTGCCCACAAGCGAGTGGGCGTCCTCAGCGGAGGACTCAGCGTCGAGCGCGAGGTGAGCCAACGCAGCGGCGCCGCCATCTCCCAGGCGCTGAAGTCGCTTGGCTACCGCGTCGTCGACGTCGAGGTGCAGCGCGACGTGGCCCAACGCCTCCTCGACGGAAGCATCGACGTCGCCTTCATCGCGCTCCATGGCCGTTATGGCGAGGACGGCTGCATCCAAGGGCTGCTCGAGTCAATGCACATTCCCTACACTGGCTCCGGGGTGCTCGCCTCCGCAGTGGGCATGGAGAAAGTCTTCAGCAAGCAAGTCTTTCTGGCCAGGGGAATCCCAACGCCCGCCTACCGCGCATTCGAGACGGCGGAGGCCGCCCTGGGAGGGCTGGAGACGTTGCCCTTCGAATTCCCGGTGGTGGTGAAGCCCTCGCGCGAGGGGAGCAGCGTGGGCGTGTACATTTGCCGCACCCGCGACACCTTCGCCGAGGCGGTGCGGAAGGCCGGCGGCTACGCCGGCGAGGTGTTGGTGGAGCAATTCGTCGCCGGCCGTGAGGTGCAAGGCGCGGTGCTGGACGACGTCTCGCTGGGAGCAATCGAGATAGTGCCGGCGCGCGAATTCTACGACTACGAGGCCAAGTACTCGGCGGATAGTGGCACCCAGTACCTCTTTCCCGCGCCGTTGCCTGCCCCCCAGTACACCCAGGTGAATGCGGTGTGCCTGGCTGCGCACCGGGCGCTGGGCTGCAGCGGGGCTACCCGGAGCGACTGCATCGTCACCGAGAAGGGTGAGGTGCAGCTGCTCGAGTTGAATACGCTGCCCGGGATGACGAGCAGCAGCCTGTTGCCGAAAATTGCAGCCGGCCGAGGCATCGACTTTCCCACTCTCTGCGAGCGGCTCCTGTTGGGTGCCTCGCTCAAGGCCTGACCGCCCCACCTCCCGTCGCCTGCTGCCGCCCGTGGGCGAGGCGCACCGGGGGGGTGGCAGCCCCGCCCTCCTCGGGGCCTACAGGTTCGCCGTGCAACGTAGCTGTGGCGAAAAACTGGCGCCCGTCCAATTCCAGCCCGAGCATAGGCGGATCAGACAATGCCTCCCGGCCCGCCCAGGAATCGCCGCCGCCGGCTCGAGCGCCCCGCCCGCCTTCCTGGCCTGGCGTTGACGCACGGTCCTCGGCTGCTGCTTGCCGTCGCCTCCCTGGTTGCCCTGGGGGTGGCCGCCGTGCGCTTCGACGGTTGGGCCCGTCAGTCAGCAAGCTTCGCGCTTCGCTCGGTGCAGCTGGTGGGCGCCGAGCGTGCCACCGAGGCCGAGCTCCTGGCGCTGGGGGGCGTCCAGCGGGGCGCCAACCTCTGGGCGCTCGACACCGCCGATGTGGCCCGGGCCATGGCCGCTCACCCCTGGGTGAGCAGCGTCGACGTGCGTCGGGCGCTGCCCGACACCTTACAAGTCCGAGTGGAGGAGCATGTCCCTGCTGCCCTGGCGGTGATGGGGGACCTCTACGTGGTCGACGCCGAGGGCGTGCCATTCAAGAAGGTCTCCGGCGCGGACGCCCTTGACCTGCCCCTCATCACCGGTGTCAGCCGCGAGGAAGCGGCCCGGTCTCCTTTGGAAACGGCCGCGCGCTTCCGGGTGGCACTCAGCTTGATGCGGGTTTGGGACCGCACCATCCAGCGCCCCGGCCTGTCCGAGGTGCACCTCGAGGAGGGGGGCCTGCGCGCCATTGACACGGACGGGCAAGTGGTCGCTCTGGCCTCTGGGGCACCGGATGACGCTCTGGCGCGCCTTTTGCGCGTGCGGGCCGAGCTGCGCCAGCGAGGCCTGACAGCAGCCACCATTCACTTAGAAAACCGTGTGCGGCCCACCTGGGTCGCCGTCCAACTCGCCGGTGGGCCAGGGCGGGACCACACGGCGAAGTGAGAGCACGAGGAAATCACATGGCGAAGCAGAAGGGCGGGGAGATCGTCGTCGGCCTGGACATCGGCACCACGAAGATCTGCGCCATCGTCGGCGAGCTGACCGACAACGGCATCGACATCATCGGCATCGGCACACACCCCTCGAAGGGACTGCGCAAGGGCGTGGTGGTGAACATCGAATCCACCGTGGCTTCCATCCGCCGCGCGGTCGAGGAAGCCGAGCTGATGGCCGGGTGCGAAATTACCACCGTCTACACGGGCATCGCCGGCGGCCACATCAAGGGCTTCAACAGCCAGGGAATTGTGGCGGTGAAGGACAAGGAAGTCCGCGATGCCGACGTGGCGCGGGTCATCGATGCGGCCAAGGCAGTGGCCATTCCCATGGACCGGGAGGTCATCCACGTGCTCCCTCAGGAATTCATCATCGACGACCAGGGTGGCATCAAGGAGCCGCTGGGCATGGCTGGGGTGCGCCTGGAAGCCAAGGTGCACATCGTCACCGGGGCGGTGTCCAGCGCTCAGAACATCGTCAAATGCGCCAACCGCACTGGTCTCAACGTGGCGGATATTGTGCTCCAGCCGCTGGCCTCCAGCGAGGCGGTGCTGGGTGAGGACGAGAAAGAGCTCGGCGTCTGCCTGGTGGACATTGGCGGGGGAACCACCGACATCGCCATCTTCTCCGGCGGCAGCATCGTCCACACCGCGGTCATCGCGCTGGGCGGAAACAACCTCACCAGCGACATTGCCATTGGGCTGCGCACCCCGGCCCATGAGGCGGAGCGCATCAAGCAGAAGTACGGCTGTGCCCTGGCCTCGATGGTGGACAAGGAGGAGACCATCGAGGTCCCCTCGGTCGGGGGACGCCAGCCGCGGGTCCTGGGGCGACAAATTCTGTGTGAAATTCTGGAGCCGCGGGTCGAGGAAATTTTCCAGCTGGTGCACCGCGAAATCCAGAAGTGTGGCTACGAGGATTTGCTCGCCAGCGGAGTGGTCATCACCGGCGGCTCGACGCTGTTGGGAGGCATGGCCGAGCTGGCTGAGGAAGTCCTCGGCTTGCCGGTCCGCCGGGGCATGCCGCGGGGCATCGGGGGGTTGGTCGACGTGGTGAAGAGCCCGATGTACGCGACCGGAGTGGGGCTGGTCATCTACGGCGCCCGACACCAGGACCGCCGCCTATTCCGCATTCGCGAGGAAAACGTCTACCGGAAGGTGAAGGGTCGGATGCGGGAGTGGCTGGAGGAGATTTTCTGATGGACGCCTTGGAACAAACCAAGCAGGGCGCGAAAATCCGCGTGGTGGGCGTGGGTGGAGCGGGCTGCAACGCCATCAACACGATGATTGCCGCTGGGCTCGACCGGGTGCAGTTCATCGCCGCCAACACCGACATCCAAGCCCTGGCCGCGAGCAACGCCCAGGTCAAAGTGCAAATTGGGTCCGGCCTCACCAAGGGCCTCGGCGCCGGCGCCAACCCGGACATTGGTCGCGAGGCTGCCCTGGAGAGCAAGGAGCTCATCGCCCAGGCGCTGGAGGGGGCCGACATGGTCTTCGTGACCGCCGGGATGGGGGGCGGGACCGGGACCGGCGCAGCCCCCATCATCGCCGACATCGCCAAGTCGCTTGGCGCTCTGACGGTGGCGGTGGTGACCAAGCCATTTCATTTCGAGGGGAACAAGCGGCGAAAGCAGGCCGACGCAGGGCTGGTCGAGCTGAAGACGGCGGTGGACACGCTCATCACCATCCCCAACCAGCGGCTCTTGACGCTCGGCGGCCAGACCATGCCGCTGCTCGACACGTTTAAGCGCGCTGACGAGGTCCTGCTCAACGCGGTGCAGGGCATCTCTGACCTCATCCAGTACCACGGCTACATCAACGTGGATTTCGCCGACGTGAAGACCATCATGTCGGACAAGGGGCTGGCCCTGATGGGCACTGGCCGGGCAGCAGGCGAGAAGCGCGCGGTCAGCGCCATGCAGCAAGCCATCGCCTCACCGCTCCTCGAGGATGTGACCATCGACGGTGCCACCGGTCTGCTCATCAACATCACCGGCGGCCGTGACCTCACCCTGCAGGAAGTCAACGAAGCCCTCACCCTGGTGCACGATGCAGCGGATGAGGAAGCCGAAATTATTTTCGGCAGCCTGATTGATGACGAGGTGCACGAAGAGGTGAAAATCACCATCATCGCGACCGGCTTCCTGGCGCGGGACGCCCGTCGGCCGCTGGCCGCTGGACCGGGAAGTACGACGCGTCCGAGTGCTGCAGAGCTCCCGGCAGCCGCGCCGGTGCGGGTGCGGGCCGAGGGCCGCCCCGCCGTCCGCCCGGCGCGAGACCCCTCGCTCCCGGTGGACGAGGACCAATTCGACATCCCCACCTTCCTGCGCCGCCAGGGGCAGAACGAGACGCCCTAGTCGCTGACCCGGCCCGTGGCGCCCCCCGGGCGAGCTCACGGGCCGGGGCAGGTCCCGTCGGTAATTTGTCCCGAGCAGTACTGGATGACTTTGTTCGTCGTGGCGAAGCTGTTGTTGGCCGTGTAGGCATTCAGGCTGACGTTGGAAACGTCAAACAGGGCAATCCCGTACTCAGCGGCGCCCGTCCCATAGTTGGTGAAGCTGCAGTTCGAGATGACGGGGCCCAAAGGGCCAGTGGCACTCTTCTGTCCGTCGAGGACTGTCATTTCACCCGTGCCGGTCGGTCCCGAATGGGTGCTCGCCGCCCACTCAATGGCCGCGTAGGTCACCGACGAGTTGATGCTCTGGTTGGTGTTGGTGCACCAGATGTTGATGCCGCCCCAGGCTCCCGGGGTCGGGCTGGCGGCATTGCTGGTGAAGGTGATGGGAGCTGTGGTGGTGCCGTTTGCGACAAGAAAGCTGTTGCCGTTGGACACGTCGCTTCCCGAAGGCGGCGGGTCCACATCCAGCTCGGTTCCCGTGGCGAACTCGACGGTGTTGGGAGCGGCGATGGTCAGGGTGTCCGGCGAGGCGGTCGCGCTCTGCGACAAAACCTGCACCGTGGTGAGCGCCAGGTACGGCAATGGGATGGCTGGCCAGGTGGTGCTGGCCGGAACTTCACAGGCATCGGCAACGTAACTCTGAAAGGCCACCACCGCCGTTGGGCTCGGCGAGGGTGTTACAGAAATGGAAGTCGGAATGGTTCCCCCTTGGTTCGCCTCGATGACCAGAGGGAAGTGGGTCGTCGTTTCCCAGCTGGTGACGCCGATGTTCCCGGCGTCTGCACCGAAGCCCGTCTCGAGCCCGGCGAAAACCAGGCCGTGGCCAGCGCTGTTGTTGACGCTCAGGTTGCTGAGGACTGGGGCTGGCGTTTGGCTGGCGCTCCCGGACAACACGTCTCCTCCCTCGACGGTGAGTCCGGCGCTGTCGGTGTTCGGCAAGTTGTTGTCGTAGAGGCCCCCGGCGTATTCGATGGTCGCGTACTGGATGACGGTGCCGCTTCCCTGGGGCCCAATCACAACGCCGCCCCAATCGCCCGCGGCCGGAGTGGTCGCGGCTGAGCCGAAGATGATGCCGGCGTCTGCGGCACCATTCGCCAGCAGGGAACCGGGTTGGTAGACGCCGACTTGCAAGGAAACTCCAGGGGCCCCCAGTTCAGAAGGAGAGAAGAGGATGGTCGTCCCGGGCAGGACTTCGAGAACCGGATTGGCCGCCCCGCCCACACTGACCGTGGCTGGCGCCAGCCAAACGCAAATGGGACCGAGGGTCATGTTGGAGGTGATGTCAGCCGGCAGAGCGCAGGTGGGGAGCGTGTAGTTGAAGCCGTTGGGGAGTACCGCGGACTGCGCGTCGGGATTGGTGACGGTCACGTTGACAAGGCCCTGTGAGGAGCTGGCGGGCGTTGTGGTCGAGAGACTGGTCGGGCTGTTGAAGGTGACAACCGTCGTCTGCGCCGAGCCGAACTGAACGGTGGCCCCCACCTGGAAGTTGGCCCCGAGGACGGTGACCGGCGTCCCACCTGAAGAACTCCCTTGGGTCGGCGTCACGCCGGTCACCGTCGGGGCAGCCGAGGAGCCGCTACTGCTGGAACTGCAAGCCAGAAGAACCAACGCTCCAAACACCAGTGCGGCGCATCGCGTTACCAAATGTTTCACACGCCCTCCATCCGACGCTTCGTAGCACCCAACGCAGTCTGTCGCGTTAACCGAGACGCTTCTTTTCAACCGGGCCGGCGGTGCGCCCCAGGCGCTAGGGGGCTTTTGCGCGAGGCCCCAGGTCACCAGTGCCACCAGGGACGGCGGCCCGCACCAGATGGTCCACCCCCAAGCCAAACGCACCTGCGCCGCGGGCAATCATCAACGTCCGCAGAGCATCGGCGCGACGGTGCGGACCCAGGTGGGCATGTTGTCAAAGCTGGGTAGGTGGCATTGCTCGCCAAGAAGAGCGGCACGGTCAACACCGGCCCCTAGATGCCGGCCAGTTGCCTGAGCCGTTGCCTTGCCCGGAGCCAGCCGTCAGGGGCCCGAGGCAGTGAGCTGCAGCGGGAGAAACTCGGGGGGGGGGCCGTGTGCCGTCAACAGCTTCGAGGACAAGGGCCCACTCGGGTGCGCCCGAGTGGGCCGATGTCAGACTGGGCGGACCAGGTCTCTAGCTTTGAAAGTCCTTACTGAGAGCCAACGCCGTGTCGAGATGACTCTCGAGGACGGGGAGCAGCTTATTTAAGAAGGTCGTGAAGGCTGGGCTGCTCACGCGCCGCTGGGCGCTACGGACCAAAGAAACGGCCTTGGTGTGGTCGTCCACCATCATCTTGAGGAAGGCGCGGTCGAAGGCCGTGCCGCTCAGGCTGGACAGCACCTTGAGGTCTTCCTGGGGAGCGGCAGTGGCGGGAAGTGGGACGTTCATCGTTTGGGCCAGTGCAGCGACCTGTTCGTCCGCCAAGGAGTGGTCCTTCACGAGCACCGCTGCGTAACGCTTGACGGCGGCGGAAGCCCCGCGAGTGAGCGCCAAACGACCGGCCGCGATTTCCATCAGATTGGCTTCGTGCAGGTTGTTGAGCAGCTGGCCCTCGAACGTCATGTCGGTATCCGATGCGGGTTCAGCCATGGCCGAAAAGGGGACGAGCAACAGGACGATGGGGAAGAGTCGATGGCATCGGGAGGTCACGGCGCACACTCCTGGAAGGGATTTGGACGCACGAAGAGCTAGGGACTGCGCGGGGTCTGCACAAGCGCTCCAGGCGCTCGCTTTACGAAGCCTTCGCTTCTTTTCGGAGCGGGCAGGGCTTTCGAAAGAGGAGCGAGCGCACAGCCGCGCGGCCGTCCGAGCGGTGGCACTTTGCTCAGAGGCTCCCGCGCTCTTTCCGGGGCACGTTGATGCCGGCCTTCCTTGCCTTCGAAAGACCAATCGCAACGGCTTGCTGGCGAGTCATTCGTCCGTGCTTTTCGGACCGCTTGTGGCGCATTTCCTCTGCGACGAAGGCACCAGCCTGCGTCGACTCGCGATTGCCTCGCCGCTTCGAAAGCGTCGCCCTTTGCTGGGTTCTTTTTTCAGGCATCGCCAGACCTTCCTCATGTCTGGTTGTGCGTTCTCAAACTCGACTTCGATGTGGATGTCCAAGTCGTCGACGTCGTCGCCTTCCCTTGACTCAGCAGGGTATGGCGCTGGCCAGCGCGTGCCTTCGTACCCACGGGCAGTCGGCATGTCGTCTCGTTTCCTTCAGCGCCAGGAGATAGGAACCGACTTCAATGGCCGAAAGTGCTCCCCTCTCTGCGGCTCGGGCAGCTGCCCGTCGGACAGGCGACCGCCTGCCGAGGCAAGAGCCCAACAGATGACACCCCGTTGCCAGCTTCCAGCAGGCGCCCTACCTCTTTGCTGAAGCGGCGAACATTTCCGGGCCCAACCAATGGTACCTGCCGTGGTTGGGCCCTGCGGAGCGCACCATGGTGACCCTGAAAGACATTCGGAATTTGGACGGTGACAGGCTGCTCGGGACTTTGGGCTTACGGCGAGCGGGGAGTAATAATTGGGCCACGCCCACGGTCGCTGGCCTCGCGGTGGGGATGCTGGTGGGGACCGCCTTGGGCTTTCTCTTCGCCCCCTTGTCCGGAGAGGAATTTCGAAGCACTTTGAGTCGGCGGCTCGCCGAGCCGGGGGCGAAGCTTCGAGCGAGCATCCACGGGAACGCGGAGAGCGCCGGCTCTCGCCAAAGGACGCCGGCCTGAAAGCCTGGCTTAAATTCCCCGGGGTGTTTTCCGGGGTGTTTTTATGAAGCACCGCGGGACTACTCAGCGCAGCGGGCCCCCCACGGGAAGTCCCATTTTCTGGAGTTCCACGCAGGCGCGTGCCTCGCCCAGCGCGCAGCTCCGGTCGAGCAAGGCCAGGGTGGTGAGCGGACCGCGAGGCGGGAGGCTTCCCGACTGGAGTAGCTCCGCCAGCCGCAGGCAACCTTCCGGCTCCCAGCGCTGGCAGGCCTGGAGCAGTAGGCCGCTAGCGGCCTCGGTAGAAGCTGGCGTTGCCGAGGCGAGTTCATTCTGCGCGAGCTCGAGGCAGGCGCGCGGGTCTCCGAGCGTGCAGCCGCGCCGAAAAAGAGTCGAGAGGTGGGCCGGGTACCACCCCGACGGGCGTTCTGCGAAAGAGGCTGCTCGGGTGCAGGCTTCTGCCTGCCCAAGCGAGCACGCTCGCTCCAGCAGTGGCAGCGTCGTCGACACCCGTGGTGCGAGCGCCACGCAAGCGGCCCCCACGCCGTGCTCGCACGCTTGGCGGTAAGGGCGCTCGGCCAGCTCTGGCGTCCCGCGCGCGTCGTAGGCCGCACCGAGCAAGTAGCAGCTGGCGGCCCGTTTGCGTTTGCAAGAGCGCTGACAGCCGTTCACATCCCCCGGGGTGCAGTCCGTCCCCGCCCAGCCTGCCGGCAGCACCAGGGAGTCCGGTTGAGCGGCGGGCGGCTCGCCAAAAGAGAGGCGCTCCGTCACTCCAGGACCTGCTGAGAGGTGAAAGGAGTAGACGACGTCCGTCCGGCGGCCACGCGCCGTTTCGGTGAAAAGGCGAAAGGCGGTCGGGCCCTGGGGGCAATGGTGCGGCTGGAACGACAGGCTGGCCTGACCGTGGGTGGCCGGCTGGGCTGCGGCCGGCGGCAGAAAGATGAGAGCCAAGGCCTCGCGGCTGGCCGGCAGGCGCGGGTCCTGGAACTGGACGCCAACCCGCTGGATACGGGCGAGCGGGTCCTCGAGCTGGACGTCGATGCGAAAGACGCAGTGCCCCACCCCATCGGTGACCGCCTGCAGCACGGCGCCCCGCGGCCAACCGTCGAGAAAGTCCGCGATGCGCTCCGCCGCCGTCACCTCGAAGAGAGAGGAGCTCACGTCTCGGTGGGGCCGGGCAAAGCCCACCAGCTTGCCGTCCGGAGCGAGCACCGGGCCGCCCGCAAAGTCGGGGAGCGCGCCGGCCGCCACGGAGAGCGCCACCAGCCGACCGGTGCGGTCGCGCTTACGCGCTGAAAGAGCGGCCGGGCGTACCACCGCACGGGCATGGCCCGGGGCCCGTCCCCCGAGGGAGCTGAGAAAGAAGCCGGCCAAATCCAGCGGCGACGTCTCCACCAGGGGCCCCGCGGCGCCGAGTAGGAGCGGCTCCGGCGTTCCTGCATCGGCCGGCAGACGCAGCAGCGCCAAGTCCGACACCGCCTCGCTGTTGACCAAGCTGGCCGGGACGGCACGCTCGTCGTCGAAGCCGGGGCGCAGGCGCACCACCGCGCCCCCGTCGGCGTTGCTCAGGGCCTTGGCGCTGGTGAGGACGAGGGCCTGGCCGCTCGAGGGTACCAACACCCCGGGAGCCAATGTTCCGCCAGCCTCCACCAGCACCGTCGCTTGCAGCGCCCAATCCCGTTGGCCGACCACCACCGGAAGGACGGGGAGCGGGTCGGGCGGCTCGACGGTGCTCCAGCCAAGCCAGGCAGGGTGACCGAGGAAGCGGCCCACCTCCTCAGCCGGGACGAGGAAGCTAGTGTCGCTGCCCCGGATGTGGGCCATGGCCACGCCCCGAACTGCTCCGGTGACGTCCACCACCGGGCCGCCACTGTTGCCAGGGTTAATGGCGACGTCTACCCGGATGGGGCCTGTGCTCTCGGGCTCTCCCGCCAGCCGACCGGCGTTGACCGTCGGGGGGGGGAAGGCTGCGGCTGCACTCGCGCCCAATCCGAGCGGGAAGCCAACGACGAAGAGGGGCAGGCCGGACGGCGCCATCCGCACGGTGTGCAACAGCAGCCGGAGGGGCCGCGCCGAACCGACGGGCGCCTCCAGCAGCGCAAGGTCCGCCTGGGCGTCGCTGTGCACGACCCGCGCAGGCTGCAGGACGCGGACCGCACCCTCGGTGAAGACCACGCCGAGCTCGGCGGCTCCAGCGTCGGGTGGCCGCTGCACGACGTGCGCGTTGGTGAGCACGCGCGCCATGCCGCCCACCACGTCGACGACAAATCCCGAGCCGGAGCCCGAGGCCGTCTTTACCAGCACCACCCCCCGCTTCACCCGTTCCACCACGTCCTGAGGAATGGTGGGCGGTGGCGGGAGGTCAAAGGTAAACGAGGTGACGGCGTCACGAAGCTTCGCCGACAAGAGGGGGAAGTTGCGGCTGGGCGCCGCGGCGCTCACCAGGAACCCGTGGTCGCCGCGGGTAAAGAGCCCGAGCCAGCCGTCCTCGTCGAAGTCAGGCGTTCGGCTGTGCACTCGAATGAGCCGGCTGCCCTCGAAGTCTCCACCCAGGTCCACCGCCTCGCGAAACTCCGTGTCGGCGAGCAGTCCCTCCAGGCGGTGCTGGAGCTCGGCCAAGTCGAAGCCCCCCGCCCCGGGCGCGTCAAAGGCACGAACCACCAGGTGGGCGCTCCGGCGGGGCCACACCAAGTGGACGTCCGCGTCCTCGTCGGTATGGAGGGCAGCGGTGGCATAGAGCCAATGCCCCGGCTCGAGCCGCAGCTGGTAGGGGAGGCGGCGGCCAGTCACCAACTCCACCGGCTGGCCCTCCACCCAGCCCAGCGCGCGATAGATGGGCAGAGCGAGAAGCGAATCCCCGGTAGCGACGGCGTAGAAGCCACACCCCTCGACGACCAGCACCAGGAGAAGCACCGCCGCCGCCAGCGCCGTTCGCAACGCGCCGGGAGTGCCCAAAGCGAGCAGCAGCAGGCCGGCCGCGGCCGCCAGCGCCAAACCCGCCCCGACAGGCTCGTGCCGCAGCAAGGCCAGTCCGCCGAAAACCAGCAGCCCGAGCAGGCTTCGCGTCGCCAGGGCGCGAGGTGCCCCACCCCAGCGCAAGGCAAGGGCCAGGGCCAAGAGGATGTCGACGGCGGCAAAGACGGCCACCAAAAGACGCTCGTTGTCGGACCGTCGAGTGGTGACCAGCAGCGCGACAGTGCACGCTGCCTGAGCGAGCAAGAACACCGTCGCGACGCGGCGAGCAGCGGGTTGGGTGTCCAGCAGCGGCTCCTCGAGGCTTTAGGCCGCGGTGCGGTAGCGAAACATCCGCTGGCGGTGGCTGCTGCCGTCCAAGGCGGCAAAAAGGTGGCCGCGGAAGACCATCACCAGGTGAAGCAGGCTCCCGAAGACGACGCTCCATAGGACCAGGCCGAGATTGCCCAACTCGACCACCAGTCCCAGGCCATCTCTCAGGACGAGCCACAGCCCCAACAGCAGCAGCAGGTTGGGAACGCCCCACTCCAACCAATTCGCCTGGAGAAATTGGACGGCGCGCTGCATGGTAGCCAGGCCGCCATAGGTGTGCCGTTGGTAGATCACTTCGGGCACGGCGTTGAGCAGCACCAGCGCCACCAGCCTTAGGGCGTTGTCGGCGCTGCGGGCCTCCGGAGAATGGCTCAACAGACTGCCGAGGACGAAGGAGGCAATCCAGTAGACGAAGAGGACGTTGGCGACCGACCAGAAGTAGGCACCGATGCTCTTGCGGAACTCGGACAGCTGGACCCTCGCGTTCGCCACCACCTCGCCGAGGAAGTAGAGGTAACAGCTGCCCAGCGCCGCGAGGACCAGGCCGAGGACGATGCCGGCCAGCATGCCGAGCGGCGAGGCCAGCATGCCAGCCAGCTGCAGCGCCAGAAAGAGGCCCACTGGCAACAACAACGTCCAGGGGCTCTTGGCAATGCTGGCCAGCGCACGGCGCGAGCAGTTCAGGTAGAGGCGAGCGTAAATGGAGGCGACGTTCATCTGCCGTCTCAGGTTCTACCAGACGTCAGGGCGGGGATTCAGCGCCCCGCCATCCGGCCGAGGTGGGTGCCGGTGCGTTCGGCGAGTGCCGAGCTTCGCTCAAGGAGTCGGTCCAGCTTCAGGCACAGCCCTTCCAAGCGGGCCAGCGCTTTCGGCCCCCGGAGATGGGTCCGCGCCGAGAGGCGTTGCAGCAAGGCCACCACACGCAACAAGTGCTGGTGGGCGAGCAACAAGTCGCGGCCAACGCGCACGCCCTCCGGGCTGAAAAGTGTCCCCGAGGCATGCAGCCGACCGAACGTCTTCCGGTTGGCGGCAAGCACTGCCCCGATGGCCGTCTGGTACGTTGTCAGGCGGCTCCGAGCCCGCACCACCGACAGGTGGACGACCCGGGAGCCGCCGCCCGTGCTTCGCACTCGCGTCTTCGAAGGGAGGTGCACCGGTAACGGGAGGGTAGCCGAGCGAGATCGAAAGGGGCAAACGTCCCAGGGGGGCCATGCTAGCGTCCGCCGCCCAATGTTCCGCCGGCTGCTCATCGCCAACCGGGGGGAAATCGCCCGGCGCATCAACCGCGTGGCGCAGGGAATGGGACTCGAAACAGTCGCCGTCTATTCCGACGCCGACGCCGACCTGCCGCACGTGCGCGAAGCCAGCCAGGCGGTGCGGCTCGGTCCGGCGGCGCCCCGCGACAGCTACCTCAACGCCCAGGCGCTTCTGGCCGCGGCGCGGCAGACGGGCGCCGAAGCCGTCCATCCAGGCTACGGCTTTCTCTCCGAGAGCGCCGACTTCGCCCTGGCCTGCACCGACGCCGGCCTCATCTTCGTCGGACCCCCGCCTGCGTCGATGGCGAGGATGAAGGACAAGGCCCGGGCGCGTGAGCTCGCGGCGGAGGCGGGCGTCCCGCTGGTGCCGGGCAGCGCGGGCGTGGTGGGGAATTTGGCGGAGGCGGCGGCTGAGGCCGAGCGCATTGGCTATCCCGTGCTGGTCAAAGCGGCGGGTGGCGGCGGCGGCATCGGAATGGCAGTGGCGCTCACCTCAGCAGAGCTGGAAAAGGCCTTCCGGCAATCAGCGGACCGCGCCAAAGCTGCCTTCGCACGGGAGGGCGTCTACCTCGAGTCGTACTTCCCGGCGCCGCGGCACGTCGAAGTCCAAGTCCTCGGGGACGCCCAAGGGCACCTCATCCACCTGCTGGAGCGGGAGTGCAGCATCCAACGGCGCCACCAAAAGGTGGTGGAGGAGGCGGGGAGCCCGCTCTTCCTCGGCGGTCGCAATGCAGCGCTGCTGAGCAGCATGGGACAGGCAGCGCTCGCGGCGGCTCGGGCCTTCCGGTACTCCAACGCCGGGACGGTGGAGTTTCTGGTGAGCGACGGAGGCTTCTATTTCATCGAGATGAATGCCCGCCTGCAGGTAGAGCACCCCGTGACCGAGCTCACCACCGGCGTCGACCTCATCGCCTGGCAGCTCCGCCTCGCCGCCGGGGAGTCGCTCCCTTTGCGTCAGGAGGAGGTGCGTCGGCTGGGGCACGCCCTCGAGTTCCGCATCTACGCTGAGGACCCGGTCCGTTTCTTTCCGAGCCCGGGGCGGCTGGCGGTTTTCCGGCCGCCAGAAGGGGACGGCGTCCGGGTGGATGCGGGCTATGCCCAAGGCGACGTGGTGACGCCCCACTATGACCCGATGGTGGCCAAACTCATCGTCTCCGGGCGCGACCGAACCGAGGCCATCGCGCGGGCCGAGCGGGCGCTGTTGAGCTTTCAGGTGGAAGGCATCAAGACCAACCTCCCGTTGCACTTGCGCATTGTGCGGGACAGAGCATTCCAGGAAGGGGCGTTGGACACGCACTTTCTGGAGAAGCACGCGAAGGGTTGAGAGACCAAACCGCAGCGAGGGAAAAAGGGAGCACACCATGTCGGACGTGGCGGCGCACATCACCGGGACAGTCTGGAAGGTGGAGGTGTCGGTGGGCCAAAAGGTCGCGGCTGGGGAAGTGTTGGTCATCCTGGAGTCGATGAAGATGGAGATGCCCATCGAGGCTCCCGAAGCTGGGGTGGTGAAAGAAGTGCGCTGCGCGCCGGCGCAGGCGGTAAACGAGGGCGACGTGCTGGTGGTACTGGACCCATGACGGATGCGGCTGGTGCCATTCGCTGCGAGGACCTGCCGAGCGCTATCCGTGTGGTGACGCTTTTGCGCCCAACCAGCCGAAACGCGCTCACCCCGCGGATGCTGGTTTCGCTGGAGCAGGCGTTTGCACCGGCGGCCGGCATCCGTGCGCTGGTGGTGGAAGGGGAAGGAAAGGCCTTCTGTTCGGGCTATGACTTGGACTGCTTGGAGGAGGACTCGGTCGCGGGGCGCGCCCCGGATGGCGCTCTCCAGCAGGTGTTTCGCCTCCTCGAAGAAGCCCCATTCCCCTCGGTCGCGGTGGTGCAGGGTGCGGCCTTCGGCGCCGGGTGCGAGCTAGCCTGTGCCTGCGATTTTCGCGTCGGCAGCCCGGATGCAGTCTTCTGCCTGCCGGCGCTGAAGCTGGGGATTGTCTATGCCCCCGACGGGTTGTGGCGTCTGGCGCAGCTGGTGGGCACTCAGCGCACGCGGGAGATGTTGCTCACTGGGCGAACGGTGAGCACCGAGACGGCCATGCGCTGGGGACTTCTCGACCGGGTAGAGCCGGATGTGGTGGCTGCCGGGCGCGCCTTCGCCGAGGAACTCGCGGCGACGGCACCTTTGGCCATGGCCGGGACGCGGCTTGCCTTGAGCCGTCTAGAGCGGTCGCCGCTCACCGAAGGGGACCGATTCGAGCTCGAAAAAGTGCGGGCCCAAGCCTTCGCCTCCCAGGACGCGGCGGAAGGCCGCGCCGCGGTGCGAGAACGCCGTCCGCCCCGGTTCCGCGGGCAATAGCGGCTTCAGGCTCCTCCGAAGAGCTCCGCCATTCGTAACCGGAGCGCCGAAGCGATTTTGTACAGCGAGCTGATGGAGGCCGACGACTCAGCTCGCTCGATTTGGCTCAGCAGCGAGACCGACAGGCCGGTGCGCCGGGCGAGCTGTTTGAGCGTCAGCTCCTGGCCCTTGCGCGCCTCGCGAATGGTGCGACCGATGGCCCGGTGCAACTCGGCCTCCGGGTCCTTGCTCAAGCCTTTTTTGGCCAGGGCTGCTTCCACAGCCGCGAGCAGCTCCTCGGGTTCGACCGGCTTCTTCACGTAGTCGGAAGCCTGCGCCTTGAGGGACGCCACCGCCGTATCCACTGCCGGGTGGGCGGTGGCGACGATGACCGCAATGTCCGAGTCGAAGGACCGAATTTTCTCCAGCACCTCCGTCCCCGACATCTGCGGCATCATCATGTCGAGGATGACCAGATGAAAGTCCTCGGCCCGCAGTCGGTCGAGGACTTGGGTCGGGTCGGTGAGCGCTACCACTTCGTAGCCGGCCTTGCTCAGGAGCAACTGGAGGTAGTCGCCAGTCTCCTTCTCGTCGTCGACGACCAGGATGCGGATCTGCATCGCGTCTCCTAGCGCGGGGGGGCCTGTCCCGTAGCTTTCTTCTGGTTTTCCGAATCCTCAAGAATCTTCTGCACTCGGGGCACTTCTGGGTCATCGGCCGAGGCAAGGGCGAGAAAGCGTCGGTAGTGTCGCTCGGCGTCGTCCATCTGGCCTAGCTTCTCATAGCTGGAGCCCAGCATGAGGTGGCATCGCGCGAAATCGGCTTCCTTCTCCAGGCAACGGGAAAACGAGGCAACCGCCGCGGTTAGCTGGCCCGCATCGTATTGGCGGCGTCCTTCCTGGTAGAGGCTCAGCGCTTCGCTCGCAGTCGCAGCGCCGGGGCCGGGCTTCTTGGGCTTGGGACGGAGGGCCTCCGTCGCCCGGGCCCGAAGCACTTCTGCCTCGAGCGCCCAGGCGTGCGTCCCATGGGCAGCCTTCAGCTGCCGCAGCGCGGCACCTGGTCTCCCGGCGTCCAGTTCCCGTTGTGCCGCGGCCACTGCCCGGCCGGCCGCCGCTTCGGCCCGGGCTGTCTTGCGCAGTGAGGAGACTTCTGCCGCCCGGTGCGGGTCCTTCACGGCGCTGAGGAACTGAAGCGCGTGTGGATAGTCGCGCGCCTGAATGGCGGCCCGTGCCTGAGCCAGCGGGTCGCTCGAGCTGGCCGGCGCTGCTGCAGCCACCTGGCTAGCAACGGGAGCAACGGTGGAGGGCGCGACCTCGAGGATGGGCTCCTGTGGCCCGGAGGGTGGCTGGGCGTTGGAGGGAGGCGGTGTTGGCGAGGGCCACAGGCCAAGCTGGCGGATACCGACGAGCGCGACGAGGAGGAGGGCGGCGAGCGCCACCAAACCCAGAGGGAGGCGTCGCTTTGAGCGCCCGGGGAGCTGTGGGGCCGGAGCGCCAGGGCCGACGAAGCGAAGCCGCAGTGCGCCCAGCTCGAGCACATCGCCATCCTTGAGGGGAATGTCGGCATAGGCCTCGCCGTTGACGCGGACCGTGTTTCCGACGAGTTCCTGGATGCGCCAGTCGTTCCCTACGGTTTGAACCAGTTTTGCGTGGTGCTCACCGAGCGAGCGGTGTGGAATGGACAGCTCCGCCTGGGGGTCCCTGCCGATGCGCACCTCCGAGCGGCCCACCGTCCACAGCGTCCCCCGCAGACGTCCGTTGAGGGCCAAAAGCCGGGGCTGGGCCTCCGAGACGAGGTTTGCCACCGGGTGAGGCGCAGTGTCATGGACGACCGAGGCTGGAGACTCGACGGTGTCCGCCTCCACCACCTGGATGCGGTGGATGTCGGTGTCGTGCTGGAGGACGACGCCGTAGTCTCCAATGCGGAGCAGGTCGCCGTCCTGGAGCGCCCGTGGCGACGTCACCTTCTTCCCGTTGAGCAGGGTGCCGTTGGCGGACTGCAGGTCCTCCACCACCAGCGTCCCTCCCTGAGGGTAGAAGCGCGCGTGCTTCCGGGAGACATTGCGCTCCGGCAGCTCGACAGTGTTGCCTGGTGCCCGTCCGAGCGTGACCTCATCCATCCCGTCGACGGGAATCTCCTGGCGGTTCCCCTCGTCGTCTTCGATGACCAGCTTCATCCGGAAGGTCGGGCCGGGCTGCGCCGATTCAGCGGGGTATACCAGAGGCCGACGTCACCCCCCCAAGCCAAAGGACACCGGCCGAGGCTCCCGGCAACGGCCCGCCTCGGGGGCGAACTTTGGGGGCGCCAACAGCCCGCCCAGCCAGGGGGTCCGTGGTAGAAGGCCGCCCCGTGAGAAAGCCTTCTACAGAGGCGGCCGTGCAGCGCCCGGGTGTCCTGCAGACGCTGTTGGGTGCGTGGCTGTGGAACCACCGATGGATGCAGCGGCTCCGGGCTCTCCCCGAGCCCTGGCGGATTGTCGGCGGCACCGGGCTGTTGGCGGCACTGGTCTTCGTCCCGTACGTCGGCGCGGTCGGCCTGTGGGACCCTTGGGAGACCCACTACGGCGAAGTGGCTCGGGAGATGATTGCCCGCGCTGACTACGTTTACCCCTTTCAGGACAGTGGCGATGTCTCCACCAGCGGCTGGTTCTTCAGCAAGCCGCCGCTCACCATGTGGATGGAAGTGCCCGGGATGCTGCTGGTGGGCATCAACCACGGGACAGGGAGACTGCCGCTCTACACCGAGTGGGCGATGCGCCTGCCTTTTGCGCTGATGTCGGCGGCCGCACTGGCAGTCCTGGCTTGGGCGCTGGCCCGCACGGTGAGCCGGCGGGTCGGGCTGACGGCGGCCTTCGTGCTCGCCACCATGCCCCTCTACTTCCTCATCAGCCGGCAGGCGGTGACCGACACGCCCTTCGTTGCCGCCCTCATTGCTGCCATGGGCTGCGCCATCATCGGCCTGTTTGACACCGGGACGCGCCATCGCACCGCCTGGTGGTACGCCTTCTACGTCCTGCTTGGGCTTTCCACCCTGGCCAAGGGTCTTCTGGGCTTCGCCCTGCCGGCCGCCATCTTTCTGCTCTACGCCGCCTTCTTTCTCTTTCCTTGGAGCTGGGAAAGCTTCGAGGCCCACAGCCGTTGGCTCGCGGCGAAGGCAAAGGCCCTGTGGCGAAGGCCCTCCGGAGGGGCCGCGCGCGGCGCAGTCGAGATGCCCACGCCGGTGCTCTTTGCCGAAATCGCGCGGATGCGCCTCTTTTCGGGCATCGGCATTTTCCTGGCGGTCGCCCTCCCCTGGTACCTCACGCTGTCGCTTTTCCCGGGGGTCGACTCGGAGAACAAGACGTTTTTCTACCGTTTCTTCATCCATGACCACATCAACCGGCTTCTCGAGGGCGTGCACACCACGACGCCGGGCGGCAGCTTCATCTATTTCATCGAGCAAGGGGGCTTCGCCATCTTCCCCTGGGTGGCGCTGGTGCCCGGAGCCCTCGCTGGCGTTGCTCGTATTCGCCTCGGAGCTCAGGACAGTCGCACCCGGGTGGCTTTCATCGCGCTCGCCTGGACCGTCGTCGCGTTCTTCGTCATGGACATCTCCGCCACCAAGTTTCACCACTACGTGCTTCCGGTACTGCCGGGGCTGGCCATCCTGGTGGCGCTCTTCGTCGACGAATTGTGGGAAGACGGCATCGTGGCACACGGGGTCAGCCTGCTGCTGGGCCTGGTGTTCTTCATCCTGGTGGGCAAGGACCTCGCCGGCACGCCCAAAGACTTCACTGACCTCTTCGTCTACAACTATGACCGGCCGTACCCGGTCGAGCTCGACAGCCGCGCCATCCGCTTTGGCGACCACGTCCTGGTGACAGGAGACGTGGTCGCGGCTGTCCTGCTGGCGGCGGCAGCCTATTTCTTTGTCGACGGCTCCCGGGAACGAGGGGACGGCTGGTCCGGGCGCATCTCGGCGGCGGTGCTGGCTGCGACGGGCGTGGCCGCGCTGGTGGCTGGGAAATTTGCCGGAGCTTCCCCGCTTTTGGTGTGGGCCATCTGCGTGGCCGCCGCTGCGGCTTTCGCACTCAGCGTGGCCGTCCGGCTCAAAGGCAAGGAGCGCCGGTCGGCGATGGGGATGGTGTGGTTTGTCGCCGCCTTGGCCGCGGTGCTGCTCGTGGTGGGGGTGCGGCTCGGCGTCAATGACCCGCTCATCGCGCTGCTCCGCCAGCCGCTCAACCTCAAGACTGGCATGGGTTGGAGCTTCACTCTGGCGGGGGTGGCGCTGGTTGTGGCGGCGGTCCGAAAAGCGCAGGCCGAGCTCTTCTCCACCTTCTGCGCCCTCTCCCTGGGGTTCGCGCTGTGGTTCAGCTGGAGCCACTGGGTAGACCTCTCCCACCACTGGACGCAGCGCGACCTGTTCTGGCGCTATTACGACCAGCGCCGCCCATACGAGCCCATCGCCGCCTACATGATGGATTGGAAGGGCGAGACCTTCTACAGCCGAAACACGGTCCGGCAGGACAAGGAGAGCGCTCCGCGCCTCACCCTCTACGGCCAGCTTCCGGGCCGAAAGTGGGCACTGGTGGAGCAGGCTCGACTCGGCCTGTTGCGTCAGGCCATCGGCACCGACAAGACAGTCACCCCCATCGACCGCAACCTCAACGTCAAATTCGTCCTGGTAACCATCGAGTGACCGCGCGCATCGAGGTCCATGACCTCGGCAAGCAGTTCGGCGGTCGCGCAGCAGTGGAGGGCCTGTCCTTTGCCGTCCAACCAGGCGAGGTGTTTGGACTCCTCGGGCCGAATGGCGCCGGAAAAACCACCACAGTGCGTATGCTGGCCGGGTTGCTCCGTCCCACCACCGGGACGGCGCGGGTCTGCGACCACGGTCTCGGGGACGGGGAGGCGCTGCGCCGCAGCATTGGACTGCTGACCGAGCAGCCGGGCCTCTACGACAGGCTCACCGGGCGGGAAAACCTCCTCTTCTTCATCCGGCTCAACGAGCTCGACGAGCGGCTGGCCTGGCAACGGGCCGAGGTCTACCTGCGTCGCTTCGGCCTTCTCGGCCGCGAGGACGAGCCGTGCGGCAGCTACAGCAAGGGCATGCGCCAAAAGCTGGCCATCGTTCGGGCCCTGGTGCACGAGCCGGAGGTGCTCTTCCTCGATGAGCCGACCAGCGGGCTCGACCCAGAGGCGGCGCGGACGGTGCGCGACGCGGTGGCCGAGCTGGCTGCCGACGGTCGTACCATCGTCCTATGCAGCCACAACCTTGCCGAGGTGGAACGGCTGTGCGGCCGGGTTGCCGTGGTGCGCACCCGTCTTCTGGCCGAGGGGCCGATTAGTGTCCTGCGGCACCGCGGGAGCGTCCTCGAGGTGCGCGTGGAGGGGGAGGGAGCCAAGGCTGGTGTCGCGCTCGAGGCGACGGGCGTTTCCTGGACGGCGCACGGCCCGCTCCTTCGAGTGACGCTGGACCACGAGCGACAGGGACCGGATGTGGTGGCGGCGCTGGTGCACTTCGGGGTGCGGGTGCGGAGCGCCACGCCCTCGGGACGCTCACTGGAGGACGTGTATTTGGAGCTGGTGCGAGACGCGGCCGCCGAGGAGAGCACCGAGTGAGCTTTCACTGGCGGCGCTCTCTGGCGGTGGCCTGGAAGGACGGGCTCGATTTGCGAAAAAATCCGGGCCTGGTGTGGAGTATGTTTGCCCTGCCCTCGGTCCTGGTGTTGGTGCCGACGTTGATGGTCTGGGCCTGGGTGCGCTCCCCGGACGACAGCACCTTCCGGGCGATGGCCCTCTACTACGACCCGCATTTCCCCTCCGGGGCGAGCCCCACCCGCTTCCTGGTGGACAAGGTACTCACCGACTGGTTCGGGCTCTTCCTTTTGATGCCCCTCTTCACCCCCATCCTCATCGCCTCGCAGAGCGTGGCGGGGGAGAAGGAGCGGCGAACGCTCGAGCCGCTGCTCGCCTCGCCAGTAACATCCGCCGAGCTGGTGGCCGGCAAGAGCCTGGCCGCGGTGATTCCCGCGGTGGCCATCTCCTGGGTGGCGTTTGTCGGCTTCTGCGTCGCCCTGGACGCGGTGGCTTGGCCGCTGGTGCACGGGCCGCTCCTCCCCAATGGCCTGTGGCTTTTTGGTGTCGGGGTGGTGGCCCCGCTCTACGCCTTTCTGGGAAACGGAATCGCCGTCCTGGTCTCGGCCCGCGTCGGAGAGGCTCGGCTGGCCCAGCAGCTGTCGGCCCTGGTGGTGCTCCCGTTGATGGGCCTGGTGGCCGGACAGCTGGCCGGCTGGCTGCGCGCCGGGACGGCCTACTATGCGCTGCAAGGGGCGGTGGTGCTGTTGCTCGACGTGGGGCTGGTAGCGGCCAGCATTCGGCTGTTTGACCGCGAGCGGCTGGTGAGTCGCTGGAGCTAGGGAGCCGCCGCCTCCCGGGCCAAAGGGGGGGTAGCCGCCTTTGGCGCCCGCGGGCGCGTGTGCCATCCTTCACTGAGGACTTGTAGGCCTGGGGGGCGTCGCAACGCCTCTCCAACAAAGCGCACAGCGGAGGCATCGCCCCTTATGGGTCTCTTCAACTCGTTGAAGCAGGAAGCGCAGCGCAACTTCATCGCCCGCTCGGACGAGGCGAAGGACGACATTCTTTACGCCTACCCGGAGCACAACATCCGGATGCTCACCCAACTCACGGTGGGCGCCGACGAGGTGGCCCTCTT
Organism: Myxococcaceae bacterium; assembly: GCA_052143535.1. GTDB lineage: Bacteria > Myxococcota > Myxococcia > Myxococcales > Myxococcaceae > JADGRA01. Next base: position 73,980 of record JBKQSS010000056.1, on the reverse strand, counting down.
CGTCAAGGACGGCACCGTGCAGGGGAAGCTGGGGCCGGGCAAGCACCAGCTCGACTCGAACAACATCCCGTTCCTCTCGCGCTTGCTGGAGGGCTTCACCGGCGGCAACCTCTTCGTCGCCGAGCTGTACTTCGTCAGCACCCGGGAGTTCCCCGGCGTGAAGTTTGGCGGGGCCATCGGCGACGTGCGTGACCCGGAGACGGGGCTCGGCATCGGCACCATGGTGTTCGGCGACTTTTCAGTTCGAGTGACGGACCCGGAGAAGCTGGTGGTAGGCCTAGTCGGCCTGCGGCGCACCAACAACGAGGACTTCCTCGCCTGGTTCAAGAGTCAGATGCTCAAAGTTGTCCGTGACCACGTGGCCGAGCTTCTGGTGAAGAAGAAGTGGGCGCTGCTCGACGTCACCTCGGGGGCCTTTACCGAGGAGATTGAGCAGGACGTGCTGGCTGGCGTGAAACCCCACGTCGACAGCTACGGCCTCACCGTGGTGCGGATGGGAAATTTCACCATTGGCATCAAGCCCGAGGACCAGGCGACGCTGAAGCGCCTCACCAAGGACCAGGCCTACACGAAAATGGCCGGTGGCTTTCAGCAGTACGCCGCCGGCCAGGCGATGCTTGGAGCGGCCGAGGGGATGGCCAAGGGCGGCGGCGAGGGCGGCGGCGTGCTCCAGGGAGCCGGCCTCGGCGTGGGCATGGGAATGGCGCAGATGCTCCAGCAGTCCCAAGCTGCGCCCCGGCCAGCAGCCACCGGCCCGGTAGGGACGCCGTGCCCCAAATGCGGCACCCCCGGTTCGGGGAAATTCTGCAGCAGCTGCGGCGCCCCAATGGCAGCCGCATTGGCCTGCACCAAGTGCGGCGGTCAGCTGACGGCAGGGGCCAAATTCTGCGGAGACTGCGGGCAGCCGACGGCAGCTTGAGGGCCCTCGAGCGAGGGACAAGACGGCTCGACTGCCAGGCCGAGGGAAGGGAATTCCCTGCGCCCGGGCCCTCGTGTCACCGCTGACCAAGCAGACTCGCTTGACGCATCAGCTGGGGCGGGCACTCGTAGTCGCAGCAATTGCCGGACAGAGTCATCTCGCCCTGGATGCCGACTGTTGGGTACTTCACGTCGGCTGTGCAGCGAACGACTGTCGGCGCCGCGGTCGTGCAGACTTTGGCTGCGCGCTGGGCGAGGTCGACTTTGCTGGCCTGACTGTTCCCGCACACTGTGAAGACGCCGGTCTTGTAGTTCTGGGCGGTCACCACAGGTTCGCTGGCGCAGCTCAGTAGGCCGACGCACGCCCATGCCGCGCCAAGTGTCTTCGCTGTCCTCATAGCGCTTTCGCCAGTCTGAGCATGGCCAGGAATTTCCGTTTTGCTAAGCTTGCCCAACGCAAATGGGATGGGCAACGGACACGCCGTGGCAAGCATTTTCATTCGTGGCCAGTCTTGTGCTCATTTATTTCGGCTCGGGGTGGCTTCTGGCCTGGGGCTTCCCCTACCGCCTCTCGCCTCGGCGGCTGCGCTGGTTCATCAAGTTGGGCGCCGTCGGGTTGGGGTTCGGGCTGTGGTTCGCCTGCGAGACCCTGAGCAACGGGCTTCTCCTGTACGAAGCGCGGCTCTACGGCGTCCGAGGCATTGCGGCCGGGACTCCTTTGCTGCTGCTGGCTCACTACTACCTCTGGATTCTTCTCCTGCTCGTGGTCGCTCTGCGGTTTCCGAAGGCGTCCGCGGCAACCAAAGCCTAGCGCTTGGACACCGGGGTGAGGAGCGCTACCCGCGATGGCGTCCTTCATCAGGAGCAAGCTACTCTGCGGGACGCGATGAGGTACGACGCTCGCTCTGGCGCTGCGCAAATAGGTCGCGAGTCGGCCCACACTTCAGCTTCTTCTGCGCGCGCGTGGTCCATACGCGGGCGTTCCGCCCCATCGCATGGTGCGACGCCGCCATGACCCGTCACATCGGGATTGTGGCTTGCTCCGCCGAAGGAGCAGCGCTTTGCTATTCAACAATCTGCGTGGAAGGCGCGCACCTTCTCGGCCCGCTGGCGCATCCCGAGGTCTCGCTGCACTCGCATTCGCTGGCCGACTACATGGACCTCATCTACCGCAGCGACTGGGACGGAGTTGGAGAGTTGATGCTCTCTTCCGCCCAAAAGCTCGCGAACATCGGTGCCGATTTTCTGATTTGCCCGGACAACACCATCCACCGAGCGCTTCCCTACGTTTTGACGCGATGCCAGCTGCCGTGGCTGCACATCGCAGAGGTCGTTGCGGCACACGCCGCCGAGCGGGGGTTCCGGCGTCTCGGCTTGACCGGAACTCGTTGGCTGGTCGAGAGCGGCATCTACCCAGAACAGCTCACGGCCAGTGGGCTGGGGTACGCGCGCCCGGACAGTGACGAATGCCAAGAGATGAACCGTATCATCATGGATGAGTTGGTGTGCGGCATCTTCAAGCCAGAAGCGGTCTCGTACTTTCAGAGCGTCATCTCCCGGATGAAGGACGCGGGCTGCGACGGTGTCATCCTCGGGTGCACCGAGATTCCACTGGTTCTCAACGACTCAAACTCTCCTTTGCCGACGCTCGATTCGACGCGCCTGCTGGCAAGGGCGGCGCTGCGTCGCGCGCGGTAGCTCCAACGGGCGAGGGCTTTTCCGCGTCTTGGTGGGGTGGAGGCGGTCATGGCGGTTGGGCAGTCCGGACTTCGCGCCCCAGGTACACCCTGGCCAATCGCCGTCGCCTCGGTAAGTGTCGGTGTGGGATTCCTGGCCCTTTGGTTTTGGCTACTGCCCCCGTGGCTTGGCTTCGACGCCACGCCAGAGGGCGCGACACGCTGGAGGTGGAGTGGGACTCTGCCCGCGGTGCTCGGCTTCGCGGTGGCCCTCCGGTGCGCGTGGGATTTTGGGTGGACTGGCCGTGGAACCCCGGCACCGGTGGCTCCGCCGCAGCGGCTGGTCGTCGCCGGGTTCTACCGCTATGTGCGGAACCCCATGTACTTGGGGTTTTTCGTTGGCTGGGCCGGGCTGTGGACGGTTTTGGGACGGGCCAACCTGCGTGCCTTGGCCGTGGCCCTCGTGGCGCTGCTCGGCACGCATTTGTTCGTTTTGCTTTATGAGGAGCTAACCCTGCGAAGAGCGTTCGGCGCCGAGTATGAGGCCTACTGCAAGAAGGTCCGTCGATGGGCCCCCCGGATGCGCGCCTGGCCGAGATGAAAGCGTCGAGCTTCAGCGCCCAGCGCGGCGGCGAGGCGGAGTGCCGCGGACGGCGGTATGGAGGCGCTCCATCTCAATCCGGTGACCGACGTCGTGAGCGCGCCAGCGGAGCACGAGCGCGCCCAGCGTCACCGGACCGACGCCCTCGAGAAGCGCCTGGCGGGCAAAATCGGCCGTGCTGAGACGACGGAGAGCGGCAAGCGCCTTGCGGCGCGAGGCCAACAAGGCCCTCACCGCTGGTGCCAGGGGCCGGCGCTGGTAGTCGCGATCGCGGGCGAGAGCCTCGCCGTCGACATCCGAGAGCCTGGGGCGCTCCTCGCGAAGCGTGCGAGCGACCCGCACCGCGTAGCCGTACACGTCGATGTCCCTGAGGTGCCACGCGTGCTCGAGGAGCGAGAAGGCGCCGTAGCCGTCGACCCGTCGGCGCAGCTTTGCGTCTGAGAGCCCCTCGACGAGAGGTGCAAGCCAAGTGGGAAGTGCGCCGAGTGTGCGGAGCGCCTCGCGCACCCGGGGCAACTCGGGTCTGTTGGGCGTGACGTCTGACCCGGTGAGGCGGAAGGCGCTTGACCCGAAAGCGACGGTGACGTCCACCGTGCCGCCGAGGCCCTCGACATAACGCCGCAAGGTGGAGAAGAGGAAATCGCCGCGCCGTTCGAGGCGAGAGAGCTCGGGCTGAGTCATCTCGGCCTGGGAGGCAGCATCGACCTGGCTGAGCGCTGCGTAGGCCCGGAGCTGGCGGAGCGAGAGGGGGAAGGGAGGGCGCGTGACCAGTTCCATGTGGAACGCTCCTATGTCATCAACAGCATATGTCTACAAGCACATGGGCAAGGGAACCGTTGTCTGGCGAGGGCCCGAGCTGGCCGTCCCGGGTGTCGAGGTCGATCGACCGTTGGGTCAACCGAGGAGGATGATTCCCCGCTCCCTTGCGCCCGTCGGCCCTTGCCGAGGCGCTGGATTTCGCGCGGCCGGGTGCTGCAAGCTCGTTGCCAGACAGGCCTTCCATGAAAACCAGGCGCATCCGCAAGGTTGTCAAAAGTCACGAAACGGTCGAGGGCGCGGGCGTTCTGCTGCATCGCGCCATCGGTCTCGGCCCTCCCGAGGCGTACGACCCGTTTCTGCTTCTCGATGATTTTCGCTCCGATGTTGAGAGCGATTACCGAGCCGGCTTCCCCTGGCATCCGCACCGGGGGATGGAAACCATCACTTATGTGCTCCGCGGCCAAGTCGAACATCGCGACAGTCTCGGTAACCGCGGCGTGATTTCGCCCGGTGACGTCCAGTGGATGACTGCCGGTAGCGGCATCATCCACCAGGAAATGCCAAAGGGCGACGCCAGTGGCGCGATGTACGGCTTTCAGCTTTGGGCGAACCTCCCCCGAGCCAACAAGATGATGCAGCCGCGCTACCGGGGCATCACCAGTGGGGAGATTCCGGAGGTGGTGGACTCAAATGGTGCCACCATCAAGGTCGTTGCTGGCACCGCGAACGGCGTCACTGGACCGGTGCGCGACGTCGTGACGAGTCCCGAGTACCTCGATGTGAGCCTGCCGCCGAGAAGTGGCTTCACGTGGCCGGTTCCGCAGGGGCACACCGTCTTTGCTTACGTCATCGGGGGACAGGCGGTTTTTAGTCGCGAGACTGACCCCTATGAGTATGAGGCCGAAGGGGACAGTTACTTTGACCAAGAACGCGACCGCCTCATCGGAGATCGCCACCTCGTGCTGTTTGGTGACGGCGATGAAGTGACCGTGGCCACCGAGACGGAGTCAGGGCGGTTTCTCCTCATCTCCGGGAAGCCGATTCGCGAACCCATCGCCTGGCGCGGCCCAATCGTGATGAACACTCAGGAAGAGTTGCGCGTCGCCTTCGACGAGCTCGATCGAGGCACGTTCATCAAAGAACCAGGAACGGCGCCGTAAACCACCAGCGCGCCGTATGAGGGCCGCGGCATTGGCCGAAGAGTGGGTCGGCACAATGGAACGGTGCGTTCTGCCACGCACCCTTTGACGCGTCCAGTGGCGGTCACAATGATGGTTGGTCAGCCGCTCGAATGGCTGACTCGAGGAGCTGGACATGCCGACAAATGATTCACTTTTGAGGCCAGAAGACTGCGCCCTGCTGCTCGTGGACTTTCAGGCAGGCCTAGCCTTTGGCGTCGAGTCGATGGCGCGACAAACCCTTCTGAACAATGCTGTCGCGCTGGCTAAAACGTCGGTTGCCTTCGGGGTTCCAGTGGTGGCCTCGACTTCGGCAACCCGTGTCTATAGCGGCCCGTTGCTTCCCCGTTTGCAGGAGGCGCTCCCGACGGTGAAGCCCATTGAGCGTCGGAACATGAATGTGTGGGAAGACGATGCGGCCCGCGGCGCCGTCCTGGCGACGAATAGAAAGCGTCTTCTGGTGGCGGGACTGCTGACGGAAGGGTGCGTTTCCTTTCCCGTACTCTCGGCTCTCAAGGCGGGACTCGACGTCTTTGTCGTCGGGGACGCGTGCGCAGGGCTAACCGCGCCGGGGCACGATTTGGCGCTTCGAAGAATGGAAACGGCCGGCGCTCAATTGACGAGCTGGTTGCAAGTACTCCTTGAGTTTCAACGCGACTGGACCAGACACGAGACCTATGAGCGTGCGCGCGCGATTGTTGTCGAGAACGGCGGGGGCTACGGCATGGGTCTGGCCTACGCGAAGGAGATGATTCACCCGGCATGAAAGGCTGCCTGGCCCGGCTTTTCTCTCGACCGGTGGGGTTGACTGTCTTCTAGAAGAGGGAGTGGCCGGCGCGCCGCATTTTCAGCCTCCATCGAATGGGGCGGCTGGGGCTCCGGCGTCCGGCACATTTTCTGCCGGAATGGGCGCTGGGCCAGAATCGGGGCCCGGAAAGGCCGGTGGCCCCCCGCCATCCAAGGCGCTCGGCTCGGAAGTCGTCGGCCCGCCGTCCGTCGAGTCCGAGGGGGGGGCACTGGGCAGTGCCCCGCCGAGTGTCGTTGGCACCCGTGCCAGGAAGGCCTCGACGTCGAGCCCCTCCAGCCCCATGGCGTGGGCGAGCCCGCTCGCCGTCTCCGAGTTTCCGGGCGCCAGCAGCTTCCGCACCCAATCCCCGGCGGCCGCCTCTTGCCACCACGCCAGCCCGAATCGCCCGCGGAGTTGTTGCTCGAGCTGCGCGGCCAGCACGAAGGCCTGCAGGTAGTCAGCCGAGGCGAGGAATTCCTCGCGGTCCAACTCGGCGCGTGCCTCGTCTGCGGCCGTCATCGGGAAGCCATAGGTGCGAGCCATGACCTCTCGGTAGAGCGCCGCGACGTCCACGCCCGGGGCCCGCGCACCGGCGTTGAAGAGCACCTTTCCGGCTGCCCGCCGCAAAAGAAAGAGGCGCTGCGCGTCAGCTGACGTCCGCCAGGCCACCTGGGAGTCCCCGGTGAGTCCCGCCACGCGCTCGAGCCAAGTCGAGTCTACGGTGAGGTCCTCCATGAGAAAGGCCCAGGCCTCACCCACCGTTCGGTTGCCGAGCTTGGCCAGCGCCCAGCGCTTCTCCTGGCTCAGGGCGTCGCAGAGGAGGTGCCCCATCTGGTGGAGCGTCTCTCGCTCGTCGCGCGCCCCGCCTACCGGAAGCAGCGATACACGCACGTCGCTCGGTATGACGACGCCCAGCACCAACCCGCGTGGGTTCTTCCCGGGCGTCTCCTTCAAGTCGAGGGTGACGTTCTTCATGGCGGTAACGTCGATGCCCAGAGCCTGGAGGGTGCTGGCCGCCCGGCGAAAAATCTCGGCCTTGGGGAAGGCCCCGCCCAGCGCCGGGAGCCGGAAGAGGCGAGGGATGTCGGCGCGGGTCACCCGCTCGACGGGAAGCTGCAGCTCGGTCCAGGAGAGGCGGCTCACCGCCGTGGTGAAGGCGCCCTGAGTCCGCGCCAGCACCTGGTTGGCAAGGGCCACCAGAGGCTCGAGCTCGCTGTCGCGCAACTCGGCGAGGAGCGCCGTCGAGGGGATGCCCAGCTCTGCCAACAGCGCATCGGTACGCTGGCGTCGCTGGGCGAGCAGGTCGGCGAGTTTGGCCACCGCCGGGGTAGCCTCCTCGTACAACGTCTTGCGCAACAGAGCGCTGCGCTCCGAGGCAAGCAGCGACTCGAGGTTGCGGTAGGCGTGCTCCTGCCCTGCCGGGCCAAAGGTAAGCGTCTCTTCGAGCTTGGCCGCCTCCTCCGAGAGCCCGGCAGTTTTCTGGGCCAGCCACTCGGTAACGAGGTAAGCGTGCAGGTGGGTGAGGGCCAGCTGCTCGAGTGCGCCTTGCGTCGCCACTCGCAGCCGCTGCACCGAGTCGATGGAGGCCGGCGTCAGCCAGACCTCGGTGCCCGCGTACGTCTGGGCCAAATCCCCAGGGGCGCCTTCCGTCCAGCTCTTCCACACCAACTCGTCCTGAGTGCGCAACAGCGCCTCGGCCTTGGCGGAAAGCGCCGTCACCTCCGTGGCCAGGGCGGCGCGAGCCACCTCGGCCGGAGTGGGCGGCGGGGCGACGGGACGCGGCGGCGTGGAGCAGGAGGCGAGCAGTAGCAGGGCGGTGTAGAGAGGTGCGCTTGGACGCATGGGGGCCGCGCAATGTAGCGTCGAGCGCTGTCCATGCCCATTCCCCGTGGGTGGGCCGCGGCGCGCGCCCGCCAAAACTTCTACGCTTCGCTCAGGGCCTCACTCGGGCGGCTGGGCTACTTGGAGGTTGAGACGCCGTGCCTGGTCCCTGCCCCGGGGATGGAGCCGCACATTTCCGCCTTCGAAGTCCCTTTCATACCGGAGACGGATGTCGGTCGGCCGCGGACCCTTTACCTCCACAGCAGTCCTGAGTACGCGATGAAGCGCCTGCTCGCCGACGGCGCGGGGCCCCTCTTTCAAATTTGCAAAGTCTTTCGCAACGGCGAGGTGAGCCGCACGCACAACCCCGAGTTCAGCATGCTGGAGTTTTACCGGCCGGAAGCGGACATGACGGCCGTCATGGCAGACCTCGAAGCGGTCCTTGCTGCCGCCGACGTGGCGCTCGGGGCGAGCGGTTTTTTTGCCCGGACGCCCTATGAGAGGTTGACGGTGCGCGAGGCGGTCGGCCGTGCAGCAGACGTCGACTTGGCCCAGTGTCCGGACGCCACGACGCTACGAGCGGCAGTGCGGCGCGTGGGCGTGGACGCACCAGAAGGGGAGAGCTTCGAGGACGTGTTCTTCCGGCTCTTCCTCTCGCGGGTGGAGCCGAGCCTCGGTGCAAGCCGGCCGACCTATCTCACCGAGTACCCGGCCCCCATGGCCTCGCTGGCCAGGCTCAAGCCCACCGACGCCTCGGTGGCCGAGCGCTTCGAGCTTTATGCACACGGGCTCGAGCTGGCCAACGGTTTTTCCGAGCTCACCGACGCCCAGGAGCAACGACGCCGACTTCTCGAGGAGCAAGCGCAGCGGCGAGCGGCGGGGCGCGCCGTTTACCCGCTCGACGAGGCGTTTCTAGAAGCTGTGGGACGGCTCCCGCCGTCCGGCGGAGTGGCGGTGGGGCTGGACCGGTTGCTGATGCTCTTCGCCGCGTCGGAGGACATCGCAGAGGTGTTGCTCTTCCCGGCAGATGGCTTTCTATGAAGGACTACCTACACACCGCTGCCACTCTAGCCGCCGCTGCGAGCACCGCCGTGGTCGGTCCGCTGGTCGTGGCCCTCGCCTCCCTCAACGAGCGCGCGCCGGACCCGCTTTTGACGTTGTGGTGCAACAACCTGCTTCGGGCCGCAGGCATACGCATCGAGGTGCAACAACTGGCGCGGCTCCCGGCCGGCAACGCGGTGTACGTCTGCAACCACCAGTCCAACTTCGACCCGGTGCTCATCTACGCCAAGCTGGGCAAGCACTTGCGCTTCGTCGCCAAGCGCGAGCTTTTCAAGATTCCCATTTTTGGCGCGGCCTTGCGCGCCACGGGAATGATTCCGGTGGACCGGACCGGCAGCGAGCGGGACCGGGAGAGCATCGCCAATGCGGTCGAGGCGGTGCGCTCCCGGGTGAGCCTTCTTTTCTTCGCCGAGGGGACCCGCGACCCTGAGGGGAAACTCCGGCCCTTCAAAAAGGGTGCGGCCGTCTTGGCCATTCAGGCGCAGGTCCCCGTCGTCCCGCTCGCGGTGGCCGGCACCAAGGACGTCCTGCACAAGAAGAGCCTGCTCGTCCATGGCGGCCGCCCGGCGGTGTTGATTGTGGGCGAGCCCATCCTCACCAGCGGGATGGACCTCGACAAAAGGGACGCGGTTAACGAGCGGGCCCATGCCGCTGTGGCGCAGATGCTCGAGTCGGCCAACGCTCGAGTTGAGGAGATGCTGACTCATGGCTGAGCGAAACGACGCTGCACTGGAGAGTCTGCTCAGCCTGCTCTTCAAGGCCCATCCCTGGCACGGCATCTCAGCCGGCCCGGACTCGCCGGACGAAGTGACGGCCTACATCGAGATTGTCCCGGCCGACACCGTGAAGTACGAGTTGGACAAGCACAGCGGCGAGCTGAAGCTCGATCGGCCACAGCGGTACTCGAGTCTCTGTCCCTCGCTGTACGGCTTCATCCCGCAGACGTTTTGTGGCGAGCGGGTGGGCGCTCGCTCCGCCGAGCGGACTGGCTTTGTCGGGATTGAGGGGGACGGGGACCCGATGGACATCTGCGTGCTGAGCGAGCGAGCCTTCACCCACGCCTCCTTCCTGCTCCGGGCGCACCCCATTGGCGGCCTGCGCATGGTGGACGGAAACCAGGCCGACGACAAAATCGTCGCGGTGCTGGACGGGGACCTCGCTTACGGAGCGATGCGCGAGCTCAGCGACGCGCCGCGGCCACTCATCGAGCGGCTGCGCCACTACTTCCTCACCTACAAGCAGATTCCAGGCGACGCCCTGCGCAAGGTGAGCATCCCGGAAATTTACGACCGCACTGAGGCATGCGAAGTCATCCGCAGAAGCCAAGCCGACTACCATTCCCACTTCGGCGAGCCTTCGGCACGACTCTCCCAGCTGCGGGCCTTGCTGCGGTAGTCAGCACGAGGCCCCGCTGGCCCAGACGGCCACTGCCTCGGTGAGCGCGTCTCGCGCCAGCACCTTTGCCTCCGGCAGGCGCTCGTCCCAGCCGGCCGCCCCGGCCAGCTTCACATCGTCAAAAGGAGAGTCGCCCGGCTGCCACACACCCTCGATGCTGCCGGCGAAGGCCACCACGCGCTTTCCAGCGGCGTGAGCGCGCTCGGCAAGCGCCACTGGGCCCTTGCCCTGGCGCGACTGGGCGTCCAACCGGCCCTCCCCAGTGAGCACTACGTCGCAGCTGGCCAGGCGCTCCTCGAGGTGCACCATCTCGGCCACGTGGGTGAAGCCCCGCACCAGTCGGGCCCCGAATGCCACTCGGAGCCCGAAGCCGAGGCCGCCAGCGGCCCCCATCCCGGGCTCGTGGGCGAGGTCCAAGCCGAGCTGGCGGCGAACCACCTCGGCGAAGTGGGTCAGCGCTGCGTCGAGGAGGGCCACGTCGGCGTGGGTCGCGCCCTTCTGCGGGCCGTAGACGGCCGAGGCGCCGGAGGGCCCGGTGAGGGGGTTGGTGACGTCTGTGACGCACGTCAGCTCGACATCGCGCATCTGCCGAAGGGCTCCGTCCACTTCGATGCGGGCCAGCTCCCGAAGTGCCGTGCCGCCGGGTGGCAAGTCTCGGCCCTGCGGGTCGCGCAGCCGAACCCCAAGCGCCTGAAGCGCCCCGGCCCCGCCATCATTGGTGGCGCTGCCGCCCAGGCCCACCATGAGCGAGCGCACGCCGCCCAGGACGGCCGCCCGGATGAGCTCGCCGGTTCCGAAGGTGCTCGCCCGGCGCGGGTTGCGCTCGCCCGGTGCGAGCAGCAACAGCCCGGAGGCCTGCGCCATCTCCAGCACGCCCGCGGTACCCCCGGCCCAGCTGCCGTAGCTGGCCTCGATGGCTCGGCCGAGCGGGTCATGGACCGGGGCTACGTGCCAACTGCCGTGGAGTGCCTCCACCAGCACTTCGGCGGTGCCCGGGCCCCCGTCGGCCAACGGCAGTACCTCCACCTGGGCCCCCGCGGCGGCGCGCTCGAGTCCCCGGCGGATGGCTTCGGCCGCCTCGGCCGCTGTCATGCTGCCTTTGAATTCGAGCGGCGCCACGAGGTAGCGCGTCACCGAAGCGCCTCCAACACAGCGCCGCTGCGTGCCTCGGCCTGGTGCCAAGCGTCCCGGGCCCAAGCCAGCAGGGGGCGGGGCCCCGGGCAGTCCGGCTCATGCGTCTGCGCCACGCGCTCGAGCCGCGCCGACAGGCCGGCTACGGCGTCGACCGGCTCGCGCGCTGGGCCCTGGATGCGATGGCAAAAAAAGGTACGGCAGCCGAAGGGCCGCGCTGTGTACACGCTGCAGCGCTTCCCGTCCTCGGCCAGAAACGGGCACCCCCCGTCCGCGCGCTCTGAGGGTAGCTGCCCGCCTTTGGCCGCGAGGAGCGCTTCCCACTCGATGGGCCACAGCCAGGGCTCGTGCTTGGTCGTGGCCAGCTGACAACACTCACCCGTTCCGGGACAGCTGTAGGGACGGTAGGCGGCGTCTGCTCCTCGGTACACGGCCGCCAGTTCCTGCAGCGCTGCCCTGCGCGCCCGGGTGCGCAGGCGGCGGTCCGTCTCCAAGTCCCCCGTCCGTGCCATGCCCAGGGTCGACCGTGACACCCAGCGGCCGTGGGACGCAAGGGAGGGCCCCCTGGTGTGTCGTTGGCTTGAGACCGCCAGCACTTAGAAATGTCCGCCCCTCTGAGCGGCTCAGGCGAGGACACGCAGCACGTAAAACTTGAGGTACCGCGTCTCCCTTAAGTGCAGCAGCACCGGGTGGTCGCGGGGAGCCCCGCGACGCTCGACAATTTGCACGCGCCGCCTGGCGTCAGCGGAGGCTGAGGCCAGCATTGCCTCGAAGCGCTCCTCGTCCACGTGGTAGGTGCAGCTGCCCGTCATCAGCACCCCGCCCGGGGCCAGTAACTGTAAGGCGCGGAGGTTGATTTCCTTGTAGCCGCGCAGTGCCGCGTCGAGGGCGTCCTTGTTTTTCGCGAAGGAGGGCGGGTCGAGGACAATGGTGTCGAAGCGACGGCCCTCGTCCACCGCGTCGCGCAGGAAGTCGAAGGCGTTGGCCTCCACCGCCTCGACGTTGCTGAGGCCATTGAGGCGGGCATTCTCCCGGAGCGTTTCGCAGGCCGGCCCGGAAATCTCCACCGCCGTGACGTGAGCGGCTCCACGCGCCAGCTGCAGCGCGAAGCCTCCGTGGTAGGCGAAGCAGTCGAGCGCCTGTCCGGTGGCGTAGGTGGCTGCCAGCAGGTGGTTCTCGCGCTGGTCGAGGAATGCCCCCGTCTTCTGCCCGCCGCGCACGTCCGCCCAAAGCCTCACCGTGCCCTCGGAGTACGGCACGCGCTCCGGTACCTCGCCGCGCAGCACTTCCCGGCGGGCCGGAAGTCCCTCGAGCGCCCGCACCCCGACGTCGCTTCTGTCCATCAGCCCAGCTGCGCCGAAGTGCTCAAGCAGGAGGTCGGCCAGTAGCTCGCGCCGATCGTCGGTGGCCTTGACCAGGAATTGCGCGGAGAGCACGTCGGTGAAGCGGTCCACCACCAGCCCTGGGAGCAAGTCGGCGTCAGCGTGCACCACCCGGTAGGTGGTCTGGCTTGCGTCAATGCGCCGGCGTAGCGCGTCCGCCTGGGCGATGCGGCGGGCGAAAAAGGCGCGGTCTATCGGCTCGTCCTCAAGCGTCAGACAGCGCAGGGCAATCTTCGAGGCTTTGGAATAGAAGGCCTTTCCGAGAAACCAGCCACGTGCGTCGAGGACGCGGACAACTTCGCCACCCTCCAACTGAGGCTCGGCGGCCAAGTCTCCGCGGTAAATCCACGGGTGCCCGGCCTGCCAGCGCTCGGTTCCCCGGCGGTTGATGACCACATTGGGCAACCCGTCGGCGCCCATTCCCGGAAGCGCGCGGTGCGACTCCCGGGCAGCTGGGCTACGGCGGTCGGCTGGCCGGGACGGGCGTGGGCCACGGTCCTCGAGGCCGGGTGCACCGCGGTCGCGCTCGGCGGACGCCTTACGTTGCGCGGCGTAACGGGAGTCGCGAGGGTCCATGCTCCGGCGCGCGCCAGCGGCCCCCACTCCGCGGGCGCTACTTGGGCTGGCGCGGCGTCGGTCGCCGGCGGGCGGAGGTCGGTCTCGTGGAGCCATCGCCCTCCCTTACACCACTGAGGGGGTGCTGCACTTCCCAGCACCGCAGGGCGTCCTTGCGCTGGACGTCCGCGGGGAGAATTCCCGGTGTCAATTCCCGGAAGCTGCCCAGGGCAAAGGCGCGCGCATCCAGCTGGAAGCGTCGGTAGTTGGTGGAGAAGTACAGCTTTCCGGAGGGCGCCAGCAGCGTGAGCGCCTGCCGCAGCAGCCGCAGGTGGTCGCGCTGGACGTCGAACGTCCCGCGCATGGCGTTGCTGTTGGAGAAGGGCGGCGGGTCGAAGACCACCAAGTCCCAGCGCGCGCTCTGGGTGGCCGCGTCGGCAAGCCACCGCACCGCATCGGCCCGGAGGCGGAGGTGCTTCTTGCTGAGAAGGGCATTCAGCTCGAGGTTGCGCGCCGTCCAGTCGAGGTAGGTGTTGGACAAGTCGACGCTGGTGGTGCTCTCGGCGCCGCCGGCGGCGGCGTAGACGGTGAAGGCACCGGTGTAGGCGAAGAGGTTGAGAACGCGCTTGCGCTGGGCCTCGGCCCGCACCCGGGCGCGGGTGAGGCGGTGGTCGAGAAATAGTCCGGTGTCCAGTCGGTCGACCAGGTTGACCCAGAAGCGCAAGCCCTGCTCGTCGACGATGAAGTCCTCGCCCGAGGTGGCCAGCCGCGGGTACTGTGCGCTGCCCCACGCCTTGGGGAGGTGCGTCTTGGTGAAGATGTCCTCCGCGGGGACCTCCAGCACCTCGACCACATCCTGGAGGACGGATTCTCGCATCCTCTCGCCCCCCTCTGCTCGCTCGGCGCGCCTCGGGTACTCGACCAGGTGAACGCGGCTCCCGTAACGCTCGACGACGTAGGGGAAGTCCGGGACGTCCCGGTCATAGACACGGTAGGCGGTGAGGTGCTGGCGCTCCGCCCAGCGACCGAAGTGCCGGGCATTCTTGGCGAGCCGGTTGCGGAAGGCGGTGGGCAAGGGGCCGCCGAAGCTCCTCGCACGGACTGGGTCCTCGGCGCCAGGGGGCCGGTGGCTCCCCTCCCGCGCTGAGGGTGAAAGCGCTCGGGTTCCGTGCATCCGTCGTTGACAGGGTTGCCGGCATCCCTAAGCCTGTGCCTTCCATGGACAACCGGGAAGCCGCCGCGGCCGTCGAGTACCGTCCGTACGTCTCTGCGGAGACGAAGATGACCGAAATCACCATCCGTGGCTTGGTGGTGGGCTCGCTCCTCGGCATCATCTTCGCCGCCTCGAGCGTCTATCTCGGGCTCAAAGTGGGCCTCACCGTGTCGGCGAGCATTCCCATTGCCGTGCTCTCCATCACCATCTTCCGGGCCTTCGGCAAGGCCACCATTCTCGAAAACAACATCGTCCAAACCACCGGCTCGGCCGGCGAGTCGCTGGCGGCGGGCGTGGCCTTCACCCTGCCTTCCTTGTTGCTGATGGGATTCGAGATGAATGCCCTCCGGGCGACGCTGGTGGCCCTACTGGGCGGTGCCTTGGGCGTGTTGATGATGATTCCGTTGCGCTACGGGCTCATCGTCAAGGAGCACGGCCACCTGACCTACCCGGAGGGCACGGCCTGCGCCGAAGTGCTGATTGTCGGGGAGAAGGGTGGAACCAGCGCGCGGACGGTCTTCGGAGGCCTGGGGGCAGGGGCCCTGTTCTACACCATTGGCAAAGTCTTCAAGTTCTGGGGCGAGTACCCGACCTGGAGTTTCAACCGTTGGTTCAAGGGCGGCTCGCTGTCCTTCGAGTCCAACCCGGCGCTGGTCGGTGTTGGCTACATCATCGGGACCCGCACCTCCAACATCATGATGGCCGGAGGGGTGCTGTCCTTTCTTGTCCTCATCCCGCTCATCACCCTCTTCGGGCCGACCATGACCTCGGCGCTCTACGGGGCGACGACACCGGTGAGCGTGATGAGCACCGGGCAAATCCGCAACGCCTTCGTGCTCTACATCGGCGCGGGTGCGGTCGCAGCCGGCGGGGTGCTCACCCTGGTGCGCTCGCTGCCCACCATCATCTCCGCCTTCAAGCGTGGCCTCGGCAACGTCAACTTAGGTGGGGACAAGGCCGCCGCCGCGGTGCCCCGCACCGAGCAGGACCTCTCGATGCGCGTCGTCTTGGGAGGCTCACTGGCGCTGGTGGTCGCCATCGCCATCGCGCCGTCACTGGGCATCAATGCCTTCTCGGCGGTCCTCATCATCCTCTTCGGTTTCTTCTTCGTCACCGTCTCCAGCCGAATCACCGGGGAAATCGGCAGCTCCAGTAACCCCATCTCGGGGATGACGGTGGCCACCTTGCTCATTACCTGCCTTCTCTTCCTGGCGGTGGGCTGGACCGGCGTCCCCTACAAGGAGATGGCGCTGTGCACGGCCGCTCTGGTGTGCGTCGCCGCCAGCAACGGCGGGACCACCTCGCAGGACCTTAAGACGGGCTTCTTGGTGGGGGCCACCCCCCGCAACCAGCAAATCGCCATCATGGTGGGCGTGCTCACCAGTGCGCTGGTCATTGGCTTCACCCTCGTTGCGCTCAACCAGGCGGCGACAACCTATGTGCCCAGGAGCTACCCGGGCTTCGTCGCCTCGCCGGCCACGGCCACGGCCACCGGCGGGGACTTGCTCGCTTTTGCCCCACAGCCCTTCAGCTTCCGGGGGCGGGATTACCAGGTGCTGTACGTTCGCAACGAGGTGAGCGGCGTGCCGCGCGGCAAGTACCTGGTGGGAGGCGACAACCGCATCGCCTTCCTGGCCGACCCCGGCGTGTCCGGAGTGGAGCCGGTGCAACGCCGCGAAGACGGCTCGGTCGAGAAGGTGGTGTCCAAATTCGACGCCCCAAAGGCCCGGCTCTTCCAACTCATCATCGACGGGGTGCTGGAGCGAAACCTTCCCTGGAGTCTGGTCCTCATCGGCGTCTTCCTCGCGCTGTTGCTCGACTTGTGTGGCGTTTCGGTGCTGCCCTTCGCGGTGGGCGCCTACCTGCCGCTCTCCACCTCGGCCACCATTTGGCTGGGAGGCATCGCCCGTTGGCTCGCTGACAAGCGTTCAAAGGTGTCGGCAGCAGAGTCCGAGTCCTCCCCAGGCGTCCTCTTCGCCTCCGGCCTCATCGCCGGAGGGGCCCTCATTGGTTTGTTCTCCGCCGCGCTGGAAGGGGTGGAGACGACAGTGCCTGGGCCGGATGGCCTGCCGCGGCAGGTGACGCTGCTCAAACACTGGGGCTTGGAGCTCTCCTACAAGCTGTTTGGCCAAGTGCGCGGCGAAGCCATTGAGGCCTCGGCCACCTGGTCCATTCTGCCGCTGCTTGGGCTGACGGCGCTGCTGTACTGGGTGGCGTCGCGGCGCCCCAAAAGCGTCTAGACTGTCGGCCTTCAGCGCATCCGCTGATGGATGCGGACCGGACTCGAGCCGAGTAGCACCTGGGCCCTGAGCGCGCTCGCCTCTTCTTCCCAATGGATGAGCACCGCCAGCAGCGAGGCCCCCAGTCGCTCGCGGTCCGCCGTGAGGCGGCGGAGCAAGTCGGCGGCCGCCGGCATGGACTGTGGCGAGGCGTGCTCGTCTACCAGTCCTATTTGCACGTCCAAGTCATGCAGCTCGCCGAGCGCCGTCTGAAGCGGGACCAGCTCGGTGCGAATCTCCGCGGTCTCATCCGGCATGGCCGGCTCGAGAAACTCGAGCCCGTAGCGGAAGCGCTTCAGGGCAATGCGCAACTGGTGCATGGGCAATGGCCCGGGGTCGGCCAGTGCTGCCTGGGCGCGCCCCTCCACCTCCTCCAGCTGACGCACCAGCCGCTTGCGCAAACGGTGTCCTCCGAGGCGTCCCTTGGGACGAAGGCCTTCCAACCCCCCCAGCACCCGGGCGCCACGTTTGGCCCAGCGCGCCAGCGCCGCCCGCGCCGCTTCGACGCTCGCGGCACGCATCGCGCCGAGGGACGTGCGTACGTGCAGGACGACGGCCGCCTCCTCGGGCGACAGCTTGCGGTGAAGTCTCGACAGCCCGGCCAGCTGCACCTGCAAGTCGCGCAGGGAGCCAAGCGCCGCCTGGAACGTGCGGAGCTCCCCGTCGGCGCGGCGCGCTGGTTTGCCCTTGCCGAAGAGGCGGACAGCTCCGCGCAGTCGTCGAATGGCGACGCGTAAGTCATGCACGCGCTCCGGCGTCAGCCGCTCGGCCACCGCCGCGGAGTAAGCAGCGACGTCGGCCTGGCGGGCGGCCAGGAAGAGGGGCGCCGCATCGAGGAGGCTGGTGGAGGCCCGAAGGCCTCGCACGGGGCGGGGAGCGGCCATGCCTGCGGCCCAGCGTTGCCGGGAGGGGGGCTCCGTCGCAAGTTTACGTCCCGTGACGAAGCGGTGACGTCTCTACCCGCGGGCCAGGGTCCGAAACTCCTCTTGGCTCAAGGTGAGGGCCGCCGCGCCGACATTCTCCTCCAGGTGTGCAACAGACGAGGTGCCGGGAATGGGCAACATGACGGGCGAGCGGTGCAGCAGCCAGGCAAGCGCGGTTTGGCCCACGGTGGCGTGGTGGGCCTTGGCGAGTTTGTCCAGAGGGCCGCCGGGGCGACTCAATTCGCCCGCGGCCAGGGGGTACCAGGGGAGAAAGCCAATGGAAGCGCGCTCGCAGGCGTCCAGGACTGCCTCGGCGCCGCGGTCGCTCAAGCTGTAGCGGTTTTGCACTGAAACAATGGGCACCACCTTCTGCGCCTGCGCAAGCTCCCGGACGCTGACGTTGGAGAGGCCGACATGGCGCACCTTGCCTTGCTCCTTGAGGCGCACCAGCGCCCCCAGCGACTCGAGGAAGGGGACCGCGGGGTCAACGGCGTGCAGCTGGTAGACGTCAATCTGCTCCAGGCGAAGCCGCTTCAAGCTGGCCTCGCACGCCGCAACCAGATGCTCGGGCTTGCCGTTGCGCTGCCAGCTGCCAGGGCCAGAGCGCGTCAGCCCGCCCTTGGTGGCGATGACCAGTCCCTTGGGGTAGGGGAACAGCGCCTCGGCAATGAGGCGCTCGCTCACTTCTGGCCCGTATGCGTCCGCGGTGTCGATGAGGTTGACGCCGAGCGCCACCGCCCGGCGAAGCACTGCCTTGGCCTTCTCGCGGTCAGCCGGCTCGCCCCAAATGCCTTCCCCGGTAATGCGCATGGCCCCGAAGCCGAGGCGGGCGACGGTGAGGTCTCCCAGGAGAAAGGTTCCAGCGGCGGCAGCAGGCGGTGCGGGCATGGCGGGCTCGGGGGATGGAGAAAGGAGAAGCGGTTTTAGCGGCTCGGTCGCCACGGCGCACGAGCGCCCCGGGCAGGCCGATGAGTCCATCCGGGGAGCAGCTGACAGGAAGGGGGCTTTCTGGTGTGTTGGCCCGCGCCATGCGCTTTGACACCCTCGCCATCCACGCCGGCCAAGCGCCGGACCCCACCACCGGCGCCATTATGACGCCCGTCTTCCTCTCCTCCACCTACGTCCAGGCTGGCCCCGGAGTGCACAAGGGCTATGAGTACAGCCGGACCCGAAACCCCACCCGGACTGCCCTGGAGGCGTGCCTCGCGGCCCTGGAAGGGGCGAAGCATGGTTTTGCCTTCGCTTCCGGCTGCGCCGCCACCGACTGTTTGATGCACCTTTTGGACACCGGCGACCACGTCGTCTGCAGCGACGACGTCTATGGGGGCACGTTTCGCCTCTTCGACAAAGTCTTCCGGCGCCTCGGCCTGAGCTTCAGCTTCGTGGACCTCTCCCGGCCTGGGGCGCTCGAGTCGGCCCTCACCCCAAAGACGAAGCTGGTGTGGGTGGAGACGCCCACCAACCCGATGCTCAAGCTGGTGGACTTGGCCGCGGTGGCGGAGGTGTGCCGGAAGCGGGGGGTTTTGAGCGTCTGTGACAACACCTTCATGTCCCCCTATTTCCAGCAGCCGCTCGGGCACGGCATCGACGTGGTGCTGCACTCCACCACCAAGTACCTCAATGGCCACAGCGACGTGGTGGGTGGCTTCGTCGGGACGTCCAACGCCGAGCTCGCGCAGCGGATTGGCTTTCTACAGAATGCGGTGGGCGGCGTGCCTTCGCCCTTGGACAGCTTTCTCGTCTTGCGCGGGGTGAAGACGCTCGGCGTCCGGATGTCCCGCCACCAGGAGAATGCCTTCAAGGTTGCCGAATTCCTCTCAGGGCAGCCCAAAGCGCGTCGGGTCGTCTACCCGGGCCTGCCGGGCCACCTGCAGCACGCTCTGGCCAAGCGGCAAATGAGGGGCTTCGGGGGGATGCTTACTTTCGAGATTGCGGGCGGACTGCCCGCCGCTCGCGCCTTCCTCGCCGGGTGCAAGGTCTTCTCCTGCGCCGAGTCCCTGGGCGGGGTGGAGAGCCTCATCGAGCACCCGGCCATCATGACGCATGCCTCCGTGCCGCCGGAGAACCGCGCCAAGCTGGGCATCACCGATGGCTTCATCCGCCTCTCGGTCGGCATCGAGGACGCCGCGGACCTCCTCGAGGACTTGAAGGCAGCGCTCGCTCAGGCGTGAAGGTGTGGCGAGCCAGCCCAATGAGCGAGCCCTCCGAGTGGATGAAGGCGGCCGAGGCCGCGGCACGGGTGGCCGGAGCCGTGGCGCTCGCTCACTACCGGCGCGGGGTGGTGGTGGAGACGAAGGGCGATGGGACGCCGGTGTCGGTGGCGGACCGAGAGGCCGAACAGGCCGTCCGCAGCTGGCTCGAAGCCCGCTTTCCGCAGGACGGCATTGTCGGCGAAGAGCTGGGCACCGCCCGGCCTGAGGCGCACAGGCGGTGGCTGGTGGACCCGATTGACGGGACGAAGACATTTGTCCGCCGCGTTCCGCTTTGGGGCACTCTGGTGGCGCTGGTGCAGGGGGAGGAGGTGCTCGCCGGCGCGGCCTACTTCCCGGCCGTCGAAGAGCTGGTGGTGGCCGCGCGCGGCGCCGGCTGCTTCTGGAATGGCTCGTTGGCGCGCGTCTCGAATGTGGCCCGCCTAGCCGAAGCCACGGTCTTGGCCACCGATGAGCGCTTCGCGGGGAATGTGCCTCAAAGCACGCGCTGGAATCGCTTGGTGGACATGGCCGCCCAGGCTCGAAGTTGGGGGGACTGCTACGGCTACCTGTTGGTGGCAACGGGCCGGGCGGAGGTGATGGTGGACGGCGTGATGGCGCCCTGGGACGCGGCCGCGCTGAAGCCCATTGTGGAAGAGGCGGGGGGCGTCTTCACCGACTGGAAGGGCCAAAGGACAGCCTTCGGCGGGGACACCATCGCCACCAACCACGCGCTGGCCGAAGCAGTCCGCGACCTGCTCGTCGATGGCGGGGGAGTGAGCGAGCGAGACCCCTAGGCTGGGACGTCAGCCGAACTGGGCAAGCACGGCGCAGGGGAAAGTGGCCAAGCGCGCGCCGGCTACATCCGTGCAGCGAGGAACTCGATGAGGTCAATCTTGGTGATGATGGCCACCACCTGCTCGCGCTCTTTCACCACCGCCACGTTGTCCTGCGCGAAGACGTCGCGCAGCGCGGAGAGGCTGGCCTCCGGGCTCACCACCCCCTGAAGCGGCGCGACCAGCGGGTCGATGGAGTCAGAGAAGCGCTGGGTTTTGGCCACCAGGGCGTTGAGCAAGTCGTATTCGTGAATCATCCCAACGGCCCGGCCGGCTCCGTCCTTCACCGGCATCTGGCTGATGCCGTGCCGCCGCATGGCGTCCACCACCTCGTCGACGTGTTGCCCGGTGCGGGCGAAGTGCACGCTCGGCTGTCGGTCTCGAAGCAAGTCGCACACCCGCCCCGGCCCTTTGTCGTCCACCAGGAAGCCGTTGTCCCTCATCCATTCGTCCGAATAGAACTTACTGATGTAGCTGTTGCCGGTGTCGGTGAGCACGACGACGATGTTTTTCCCGCGCCCCAGCTCCTTGGCTAGTTCCACCGCGACGTGCACCGCGCCGCCCGAGCTCCCGCCAGCGAAGATGCCCTCGTCGCGTGCCAGGCGCCTCGCCGCGCTGAAGCACTGCTGGTCATCCACCTGGCGGACCTCATCCAGGACGCTGAAGTCGAGCGCCTTGCACAGCATGTCCTCGCCAATGCCCTCCACTTTATAGACGTGAGGCTCGGGCAGCTTCCCCGTCTGGAAATAGCCCTGGTAGACACTGCCCACCGGGTCCACGCCGACGTTGCGAATGCCGGGCTTCCTCTCTTTGAGAAACTTTCCAGCGCCGCTCATCGTGCCGCCCGTGCCGAGACCGGCGACGAAAACGTCGATGGCACCGCCCATCTGTTCCCAGAGCTCGGGCCCAGTGGTGACGTAGTGCGCCTCGATGTTGTCCGGGCTGTGGTACTGGTTGAGGTAGAAGCTGCCGGGCGTCTCGCGCGCGATGCGCTTGGCGGTCTCGTAGTAGCTCTGCGGGCTGTCGGCGGGGACATTGGTTGGCGTCACCACCACCTGGGCCCCGAGCGCCTTCAGCCGGTTGATTTTCTCCGTCGACATCTTGTCCGGCATGGTGAAGATGCAGCGGTAGCCCTTCACCGCGGCGGCGATGGCGATGCCCATCCCGGTGTTGCCGGAGGTGTTCTCGACGATGGTGCCCCCGGGTTTGAGCTTTCCCTCCCGCTCCGCCTTCTCGATGATGTGCAGCGCCATTCGGTCCTTGATGGAGCCGCCGGGGTTCATGAACTCGCACTTGAGGTAGACGGCAGCGTCCTCGGGACCGACCGCCTTGTTGAGGCGGACCAGGGGGGTGTTTCCGATGGCGGCGAGGATGGTGGGTTGGACGTTCATGGCAGTGGGGAAGGGTAGCACCGGGCCCCCCCCGGGGCCGGGCCCCCTTTTTCAGTTGTAGGCCGTCGCCCTTCCCTGGGGGACTGACGGGACAGCCTTGGTGCCGACGGCCCCCAGGGAGTGAGGCCACCCGAGCCGCCTGTGGGCCGCGCGCGCCTCACCCGCGGCACGCGCCTCCGACGCGGCCCCAGGGTGGCCCCGCCCAAGGAAGGCCGTGTAGCGTCCGCTTTTAGAATGACTCTCGAGGCCGCCTTGCGCGACCAGGTTGCTCGGGCCACCGGCCGGCCGCAGGACGGCGCGCCCGTGCAAAGGCTGAAAGGCGACGCCAGCAACAGAAGCTACCTCCGGGTGGGGACCTGGCCAGACAGCCTGGTGGTGATGGTGATGCCGCCGCAGGCGCATTCCAGTGAGGAAGCCTCTGGGGACGCCGTGCCGGAGGAGCTCCCCTTCGTCGACGTCCAGCGCTACTTGCGCCGCCTCGGCGTCCGGGTGCCGTCCATTCTTCACTACGACGAGCGGGCTGGGATGATGGTGCTGGAGGACTTGGGGGACGTGACGCTGGAAAAGGCGCTCGGCGGGACGGCCACCGAGCCACTTTACCGCTCGGCGGTGGACCTCCTGGCCCGTCTGCGCGGGGCAGCCGAGGCCAGCCCCGAGCCCCGCAGCATCGCCTTCCAGCGCGCTTTTGACGAAGAGCTGTACCTCTGGGAGCTCCACCACTTTCGCGAATGGGGGCTGGAGGCGTGGAGCGGCAAAACGCCAACCCCGGCCGAGCGCTCGGTGCTGGAGTCGTCCTTCCGCAGCATTGCCCACCGCCTCGCGGCGGCGGCGCGGGGCTTCACCCACCGCGACTACCAGAGTCGAAACCTGATGGTGAAGGGCGGCGAGGTGGTGGTCATCGACTTCCAGGACGCGCTGCAAGGCCCGCGGGCCTATGACTTGGTCGCGCTGTTGCGCGACAGCTATGTGGCGCTCGACGAGGAGCTGGTGGACGCTCTGCTGCGCCAGTACCAGGAACGGCTGCCACGAGCGGCGGGCGAGCCCGTCGAGCCGGCAGCCTTCCGGAACTTCTTCGACTTGCTCACCGTGCAGCGCAAGCTGAAGGACGCGGCGCGGTTTGAGTACATCCACCGGGTGAAGCAAAACCCTGGCTTTCTGCCGCACATTCCGTTGTCGCTCAGCTACGTGCGCCGGGCGTTCGAGCGACTGCTTCAAGACGAGCACGTTCAAGCGTTGCGCCGGGTGGCCTCTCGCTACCTGCCAGAGCTGGCATGAAAGCGCTGGTGCTTGCCGCGGGGCTGGGGACGCGGCTGCGGCCGCTGACTGAGAGCTGGCCCAAACCGGCGCTTCCACTCCTCGGGCAACCGCTGCTTCGCTACACCCTGGCCGTCCTGGCGCGCGCCGGCGTCACCGAGGTTGGCATCAACACGCACCACCTGGCGGACGTCATGGCCCGGGTGGCCGAGGCTGAGACCGCGCGCGCGGGCATGCAACTCGCCCTGTCGCACGAAAGTGTCATCCAAGGCACCGCGGGCGGCATCCGCGGCCTACGCCGAGTGGTGGAGGACACGGACACTTTCGTCGTGTGGAATGGGGATGCGCTCTTTACCCCCGAGCTCGGGACCCTCGTTGCTGAGCACCGCGCTTCAGGAGCGACGGCCACGCTTTTGCTTTTGCCCATGCCGAAAGGTGCCTCCTATGCCTCGGTGGACATCGACGCCGAAGGCCGGGTGCGCCGAATCGCCGGGCGAGGTCCCGGCGGCCCGGCGCTTTCGGCCTGGCATTTCTCAGGCGTGCATTTGCTTTCTCCCCGCGTCTTTTCGGCCATCTCCGAGGCGGGGCCGGAGGACATCAACCGGGACGTCTACCCGCGGCTTTTGAAGAAGGGGGAGCTGGTGCGGGGGGCGGTGGTGCACGCCGCGTGGAGGGACGTCGGCACGCCGGCCGGCTACCTCCTGGCTCAGCAGGCGCTGCTGGTGGGGGACGTCCCGGACGTCTTCGGCGAAAGCTCGCCCTTTGCCCGTGCGGCGGGGGCCAACGGCGTGTGGAAGGCCCCCGGGGCAACGCTGCGCGGAAAAGCGCAGCCGCCGGTGTACTTGGACCGCGCGGCGGTGGTGGAAGCCGGTGCAGAAGTCGGTCCCAACGTCTACTTTGGCCCCGGCGTCCATGTGCCCTCTGGGAGTCACGTCGCGCAGGCGGCGCTCCTCGAAGGCGCTGCGCCCGAGGGACGCCTTGAGCGCCTCCTCCTCTGGCGAGGCGGCCGCCTCTCGGCCCCAGGGCCCGAAAGCGAGTCAGGCGTGGCGTGAGGCGGCCGGTCAGTCGGCGCTGTAGCGCAGAAGGATGCAGGTGATGTTGTCGTTCCCGCCGGCCGCGTTGGCGAGCTCTATCAACTGGGTACAGGTGGCATCGAGGTCGCTCGAGGCCTGGACGGCCGCCATCAGGGCCTCGTCATTCACCATCCCCGAGAGCCCGTCCGAACAAAGCAGGAAGACATCGCCGTCGCTGACGGCAAAGCGGTCGACGTCCACCTGCACCGTGTCCTTCATGCCGAGCGCCCGGACGATGACGTTCTTGTGCGGGAAGGCGTCAATCTCCTCGGCGGTCAGCTTCTTCGCCTTGAGGTAGTCGTTGAGGAGAGAGTGGTCCTCCGTCATTTGGTGCAGGGCGCCATTGCGCAGGCAGTAGGCGCGGCTGTCCCCGACGTGCCCGACGTAGGCGCCGTCGTCGGCGAAATGTACCGAGACGATGGTGGTGCCCATGCCCCGGTAGCTGACGTCGGTGCCGGCAGTCTCGAAAATGCGGGTATTGGCCAACTTGATGCCGGTGGCCAGGCGGTTTTCCTCGTAGTTGCGGGTGCGGTCCATCTTGAACGGCCAGGTGAGGTCGGCATCCTTCGAGGTGCGCCGATAGAAGTCCTCCAGCTCCTCGACGGCGATGCGGGAGGCGATTTCGCCCGAGGCGTGGCCGCCCATCCCATCCGCCACGCAGTACAGCTGCTCATCCGCCAAGACGAGGAACGCGTCCTCGTTGTGGTTGCGCTTCATCCCAACGTGACTGCGGCCGGCGACCTCAATCCGCATGAGCGTCAAACCACGCTACCAAGCCAGAGGGGGAGGGCAAAGTGTTCCCGCGGAGAGTTGTTCATCGGTCAGAAACTGGCGCCGGGCTCGGGAGTCGGGCTTGCTGGGTGGGACACGAACATGCTCCATCCCCTTGAGCGACCATTGCACCTGGTGTTGGTGGCGCCACAAATTCCGCCCAACACCGGCAACATCGCCCGGCTGTGCGCGGTGACCGGCTGTCGCCTGGTGCTGGTGGAGCCGCTGGGGTTTTCCATTG
Source organism: Myxococcaceae bacterium (assembly GCA_052143535.1). Taxonomy (GTDB): domain Bacteria; phylum Myxococcota; class Myxococcia; order Myxococcales; family Myxococcaceae; genus JADGRA01. Next base: position 48,545 of record JBKQSS010000056.1, on the reverse strand, counting down.
CCGACCGGGAGCTAAAGCGTGCCGGGTTGGACTACTGGGAGCACGTCTTCCTGGCGCTCTACCCCAGCTGGGACACCTACGTCGCCGCACACCCGCTGGCCCGGCGCTTTCTCTTCACCGGGCATGCTTCCACCTCGCTGTGGGAGCTGCGCTTTCAGGCCGGAGACCACCTGGTTTTTGGCTCGGAGACGGCTGGCCTGCCCGAGCCCCTGTTGCGAGGGGGGGAGGGCGTCCCGGTGTCCATCCCCATGCTTTCAGGCCGGCGCAGTCTCAACCTCTCCACCGCTGCCGGCGTCGGGACGTACGAGGCGTTGCGCCAGCTCGGCTAGACTGGCGCTCTTTAAGGAATTGGCTATGGAGTCCCGCACCTCCCTCCCTCCCCCCGCCGCGGACGCGCTCTTCCGCGCCGCGCGCGAGCACGCCACCGGCTGGTTGACGTTTTCCTCGCGGGGGACGGAGGCCCGGCTGTACCTGCAGGCCGGGGACGTGGTCGGCGCGCGGCTCGACTTCGGCTACCAGACATTGGCGCAGGCCCTCCTCACGGCCGGTGGGCTGGACTTGCCGACACTGGACGCCCTGTGGGCGGAAGGTGCTGCTGGGCCCAACTCGCCTGCACTTCTGAGCATCTGCGGCGCAAATGCCGCCGTCGCCGAGGAGGTGCAGACGCTGGCCTCGGTGCGCCGCCTGGTGAGTTACGGTGGGGAGGCCACCTTCATGCCCGCGCTGGTGGACGCCGGCGTGCCGAGAGTTTCCGGGGCGAGGGCCGTCCGCGCCGCCTTCGAGACACTGGGGCCCTTGCCGGCCGACGCTTTGGTGTACTGCCGAGAGGTGGAGGAGTGCGCGGGTTGGCTCCTCTCCGAAGAGGAGCGGAGCCTCCTCGAGCGGTTTTCCACCTTCCACCCGGCAGGCGAGTTGCAACCCGGCGAGGCGGCGCTTTTGCGGCTGCTCCAGCATGACGGCCGGGTGGAGATTCTGGATGCCGCCGGCTGGGAAGCGCGCGTCGCCATGGAGCGCGAAGCAGAGGCCCGCCGCGCCGAGGAAGAGGCCCGTCGCAACGTGGCGCGGGCCGCCATCGAGTCCGCGCGCAACGCCGAGGAGGCTCGGCGCGCCGAGCAGCGGCAACGGGCGGAGCAAGCGCGTCGGGCACTCGAGGCGGCGCGTGCCGCCGAAGCCGCCTGGCGCGAGGCCCAAGCCAGCGTGCCCCGCAGAGACACCCCCATTGAGGTGGCGCTGGCGGACACGCTGGTGCGGGAAGCCCCACCGGCCGTCACCGCCACCGGCATCGGGCCGCTCCCCCCGCTTGAGTCCACCGACCCAGCCTTCCCCCAGCCGAGCGCGGAGGAGGTACCGCGCATCACCGTGGCCGAAGCGATTGCCGGCGGCCCGGTGCTCGAGCCGGACACCCTCCGCCCGGCGGTGGTGCACACCCGAGGAGGTCGCACCAACACCCAGAAGACATTCCAGTCGCTCCGCGACGAGGGGCCAGCCCCTTCCCGCAGCACGACCGAGGAGCCGCTCACCCTCAGCGCTCCGGAGACGCCGGGGGCTGTGCCCAAACGCCGGGACACGCTTCGGCCCTTCGCCGCACTCGAGCCGCCGGTGCTCTCCGAGGCAGAAGCGCAGTCCGAGGGTGCTTCGTTTCCTCGGGGCTCAACGCCCATCTGGGGCTCGGACCAGGATGACCGGGCTGCTTCGGAGACGTTGCTTCAGGCAGCGGAGTCGGTGGAGGTCGTCCCCATGCCCTCCCCGGAGGACGGGACGGCGCAGTCCGAGCCCATCCTTCTCTTCGCCGACGCCGAAGTCCCACCGGCGCCCCGCAGCCCGGCAGAGCTGGTGGAGGAGATGACGGAGGCACTGCGGCGCGCCGGCGCGGCGGGCCCGGCGGAGACGTGGCTGGCGGCCACCGAGGGGGTGTTGTCCTCAGCAGCGCGCGGGGCAGCCGAGGCGGCCGCGGTGCCGAAAGGGGAGGCCTCACGGCCGCCTTTGCACCTGGGGCCCGACGCGGGGAAGGCCGAGGAGGACTTGTGGCGTCTCGTCCAGGAGCCGCCGGCGGGGCCCGCCCCAGCGCCGGCGTCCTTCGAGGAGGCGCTGGCCAACGTGGACGCCCACCTCTCGTCCCTGGTGGGCCTCGGCCAGGAGGCGGTCACCCACACCGACGTGCCGGTCGACGCCATTCTCCAGGCCTCTGCAGACGCCGGCGCCTGGCAGATGGAGACGCTGCCTCCGGTGCAGGAGCCGCCGCAGCCGATTCCCCCTCCTTTCGAGGCCACGCCCGCCCTCACCCCCTCCGGCGGGGTGCCCGGGGAAGCAGCGCGCGAGCGGCGGCAGCGGCTGCTCCGGCGCGCCATCCAAAACCTCGGCTCGCTGGTCTCCCGCCCCCCGCGCACCATGGGTACCGCCACACCGCTCGAGCCGACGCCGGCGCCCGTCCCGGTCGCCATTGGCCCACGCACCCCCGCCGAGCAGGGGTTGGCCCGACAGATTGAGCAGCGCTTTGTGGGCCTCTCCGGGGAGCGCAACCGCTTTGACATCCTCGGCCTACACCTCGAGGCGAGCCGCCCCCAGGTGAAGGCCGCCTTCCTGGACTTGGTGAAGGTTTTCCATCCGGACCGGCTCCCGCCCGCGCTGGGGGACCTCGTCCCGCAGGCCACCGCCATCTTCGACTCGTTGCGCGAAGCGCAAGAGTTCCTCTTGGACGACGAGCGCCGGGCCACCCACGCCAAGGAGATGGCCGCGCTGGCCAGCGGGCCGCCCGTCCGGGACCAGGCCGAGTCGGCCGAGGCCTACAAGGCCGGCGAGGCGGCGCTGCGCCGCAGGGACCATGCTGCGGCAGAAGCGCACTTCGCCGAGGCCTACCGGCTCTACCCGCGGGCGCACGTCCTGGCCGCCCGTGCCTGGGCCATTTACATGGACCCCAACCGCAAGTCCGACGCTGCCGCGGCGCGGGCGATGATGGTGGACGCCTTGAAGGAAGACCCGGCTTGCGACCGGGCCCACTACCAACTCGGCGTCATTGCCCGAGTGGAAGGGGATGTGGAGCGAGCCGAGCGTCACTTCCGAGAGGCGCTCAAGGCCAACGCGCGCCACCTCGAGGCGAGCCAGGAGCTGCGGCTGATTGAGATGCGCAAGCGCGGGGGACCAGCCAAGAAGCCCCGCTGAAAAACACGAGTCCGAAGGAGCGCTAGCGAGCGCCGAGCGCCGCCTCGAGAAGGCGGCGGTCCGCGTCGGGCATGGCGAGGAATTCAATGCCCATCCCAGGTGGCGCGCCCCCGTCCGGAAAGCGCCGTACCCAGGCCACCCGGGCCTGTGCGGTGAGGGGGGCAGCGCCGCCCGGTGGGTGAAACTCCAGGGCCAGCGTCTCGCCCGGCTCGAGCAGCACGTCACAGCGGAGGAAGGTGCCGCCAGCGGAGAGGTCCGCCCCGACCAGGGTGAGCTCGCCTTCGCCCCCGGCGTCCTTGCCGTGAAACTCCACGCTCACCGCGCGGCGGACATGCCGGCGCTGCTCAGCCCCACTCATACCTCCCCTCAAGCAGTCGGCCGGCAGGGTGTCAAGGCGCTCGCGCAACCCCAGGGGCACCAGGGCGCCGAGTCCCCCACTCCGGGAATCGTTGACGCGCGGTGCATGCGCCCACAATCATCCCCGGGAGACTCCCCGGGACGACTTCGCCCTGGGGGCGGTGAAGGTGGGTGCACGCGCGTGGCCAAGCAGCACCTGCTCCTGGTCGACGGAGACGCAAAAAACCTGCGGGTGATGGAGGTCAGCCTGAAGAAGGCCGGCTTCCAGGTCACCACTGCCGTCAACGGGCGGGACGCCCTGGAAAAGGTGCAAATCAGCTCCCCGGACTTGGTGCTGTCTGACACTCGGCTCGCGGAATTCGACGGCTTCGAGCTGTGCCGACGCCTGAAGGCGGACCCGCGTTTCGAAAATATCCCCTTCGTCTTCCTCAGCAGCCAGAAAACGCTGGAAGAGAAGGTGCGGGGGCTGGAGTTGGGAGGCGAGGACTACCTCACCAAACCCATCTACATCCGGGAAATTGTGACGCGGATGAAGATGATTCTGCAAAAGGCCGATGAGCGCTTCGAGCGCCGCGAGACGCGGGGGGGGTTCTCCGGAAGCTTGGCCGACATGGGCGTGGTGGATTTGGTGCAAACCTTCGAGGTCGGCCGCAAGACAGGGAAAGTCAGCATCGAGGGAGCGCACACCGGGGCCATCTATTTCCGGGACGGCCGGGTGGTGGACGCCGAGCTCGACAAACTCGTCGGGGAGAATGCCTTCTACCGGGTGTTGAATACTTTCGAGGGGAAGTTTGACGTCCAGTTCGAGCCCGTCGAGCGCCCCGACCGAATTGAAGTCTCCACCCAGGGACTCCTCCTGGAGGGAATGCGGCGGCTGGATGAATGGGGGCGGATGCTGGAGCAGCTGCCCGCTTTGGAAACCATCTTCGAGATTGACTACCGCCAGCTGGCCGAGCGGCTGAGCGAAGTCCCGGACGAAGTGAATGCGCTGCTGCGCCTCTTCGACGGACGTCGGACGCTGGCGCGGGTGGTGGAGGACTCCAACTTTGAGGACCTGGCCGCACTCGGGATTATTAGCAAGCTGTACTTCGAAGGCCTGATTCGCGAGTTGGGAAGCACGACCGCCGGAGAGCGCGACGCACGGCGTCCGGCCTTCGAGGAGTGGCTGGCCCGGCCGCCAGCCCCGCCTGCGCCGGTGTCGGCCCCGGCGCTGGTCCGGCCGGAGTTGGAGGCGGTGGCGGCCGAGCTGGCCAACGCCGAGCCGGAGCTTCCGCTGTTGCCCCGGGCACAACCCAGCGCGGCCCCAATCGGCCCTGTCCAAAGCGGCGGCGAGCGCGGTGCCCGCGTGCTGCATTTCGCCGGGCGGGAGCCGCCGGCCCCGTCCGTGCAGCCTGAGGAGGCGGCGTCCAGTGCCATGGACCAGGCGAAGCAGAAGCTTTTGGAGGCCGGCTCGGGCGACTCGGGCGCAGGGGAGGTTGCATCCAGCTGGGGGCCGGTGCCGTTGGCCAGGGCCTCTAAGCCCACCGCCCCCCCCAACCTTCTACCTGCCCAGCCGAAGCTCGTGCCTTCCACGCCGCTTGCGCCCAGCCCCGAGCGCCCGGCGCGCTTCGGCGGGGCGGCCGAGGCCCAACCCCTCGAGCCGGCCACCGTCCTCGCCCGCTTCGACACGCCGTCCTCCAGTGCCGAGGCGGCCAGCACCGGGCCCGAGGCGAGGCCGGCGGCAGCACCTCTTGACGAGGCGGCGCCGCTGGCCTCTGCCTCGGCTCTGTCCGCTGAGCCTTCCCCTTGGGCCGGGGCCCCTTCACGGGCCGCACCCACGGCGGAGGAGGCGGTGGAGGCCGCGCAGTTGGTGGACGAGGAGCGCGCGCTCGCCAGCCGCGGCCGGAGGCGCGGCCGCAGCGTCCTGCTCGTCGTCGCGCTGCTGGCCCTCTCCGGCCTGGCGCTGGTGTGGCGTCTGCGCGCGGCGGCTCCCTCCCCAAGCCTTGCCGCTGGGCAGCCGCCGCCGGCCCCTCCGGAGGCGGCTGCCGCCACCAGTGCACTGGCCAATGCGCTGGCCGGGGCCACCCCCACCCCGGCTGCTTCGGCGTCGGAGACGGCGGCGCCGGCCGACTCGCCGGAGGCCGATTTTCGCCACTGCCTCGAGGAGGGTGCACGCGCCACGGCCAAAGGGGACTTCGCGGCGGCGGCGGTGCAGTACCGCCGGGCGCTGGCAATGAAGCCTTCCTCCCTCGAGGCCAAAGAGGGACTGGGGGGCGCCATCGTCAACTCCAGCGGCGCGGCCGGTAGCTACAGCGAGGCCGCGCAGTTGCTGACGGAGGTGCTGCGGGCGGACGCCAACCGGCCCCGGGCCTGGCTCTTCCTCGGCGCTGCGCAGCAATTCAACGGCCAGTACGCTCCGGCGCTGGAGTCCTACCGGACGTACCTGGAGCTCGCGCCCAATGACCGCTGGGCGCGCGAAGTCCGGGACGTCGTCCGGGCACTGGGCCCGGAGGTGGCGCGGCGCGGCCACGCACGCTAAACGCCTTCGGCGTGCTCGTCCTGGGCCTCGAGACGTCGTGTGATGAGACTGCCGCCGCGGTGGTGGAGGACGGCCGACGTGCGCGCTCGGACGTCATCTCCACCCAGGTAGACATCCACCGGCGCTGGGGCGGGGTGGTGCCCGAGTTGGCCAGCCGCAACCACGTGGTGCAGGTGCTGCCGGTGGTGGACGCGGCGCTGGCCAGAGCGGGCGTGGCGTTGAGCGAGCTCGACCTCATCGCCGTCACCTCTGGCCCGGGGCTGCTGGGGGCGCTCCTGGTCGGACTGCAGACGGCCCGAGCGCTGGGTGCCGCCACTGGCGTGCCGGTGCTGGGCATCAACCACCTCGAGGGACACCTGTTGGCCATTCGCCTCGTCGAGGACGCGCCCGAGCCCCCTTTCCTCGGACTGGTGGTGTCCGGCGGGCACACCAGCCTCTACTTGGTGGAGGCCTTCGGGCAGTACCGGCGCCTCGGCACCACCCGCGACGACGCCGCCGGAGAGGCCTATGACAAAGTGGGGCGGCTGTTGGGGCTGGCCTACCCGGCCGGTGCCGCCATCGACGCGCTGGCGCAAGGGGGAAACCCGCGCGCCATCCGTTTCCCCCGCGCGATGAATGCGCCGGAGGTGGTGGACTGGAGCTTCAGCGGACTGAAGACGGCCGTCCGGGCGCACCTTCAACGGAACGGAGTCCCCGAGGGGCAAGCGCTGGCCGACCTCTGCGCCTCCTTTCAGGAAGCGGTGGCCGACGCCCTCTCGCACAAGGCGGTGGCGGCGGCTCGCCGCCTCGGCGTCCCAAAGCTTGTGCTGTGTGGCGGCGTCGCGGCCAACAGCCGCCTCCGCTCGCTCACCGTGGAGCGGGCAGCGGAGCGTGACATCCGCGTGTTTCTCCCGCCACCCCGGCTGTGCACGGACAACGGCGCCATGGTGGCGGTGGCTGGCCACGAGGCCTACCGGCGGGGCGTGCGGCCCGGGGCGGACCTGGCCGTCGACGCTGCCTGGAGGCCGTGAGGTGGAGTCCCCGCGCTCCATTCTCAGCCGTCGAGGGCTGCGCCCGAAGTACAGCTGGGGACAGAATTTCCTCGGCGACCCGGACGCGCTGGAGCGCATTTGCGCCGCGCTCCAGCTGCTACCGGGCGAGCCGGTGGTGGAGCTGGGCCCTGGCTTGGGACACCTGACGCGCTTCTTGCTCGAGACGGGCGCCAAGGTGACGGCGGTGGAGCGCGACCGAGACATGGTGGAGGCCCTCGGCGAGCTCAAGAGCGAGCGGCTCACAGTGGTGGCGGCCAACGCGGCCCAGGTGGACTTCGCTCGGCTGGCCGGGGCCGACAAGGTGGCGGTGGTGGGAAACCTCCCCTACCACCTCACCAGCCCCATCCTCTTCAGCGTGCTGGAGCAACACGCCCGCATCAGCCGGGCCGTCTTCACCGTCCAGAAGGAAGTCGCCGAGCGCCTGTGCGCCGAGCCCGGAAACCGTACCTACGGGCTGCTCAGTGTCCTGCTCGGACTTTACTTCCGGCCCCACCTCCTCTTCGTGCTGCCGGCCCGCCTCTTTCACCCGCCGCCGCAGGTGGACTCGGCGGTGCTTCGGCTTACCGCGCTGCTCGTCCCTCGGGCCGAGGTTTCCGACGACGCTCACTTCCGTCGGGTGGTGAAGGCGGCTTTCGCCCAACGGCGCAAAACCGTCCTCAACTCGCTGCAGTCAGACGCGGCGCTGGGGACGGGGGCCGCTGTGCGGGCGGCTCTCGACGCCGCCGGCGTGGACGCTGGCCGCCGCGCGGAGACGCTGAGTGTCGAGGAGTTTGCCGCGGTGGAGCGCGCCCTGGCCGGGCGCCGTTAGCCGGCCGACTGTTGGCGCGCACGTTTTTTTCGGGACTTGGGCCTGCCCGTGGAGTTGGCGGCTGGGGTAGGGTGCGCGCGTCGAAGTGCCGACGCAAACCAGGAGGAGCAGTGGAATTACCAAAAAAGCAGGGGCCTTCTGGAGCGCGCCGGGCCTTTAGGGCAGTGGCGCTTCTGTTACCCCTGCTGTGCGTACTCCCGGCCTGGGCGGACAGCGAGGGCGACGCCTCCGCTTCCGCCACCGACAGCCCGGAGCTTCGGCGCGAGCTGGCCGGGCACAACTTCATCCCCTCGCGCTTCAGCCTGGACCCTTTCGTCTCGACCTACGTCGCCTCCGAGACGGGGTTCGGCTACGGGACGGCGTCAGGGCACGTCTTTGACATTGCCGGCAACCCGGTGAGCCTCGCCAACTACGAAGTCGGGGCCTACGCGCAATTCATCGACTACCAGTACGGCTTTCTCCCCTGGTGGGCGGTGCGTACAGACGTCGAGCTCATCGTCTACAGCGGCGTCAATGGCAGCGGGGCGGCCGCCGTCGGCACCAATGCCTTCGGGCGCGGAGGGCTGGGCACCACGGTGAGCTTCAAGCTGGGAGACAACGTCCGGCTGGGGGGTTCGCTCGACTTCACCATCGGGCCATCCGTCTTCTTCAACATCCTCAAGTCGGTGCAGGACAGCATCGACAGCGGCAATGTGGTGTCTCCCATCACCAGTGCCGGCTCCTACTCACTTCAGCCGGCCTTCGTCGGGGCCTGGGCGATTCAGAAGTGGGTGGGCCTTACCTTCTCGCTCGCCTACCTCTACACCAACGCGACCAGCACCAACAGCGCCGGCAACACAACCAACTCCACCAACACGCTGGCCAGCAACGGTGTGTTTGACTTCGACTTGAAGCCGGCGTGCGGGGTGCCGATTGGTTTTCTCCTCGGGTTTCAAACCCAGTTCAGCGTCGACTCGACCAGCTTTCGCCAGTTCCGCTACCAAACCGGGATTTTCTACACCGACGTGAAGCCCCTCAACGTGGGTTTAGAAATCATTTACCAGCGGGCGCCGGTCATTGGGGCCACGCAAATATTCGTCTCCTCGGTGCAGGCCCTCATCACCATTCAGTACAACTTCAACTGAAGCGGGTGGGCCCCGGCTGAGGCCCGGAAGCGTCACTTGGCTCCGGCGTCTGCGCTTGCGACGCCGAGTTTGGCCAGCATCGCGACGGCGTTGTCGTTCTTCGGGTTCAGCTCGAGCGACTTTTTATAGTTTGCAGTCGCCAGCTCTCGCCGGCCGGCTTTCAGGTATGCCTCGCCAAGGCTGTCGTAGGCGTTGGCGTCTGAGGGGTAGAGCGCGACGTTGGCCTTGAAGAGCTGCACTGCATCCTCCGTCTTTCCAGCGGACAGAAGCGCATAGCCGGCAATGTTGAGGTCACCAGGCCCGAAGGCCTTCTCCGGGCCCTTGGCCCGCGCCTGTGTGTAGTCGGCCACGGCCGTGGCCACCGACAGGTTTCGCGCGATGAGGGCGGCTCTGACGAAGAGCGGCATCGGCTCTGATGCGAAGGACGGCCAGCCGTATTCCTTGGCGACGCTGGCCGCCAGAGGCCCGAAAAGGGTGTAGCCGGTGTCGGAATTGGCCATGATGGCCACGCCCTTGCCGGAGTCGGAAAAGGCGGCGAGGAAGGCCGTGAATCCCTCGTCGGACCCGTTGTGACCAAAGCGGTCAGTCTTCGGGTCCAAGAAAAAACCGATGCCCACCGGCTCGGCCTGGATGGTTAGCATTTGCTGCGTCGACGCAGCCGACAGCACGCGGTTGGCTTGGCCATGCTTGGACTTGGCGACTTCAATGGCCACCTGGGCCAGGTCGCCGGCCGTGGTCCAAAGCCCGGCGGCTGCCATCTCCGGGTAAATGTGCCACTTTCCCTGTACTGGCTTACCGTCCACGCCGTGCCCACTGGCCGCGGCCGCCGCGCGCTCTATTGGCTGGGGCTGCTCGTAGCTGCTGTGCTTGAGGCCCAGCGGCTCGATGACTGTCTCGGCCATCAGCTGCGGGAAGGGCTTCTTCAGCTGGTCGACCAGCATCAGCTGGACGACGGTGGTGCCGCCACCGCTGTACTCAAACTTCGTCCCGGGAACCATCGCCACGCGCACTGGAGGGGTGTTGGCGGGCGGCTCCCCATTCAACACCTGCACCAACGTGGGGAGGGGCGCGCCCACCGCGTAGCCCGGAAAGCCATGGACGGTGAGCCCCGCGCTGTGGCTGAGGAGCCGGCGAAGGGTGACTTTTTCGCGCGCGGTGAACGCGTTGTCCGGCACCTTCCAGGAGGTGAGCTGGTCGTTGATGTTTTCATCCAGCGAAAACTTCCCCTCTTGGACGAAGTGCATGACGGCCATCGCGGTCAGAGGCTTGCTGATGGAGCCGGCTTGGAAGGTGGTGTTGAGCGTCACCGGAGGGGAGCTGCCCACCTCCTTGACGCCGTACGTCTTCATCCAGACGATGCGGAAGTTGTCGATGACGGCGATGCTCAGCCCCGGAATGTTGAAAAGGCGCATCCATTCCTGGAGGTCCACCGCGAGCGGTGGATGGCCTTGGACGGACAACGGCGGCAGGCCCCGCTCGACGCGCTGGATGCGGGGCGCTTGGGCGGCTTCCAGTAGCCACTGGGTGTCGCCGTCCGCTGCGGCGGCGCGCTGCACCGGCACGAGGCTCAAGAGGAGCAGAAGGGCAACGGGTTGGCGCGTCATGAAGGCCCCAAGGAGTGCGGCGCTCGCTAGGCCGCACGAATGGCACTTCCTGGCGATTGCATGGTGAAACTGTGCAACCCCAACCCTCAAGCCCGCCCCACCGTTACTTTCGAAGGAGACGAGGGGGACGGTAGAAAACCCCCCGGCTCGGGCGGCTAGCCCCGGCCCGTGGCAAGGGCGGTGAAGAGCTCGCCCTGCTGGGCGAGGAAGCTACGAAAGGACGGCTCATGCAGCCGCATGCTGCGGGCCAGCTCCGTCACCAGGACGTCCAGCGGTGGGGCACCGGGCTTCTTCAGCTCGAGGGCCAGGCGCAGCATGGCCGTCCCATGGTGCGCCTCCTCGGGCGCAGCGCTGCGCCGGGCGTCAGCGGTACCTCGCGGGTGGCCTCTCGCTCTCCGGGTCTGCATCTGTTTGGCCCGGGGGGCGCGGGCCACCCCCCCCCAGGAAGCCAATGCTAGCGAGGCCCACGGCCGAGTTGTCAACGCCTTCGGCCGTTGCGTCCGCAGGTGGGCTTTCGTGCTCGTTGAAGCCCCTTCGGGTGCATGCTTGACTCCGCTTCCCCCTTTCCAAGTCCTCACCCCCCAAAGGGAACCCCCCGCGCGCGCCCATGGAGCACCGCTACATCGCCGTCGAGGGGCCGATTGGGGTGGGGAAGACGAGCCTCACCAAGCTTTTGGCCGAGCGCCTCGAGGGGCGGCCGGTGCTGGAAACGGTGGAGGACAACCCCTTTCTGCCGGCCTTCTACAAGGAGCCAGCGGCACACGCCTTCCAAACGCAGCTCTTCTTTCTGTTGAGCCGCTACCAGCAGCAGCAGGCCCTGAGCCAGGCGGACCTCTTCGCCCAGGTGACGGTGAGCGACTACGTCTTCGCCAAAGACCGCATTTTCGCCACCCTCACCCTGCAGCCTGACGAGCTGGCCCTGTACGAGCGAGTGTATGCCGCCCTCGGGCCAAGGGTGGTGCAGCCGGACCTCGTCATCTACCTGCAAGCGCGACTCGAGGTGCTGCTCCAGCGCATCAAGCGGCGTGCGCGGGATTACGAGCGGCACTTCGACGCCGAGTACCTCGCCAAGCTGGCGGCAGGCTACAACGAGTTCTTCTTCCACTACGGGGACACTCCGCTCTTGGTCATCAACACGAGCGACATTGACTTCGTCCACAACGAGGCAGACCTGGACAACCTGGTGTCGGTCATCCGCAGGATGCGCAAGGGCGTCCACCACTACCTGCCTCTGGCCGACACGCGGCAGCGGTAGCCGGGGCCCGCTGGAAGTTCACCCCAGGCGGAACCAGCGGCTGGTTTTTGGGGCAAATGAGACTTCGCTGGCGGACGGCCAGCCCGAGGGGCGTTACAGTGCTGTCCAGTGGCCAACGGCGATTCCCCTTCTAGAGGGGAACGGCGAATGGCCCCGGACGTGCCAAACCCAAAACCTGACGGAGGTGAACCCGTGGACAAGGTCACCATCCATACGCTGAAGCGCCAGAAGCAGGCCGGCCAACGCATCTGCATGGTCACGGCCTACGACGCCACCTTCGCCCGCATCCTCGACGACGCCGGCGCCGACGTCATCCTCGTCGGCGACAGCTTGGGCATGGTGGTCCAGGGGAATGACTCCACCCTCCCCGTCACCATGGAGCAGATGGTGTACCACTGTCGGGCCGTCACCCGCGGCGCGCGGCGCGCGCATGTGGTGGGCGACATGCCCTTCCTCAGCTACCAGACCACCACCGTCGAGGCAGTGAAGAATGCCGGCCGGCTGGTGGCCGAGGGCGGCGTCGGCAGCGTCAAGCTGGAGGGCGGCGCGGAGTTCGCCGACACCATTGCGCACATCATTCGAGCGAGCATTCCGGTGATGGGCCACCTCGGCCTCACTCCCCAGTCGGTGCACAAGATGGGGGGCTACGTCGTCCAGGGCCGTGACGAGGAGTCGGCCCGGCGACTGTACCGGGACGCCCTCGCGCTCCAGGAGGCGGGCTGCTACTCGCTGGTGCTGGAGGGCGTGCCGATGGAGCTGGCCCAAGAAATCACGGCCGGCTTGAGCATCCCCACCATCGGGATTGGGGCCGGCGTGCACTGCGACGGTCAGGTGCTGGTCTGCTACGACTTGCTCGGCCTCAATCCGGACTTCAAACCGAAATTCGTGAAGCGCTATGCCGACCTCTACGGCACCACCCGCTCGGCGGCCGAGACCTTCTTCGCCGAGGTGCGGGCTGACGCCTTCCCGGACGAGGAGCACTCCTTCAAATCGAAGACTATCCGTCTGGTCGCCAGTAACCCCGGCGCGCCGGCTTCCGCCCCAAGCCAGCCTTCGTCAGGCGAGGAACGCACCGGACCGGTGTACGGCGTGCCCGTCTGACGTGTTGCCTCCGAGGGTGCTCACCACCGCCCGCGAGGCGGCCGAGGTTAGAGAAGCCACGCGTGGCGCCGGGCGCCGGCTGGCGCTGGTGCCCACCATGGGCTTCTTGCACGACGGGCACGCCAGCCTGATGGCCGCGGCGCGTGCGGCCGCCGACGTCGTTGCCGTCACCATCTTCGTCAACCCCACCCAGTTCGGTCCCTCCGAGGACCTTTCCCGCTACCCCCGTGACTTCGCCTCGGACATGGCCCGCTGTGCCAAGGCCGGGGTGGACGTGGTGTTTCACCCTGAGGCCACCGAGGTTTACCCAAAAGGACACCAAACCTTCGTCGAGGTGGTGGAGCTATCGCGCGGGCTGTGCGGCGAGCGGCGGCCGGGCCACTTTCGGGGGGTGGCGACGGTGGTGGCCCAACTCTTCGCCCTGTTTCGCCCACATGTCGCCCTCTTCGGAGAGAAGGACTACCAGCAGCTCCAGGTGGTGCGCCGGCTGTCCACCGACCTCCACCTCGGGGTGGAGGTGCGGGCAATGCCCATCGTCCGCGAGGCGGACGGCCTGGCTATGAGCTCGCGCAACGCCTACCTCTCCGCGGCCGAGCGCCCGCGGGCCCGGGCTCTCAACCTGGGCCTCGAGGCGGCCCGCGCCCGCTTCCGACGGGGCGTGTACCAGCCGGAGGTGCTTCTGGCCGCAGTGCGGGAAGCGTTGCGCGCCGCGGACGTGCGCGAAGACTACATTGCCTTGGTGGACCCTGACACGTTGGAGCCGCTTGCTGTCGCAGTCCCCGGCGCGCGCCTTCTGGTGGCGGGCTTCGTTGGCGCCACCCGTCTCATCGACAACGTCGAGCTCGGCTGACCGATGCAGGGGAGGAGCGCCAAGGCCGCCCCCGGCGAGAAAGTCATCGCCACCAACCGACGGGCCCGCGCGGACTACTCGGTGGAGGAGACGCTGGAGGCCGGGCTGGCCCTTTTGGGGAGCGAGGTGAAGAGCCTCCGGGCCGGTTCGGTGCAGATGTCCGACGGGTACGCGCTGCCCAACAAGGGCGGGGAGCTCTTTCTGCACAACCTGCGCATCGCCCCCTACGGGGCGGCCAACCTCTTCCCACACGAGCCCACCCGTGCGCGCAAGCTGCTCCTGCACCGCGCCGAGCTGGACCGCTGGGCAGCCAAGGTGCGCGAACGCGGTTATTCCATCGTTCCGCTGGTGCTTTACTTCAAGGGGGGCCGGGCCAAGGTGCAGCTCGGGCTGGTGAAAGGCAAGACGCACGAGGACCGCCGCGAGGACATCAAGCAGCGCGAGACGAAGCGAGAGATGGATCGCGTGCTTCGGAGGCGTTAGCCTTTTCCTCCCGAAGGGGCCCCGTTTGGGAGCCATGGACGACCGCACCCCGGAAAAAAAGCAGCAGCTGCTCGCGGCGTTGGACCGCGGGATGGTGATGGTACACCTGGACGCCCGTCGCCCGGGCGTGGTGGTGCCGGCGGAATTCCGCACCGAGTCCCACCTCCGTCTCAACCTGAGCTACCGCTTCGAGCCGTCGGACTTGTCGGTGGGTGAGTGGGGACTGCGGAGCACCCTCAGCTTTTCCGGCGACCGCTTCACTGTCGCCATTCCCTGGAGCGCGGTGTTCGCCATCACCAGCCACGCCAGCCGCGAATTCTGGATGTTTCCCGAGGACATGCCGCCTGAGCTGACGCGCAGCTCTGGTGTCGGGCGACCCTCGCGCTCCGAGCTCGCGCCGAGAGGCGCCCCGCTGCGGGAGGTGTCCCTCGAGCCGGCGCAGGCCGAGGAGACGGCTCCGGACCAAGGACAGCCGCGCGGACGTGGCCACCTCCGAGTGGTGAAGTAGCCCCAAGCTCCGCCCCTCGGCGGGGGTTAGCGTCGCTGCAGCCGCACCTCGAGGCGCGCCGGACGGCCGCCGTGGAAGGTGCCGCTCCAAGGCCGGTACCCTGGGCGGGCGACGGTGACATTGACCGGCCCCGGCGGCCAAATATTGTCCGCCGCCCAAGGCGTCACGCCGACGGGTGTGCCCTCCACACTGACACTCGCCCCGAGGGGCTCGCTGGTAATGAAGACCACCACCGCCACCGGGACGCGGTTGGCGGGAGTTTTGCTGCGCAGAAAAAAGTACCACCCGCCGGCGCCGGCAATGGCCAGCAGCAATAGGACGAGTGCTGGGCCGCCGGTGCCCCCGCCACTTGGCAAGCGAGGCTTGGGAGGCGGTGGCGGCGGGACAAAGTCCGTCTCCGGCCTGGGGGGCCGCTCGGCCAGCTCGAGAGGCTCGGCCCGAGGTGGCCGGTGGCGGAGGGGCGCCCTGGGGGCGGCGCCGCTTTGTCCTTCCAGCTGGCCGCTCGCATCCATGGCCGGCCCCAAGGGCTCGAATTCGTCCTCGTCCTTCTCCGGAGGCTCCACGGGTGGGGGTCCGCCTTCCTCTTTCGCTACGGGGACGGGAAGCGCTCGGAGAGCTCGCGCAGCGTCTTCCAGTTGAAGATGCCAGTGCTGTGCCCGTCCGTGAAGTGCACGTGCAGCGCGTAGTTTCCGGCTGGGCGTACTTCGCGCAGCGTCACCTCGGCGCTCACCGCTTCCGGTTCGAGCGTGCGCTGGTGCGTCCACTCGTCCACGCAGGCGGCGCACGGGCACTGCTGGCGCAAGGTGCGGGCGGCCACCGCGGTCCGGACGCCGTCGTCCCAGGTGAGGCGCAGCACCTTGCCCTCCCCACTCACCTCCAGGTGGGCGGCCGCCGGGGGCAGGGCAGTCGGCTTGATGTGGTCCCAGAAACTCATGTTGGCCGGCTCTCGGGCAGAGGTGGTGGCGGGGCGAGGGGGCCCTTTGGTGTTGTACGACACCTCGAGGGCAAACGTTGAGGGACCGATGTCACGAGGCAAGCTGCACGGGCCGGGGGGACGGCTCGGCCCCGGCCGCCCGTCGGCCAAGGACGCGCCGCAGGGCGTCCACCACCGCTGGGTCCAGCGCCACGCCGCGCAGCTTCTCCATCACTTCCAAAGCGGCCGAGAGGGACATCGCCCGCTGGTAGGGGCGGGTGGTGGTGCAGGCGTCCCAGGTGTCCGCACAGCCGACGATGCGGGCCACCAGCGGAATGTGCTCGCCGGCCAGGCCCTCTGGGTAGCCGGTCCCATTCCATTTCTCGTGGTGGCTCTTCACCGCGGCCCGGGCCGCTCCGAGAAAGGTGACCGGCTCGACGATGGAGGCCCCGATGACTGGGTGCTCGCGCATCACCGTCATCTCCTCGGCGGTGAGCTGCTCCTGCTTGCCGAGAATGCTCTCGACAATGCCAATTTTCCCAATGTCATGGAGGATGCCGGCGTAGCGAAGCAGCTTCACCTCCGGCTCGGGGAGCCCGAGCTCACGGCCAATGGCCGAGGAGATGTCCCCCACCCGCTGGCTGTGGCCGCGGGTGTAAGGGTCCTTGCTGTCGATGCTGTTGGCCAGCGCGAGGATGGTTTCCAGGTAGCCCTGCTCGAGGCTCTGGTAGAGCCCCTTGTTCTCCTTGTCGTAGCGGAGCAGCTCTCGGCTCATGTGGTTGAAGGTTCGTGCCAGCTCGCCGAGCTCGTTGTTGCTCTTGAGCTCCACCTGGCTACCGAAACGCCCCTTGGCGATGTCCAGGGCCGAGGCGACGAAGCGCTTGAGCGGCCGGGTGAGCCCCCGCGAAAAAAGCAGCGCCAGCACCAGCGCCACCGCCAAGGCGGTGAGGAAGCCCACCACAATGCGGTGTTGCATGGAGCGCACTTGGGTGTAGGCCGCGTCCAGCGGCTGCTCGCTCACCACCCCCCAGCCGGGACCGGCCACCGAGGCGTAGGCCCCCACCACCCGCTCGTCTCCGGTGCCGAAGTTGCCCACCCGGAAGAGCTCCGGGTCCGGGCTGCGGGCCAGCGTCGCCAGAAGGCTCGCCACCGCGGGCCGTGCGGAGAGGTCCGCGCCAACCGCGAAGCGCCCTCGTGGCCCGGCCACCAGCTTTCCCTGGCCATCGACCAGGTAGGCGAAGCCACTGGAGCCCACCCGCTGGTCCTCCACCGTCGCCGCCACCGAGGCCAGTGACAGCTCGGCGGCGAGGTAGCCCCGGGCTGGCTCTCCCACCGGAAAGGCCACCGTCACCGTGGGGGGCCGGCCCGGCCGGGCCACTGGCGCGGCGTAGCGCAGGCCGCTCAGCCCCTCGAGGAGGGCGCGGGCTCGCGACTCGTGCTCGGCCACCTCGGTGGGAGGGACGTCATTGAAGGCGAACGCCTGCAGCCCGCTCACCCGCGCCTTTTGCGCGTCGAAGGCAGTGATGGCGGTGACGTCCCGGCGCTGGGTGAGGAGGGACGTCACCAGCGCCCGCTGCTCGGCCAGTGGCAGCGCGAAGAAGCCTTGGGTGCGCGAGAGCTGCAGCACGGCGCGCACCGGCTCCTCCAGGTCGCGCTCCGTCTTCAGCCGCAGCTGCTTCACCCGCTCGCCAGAGAGCTCCTGTGCATCCCGGGTGAGCAGCTCGCGGGTGTCGGACAGGACGAGCAGACCGACGGTGGCGGTGGACACCACGCCCACCGCCAGCATCATCAGGAAGATGACTTTGAAGAGCTTCACTTCCAGTCCGGTGTCTGCACTTCGAGCTTGATGTTGCCGGTGGAGAGCTCCAGCTGCCGCTCCGAGGCTGGGCCCAGCTCTCCTTCGACGCCCAGGGCGCGCACGCTCCAGCGGTAGCTGCCGGTGAGGGCGCTGGGAAAGCTGGCCTCGGCCCGGGTGGTGCGCAGCACCTGGCTGGTAGGTCCCTTCAGCTCGACCAAGTAGCCGCGCGCGCGGGGCACCGAGCGCCAGCTGAGGCGCAGCGGTCCCACGCCCTTCCCTTTGCTGTCCAGCACCAGCCTCAGGTTGGCGGCTGGGGCGAGCAGCACCGGCGCCTCCAGGCTACTCGCGGTCGGCGTGTCCAGCTGGCCGGTGGGAATGCCCGGGGCCTCGCCCTTGTGCACCATCACCGTCTCGCCTGGGCTGACGGCCCGGGTGCGCCCCTCGGCTTCGACGCGCACCGGGATGCCGGAGTCGACGTGCACCCGCGTCGTCCCGTCGGGGGCCACCTGGATGGCGAAGCGGGAAGGGTCCTCCACCCTTTGAGAGAGCAGCTTCCAGGCGCTGTCGGCCTGCGCCGCGGCCTCGGCGTAGCGGCCGGTGGAGAGCAGCCGTTCGGCTTCGGCCGTGCGCTCCGAGGCCTCATTGCGCGCGGCGCCTGGCTTGGCTTGGTGGACGGCGCTCTTGGCCGAGGCCAAGGCCGACAGGGCGAGTTCCCGCTCTGGCCCGGGGAGCAACAACTGCGTGCCGGCGGCCACCGCGTTCGAGTCCAGGTGATTGATAGCCCTTAGCTCGCTCGCCGCGCTGGCGCTCCCAAGCGTGCGCAAGGCCACATCGGCCAGCGTCTCCTTGGGACGCACCACCGTCTCCGGCGCCGGCGGGGTGGAGGAAAGCACCAGCGCGAGCAAGAGCCGCTTCACTGGAAGACAATCTCCCGTCCGCCGCGCACCGTCGCCGAGGGGGTGCCGACGCTCAAGTCCTGGGTGGCGGGTGTCTGCAGGGTGGCATCGACGGTGCCGCGCTTGACGGTGAGGTCCGTCCGGTCGCGGCCGGGAGCTCCTCCCGTCTCGGCGATGCCAATCAGGGCTTCTTCCCCCACCAGCACCGAGGAGCCGTTGGGAAAGCGCACCAAGGCCGAGGCGCCTGCGCCCGTCTGGACGGTGTCGTTTTCCAAGAGGGCCATGCCGTCCGTGGCGGCCGTCCAGTCATCCGCCGCGGCACGCTTGACGGACACCGTCCCCTTGACTTGCCAGAGGTTGGCGCGGGCCGTCGGCGACGGTGCCGCGTCCAGGGCCCCAGCGGGCGGGGACTTGCGACAGGCGTCGCCCGCCGCGAGCAGCGTGAGGCACAGAGCCATGTGTCGTCCCGACGGGTGCAGGTGCCGGCTGTCCGGTGAAGCGGACGGAGGAGTCTAGCAGAGGGCTTGGGCCGGGCCGCCTTTCCCCGCCTTTGGGTGGGTGGCAGCTTGGGCTACAGCCGCCGGTGCTTGAGTGCCGGAAGGCGGGTCCGCACGCGCTCCAAAAGCAGTGGGTCCATGTGAGCCATGGCCAGCCCCTCGCCCTCCGAGGCGCACGCCACCACCGTGCCCCAGGGGTCCACCACCAAGGCGTGCCCGTAGGTCAGCCTGTCCCCGGGGTGCCTCCCGCCTTGCGCCGGGGCCAGGACGTAAGCCTGGTTTTCAATGGCGCGGGCCCGAAGCAGCACCTCCCAATGGTCCTTCCCCGTCATCAGGGTGAAGGCGCTGGGCACACTGAGCAGCACCGCGCCTTGTTTGGCCAGCGCGCGGTAGAGCTCTGGGAAGCGCAAGTCGTAACAGACGGACAGTCCAATGCGGCCGAGCGCCGTCTCGACACAGACGACGTCCGTCCCCGGAGCGACGGCCGCCGACTCCCGGTACGTCTGCCCGTCGCCCACCTCGACGTCGAAGAGGTGCATTTTCCGGTAGACGGCCAGCCGCTCGCCCTTGGGGCTGAAGAGGACGCTGGTGTTGTAGAGGCGCCCTCCGGGCGCGCCGGTTTCCAAAACACTTCCGGCCACGAGGTGAATGGCGCAGTCGCGGGCCAACGACGAGAAGCGCGCCAGGGTGGGCCCCTCGAGCGGCTCGGCGGCCTGGGCGCGCTCCGTCTCCGGGCCCATCCACGCGACGTTTTCCGGCAAACCCACCAGCGCCGCCCCGGCCTGTGCCGCCTCGCGGACGAGGCGCTCGGCGGTGGCCAGGTTTTCGGCCTTGTCGGCACCGGACGCCATCTGGACTGCGGCCAGGCGGAAAGCGGACATGGAGGTCCTGGAGGATGGCATGGACCGCCCGGGGGGAGGTGCCAGCGCCCGTCAGCGGGGTATAACGCAGGGCGTTACCGCGCGCCGAAGGGGCCTCGGCGAGGGCTGTGGCACGCCGGCTCGGTGTCTTTACACCCTCGGGAGGGCTGTGGTACCGAGGGCGTCCACATTTTTCGATTTACCCTCGAAAAGTGGGCCTACGTGCCCGCTTTTTTCGTTTCTGGACCCCTCCTGCCATGACCGAGGTACTGCACAAGGCATCGGTGGCCGAGCGCGCGGCGCGCGTGGCGGAGCCTTTGGTGCAGGCCGAGGGCTTCGAGCTGGTGGACGTGGAGTGGCTCCGCGAGCCTTTGGGGTGGATTCTTCGGCTCTACATCGACCGGCCCGGGCGTGACCCGATGGCCAAGGAGGGGGGCATTGGGCTGGAGGAGTGTGCCCGTGTCTCCCACGCGGTGGAGACGGCGCTCGACGTGGAGGACGTGGTCGAGCAGGGCTACAGCCTCGAGGTCAGCAGCCCCGGCGTCAACCGGCCGCTGCGCAAGCCGGACCACTTCCGGCGTGTCCTTGGCAAGCGCATCAAGGTGAAGACGTTTGGGCCGGTGGGGACGCCGGGGCGCAAGAGCTTCACCGGGACACTGCAGGACGTGGCCGACGAGGGAGTGACCGTCCACGTCGAAGGTGGTCCCGCCTTCCGCATCCCGTTCCGGGACATTGCGAAGGCGAATCTGGAGTTCGACTTCTAGGGACGAACGAGCCATGGCGACGACAGCGGCAGCCACCCCGGTGGTGAATCTCAACCTCATCCTGGAGCAGGTGGCCAAGGACAAGGGCATCGAGAAGAGCGTGCTGGTGGCGACGCTCGAGGACGCGATGCAGACCGCGGCCAAGAAGCACTTCGGGCAGGACCGCAACCTCGAGGCCAAGTACGAAGTGGACAAGGGCGTGGTGGAGCTCTTCCAGGCGGTAACGGTGGTCGAGGAAATTACCGACCCGGCCCAGGGCGTCAACCAGCTGAGCATGGACGAGGCCCGCAAGAAGGGGATGGAAGTCGAAGCCGGTGACGAGCTGGTCTTCCAAATTTTCTACCGCGACGAGGACGCCGCCGAGGCCAAGGCCCAAGACGACCAGTACGGCGACATTCTTCGGCTGAAGACCTTCCGGCGAGGCTTCGGCCGCATCGCCGCCCAGACGGCGAAGCAAGTCATTCTGCAGCGCACCCGCGATGCAGAGCGGGAGAATGTCTACAACGAGTACAAGGACAGAAAGAACGAGATTGTCACCGGCATCGCCCGGCGCTTCGAGCGGGGCAACATCATTGTCGACTTGGGGCGCGCCGAAGCGGTGCTCCCGGTCCGCGAGCAGGTGCCGCGGGAAACCTACCGGGCCGGCGACCGTGTTCAGGCCTTCGTCCTGGACGTTTTGCGCGAGTCCAAAGGGCCGCAAATTATTCTCAGCCGGGCCTCGGTCAACCTCCTCACCAAGCTCTTCGAGATGGAGGTCCCGGAGATTGCGGAGGGGATTGTCGTGATTGAGGCCGCGGCCCGCGAGCCCGGAGGGCGGGCAAAAATTGCCGTCAGCAGCCGTGACGCCGACGTCGACCCGGTGGGGGCCTGCGTGGGCATGAAGGGCAGCCGTGTGCAGGCCGTGGTGCAGGAGCTGCGCGGGGAGAAAATCGACATTGTGCCTTGGGACGAGGACCCGGCCCGTTTCGTCTGCTCGGCGCTGGCCCCGGCGGAGGTGTCGCGGGTCATCATCGACGAGGCCAACCACGCCATGGAGCTGATTGTCCCCGACGACCAGCTGTCCTTGGCCATCGGCCGGCGTGGGCAAAACGTCCGGCTGGCCGCCCAGCTCACCGGCTGGAAGCTGGACATCAACAGCGAGAGCCGCGTGCGGGAAATGCGCGAGTTCGCCAACCGCTCGCTGGGGGTGCTCCCGGGCGTCAATGAGATGCTGATTGAAACCCTCTACGCCCACGGCTTCCGGCAGTCGAAGGACGTCGCCGAAGCAAGCCCAGAGGTGCTGGCGCAAATTCCCGGCGTGGACCCGGCGAGAATTCCGGCCATGCAGGAGCAGGCGAGCAAGCAGATGGTGGACGACGCGGCCGAGCTCAGCCGGATGGAGTACGAGCGCGAGCAGCAGCGCCTCTTTGAGGCCCGTCGCCACCCGGACGAGCTCACCCAGGCCGAGCGACTGGCCCGGGTGCGAGGGATGAGCGAGAAAACCATCGAAGCCCTGGTGCTGAGCGGCTACAAAACTGTCGAGGACGTGGCCAACGAGAAGGACCTCGCCAAGCTGGGGGACGTGCCGGCAGTCGGCATCAAGAAGGCGCGCCAGCTGAAGAGTGCCGCGGAGTCCTATTTGCTCGAGGAGGCCCGGTTGCGCACCGAGCTCGATGCCGAGCGTGCCGGGATGGCCAGTCTGGCCGCGCCCATCGGAGAGGAGGGCAAGGCGCCCTAGCGGGACATGGGCCTTTGTTGGCCCCTGGGCTCCCCCCCCCGAAACGGTTGGGGAGGGGACATGAAGTGCCAGGGCCGGCCACTGTCCGCACCAGGGCGAGACGCCAGGTGACTCCGAGACGAGAGCATCCGGAGCGGACCTGCATTGGATGTGGGGCCAAGCGCCCCCAAAGGGACCTCCAGCGGCTGTGCCTGTCGAGCGAGGGCACCACCAGCTGGGACAAGACGAGGACCGGGACCGGTCGCGGCGCCTACCTCTGTGGGGCGGGCTGCTTGCGAGCCGCGGTGCAGCGGAAGGCGCTTGCGCGGGCTTTTCGCGGCCGGATGCGCGCCATTGACGTCTCCGCGTTGGAGGCGGCGCTGGCCGTAACGTCCTGAAGGTCTGGGCCGAGAAGCGAGGAGTGCGTTAGAAGACCAGCAGCAAGGGGCCTATGTCGAAGAAGCGCGTTCACGAAATCGCCAGAGAGCTCAAGTCCTTTGGCATCGAGTTGGACAACCGTGAGGTCGTCACCGAGCTGACGTCGCTCGGCTACGACGTCAAGAGTCACTCCAGCTCGCTCGAGGACGACCAGGCCACCGCGGCGGTGCAGCGCATTGTCGAAAAGCGCCGCCCCCGTGCTGCACCTGCGCCGGTGGCCGCCAAGGGCTTCGTGGTGCGCCGGCGCGGCCCGGGCCCGGAAGTCCACCCCGGCCCCAACGGGACGGCAGCACCGGCCGAGGCCCCGGTTGCCGAGGCCCCCCTGTCCCCCCCGCCGCCGGCCGTCGAGCCCCCGTCGCTGCCCAGCGTCGCCGAAGCGGTGCCGGAAGCACCTGAGCCTGAAGTGGTCGCCCCCCCGGAGCTGCCAGCGCCGGTGGCTCCGCCTGCGCCGGCGGTGCAGCGCGAAGCAAGCTCGCCCACGGCCGCCCTGGCCCAGCCGCCGCTTTCCTCACCGCCTTCGGCCGCCCCGCCCCAACGGGCCCCCGCCGCCGGCTTGCGGACGGCCCAAATTATTTCCCGTCCTGCCCCGCAGGGGACGCGCGCCGGCCCGTCGGCGGCCCCAGCGCGCACCGCCGGCGCTCCGAGCTCGCCCCCGGCGCGCACCAGCGCCGCCTCACAGCAGGCCCGCGCTTCAGGGCCTGGGCAAACCGTCACCCACCGTCCGGGCGTCGGAGGGCCCCGCGCCGGTGCCGCCCCCGGTGCCAGCGCTGCGCCCACCGGAGCCCCGGGCGAGGGCCGGCGGCCGACGGCCACCCAGGCCGTCGTCATCAGCCGTCCACTCATCGCCGTCCGCCGGGTGACGCCCTCTTCCACGGCGCACAAAAACATCCCCATGGCCCCCGGAAAGAAGGCCATCGGCGAGGTGCGTGAATTCAAGGTGGTGCCCGACGGGCTGGGCCGCGGCCGCGAGCTCATCGACATCACCAAGAAGAAGGAGCAGGACCGCGGGAAGAAGCGCACCACCGAGAAGGAAGGCGGCATCACCAAACAGGAGATGGACAACCTGATTTGGGGACGTGTCACCATTCCGGTGCGCGGCAAGAAGCGCAAGCCCACCAAGAAGGGGCAGAAGACGCAAATTACAGAGATGGCTGGGGACAAGAAGGTCATCCGCATCCAAGAGGCCATCAGCGTCTCGGAGCTGTCGCAGACGATGGGGGTGAAGACGTCCGAGATTATTAAGAAGCTGATGGCCGGCGGCACCATGGCCACCGCCAACCAGATGGTGGACATGGAGACTGCTGCCATCATCGCCACCGACTACGGCTGGAAGGTGGAGAAGGTGGGCTTCGAGGTGGAGGACTACCTCCCCGAGGTGGCCGAGCGTCCCGAGGACGAGCGCCCCCGCCCGCCAGTGGTGACCGTGATGGGCCACGTCGACCACGGGAAGACGTCGCTGCTCGATGCCATCCGCTCGGCCCACGTGGCCGAGGGTGAGGCCGGTGGCATCACCCAGCACATCGGCGCCTACACCGTCACCCTGCCCAAGGGCGACATCACCTTCCTCGACACCCCGGGCCACGAGGCCTTCACCTCGATGCGCGCCCGGGGCGCCAATGTCACCGACTTGGTGGTGCTGGTGGTGGCCGCCGACGACGGCGTGATGCCCCAGACGCAAGAAGCGGTGAGCCACGCCAAGGCGGCCAAGGTGCCGCTGGTGGTGGCCATCAACAAGATGGACTTGCCGGGCGCCAACCCGGAGCGCGTGAAGAAGGACTTGGCGGCGCTGGAGCTGGTGCCTGAGGAGTGGGGCGGCGACACCATCATGGTGCCGGTTTCGGCTCGCACCAAAGCCGGCGTTGACTTGCTCTTGGAAAACATCCTGCTCCAGGCCGAGGTGCTGGAGCTCACCGCCAACCCCAACCGGCCGGCGCTCGGCACCATCATCGAGGCCAAGCTGGAGAAGGGGCGGGGCCCGGTGGCCACCGTGCTGGTGCAGGAGGGCACGCTGCGCAGCGGCGACGCCGTCGTCACCGGCACCCACTACGGACGGGTGCGTGCCCTGTTGGACGGGCGCGGCAAGCCGGTGAAGGAAGTCCTGGCCGGCTACTCGGCCGAAGTGGTCGGCCTGTCCGGCGTCCCCACCGCCGGGGACACCATCAACGGCGTCGAGGACGAGAAGGCGGCCAAGGAGATTGCCGACCACCGCATCACCAAGGAGCGTCAGGCGGACCTCGGCAAGACGTCCAAGGACTCGCTCGAATCGCTCTTGCAGCGGACCAAGGAAGGCGAGGCCAAGGAGCTTCGAGTGGTCATCAAGGGCGACGTCCAGGGCTCGGTGGAGGCGGTGGCCCAGGCCCTCACCAAGCTCTCCACGCCCAAAGTGAAGGTGGAGATTATTCACAAGGGCGTCGGGGCGATGACCGAGTCCGACGTGATGCTCGCCGCGGCGAGCAAAGGCACCGTGCTCGGCTTCAACGTGAAGCCGGAATCCGGCTCCGAGGCGGCGGCCAAGGCCCAGGGCGTGGCCATCTACACCTACTCCATCATCTACGAGCTCATCGACGGGGTGCGCAAAGCGATGGAGGGGCTGCTCGAGCCCATCCGCACCGAGAAGAAGCTCGGGAAGGCCGAAGTCCGCAACCTCTTCAACGTCCCGAAGCTGGGCACCATCGCCGGCTGCTCGGTGGTGGAGGGCCTCATTCGGCGCACCAGCCAGGTGCGCATCTTCCGCGAGGGAAAGGCCATCGGCACCGGCAAGGTGGCCAGCCTCAAGCGCTTCAAGGACGACGTGCGCGAGGTGGCTCAGGGCTTCGAGTGCGGCATCGGCGTCGAGGGCTGGCAGGACTTCAAGGCGGGCGACATCATCGAGGCGTTCGAGGTCGAGGAGACGCGGCCCAGCCTGGAGTAGGCTTTTCTCCCAGGCCCTTGAGGGGCGGTGGCTTTTCGAAGGAGCAGCAGTCCAGATGTTCGTCGGCGTCGCTCGCTGTGCGCTGCAGATTGCGGATTCCGGGTCGCTCAAGTCCAAGCGCCAGGTACTCCGGCGCATCACCGACCGGGTCAAAGCGCGCTTCAACGCCTCGGTGGCCGAGGTGGAGGACCAGGACCTCTGGCAGCGCGCCACCATCGCCTTCGCGGTGGTGGGAAACGACAAACGCCACGTGGACGAGCAACTGGAGAAGCTGCTGCACTTCGTGGAGGAGATGTACCTGGCTCCGCTGCTCACCCGGGAACGGGAGATTCTGACGTTTGGCGAGCAGCTCTTCGCCGCTCCGCCGCAGGGCACCGACCCCGGCACGCTGGAGCTGCCCTTTGCCCGCGAGGACCGCAGCCTGGCCGAGGCCGAGGGGATGGCCGCCTGGGAGCGTCGGCCTGACGAGCCCCTCGTCCGGCGCACCGGGCAACGCACCAGCGGCGACCTGTCGGTGGCCGAGGCCCGCGGGCGGGCGCGGGCGCTTCGCAACCGGCGTGACTGGGAGAAGCCCTGAGCACCCCAAGCCGGCCGGAGCGAGTGGGAGCGGAGATTCAGGCCGCGGTGGCGGACTTGCTCGGCCGCGGTGCCTTGCGCGACCCGCGCATCGGCTTCATCACCGTCACCGGGGTGAAGGTGTCCCCCGACTTGCGCGTGGCGCGCGTCTACTGGTCGAGCTTAGGCGACGACGCCGCTCGGCGCGAAACCCAAGCCGGACTGGACGCGGCCAAGGGCTTCGTCCGCCGCGAGGTGACGGCCCGGGTCAAGCTGCGCGTCTCACCGGAAGTCTTCTTCGTCTTCGACGGCTCCGTCCAGGAGGGGGACAAGATTGACCGCCTGTTGCGCGAGGTGAAGGCCAAGGAGGGATGGTGAGCGCAGCCCGAGGCGTTAAGCTTTAGCCAAGCGGCACATGGACGGGCTTCTCGTCATTGACAAGCACTCGGGCCCGACCTCCTTCGAGGTGGTGCGCCAGGTGCGGGCGCTCACCGGCGCCAGTAAGGCCGGCCACACCGGGACGCTCGACCCAATGGCCACCGGCGTGCTGCCGGTGGCCGTCGGCGAGGCCACCAAGCTGGCGGGACTGCTCACCGACGGGGACAAGGCCTACGACGCGGTGGTGCGCCTCGGGGTGGAGACGGACACCCTAGACGTCACTGGCACTGTGCTGCGCACGGCCGCCGTGCCGCCGCTCAGCGAGGCCCGGCTGCAGGCAGCGCTGGCCCCCTTCCGGGGCAGCTTTCTCCAGACGCCTCCCATGGTGTCCGCGGTGAAGGTGCGTGGGCGCCGTCTCTACGAGCTCGCCCGGGCTGGGCAGGAAGTGGAACGGAGCCCGCGGCCGGTCACCGTGCACAGCCTGGTCCTGCGGGACTTCTCCGCCACCGACGTCACCCTCTCGGTGCGCTGCAGCAAGGGGTTTTTCGTCCGGGTCCTGGCCGAGGAACTCGGCCGGGCTCTCGGCTGCGGGGGTTGTCTAAAAGGGCTGCGCCGCATCGCCAGCGGGACGTTTACCCTGGACGGTGCCCTCTCGCTCGAGCGGCTGGCAGGGCTGGCCCATGGGGCGGAGGGCCTGGAGGCGGTGCGCACGCGCCTCGTGTCTCCGGCGGACATGCTGCCCCAGCTGGCCATTTTCAAGGTGAGCGCCGAGGACGCGGCCAAAGTCGCCCATGGGCTGCCGCTCCCGGCACACCTCGAGAGCCGCGGCCGGGTGCGGGTGTTAGGCCCCGACGGCGCGCTCCTGGCGGTGGCCGACGTGCGCGACGGCCGCCTGGCCTACGTCCGCGTGCTGGCCCACGCGTGAACGTCACCGTCCTCGTCCCGAGCAGTCTCCGCGCCGCCCTGGACGGCAAGCGGCGGGTGGAGCTGGGCGTGCCGGCCGGCTCTGGGGTGGGCGAAGTCCTCCAGACACTGCTCACTCTCTACCCCAAGCTGGCCCGGGTGCTGGCCAGCGAGCGCCAGCACGGGCGGCAAGGGCTGACGCTCTTCTACGAGGAAGCTGGGACGCGCAAGGGGCGCCGCGAGCACGCCCGGGTGTGGCTCTTCGCCCCCGCCGCCGAGCCGGCAGGCTGACGTCCGCCTGACGCTGCCTTTGTTGGTTGCCTGTCTTTCGGGGCGGCCCCCGTTTTTGGGGCGCGAATTGCATTCCGAGGGGCTGGGCGCCTATAAGCCCCGGCGCCCAGTCCAAAGGCTACCGGACAGGGCACGCCCGGCGTCTGCACCCCTCCGCGGACGGCCAGGGGCCCATTTCCTCTTCCCCCCGCTGAGGTGGGGGGGTGGAAGTCGGCCCAAAGCGGGCCGGGGACGTCTCCCGACAACACCCCGGAGCGGGATGGAGTCGAAAATTGACGGTCGAGATTGAGCGGAAGGCTGAACTGGTTGCGCAGTACCGGACGCACGAGACGGACACCGGGAGCCCCGAAGTCCAGGTGGCCCTCATTTCAGAGCGCATCAACCAGCTCACAGACCATTTCAAGACGCACAAGAAGGACCACCACAGCCGCCGCGGCCTGTTGAAGTTGGTCGGCCAGCGCCGGCGGTTGCTCGACTATTTGAAGAAAAAGGACAGCACGCGTTACAAGAAGCTGATTGACGGGCTCGGCATCCGCAAGTAGCGCCGGGGCCGAGGGTAAGGAAGGCCTCCCTTGAGGAGCAGAAGAGGGTTCCGCGCAGCCGGAACGCCCCGAAACGCCTCAAGGAAAGCTGTTTTTAGAGTCGAGAGGTCGGGAGAGACGGAAGGAGTTTTGGCCTCCGTACGGAGGCGTCGAGGGGATGCCCCTCGGCGCCTGCGCTCAGAGACTGAAAGTTCCTTTCGGTGGCAGCTCTCTCCCGGTCCCTCCAGGGCAGTGTTTGGGACACATCAACGAGAGACAACAGGCCCCGGGGGGAGCTCACCTCTACAGGAAAGCTGCGCTCCTGGAAGAGGCGGGCCGAACTCCGGGCCAGAGCCAGAAGGAAGACATGTACCTCAAGAAGGAAGTGAAATTCGGCGAGAACACCCTCAGCCTCGAGACCGGAAAAATGGCCAAGCAGGCCGACGGCTCGGTGGTGCTGCGGTACGGAGACACCCTCATCCTGGTCACCGCGGTGTCGGCCAAGGAGAAGAAGGACGTCGACTTCCTGCCGCTGACGGTGGAGTACCAGGAGCGCCTCTACGCGGCCGGTCGCATCCCAGGCAGCTTCTTCCGGCGTGAAGGGCGGCTCACCGAGAAAGAGACGCTGAGCTCCCGCCAGGTCGACCGGAGCTGCCGACCGCTGTTTCCCGAGGGCTACGGCTACGAGACGCAAGTCATCGCCAGCGTCATCTCCTCGGACCCGGAAAATGAGGGCGACATCCACGGAATTACCGGCGCCTCGGCGGCCCTCATGCTGTCCAACATTCCTTTCGACGGCCCCATCGCTGGCGTCCGGGTAGGTCGAGTCGACGGCAAGTTGGTGGCTAACCCCACGGCCACGCAGCGAGCTGCCTCGGACATGGACATCATCATCGCCGCCAGCAAGGACGCCATCGTCATGGTGGAGGGTGGCGCCGAGCAGGTGTCCGAGCCGGACATGGTGGCGGCACTGGAGTTCGGCCACCGGGCGGTCCAACCAGTCTTGCAGATGCAGTTGGAAATGCGCCGAGAGCTGGGCGTCACGGTGCGCGCTTACGACAAGGCGGCCGTCGCCGACGACACTCTGAAGGCGGCGGTGCGGGAGTTGGCCATGGACGGCATCCGTTCCGGCTACGCCATCTCCGAGAAGCACGCCCGCTATGACGCCCTGAGCGCGGTGAAGAAGCAGGTGGTGGGCAAGCTGAAGGAGCGTCTCGGCGACGGCTTCACCCCCGCTACCGAGAAGCTGGCCAAGGCCGTGGTGGAGGACCTCAAGTACGAGCACATGCGGGCGCTCACCGTGAATGGCGGACGCGTTGGCGGCCGGGGCCACGACCAGGTCCGCGCCATCACCTGCGAGGTGGGACTGCTTCCGCGCGCGCACGGCAGCGCGCTCTTCACCCGCGGAGAGACCCAGGCCCTGGTGGCCACCACGCTCGGGACGAGCGATGACGAGCAGCGGGTGGAGCTGCTTTCCGGGCAGACGTTCCGGAAGTTCATGCTGCACTACAACTTCCCGCCCTTCAGCGTCGGCGAGACCAAGCCGCTGCGCGGCCCGGGTCGCCGGGAGATTGGCCACGGCGCGCTCGCCGAGCGGGCGCTGCGCAACATGCTCCCCAAGAGCGAGCAGTTCCCCTACACCGTCCGGGTGGTGTCCGACATCCTCGAGTCCAACGGCTCGAGCTCGATGGCCTCCGTCTGCGGCGGCACGCTGGCGCTGATGGATGCGGGCGTGCCCATCCAGGCGCCGGTGGCGGGGATTGCCATGGGCCTGGTGAAGGAAGGGGCGAAGGTGGCCATCCTCTCCGACATCCTCGGCGACGAAGACCATCTCGGCGACATGGACTTCAAGGTGTGCGGCACCGAGAAGGGCATCACCAGCATCCAGATGGACATCAAAATTACCGGATTGACGACCGCCATCATGAGCCAGGCGCTGGAGCAGGCTCGCCGGGGCCGCTTGCACATCCTCGGCGAGATGTTGAAGGCGCTGGACAAGCCCCGCCCGGAAATCAACCGCTACGCGCCGCGGATTACCACGCTGATGATTCGCCCGGAGTTCATCAAGAACGTCATCGGTCCGGGCGGAAAAGTCATCAAGGACATCATCGCCCGCACCGGCTGCTCCATCAACATCGAGGACAGCGGCCGGGTGGACATCGCCAGCAACAACTCGGAGGCTGTCCAGCAGGCCATCGCCATGGTGCAGGCCCTCACCCGCGAGGCGGAAGTCGGCAAGGTGTACCTCGGGACGGTGCGAAAAATTGCCGAGTTCGGCGCTTTCGTCGAGCTCTTCCCGGGCACCGACGGGCTGGTGCACATCTCCGAGCTCTCGGACAAGCGGGTGAAGAGCGTCTCGGACGTCCTGAAGGAAGGCGACGAGGTGATGGTGAAAGTCATCAGCATCGACCGCACCGGGAAAATCCGCCTCTCTCGCAAGGAGGCCATGGCCGAGCGTGCCGAGGGTGCGCAGACGCCGGCTGCCGCGGCTGCCCCAGGAGAGCCCCAGGCCAAGGCGTAAGCAGGCATGGACCCGGTGACAGTCCAGGTGCAGCGGGTGCGCTCGCACGCCGAGCCGCTCCCGCTGCCGCGTTACCAAACCGACGGCGCCGCCGGCCTCGATTTGCTGGCCGACATCGACGGCGAGTGGACGCTCGCCCCGCTGGAGCGGCGGGCCGTTCCCACCGGGCTGTCCATTGCCATTCCGGATGGCTTCGAGGCCCAGGTCCGGCCGCGCTCTGGGTTGGCATTGCGGCACGGGGTCACCTGTCTCAATTCGCCCGGCACCATCGACTCGGACTACCGAGGCGAGGTGCAAGTCATTCTCGCGAACCTCTCCGGGACGCCCTTCAGCCTTCGTCGCGGTGAACGCATTGCCCAGCTCGTCATGGCGCCGGTAGTCCGCGCTGCGCTGGTGGAGGTGGAGGTACTCCCTGCCACCACGCGCGGCAGCGGCGGGTTTGGGTCCACCGGGGTGTGACACGCGAGCGCAGGAGTGGCGCCGTGGGGCGAGTCGAATAGACTTCCCGGCGTGCTTTGCTACCGCTGCGGAAGCCATGTCCCGGACACGGCTGAACGGTGTGGCGCCTGCGGCCAGCGCCAGGTGGGGACGGCGCGGATGCCAAGCGCCACCGGACTCCGCAAGAAGCTAAACCCGGCACTGCTGGCCGGCGCGCCCTACCGGGAGGGCGAGCTGATGGCCAACCGCTACCTCGTCAAGGACGCGGTGGGTGTCGGCCCGTTGGGCTTCGTGCTTCGCACCTCGGACCGCGAGCTCGGCATCGACGTCTCCGTGAAGCTCATCCACCCGCGCTTCGCCCAAACCGGCGAGGAGCGCGAGGCCTTCCTCCAGGCGCTCGAGCCGGCCCGACGCTTTCTTCACCCTTCGCTCACCCGGCTGCATGACGTGGGCATCGACCAGGGGTGGCCGTACTTCACCTACACCTTCCTCGACGGGCTGCCGCTGCGACGCATCATCGACTTGCGGCTGGCCAAGGGGCAGACCTTCGCCTTGGACGAGGTCGAGCCCATCCTCGGCCAGTTGATGGCCGCGCTCGAGGCGGCCCACCCGGCCGGCGCCCACGGTGGCCTCAAGGCGGAAAACATCCTGGTGCTGCCGGACATGCTGAAAGTCACCGACTGGGGCGTTGCCGCGGGCATGCCCCGGCCTCCCTTCGTCCAGGCCGAGCGGCAGAAGTCGGCACACCGCCACCTGGCCCCGGAGTACCTGGCCGGGCTGGCGCTCGAGCCGCGGGCCGACGTCTATAGCCTCGGCGTGCTGGTGGGGGAAATGCTCACCGGCCTCACGCCGGAGGACGAGATTCCGGAGCTGCGCCTCGTCAACCCCGAGCTCCCGGACGCCATCGAGGGCTTTTACCGGCGGGCGCTCTCCGAGCGCCCGGAGGCCCGCTTCCGCAGCGTGCGGGAAATGTTTGAGGCCTACTCGAGCGTGGTGGAGGGCAAGCCGCTTCCAACACCAGCCGCGCCCTCTGACGCCCCGGGCGAAGACGGCTTCGAGGTGGACTTCGTCGAGACGCAGACGGTGGTGGTGCAGCCCGAGCCTGAGGAGTCCCCCCCGCCTGCGCCAGTCCGTGACGGCCTCGCCACGCCAGAAGCTGCCGAGGCGACAGCGCCCCTGGCTCACGCAAAAGCCGTGGAAGCTGCGCTTCAGGAAGTCGCCCAACCGGCCGCCGAGCCCGCCTCGGAGGCCGGTTCTGCCTTGGACGCCCCAGCGCCCGAGCCACCTCCCCTCGCCGCCCCGGCGCACCTCGCCGACGCCGCTCCGGCCGAGCCTCCCCAAGCGTCGCCCGAGACGCCCTTCTGGGCGGAAGCCGACGCGCCGGGCCGCGAGACGAGCGAGCCGCCTGCCGGCCAGACGCTGTGGAGTTCCGAGGAGGACGAGGCCGAGCCGGAGCTGGCAGTCAGCCCAGCCCTCACCACGCCCGAGGCGCCGCTATTATCGCTGGCCGAGACGGCGCCCGAGTTGGCTCCGCCGCCCGCTGTGCCTGCGCCCGTCCCCGGCGTCCACGAGGCGGCCGCCGAGCCAGAGGCGGCTCCCCCCGTCCGCCCGCTGCCTGCGCCCCCAGCTTCCTTCCCGCGCATTGGCAGCCTGCCGCCGGCTGCCGTTCCCGCGTCGCGTCCGTTGGTGCCCGCCATTGGCCTGTGGGGCCCGGGGGCGCGGCGCACCGGAGCGCACGCCGCCGTGGCGGTGGCCATCTCCGAGTCCTCCTCCAGCGTGGAGCCGGCCGTGCCTTCGCCCGCGGGCGCTCTCGAGGCGCCACCGCCGCCGGCGGTACGTCCTGTGCCGCCGCCGCCGCCGCTGGGCGGCCCGCACCGCGAGCGGGGCCTCAGCGCGTCGTCGGTTGAGGGCCTCCCCCCGCCGCCGGTGGTGGCGCCAGCGCCGCACGTGCAGGTGCCCGGGCCTTCCGCGGTGCGCCCCGTCATGACGCCCGCGCCCCTGGCGGCCCCACACCGAGTGGAGCCGGCGGCGCGGCTGCTCCCGGCTGCCGCCGCCCGGGACGCCCCGTCCCCGAAGGCTGCCTCGCCGGACGAGCGCGGCCACCGAGGGGGCATGTGGAGCCCGGGCGCCGCGCTGGCCGAGCTGGTGTCCGAGGTGCGCGCCGAGGAGGCTGGCCGACTGGCTGCCCCCGAGTCCGACGCCGCACCGGCCGCCAAGGCCGCCCAAGCCGTCACCGAGCAACGCGCCTCGCGTGAGCGGCTGGCCCTCATGTCCGCCGCCGAGGAGCCGACCGCGCCAGCCCCAGCCGTCTCCGGCCGGCCGCGCCGGGTGGTGGCCGCACCCCAGGCGACCCCGGTGCAGCCGCCGAGACAAAGGCCCTGGCAAAAGAGGCGCTTTCAATTCGCCGCCGTGGTGGCGCTGGCCTTCCTCATCGGCGGGCTGGCCGCCGCCCTGTTGTCCAGAGTGCACTGAAGCCGCTGTCGTCCGGGCGCCTATCGCGTTAGGACAGCGTGAAAGCATGCTTTCCCGCTACAGCCGCCCGGAAATGGCCTCTCTGTGGAGTGCGCCGGCTCGCCTGCGCCGCTGGCGTGACGTCGAGCTTGCCGCCCTGGAGGGCATGGTGCGCGCCGGCATCGCCCCGGCTGAGGTGCTGGTGGAGTGTCGCGCCCGGGCCGGGGACTTCGACGACGGGGACGTGCGCCGCCTCGAGGAGATTGAGCGAGTCACTCGCCATGACGTCATCGCCTTCCTCACCTTCCTCGAGGAGCGCATCGGGCCCTCGGCCCGCTGGCTCCACTTCGGAATGACGTCCTCGGACGTTTTGGACACGGCACTCGGGATGGTGCTGCGAGACGCGGCGGACCTCTTGCTGCAAGGGGTGGAGGGGGCGATGGGCGCGGTCGAGCGCCGTGCCTTCGAGCACAAGCGCACGCCGATGATGGGGCGCAGCCACGGCATCCACGCCGAGCCGATGTCGTTCGGCCACAAGCTTGCGCTTTGGTACGACGAGCTGCGGCGGGGCCGGGAGCGACTGGTGCATGCCCGGAAGACCATCGCCGTGGGGAAGCTTTCGGGCTCGGTGGGGACGTTTGCCCACCTTCCCCCAGAGGTGGAGGAGCACGCTTGCCTGGTGCTGGGACTCGAGCCAGCACCGGCGTCGAGCCAAATTATCCAGCGCGACCGCCACGCCGAGTACTTCCAGGTGCTGGCGCTGCTCGGCAGCTCCCTAGAGAAGTTCGCCACGGAAATCCGCCACCTGCAGCGGACCGAGGTGCGCGAGGTGGAGGAGCCCTTCACGCCCGGGCAGAAGGGCAGCTCGTCGATGCCCCACAAGCGCAACCCCATCCTCTCTGAAAACCTCAGCGGCCTGGCGCGGATGCTGCGCGGCTACTCGGTGGCTGCGCTGGAAAACGTCTCGCTCTGGCACGAGCGGGACATTTCACACTCGTCCGTGGAACGGATGGTGGGCCCCGACGCCACCACCGTGCTCGACTTCATGCTTCACCGCTTCACTGGGCTGATGGACGCGCTGCGCGTCTACCCGGAGCGCATGTTGTCCAACCTCGAATTGCTGGGCGGGGTGGTGAATAGCCAGCGCCTGCTGCTCGAGCTAGCCCGCCGCGGCGTCGACCGCCAGAAGGCCTACGTCCTGGTGCAGCGCAATGCCATGCGGACGTACGAGGAAGGGGTGGACTTCAAGACGGCCCTCTTGGCGGACCCCGAACTGACGCGGGTGCTGTCCCGGCAGGACGTTGAGGCCTGCTTCTCACCCGAGTACCACCTGCGCCACGTGGATGAGATTTTCCAGCGGGTGTTTGGCCACAGCTAGCGGGAGTGACGGACAGCCCCAGCCGCCGGTTACCTCAGCGGTGCGGGAGCACCACCTCGAGGAAAGTGGTCGACTTGCGCGTCACCACCACCCACAGGCACCGGGCCAGGCAGCCGACGCCAAACTCGCGGTAGATGAGTCCGAGGTTCTGCAGGACTTCTCGGTTGGTGATGACGCCGCGCACGTAGACGCTACGATGCAGGGGGCGCGCCAACTCGCAAGTTTTTGGAATTACTCGCGGTGCATTCGACGGAGCCCCTGGGGGCCTAGAAGAAGGGCCTCCCTCCGGTGTCCCCTCGGACTCGGCCGGCCGCGCTGACCCACGCCTCGGCCTAGAGGTACCCATGGGTGGTGAGGTTTTTGCGGATGCGCTCGGCCACGTCGCCCACCACCAAAGGAAGCGCGGCGCCGGTAATCTCCCGGTAAGCGTCGAGGTAGGTTTCCGCCGTCCTGAGGCGGATGTCCTCAGGGATGACGGGCAGCGGCCCATGTCCGGAGAAGCCCTTCTCGCGGATGAGCCACTGGCGGACAGTCTCCTTGTCCAGCATGGCCTGGTCCTGCCCGGCCCGAAGTCGCGTCTCATACTCGGAGGCCCGCCAGTAGCGGGAGCTGTCCGGGGTGTGAATCTCGTCGATGAGGTAGAGGGTGGGGCCCACTTTTCCGAATTCGTACTTGGTGTCCACCAGCAACAGCCCGCGGCTTCGGGACCAGGCCTGCCCCTCCTGGAAGAGGGCCAGCGCTGCCTCGCGGATGGCGCCCCACTCCTTGGCGGTGGCCAGCCCGCGCGCCACAACGTCCGCTTCGCTCAAGGGCGCGTCGTGCTCCCCCGGCGCGGCTTTGGTGGAGGGGGTGAGGATGGGAGTCGGGAAGGCCGCGTCCTTGGCCATGCCTTGGGGGATGGGCACGCCGTAGAGGCGGTGCTCACCCTTCTCCACATCCCTCCACAGGCTGCCGGTGAGGTAGCCGCGGACGACGACTTCAATGGGGAACGGCTGGGTGGCCCGCGCCACGGTGACGTTGGCGTCCGGGACATCCAGGAGGTGGTTTTTGGCAATGCCGGCCGTCTTCTCAAACCAGAATTGCGCCAGCCGGTTGAGCACTTCCCCCTTGAAGGGGACGGTGGTGAGCACCTTGTCGAAGGCGGATAGACGGTCCGTGGCGACAAGGAAGAGGCGGTCGCCCTTCCGGTAGACGTCCCGCACTTTGCCCCGGTAGCGCTCTCCCAGCGCGTCGAGGTGTGTCTCGGAGAGGGTGAAGTCGAGCTGGGCGCGGAGGGCCGTGTCGGACATGAAGGCCCTCCTACCACGCTCGTTCCGGCTCGGTCAGGCCAAGGGGGGCACCCCTTTGGGGGCCACTAGCGGACGTCCGAGGCGACCAGGTACAAGAGCACCGGGTTCAGTCGGAGCACCCCGTCGGCGTAGGCCGCGGCATAGGGCACGCCGTCTGCGCGGTTCACCCGCAAGGCCATGCGCGGGTGGAGGTTCCAGCGCGCCACGAGCGAGCGCGCCACCAGCTCGGCGGCTTCCTGCTCGGACAACCCCTGGAGGCTGTCGCGCCGCTCCTGGGACCAGTCCCCCTCGAAGACGAGGGCGGCCGGCTCGCCGGCATCGGGCACCTCAAACAAGTCACCGCGGCCCTCCAGGGCTGGCGCCGCGCGCAGCTCGCCATTCTGGACGAAGGGAAACAGCGCCAGCGCCCCGTCGGCCGCCCCGGCTTGCTCCTGTGTACTCTCGCGCACCACTGCTCGGATGAGCTCCTGGCGCGCCGTCAGCGGCAGCAGCTCGACTTGCTCCGGACTCTGAAGAAGGGCCGCCCGCGCCGTCTGCGCGTGCACCGGCAAAGAGACGTCGCCACAGGCGGCGGTAAGCCCCAGAAGGGCGAGGCTGTAGAGGCGGAAGCGCATTGCGTCGGAACGCCTCAATGTACCAACCCGTCCCCTCAAGGGGAAAGTAAAGTCGCTGTAGGCGAGCCGCTCCATGCTCGACACACCATGTCGCTTCGTGCCGCACTCCGGGTGGTGCTCCACCAAGTCCAATCGCCGGACAACCTTGGGGCGGTGGCGCGCGTCATGGCCAACTTCGACGTCACCGGCCTGTGGCTCTCGGCGCCCGAGACGGTGGACTTCGCCCAGGCCGGCAAATTGGGGGTGCGCGCTGGGCACGTCCTTGGGGCCCTGCAGGTAGTGCCCGAGCTACCGCAGGCGCTGGCCAGCTGCGTGTACGTGCTCGGGACGTCCTCGCGCCGCGAGCTCGAGCGGCGCGCCAGCATTGGCCCCGAGACAGGCGTGGCCCGGCTGTGCGCCGCCGCCACCCGCGGCCCGGTGGCGCTGGTGCTGGGTGGCGAGCGCCGCGGCCTCTCCGACGCTGAGCTTGCTCTGTGCCAGGACGTCGTCGTCATCCCGACCGGCGACGTCCAACCCTCGATGAATCTCGCCGCCTCGGCCGCCGTGCTGCTGTACCTGGTGGCGCGGGCCGATGGAGCCGCCGTCGCCGCCAGCGCGGCCGAGCCCGGGGCCTCCCGCGCCCTTGTGGAAGTCCTGCGCTCGCGCATGCGCCGCGCGCTGCTGGCAGCAGACGCGCTCAACGCCCAAAACCCAGAGGTAGTGCTTGAGGAAATGCTGCGCACGCTGGAGCGCGGTGGCTTGGCACAGCGCGAAGCAGAGTTGTGGGCCGCCGCCTTCAAGCAGCTGGCTCGCGCCGTCACCGGCGAAGCGCAGACGTGAGTTGGACAGGCCCCCACCGGCGAAGGGGCCCCGAGGCCCGGGCCCTACAACCTTACGGCGCAGCCCGTTTGGCGATGAGTTTATTGAGTGCGTCCCGGTCTTCGGGCGAATGGTGCTCGACGGGCTGACTGGCCAGCAACACTTTGGCCCGCTCGTATGCCGCCGCGACGCCGGCCTGGAGGCCGTGCCACACCGGGCCCGCCAGGGCCGCCCCAAGGTGCTGCAGCGGGGTTTTCCCCTCCACCTGGGCCGTGGCCAGCACCGCGCCCAGCGCCACCAGGGCGACTGCCCAGCCAAGCTTTCGCAGGAGTCCCATGCCCAATCCTCCGACATAAACCTACACTGACTCCCAAGGCTTACACAAGTTTCCCCAAGGGGTTGCGGGGTGACAGCGCGAGGGGCAAGCCGCTATGGAAGGCCCGTGCAGCCCCAGGAGCTCTTCACCTCGGTATTGGCCCGTTCCCGGGCGCTGGGGCCGCCGCCCGCTGGTGACGCGGCGCTCGAGCGTTACCGGGCGGACTGCGCCGAATGGGTAGCCCGCGTGCCGGAGCCGCCCCTGTACCGCCGGGCGCAGGACCCATCGCGGGCCCGGGCGGCCGCTCTGCTGCCGGACGGCGAGGGCCTTCTGGCCCGGGGCTGGGCGCTGCTTCAGGCAGGCGTGGCCTCGGCTGGGGACACCACGCTGACGCAGGCCCTGGAGGCTCACCTTGAGTCCCTGTGCCTCGTCACTGAGGGGCAGCTCGAGCGGGCCGAGGCAGCCTGGGCCCGTGCTTCCGCCCTCGAACGCAAGGCCCGGGCCGCACGCCGGGCCTTCGTCCGCGAGGAGGAAGTGGCGCTCCCGGTGTGGGACGCCGGTACCGGGGCCTCGCGCTTCGACCCACGACCGGCCCCCTCGCTGCGGGTGCGACTGGCCTGCCCCCAGTGGGCCTGCCGCCGGGTGGAGGAAGTCCAGCTGTCGCCGACCTACGCCGTCCAGCGGCGGACCTGTCCGCGCTGCGGTCAGCCCTACGTCGCCTACCTCGCCGAGGCGAGGGAACTGAGCGCGGAACGGACTTCGGGCGGCCGCCGCTATGGATTTCGCGTCGAGGCCCTCGGCGGCGGCCTCTCGCGCGTGGAATTCGAGGACGACGGGACGGAGCTTCTCGCGGTGGTGCGGGGGGACCTCCTGGCCTTCCTCTATACCGTCGAGCGCGAGCTGCGCGGCGTCACCAACCTCTCCACTGGGCGCACGCTGTGGGTGACGCGCAGCGGCCCCTGTTACCTCGTAACCCACGTCTACGGCGCCGGGGCGCCCGAATTGCACCGCTTCCGCGCCTTCCGAGACGATGTCCTGGTGCAGTCCCTGGCCGGACGGTGGCTCGTGCGCGGCTACTACCGCTCAGCGCCCGGACTGCTTGCTTGGCTTCCACACCATCCACGCGCCGACGGGCTTTTGCGTAAGGTGGTACAGGTGCTGGCCCAGCTGCTGAAAAGCGTGGACGCCCAGAAGCGCGCCCGCTAGGTGAGCGGCCCCAGTATGGATAGCTCTCCGCCCGGTGACTCAGCGCCCGCCCCAAACAGCTTCGGCCGGCTGCTCGTCACCCTCCTCGTGGGGGTAGGCATCCTCGGGGCGCTGTGGGCGGGAATTGGAGAGGCCCGGCGGCTCCGCCCCCACACCGCTGGGCGACAGGCCCCGGCCGTCGGCTTCCAGCGCTTCGGGGGAGGCACCCTCGCCCTCGCCTCGCTGCACGGCAAGGTGGTGCTGCTCGACTTCTGGGGCACCTTCTGTGGGCCTTGCGTCGAGGAGATGCCGGTGCTGGTGAAGCTCGCCCAGGAGTACGAGCACCGCGGGGTGGCCTTCGTCGCACCCAGCCTCGATGACCCGGACCGTGCGCTGGTGGAGGTGGGCGTCTTCATCGACAAGCAGGTGCCGGGCCTGGCGCCGTATGCCGCCATCGGCGATGACGCCTCGGCCAATGCCTTCGGCGTGCGTGCTTTGCCCACCATGGTCATCATCGATAGAAGCGGCAAAGTGGTCGCCACCTACATTGGTTCTGCCTCCGAGCGCGAATGGCGCTCCCGCATCGAAGCGGCGCTGCACGAGTCCTAAAACACGAGACGCCTCAGGGCGTCTTGGCTGGAGGGCTCGGAAAGGGCGCCGGCTCGGGGGCCTTGGGCGAAGCGGGCGCCGGCGCCTTGCCAGCCGGCGGAAGCGGGGTGTCCTGAAGCTCTTGGCCGTCCGGCCCCAAAAGGCGGAACTCGACCCGGCGATTTTTGGCGCGGCCGAGGGCGGTCTCGTTGGTGGCCACCGGATGGTCGAAGCCATAGCCGATGGTCCGCAGGCGGCTGCGCTTGATGCCGTGCTTCACCAAGTAGTCCAGGACAGCCCGGGCTCGGCGCTCGGAGAGGTCGAGGTTGTATTCGCGCCCCCCGCGGCTGTCGGTGTTGCCCTCAATGCGCACCGGGCCGATGGTGGGGTTGTCCTTCAGCACCTGCACCACCTCGTCGAGCAACGGGTAGGACTGGGAGAGGATGGTGGCCATGCCGGTGTCGAAGAGAACGCTGCCGCGAATGCGAATTTGCTTGGTTTCGAGCTGAACCAGCGGCTCGCCCACCACCGGGCACCCGTCATTCTCGGCGGGGCCCGGCTCGTCCGGGCACTTGTCCTCGCGGTCCGGAATCTGGTCGCCGTCGCGGTCGGGACAGCCGTCCATCTCCCGTGAGCCCGGTTCCCGTGGGCAGGCGTCGAGGCGGTCCGGGACGCCGTCGCCGTCGGTGTCCACGTCCGGGCAACCATCATTCTCCTTCGGGCCGGGCTCGTCGGGGCACTTGTCCAGCTCGTCCGGAATCCCGTCGTGGTCGCGGTCTGATGGCGGGGCAGGAACCGCTGCCTTCGGCTGCGGTTCGACGTCGACGCGAAAGGCGGCGATAACTCGAAACGCCTCGCGCCCGTAGCCGGGGCTGCTCGTCACTCCCCGGCCAAAGTCGAGCTCGGCCCCAAACATTTTCCCGATGCGAGTTCGGACGCCGACCAGAACCTCCCAGGGGGTTGGCGTCGAGGTGGTGGAGGTGAAGGGCGTCTGCAGGGGGGTGTACGTCACCGTCTCCGCCATCAGCTGAAACTCGTGAAACGCCCCGAAGTCGTTGAATTGGAAAATGAGTCCGCCGCCCAACATCAGCTGGTCCTGGACGTAGAGGTTGATGAATTGGCCGGCGCCTTGGAGGACGAGTCCCGCGTTGAGGAGCATCCGCACCGGTCCCAAGGCCCGCTCTAAAGCCAGGCGCGGTGCGAAAACCACGGTGTTGGCCCCCATGAAGCTCTGGGTGTTGCCCGTTGGAAACCTCGTCTCCAAAGAGAGTGCTGCCCCGAAGGGCGCCTTCTCTGCGTTGAGGAGGAAAACGCGGGGAAGAATGCGCAAGTCGTTGAGGCCGGCGGTGTTGATGCCGGGGACGTCGAGGCCGGCGGCGTCGAGCTCGCCGAAGTTGCTTCCCTGGACGAGTGTAAAGGGCAGGTCGGCGGCTACCTCCAGGAAGGAGAGCGGCGTCCAGGAGAAGATGAGATGCACGTCGACTCGGTAGGGAACGAGGTTCCCGAGTTTTTGGTCCCCGAGACTGAGGGAGAGAATTTGGGAATTCGTGTCGACAAGTCCCTCGCCGCGAAGCGTGCCGACAGGTGCCGCCAGCGCGCCGTCCAGAGTTATGGCGCTCCGCGCAAACGGGCTCGGCTGGTTGGGGACGAGCTCGATGCCACGCGAGTCGATGTTCGACTGCGCCCGCGCCGGCATTGCGGCGAGCAAGACGAGGGCTGCAAACGCGGCGGCTCTGCCGACGTGGGTCAAGCGTCCCCTTCCGTGAAGCTCCATGGCTTACAGCGGAAGCGTTGGGGGCGCCAAGAAGCCCTTTCTCCCTGGGTGGTTATGGACCGTTGACCAGACACCAAAAGAGGTTAGGGTAGGCAGGTTGAACCGGGGGCGCCCTGGTTTCGACGGGGGCAATGACGCCCTCCGACGCGTGCCGAGTGGGCCTGTCACTCGTAAATCACCAGGGCAACAACACAAAAGCCAACGACAACGTTGAGCTCGCGCTGGCTGCTTAAACAGCCCTAGTGCGCGGTCCCCCCGGTCTCGGCCCGTGGGCCGGGGATGGGCCGTCAGAATGCGGGCTGGCTGAACCTCGCTGCCCGGGCGAGGTTCGGCGAGATTTTCCGGGCTGGGGCTGCGCGAGGTTGTCCGTGTTCGGACGCGGCCCGACGCTAGCAACACGGACTACGCACGTAGGGTCGGTGGGTTGAAGGCTTCCGGACGCGGGTTCGATTCCCGCCGCCTCCACAATGAAGTCAGTTAGTTTAGTTAGGCTCGACGGAACGTCGCGGACTTGCGCGGGACGTGACTGGCCCGCACTGAACGGCGGTGTAGCCGGAGCTGTGCTCGAAGACGGCCTACGAGTGGTGACTAAGGCCCTCAGCCAGCCTCGTTAACCCGCGGAATGCTCCACGTGCCGTCGAGGAGCGATGGCGGTTTCTCCTTCGGCCAATAAAGCCTCAGCATGAGGATGAAGGCGTCCTTTGGCGCGGGCAGCCAGTTCTCCTCTTTAGCTTTCCCGGGTGCCTCGTTCTGGATGTAGAGGTCGACCGAGCCGTCAGGATTGGCCTTCAGCTTATTGCGCTGGCTCACCGTGTACCGGTTGATTGCATTCGGGACGAAGAAGTAGCTCGCATCGTACATCGTCAGTGACCAGAAGCCGGCAACGGGCGGCATCTCGCCCTTCTTGAAGTGCATGACGTACTTGTTTGCGCCGTTGTACTTCGTGAGGATGTCAGGGCCTTCGGACGTGGGGTAAACGGCATCCTGTGGCCGGTTTGCGCCAAGACCTATGGCGGTAATGAGCGCACGCTGGCGGTAGCCGGTACCGTAAGTGCCTGTCTTGGTCGTAAAGAGCCAACCGTCCGTGAGCTTCACATCGCCCGCGAGAATGCCCTCCTTCATCCAGGCCATGATTTTGTCCTGCGCTGGCTTCGGAACGCCTGCCAACCCTTTGGCCACGGCAGGGTCGAGCTTGGAGGCGTCAAAGTCCTGCCCGGGCACGATGCCGATTTTCGCGAGCTTCGCAACCATGGGCGCATCATCCGCCGTCGGCGGATTGGTCCTCAGCAGCTGGGCGAACAGCTTGAAATACGAGGGTGCGTCCAAGGCGCTTACCTGCTCGCGGACCGCAGTCTTCATGTCCACGCTGGGGTCCACAGTGCCTGGCGGCGGCGTGTACGGTTTGCCGAATGCCGAGAGGGGTAGGGCGGTCATCTTGTCCTGCAACGCATGGACTGCCGTGTAATCCGCGGGCGTGCCAGTGCAGTAAATCCGGCCCAACAGCCACACCATGCCAGTGGCTGACTTGTATTCGGTGACGCCGGGCGGAAGCGTCCCGCTCCAACCTGGTCCGGTTACGGCAAACGTCTGCGCGTGAGTACCGGTCGTGCGCTGGCCAGGGTCTGCGAAAACCGTCGTCCAACCGTCCAACATCGGGAGGAGGAAAAAGCGGCCTTGCATGTCAGGTGCGCTGACCACCCAGGGTTCCTTGGACACGTCCAGCCACACCGTCGTGTACAGCGTGTCCGCGTTGGGAGCCGTAACGGCGTGATTGTCCACAGCCGGGTAGGTGCGCAACTTCAGGAACTGGCCCATCGGCGCATGCGCGGCGTCGGCCTGTTGCACGTTCGTGAATTGCCGCCGCGTTAGTTCCATCGTCACGAGAGGGTAGGCGTAGATGTAGGCGTCGATGCCTGTCTCTTGAGCCTCCTTCGTCTTCACCAAGTCCTCGGCGGCCTTCGCGTCCGAGCGGGCCTTGTCCATCGCAGCGGCCTCCGCGTTGACAACCTTGTCTTCGGCCTTTTGGCCGCAGGAAAACAGCGCTGTGGTCAACGCCGCCAAGCCGAGGGTTGAGAGCGTCTTTAGAGTCACGACTCCTCCACGATTATTGGTGCTGCCGGGGCATACCCAGTGCGTCGTTCCGGCGAGCGCAGTCTGCTTCGGAGTCGCTCGGGTGGCGAGCACATTTTCGAGGCATACTCTGCATCCGGGTCAGAGTGTTTTTCGCGTGGCATTCGCCATCTGTTTCGCTATGCGCTCAACGGAACGTCGCGGACTTGCGCGGGACGCGCTTGGCCCGCGCTGAACGGTCGTGCCGGTGGGAGGTGCTGACGGGGCTGCGATGAGCGCATGCCTTCGTTCCGAAGGAGAAGCCGTTCTCATCGGTCGTTCTTCGTCTCGCACCTGGTCGTGGCGATTCCGCTTGACCACCCTTCGTGCCCTTGGTGAAGCAGCCAGGACGGTCTCGGCTCTCGCTGCGACCTGCAAAGGAGCCCAGTCCATGCTTGGAAGCCGCACGAACGTACTCACCTGTGTGGGGTCGCTGCTTTTTGCGGGCAGCCTCTTGCTCGCCGGACCGACCTTCGCTGCCGACTCCCTGAAGGGTCAGGTTCTCGTCGGTGGCGCTCCCGTTGCCAAAGCCACCGTCACGGTGTGGACCGCTAGCGCCGGCGAACCCAAGCAAGTCGCCCAAACCAAGACGGCCGCGGACGGACGGTTTGAGTTTCGGGCAATCACCGCTCCGGGCAAAGACAGTGTGCTCGTGGTGGTCGCCAAGGGCGGCCAGCCCAAGGCAAGCAAGGCAGTTGGCGATAACCCGGCCATCGCGTTGATGGTCCTGCTCGGAAGCCCGGTGCTGAAAACAGTCACCATCAACGAGCTAACGACCGTGGCCTCGGCATTCACCGCCGCCCAGTTCATCAAGGGAGGCGGGCTATCCGGTAATCCCCTTGGCCTTCGCATCGCTGCCGGG
The DNA here is from genome assembly GCA_052143535.1 of Myxococcaceae bacterium. Classification (GTDB taxonomy): domain Bacteria; phylum Myxococcota; class Myxococcia; order Myxococcales; family Myxococcaceae; genus JADGRA01. The sequence goes on along the minus strand of JBKQSS010000056.1, from coordinate 4,003 downwards.
AACGTGCCGAACCTTGTGGAGCCCTCCACAGGGAGATGGGGCAAGGCCCTGCTGGACCCCCTCAACAGCACCCAGACCACGACGCTTGCGACTTTGGACACACTCGGCTCGCTCATCTCTTTCTTCGCCATTGCTGCCAGCGACGACTGGCGCGCCCGATTCCTGAACGCCGCCGCCCTGACGGACGGCACGACACCGAAAGACACCATCGAGGCGATGGCCAGCATTGCCCGCACGCCCTGGGCAAACCCGAAGGCGGTCTATGCGTTGTTCGATGAAGCTTACCCGCAGCCGAAGGATGGCTCCCGGCGTGCGGCCCCCTTCGTGCCATACCTTGCCTACGTCCCCGACGACTTCATGCTCTCGCTAGCCTTCGCGGGAGGCGGCACGTACTCCAGCGGACGGTTGATGTTTGATGCGGAGGGTAACCTCTGGACCGGAATGAACTGGATGGCCGGCTCGCAGTCCGGCGTCAATAAAAGCATCGGCGGCGGGGTAGGGAAGTTCACCCCCAATGGAGTCGCTCTCTCCCCGCCCATCACCGGCTTCACCGGGATGGGCATTGACGGCGTCGGCTGGGGCACTGCCGTTACGAAGGACCGCGTCTGGATTAGCAGCTTCAACGGCAAGATTCTCGTCATGGATTTCAACGGCAAGCCAGTCGCTACGGAAGCCGATTTTCCGTTCAAGGAGAAATTCCTCGGTCTGATGGGCATCGGGGTGGCTACTAACGGCGATGTCTGGATTGCCGATGGCTCAGACAATCAGTTGCTGTTCTTTCCTGGGGGACGAATCAAGGACGGGCGCATCGTCAAGGTCGCCGGGCTGAAGTCGCCCTTCGACATCGTCATCGACTCTCAGAATCGCGTCTGGGTCGCCAACTCCTCGTCGGACTCGGTTGTCCGGTTCCCTGCCAAAGACCCTACAAAGGTGGAGAGCTTCCGGGCCGGGATTGGTGTCCGCGCCCTCGCCTTGGACTCGAAAGAGAATGTTTGGGTGGTGAGCAACATGGACTTGAAGACTCCGCAGCCGCAGCTTCCCGATGGAATCTCAATCATGGAGCAATTCAAGCTGGTTACTGCGGCCATGTTCAAATACGTCATGGGGCCACCGGCGCGGCCTACCGGTGCGGTCAACATGATTCGCCCGGATGGCACCCAACCAGCGCCGCTGGGCTTTTCGGGCGAGGCAATCAACATCCCTTGGGGCCTAAACGTGGATGGAAATGATGACGTTTGGGTTGGCAACATGTGGGGTCGTTGCGTCACGTTGATGGCCGGGGACGGCACCAAGGGCCATGCTGCTGGCACTAAGACTGGCGATGTCATTCACGTGTTTACGGGGGGGAGCATCCAGATGGTTACGGATGTTTCCGTTGACCCGGCCGGTAACATCTGGGCCGCGAACAACTGGAACCTTCTCGAAGCGACGACGGCCACTGACCCAGTCCGAGCCACCTCGACGCAGGGCGGCGGGTCGGGCATCACCGTCATTTACGGCGTCGCAGCCCCCGTGAAGCCGCCTCGGATGGGCAAGGTGCAGGCGTACTAACGTCGGCGCGTTTCTCGGGCGGCATTCGCTATCTATTCGCTATGCGCTCGACGGAACGTCGCGGACTTGGAAGGGACGCGGTTGGCCTGTTTGAACGGGCGCTCAGGTGGGAGTGCTGTTGCGACCGCGATGAGCGCTCGCGTTCGCCCAATTGCTCTATGGTCTTCGCGCGTTCACCGCACCGACCAGCGAGTCCTACCGGTACACCGTCATCGCGGTTGACGTACAGGTACGGACCGCGTCACCGCCGCAGTCGGTTCCGTGGCCCCCGGATGGTCGACACTAAAGAATCCCCGCCCCGTAGAAAGCCGGATGGCGACTGTCCGCAAGATCGGATCAGGCCGATGGGCGGAGGAGTTATGTTTGAGGCGTACTGTTCTGGGGAGCAGGTCGCGGTCATGTGCCTCACTGAGAGATACACACAAGTCTAACAAAGAGACTATCAAATGAAACCCAACGTTATGTTAACCATCGCGTCTCTGCTCTCGATCCTCCTGATGACCTCTCACCTGACGGACGACGTCGTCCGCGGGATGGAGCCGGGAGGGGTCTCAAACATGGTTGGGGTGCTCGTTCTGGTCGTCTGGCTGTACGGAACGCTGGTGCTCGCCGAACGGCGATCGGGGTACGTCATCATCCTCCTCGGGTCGCTCCTTGGGTCAGTCGTTCCCGTCGTCCACATGAGAGGGGCGGGAGTCGGCGAGATCGCCAAGTCCAGCGGAGGATTTTTCTTCGTCTGGACACTCATCGCGCTCGGCGTTACCGCGATCTTCGCCGTCATCCTCTCTGCGCGCGCACTTTGGAGCCTGCAACGGGGCCAGCCCCTTGCGCGCGCGGCGCGCAAGGTGAAGTAGGCCGCACCAGAGAGCGGATGTCGGTGGGATAGCCCTAGGATGGGGGTGGCTGTACGCCGCCTTCGCAGTGCCGTCAAAAAACATCGCCGAGGCCACTGACCGGCGGCGTCTGCCGCTGCGCAGGCCGCTAGAGGGGAGCGTCCACCCTCCTCAACGCGCACTGACAATCTGGTTGCGCCGAGGCAAGCTCGAAAACTGACGTTCACCATAACGGTAGCCCGCCGCGTCCCGCCGGAGTTTCCGGCGCGCGGAAGGCGGCTGGCCGGAACGAGCTCAGCGGCCGATAGTGAAGGCGATGAGCGCCCCAGCCAGCCCTCAGACCTGGCCCTAAGTCGGCGCCTGGCGTCGTCGGCGGATTTGGGTCGCGGTATTCGCCGCCTCTTTGTTGGGTTGGGTACCCCTCAATGTTCTCATTTGGCATTTGACCGGCACCGCTCACACTGTGCCCCTCCTTTGTTGGGTGGTGTTGTTCGTGGGCTCGGGCTCGGGTGGCATCGGTATTGACCGGTTTCGTTGTCCCCGCTGTTATCGGTTGTTTGCACCTCCGCGAAGTCAACTGCTGGGACCTGTGGTCTCCTCAACAGGACGTGGGGCAATTCGAGCCCTGAGCCGCCGTCGCCTGGGTGGGACAGCTGAGCGCCTAGCCGTCATGTTCCACCCGAAGGCTGGCCGCTGCCGTAGTTCCAGCTTCATCACTTCCCTGCAGACGAGCGCAGCATTGCTACGGCCCCGGCTGCTTGATCAGCCTGGTTAGGGCGTCACGCATACGGGAGGAGGAGCAGGAACGACAGGGCAGTCTAAAGATGACGGGTCGCAATAGGGTTGGGGGTTGGCAGTACCGCGTCTCGTCGGCCGCGCAGACGAGGCCCTGTGGGCAGACGTTCTGGGTGCCCGCATCTGGACAGGTCAGCGGGCACGGGTCGGGGCCGTTGCAAGCCATGCTGCAATTGCAGCGAATCGGGGCAGGTGTACAGGTATAGCTGCCGGAGGTCCACGGAAGGCCATTTAGCAGCGTGCAGTACCCACCGTCGGGGCAATTAGGAATTTGCGGCGACGAGCTGCAATCCATCGCGCCGAGACCCGCAAGGACACACAACAGTCTGAACACCCAGAGCATTGTAGGTAGTGCTGCGGCAAGTGGCCCTTGCAACCATCTCTCAGCGCAGCACTCGGGTCACGAACACACTATTTGGCAAGTTCTGCCGGCTTGGCAGCTTCCTTGCGGGTTGTCGATGGCGCCTGTCCTGAGTCAAGCCCGCGCCACGGCCGCTTTCCTGAAGTGGAAGACTCCGAAGCCCACAGCGAAAAGCGCGTAAATCGCCAGGGTCGACCAGCCGAGTGCGTTGGTCGCGCCGGACAAGACGCCGTGCAATGCAACTACGCAACCGACAGTGCTGCCGAAAAAGTAGCCAAGAACAATGGCCCTTAATGCTTCCGAAGGAGCCGCAGTACGCGCGAGCCAGCCCACGACGCCATATCCCACCAACGCGGAGCCGAAGAGCCGCGCGACGACAGCGGTCCCCGGCGTCAACGTCACGCCATATGCCGCGAGCAGCTCCGCCGGAACTAGGACAAGAGCGAGTCCGAACGCCATCGAA